>JAILLF010000010.1 GCA_024693365.1 Acetatifactor sp. | reverse complement strand
GCAATCGAACTGGCGTCGACTTTATCCGTTTTCGTCTTTCTAAGGCTTTGACCTTTTCTGTAAAGATTAGTGTGTAACGGGTTGATAACGAAGGTGGTCAGACCTTTATCAATGAGCGAACCCAGAAGGTTGAGTGAATAGTGGCCGGTGGCTTCAAGTCCTACTTTTATTTCGGAATTGTCCCCCGTCACGGAATTCAGCCTTTCGTACAGTTCGCCGAATCCGGTCTGATTGTTTTGGATGGTGAAGGTCGGGAAAAGCTTCTCGGCGTTCGCATCCAGGATACAGCAATCATGCTTGTCCTTGGCAACATCAATGCCTACATAAATCATGTGGGAAATCCTCCTTTGTGGTATTTTGATGCCGTCTTGGATCCACAGGGCCCTTTGCCTTCGTAACCTCGTTCTACATAAACCGTCATGCGGTATCTAACTGATTAACAATGTAACAAAGAGGCTGTGGTTGGAGCCTTTATTTAACCGTCCGTGCGGTAGGAGAATGATACCAAGCCACAGCATCTTCAACAGCATACCCTAACCTTGAGAAAAGGTAAAGAAGGGGTATGACTATATAATACGAGGGAGAATGACATGATATTTTATAAGAAACCTTTTGTTATCGCGGAAGCTGGATGTAATCACATGGGGCGCATGGACATCGCGAAAGACCTCATTGAAACGGCGGCTCATTTTTGTAAGGCAGATGCCATAAAATTTCAGAAGAGATGTCCAAAGGAATTACTTACGCCAGAACAGTATAACGCACCGCACCCGAATCCGGCGTATGCATACGGAGAAACATATGGAGCCCATAGAGAGTTCCTTGAGTTTGATTTGGATCAGCATAGACAGTTAAAGAAATGGTGTGAGGATGCTGGAATCATATATTCAACTTCTGTATGGGATTTAACAAGTGCTAAAGAAATCACTTCTTTGCAACCGCAATTTATTAAAATACCTTCTGCATGTAACACACATTTTCAAATGTTGGAATGGCTCTGCGATAATTACGAAGGTGAAATACAATTATCATTCGGAATGACGACAAGAGAAGAAGAAGAGCAAATAGTGCAATTATTTGAAAGGAAAAACAGGGCAATGGATTTGATCCTGTATAATTGCACTTCCGGATATCCGGTTCCGTTTAAAGACATTTGCCTGTTGGAAATTACAAGGATGAAGGAACAATATCAAAACCGAGTGAGAGCGATTGGTTTTTCGGGACATCATCTGGGAATTGCCGTTGACATTGCCGCGTATACATTAGGGGCTGAGTACATTGAGCGACACTACACATTAGATCGTACATGGAAAGGGACAGATCACGCGGCATCTCTTGAACCGGATGGCATTCGGAAACTGGTGAGAAACTTAAATGCAGTATATGAATCATTAACCTTTAAGAATCAAGAGATTCTTCCAATCGAGCAAATTCAAAGAGATAAACTAAAGTATCGAAAACACTAATAAAATGGTTTTATTCTATGGAGACAAACATGAATGTAGCATTTATTCCGGTTAGGGGTGGAAGCAAGTCCATTCCATTAAAAAACATCAAGTTAATTTCTGGCAAGCCATTGGTATATTGGGGTGTTAAAGCTGCGTGTGAATGCGCTTATTTAGATAAAATATACGTAGCAACGGACAGTTTGCAAATAAAATCCGTAATTGAGGGTTTTAAGGAAGAGGAAGCAAATTCGTTTCGCAATCTAGAGGTAATTGGTCGTTCGGCGGAATCTGCTTCCGATACGGCGTCTACCGAATTTGCGATGCTTGAATTTGCAAATACATATGAATTTGATAATATTGTTCTTATTCAAGCGACATCCCCGCTGTTGCAGGCTTCAGACTTAAACAAAGGTTTTGAAACCTTCTTTGAGGAAGGAACGGATAGCGTTCTTTCCGTAGTTAGACAAAAACGCTTTTATTGGCAGCTGGATGATCATGGATATGTCTTTCCTGGTAATTATGATGTGTTTCAAAGGCCTAGGAGACAAGAATTTGATGGCTTTTTGGTCGAAAACGGCGCATTTTACATTACTTCAAAGAAGAATCTTTTGAATTCACAAAATAGGATTTCCGGTAATATAAAAGCAGTTGAAATGTCGGAGGATTCTTTCTTTGAAATCGATGAGCCAAGTGATTGGATCATTATAGAAGAATTGATGAAAAAGAATGGAATAGCAGCCAAATCGGATTATTCGAGGATTAAAGTGCTTTTGACTGATTGTGATGGTTGTTTGACAGATGGTGGAATGTATTATTCCGAAAAAGGAGATGAACTAAAAAAGTTTAATACTAGGGACGGAATGGGTTTTTCCCTGCTGAGAGATCATGAGATCCTAACTGGTCTGATTACCGGAGAAAATGTAGGGTTGAATGAAAGAAGGGCTGGAAAACTAAAACTAGATTTTTATGTAAAAGGGTGTCAAAATAAAGCGGAAGCAATTCGAAGGATTTGTAAAGAGCAAGGCTTTGATCTTGAAAATGTTTGTTATGTTGGTGATGACCTGAATGATGTAGAAGCGCTAAAAATTGTTGGATTATCATGTTGTCCAGCTGATGCTATGGATGAAGTTAAAAATGTATCCCGTTATGTTGCAAAACATAACGGTGGACAGGGCGTCATTAGAGAAATTGTTGACCTTATTTTGAATAAAAGGTTTACGAATGACAACAATGTATAATAATGGATTGACTAAAACGATAAAAAACATATTTTGGATGTTGTTTGATAAAGTGTTTATATTACTGATAAACCTGGTTTTGACTGTTAAAGTTGCAAATCATTACGGAAAATCAGCCTATGGAACTTATCAATATGCATTAAGTATTATTGCGTTAATGGAAATTTCGTTGGCGTTTTTGGATCCTCGCGTATTAAAAAAGTCATATGATTGTGAAGATAACGGAGAGATTGTTTGGAACGCCACGATTACTAGAGTAGTTTTGTCTGCAGTAATGTTAATTTGCAATCTTATCTATTGTTTCATAACTCCAGAGGGTAGGGAATATAAGGTTTTAATGATGCTATTAACGGTTAATTCCATTGTGATCGGTTTGAGATTTGGAATGGCTAATCGTTATGAATATATTTTGCAGTCCAGGAAAACAATTATTTCCAGTAATATTTCCATAACTGTTGCTGCTGTTTTGCAACTGATTGCAATATCGAGGGAAATGCCCATTGTAGCGATCGCAGGAATCAATTTATTCTCTTCATTCATCTGTTTTTTATTGATTTGGAAGCAATATGTCAATCAATTTGGTCGCCTAAAGCAAGGGGAATTAAAACCTGAGTTTATAAAAAGCTTGTTACAACAAAGCTTTCCGTTGGCTTTAGCTACTTCATGTTCCATAATTTATTCAAGGTGTGATTCTGTGATGATTGGAAACATGCTTTCAAAAGATGACGTTGGAGTATACTCCCTTGCGCTAAAATTGATTGGAATTGTTTTGATTGGTGTAGGGCCGATTAGGGAAAGCGTATACCCAAAACTCTTGTATTTATATGAAAAAGACAAGGCTGAGTATGAAAAATTGTATTTGCAGATAACTTCCGTCATGACATGGTTATACATTGCGGGCGTGTTGGTTTCATTTATAATTCTGCCGTATGCATTGCTTGTCTTAAAACCAGAATATATTGAAGTGTTTCCTATATATCGGGTATATGTGCTTGGAACTTTTTTCGTTTATAATGCTGCATTGAGGGCGGGACATTTTACAATGATCAACCGTGGGAGTATAATGGTTACCTCGACGACGTTAAGTATGTTGTTGAATGTGCTCCTTAATCTGTCATGCATATACTTTTGGGGTTTGTATGGTGCGGCAATTGCAACGGTAGTTACACAAGGCGCATCGCTTATGTTGTCAAACGTTTTTTTTGGAAAAGAAGGCAGAGAAGTATTCAAATGGCAGATAAGGGCAATAAATCCAAAATGGATGATTAGCATTTTTTTTAAGAATTAAAGAAAATCTTTTTAAAGGGGCAGACTATGGTTTTGTCAAAAAAATATAGAGATGATGGGAAACCGGCGATAAAATTAACTAAAAAACAACTGCTTACAAGGGACACAGTTCTAAAAAAAATGTCTGCCGGTTATTACATTCAGAAAAATTATGGTTGCCTTTGTGGAAACCAAGATAATTCTGCTATGGAAGTCTTAGCAGAAAAAGATAGGTATGGTTTGCCCGTTCAAACTTGTATCTGTAAAAAATGTGGATTGATCATGACAAATCCAATGTTTGATCAAACTAGTTTGAATCGTTTTTATGACGAAGATTATAGGAATCTTTATGTTGCGTCAGAAGGACCAAGCGACGCGTTTTTTAAAGACCAGTATGAACATGGTAATAGAATTGTAGAGTTCCTTAAGAAGCATTTCGATTTGAATGCGTCCCATAAAGTTTTGGAAATAGGGACTGGAGCCGGGGGAATATTGAAAGCCGTCAATGAGAAAACCGGCGCTCAAACGTGTGGAATAGATCTTGGAAGAGAATATATCAATTATGGCAAAGAATTTGGCTTGGATTTATATGTGGAGAATGCAGAAAAGCATTTACAAAGAAACATAAAGTATAATGTGATTATTTTGAGCCATGTATTGGAACACTTTTTAGATATTGAAAAAGAAATGACCACAATAAAGAAATTGTTAGATGAGGATGGCATAATTTACGTGGAATTGCCGGGCGTAAAAAACACTTTTAAAACATATGGCAGTTTCGTGAAAAGCTTACAGAATGCACATGTGCGGTACTTTACCTTGGATACACTGAAGGAGTCCCTGCGAAGGTTCGGATTTGAGTGTGTCATTGGAAATGAATTTATTAGCAGTATTTTTAAGGTAGGCGTTAGACCTGAAAATGAAAAAATGATAACGAATTATTACGAAGATACCATTAATTTTTTAAGAAGAAATGAAAGAAGATTCATTTGGTATGAATATGTTCGACCACGATTGGCAAAACTTAAAAACCACTTCAAAAAATGATGGTACTTCCGTTTCCGCCTTGACTATCCATCCCAAAAGCAGTATTATAATTCTAGTGACCTTATAATGTCGGGGGTAGCATTATGAATATTATTTTACTTTCCGGTGGGTCGGGCAAGCGCCTGTGGCCCTTGAGCAATGACATTAGAAGTAAGCAGTTTCTGAAGCTATTTAAGAATCGGGACGGTTCCTATGAGTCCATGATTCAGAGAGTTTACAAACAATTGAATAACGTGGGAATTTCGACGCACGTGACTGTTGCCACGAGCAAGAAGCAGCTTTCGGAGATTTATGATCAGCTGGGAGCAAACGTGGACGTGTGTGTGGAGCCGGTAAGGAAGGATACGTTCCCGGCCATTGCGCTTTCGGCAGCATATCTTGTTGAAAAGAATGGCGTGAGGCCGACGGAGGCGGTTGTAGTATGTCCTGTGGATCCGCTGGTTACGTCGGATTATTTTAGGGCGCTGATTGCGCTGCAGTATCAGGCAGAGAATGGAAATGCGAATATTGTGCTGATGGGAATCGTTCCGACGCACAATGCAGATAAGTATGGCTATATCATTCCGGATGGCGACAAGAAGCTTGCCATGGTGAAAACCTTTAAGGAGAAGCCTAACCGGGATGAGGCGAAGCAGTTCATTGAGCAGGGCGCGCTGTGGAATGGCGGCGTTTTTGCCATGAAGCTTCAGTACGTGCTTGATAAGGCTGAAGAGTTGCTTGGATACTATAAGTATCAGGATCTTTTGGATCATTATCTGGAATTTGAGGAGCAGTCCTTTGACTGTGCAGTTGTTGAGAAGGAATTGAATTGTCAGGTAATGAAGTTTAACGGTGAATGGGCTGACATGGGAACCTGGAATACGCTTTCCAAGGCCATATCGGATCCGATTATCGGTAAGGGTGTCATTGACGAGACTTCAACGGACGTTCAGATCTTAAATGAGATGGACGTACCCATTTTGGCAATGGGACTTCATGACGTTGTGATTTCGGCGTCTCCGGACGGCATCTTGGTCAGCGATAAGGAGACGAGTACCTTTATCAAGCCTTTTGTGGATGAGTTTGATGAAAAGGTCCGTTTTGCGGAGAAGAGTTGGGGAACCTTCAAGGTTCTGGACATTGAATCCGGCAGCATGACGTTAAAGGTTACGCTGAATCGCGGAAATTCGATGAATTATCACAGCCATAAGAACCGTGATGAGATTTGGATCGTGATCAGCGGCGAGGGTACGGCCACGCTGGATGGCCGGCGGAGCAACGTAAAGAAGGGCGACATCATTACGATGAGAGCCGGTTGCAAACATACGATCACGGCTTCGAAGGAGTTGAAACTCATCGAGCTTCAGCTTGGGGAAGAGATTCGTGAGGATGACAAGCAAAAATTTGACCTTCCCGAGGGCGGGAAGTAAAAGAAGTGCTTAAATTGTGCTAATTGAATACACTTTATAAAAAATGGAGAGATTGTATATCGGCAATCTCTTCATTTTTGTTTAGGCAACTTACTGCAAAATAAGTTGCTTTTACGTAAATGTAAGTTGCATTGACCATGTTTTTATAATTTGTTTTAATGGATTTGGATTTTTAAGTAACGTAAACGCAGAAGGATAGGAATTATCATTTGAATGCGAGGAAGGATTATGGAAAATAACGTAGTTAAAGATTGGATCATAAACTTAATTACGGCCTTAGTACTGATGGGCGTTCTGGTGTTGTCTGTCATTCCGCTGTAAATCGCAAGTGATTTCTGGCGTTATAATATGGGGGGAGAAAATTGAATATGAGGACTCGATCCGTAAGAATTTATTCTAAAAAGGTCTTGTGTGTTTTGACGGCTATTGTGATGTTAGCCGTAATTCTTGTGCCGTCACTTCCGGCAAATGCAATCACCACGAAAACAAAAGAATGTATCGAATTATATTATGGCGGAACGATTAGTCGGTCAGTCAATACAAGCCAGTTACAATATAATTTGGCAACCAAAACTCTCACCCTAAAAGGGGGAAACTATCATTGCTTCGAAAGTTGTTTTTTAAGCAGCAACGTAAAAGGGTTAAGAATCTATCTGGAAAAGGACGTAACCATTTATGACGGTTATCTTAGCCTGAGCGGAGACACAACGATCACGGGACCGGGAAAGCTGACCATCGTTCCGTCCTCGGAGTATACGGTTCTTCCCATGGCAATCGGCGTGGATCCCGGATGCAAGTTAACAATTGAATATGCCAACGTGGACGTAAGTGCTTCTTCCTATCTGAGCGAAATCTTTGGAAGCCGGGCTATTCTGGGAGGTATAGATTCACAACTGATTGTCAGGGATTCCAACCTTCATGCCAAAGGAGAGCAGGGCGCAATTTCTAATTTTAGAAGAGGAATTCTGCTATCGTTTTGTAACGTGACTTATCCGTCGGTTGTTAAAAAGATGAATGGTTCTTATTATGAAAGCAATGGTAAAAAGCTGGCAAAGGAGATTACGATTAAAAGCTTAACGAAAATAAACGAAGTGCGGAAACGATAATTGGGGGATCATTTCGGCGCTGGCCGTGATGAATAAAAAAGAGGGGGAAAATTGAATATGGGAAAACATTGCGTAAGGTCACTTTACAAAAAGCTTTTATGTATTTCTGCGGCGATTATAATGATGAGCGTGATTCTGTTACCGTCACTTCCGTTAAAAGCTGTTTATCTTGATCCTCAGGTTCAGTTTTTTGATACTGGCTGGATTCAACGGTCGAGAAATACGGATTTATATTATTTTAATTATGATAATAGAACGCTTTATTTGAAGGGGAAACCTATACATTGCGGTAATAGGGCGTTTCTCCATAATATGCTTCCTGATCTGAGGATTTACGTTGAAAGTGACACGACAATTTATGGCGGTGAGATTCATATATATGCAAACACGAAAATCACCGGCCCCGGGAAATTGACAATTGTACCAAATTCAAGCAGGGCTACGCTGGTACGTCCGATTTACGTGGTAAACGGCAGTACTTTAACGATTGAAAACGCAAAGTTAGACTTAACGGCGCAGGCCAGCCGCGGAACTTGCGCAGCCATTCTTGGAGAGGGTTATCGGGAATCGTTGGTCATTAGGAATTCCGTGGTTTCAGCAAAGGGCAGGACGGCTGCAATTGCTAATTTTGGAGGCGGAATATCGATTCAAAATGACAGCATTGTTTTTCCTAAATTTGGATCTGTTAGAAATGGTTCCATATATGCGACCTCTACAAGTAATGATTATGCAAAAGAAGTAAGGATTTCATCATTTTACGTAACGCAGCAACCGGCATATCAGGTGGATGGCCCCGTTGGAGATTACGTATCATTTAAGGTGGCAACAAGTCTTAGGCCTTGGCAATATCAGTGGCAAAGGTATAACAGAGAAAAATCAAGATGGGAAGACGTGACCTTCTCTGGTGCACGGACGAACAGATTGACCGTTACCGTTACTGAAGACATGTATTCCTGGAGATTTCGTTGTGTTTTAACGTATGGCGAAGAAACGCTAATCTCAAATGAGGCAAATCTCAGAGTCGTAGCCAAGATAACAGACCAGCCTGCAAGTCAGATTTACGTTAATTCCGGATCAACTGCAAGACTTTCCGTTGCTACGCAAGGCACCATCATGAGATATACGTGGCAGTATTATAACGAAAGCACGGGAAGATGGTTAAGTCTGACCGAAGGCGGTAATTTCCGCGGCGTCAATACGAATCAGCTTGAAGTAAAGGGAAATTCAAGCACTCAGGGAATGAAGTTTAGATGTTCTGTTATGAATAGATTTGGATATTCAGTTTGTACGGACGGGACCACGCTAAACGTTAGAAATTAAATAAGAAAAAGAGGGTAGAAAAATGAAATCAAAAAAGCAAACAATTAAATCACTTTACAAAAAGCTTCTGTGCTTTGCGACGGCTTTTGCCATGATGGCCGTGATCCTTTTGCCGTCCGTTACGGTAAAAGCGGCTAACGAACGGTTGTATTTATATGGACAGGGATATCGCAGCGGCTATAGTTCGTTTGAAAACGCATTATTTAAGTACGATGCAAATGCAAAAAAGCTTACCCTAAAAAGAGCGTCCATAGCTTGCCAGGGTCGGCCGTACGTTATCAGCTCAGTACAGGGACTAACTGTTTGCGTGGAAAAGGACGTAGCTGTTTATGGAGGAGATTTTACTCTGAGAGCAGATACGACAATTACTGGCCCAGGGAAATTGACCATTGCGCAGGATTCGAAAGGTGGTGCACCTTTGACCGTAGGCATTTACGTGACGGACGGAGGCAAGTTGACAATTGATAATGCCAACATAGACGTTAACATGGAAGATACGCGTGTTCCTTTTAAAAGCTGGGCTATTTGCGGCGACGAGTCTGGAGAGCGTCTGATTGTGAAGAATTCCGTAATCCATGCAAAGGCAAATTATGCTGCAATTTCTGATTTTGATGGTTTTATGGATCTTACCGGTTGTAACGTCGTTTCTCCCAGATACGCAGTTACAAAGCGTGGCAACGTTTATCAAAGCGACGGCGCAACCTTTGCAAAAGAAGCAAAAATTTCAAATTTGTACATCGTAAATCAACCCGAAAGTCGCGTGACGGGTGCGGTTGGAGATTACGTAACCCTGAAAGTCACCGCAAATCGTGCAGGCGCTAAGTATCAGTGGCAAAGATATAACAGGGAAAGATCCAGATGGGAAAACGTTAATTTCAGCGGCGCGCAGAGCAGCACAATGCGTTTCCAGGTAGATGAGAGCATGTATTCCGGGAGATTCCGTTGCGTTATCTCGAGTGGTTCGGAAACGATCAATACGGATGACGTCAACCTCAAAGTTGTTGCTAAAATCACCAGTCAGCCAGACAGTACGGTCTACGTAAACTCCGGAGCAACGGTTTTACTGAAAGTTACTGCTGAAGGCACCATTTCAAGGTACACTTGGCAATATTATAATAACAGCACCGGAAAGTGGGTGAACCTGACTTCGGGCACGAACTTCTATAACGTAGGGACAAAGTCCATGACTGTAAAGGGTAACTCGACCACGAACAACATGAAGTTTAGATGTGCGGTAATGAATACGTTTGGATATACCACGTATACCGACGAGACTACTTTGAAAGTCAGATAATAGGGAAACGTTGATAAGGGAAGCTCCCCTAAACAGGGGAGCTTTTCATTTGCGTAATAAAGAAATATGTGTTACAGTATAATTATGACCGAAGGAGAATGACTCAGTTGCAACCCCGTAACAAGTTCATTTTAAACGGAGAAACGTCATGAGAATAATTATCGAATCCCCCAAACCGAATGATGAAGACGTGATCATTGTTAGATGCGCATCGCCGGATCCGCGCCTGATTTCCACGCTGCTCGCTTTTCAAACGGCAAATACGGAATTGACTGGTTATCAGGATGATAAGATCGTTCGTCTAAATTATCAGGACGTATATTATTTTGAGGCAAATGAAAACCGTGTTTTTGCATATTGCAATTCCGAGGTCTATGAAATAAAGAACAAATTGTATGAGCTGGAGGACGTTTTTGGACCTTTTGATTTTATGCGATGCTCCAAATCCCTGATCGTAAACATGGAAAAGATAGATTATCTTACGACGATGTTTAACGGCAAGCTGGAGGCGCATCTGAAAAATGGTGAAAAAATCTTGATCTCCAGACAATACGTCCGTAATCTGAAATCAAAACTGAGTGGGCAGGAGGTGGAAGCGTGATAAAAGAATTCTTAGTTTCCTTATTGCATTATTTTGTAAATACAACAACAGGTCTGACCATTAGTGCCGCTATTTATTTGTCTGCATCCGGGCGAGACGTTGGTAATGGAATGATATGGCAAATACTGTTATGTGCGTTTGTTACTGCATTGCCGACGGCCATTTTCCTGTGCATAGATCCTTCTGATGTCAGATTGTCGTTCGCTCTTTGGGTATTGCATTTTATTCTTATGTTTTTTATCACGTTGGGATTGATCATCAAGTTTGAATGGTGTGAGTTGACGCCTTTGACGTTTTTCGTGATACTCCTCGCAGTAGGTGGCATTTATTTCTTTGTTGGAATAGTGCATTACTTGGTAGATCGAAAGCATACGGCAGTCATGAATCTTCAGCTGAAAAAACGATATGAGAAAAAGCAGCAAAATATGTGATGACAGATTGAAAGCCCCTTCGAGTGAAGGGGCTTTTCCAATATGGCATTATCGCCTATAAATGTCTTTCAGGGTTGTTAGCTTAGAACTTGCGCCAACTAACATGGCATCTAAAATGGTGATGGCGGTCATGCATTCCATGACAACAACTGCCCTGGGCACTATAATGGGATCGTGGCGGCCTTTGATCTGGATTTCAATTTCTTCCCCGGACTGATTTACGGTACGCTGTTTTTGGTAAATGGACGGCGTGGGTTTTACGTGGGCGCGAAGGACGATTTGTGATCCGTCGCTGATCCCGCCCAGGATCCCTCCTGCGTGGTTTGTGGCTTTGGTAATGGCAGGAGAACCTGTGCCTGTTCCAGAAAGAAAGGCATCGTTGTTTTCACTGCCTTTTTTCTTGGAAACGAGTACGCCGTCGCCAATTTCAACGGCTTTCACGGCGCCGATAGACATGATTGCCTTTGCAAGATTGGCGTCAAGTTTTTCAAACACGGGATCGCCGACGCCCGCCGGAAGTCCATCCACGACGCATTCCATGCAGCCGCCTACGGAGTCCATTTCTTCCCGGGCCTTTGCCAGATGGGCAACGGCCTTTTCATTTGCAATGGCATCAGGCATGCAGGTGGGCGTGATGAGGCGAAGGGCTTCGTCGTAGTTTGCCGGATCGATTTCGATGGGTCCAATGGATTTTGTGTAGGCTTTGACGGTAATGCCAAGCTCAGAGAGAAGCTTGCTGGCAATGGCACCTGCAGCTACCCGGCCGATGGTCTCACGGCCGGAAGAACGGCCGCCGCCGCGATAGTCACGGAAGCCGTATTTTTGGTCAAAGGTATAATCGGCATGCCCCGGGCGATAATAGGAGGCCACGTCGGAATAATCGGCTGAAATCTGGGAAGTATTGCGGACAATCATGGAAATGGGAGTGCCGGTTGTTTTTCCTTCAAAAACGCCGGACAGGATCTCGACGAGATCGTCTTCCTTTCGTTGCGTCGTAAGGGCACTGGTTCCGGGCTTGCGGCGGTCAAGATAGGCCTGAACGTCGCTTTCGGAAAGCGCAAGTCCGGCAGGACAGCCGTCAACAATGACGCCAAGAGCCTTTCCATGGGATTCGCCCCAAGTAGTGATTTTGAAAATGGTTCCAAAAGATGATCCGGCCATGTGGTTTTCCTTTCCGTATCCCGAAGTCATCGGGAAATTAGCGTAATAATATTTCGTAAACGCTAATAATTATATTCTATTTTGGGGCTTGTGGCAAGAAAGGATTCCATAAAATTCATTGAAAAAAACTGGAAATAATGATATAATTGTTGCAATAATGGGGGTAAAACATATGAAAATATTCTTTATCGTATTTGAAGCCATTATCATTATTGCATTAGTGTTATATCTTTTGATGGACTGGATGCGCAAAAAGGAATTAATGAAGCAGGCGGAGCTGATCAAAAAGCGCCGCATGGATCTGGATGACGTTGAAGTCAGCATGAACAGAAGGGATTCCATGGCCTCCCTTGCAAGCGCGTTAAACGTTATCAAGAATAATATGTTGACTTTTTTGGAGTCCACCAAGAATAATGTCGTGATTCTGTCAGATTCCATCGACGTGTTGTCTCACGGCGCAGACTTAAACCGGGAGGGCAGTCAAAGGATTACGGAGAGCCTTGCGAGCGTTGTTGATAAAGTTGAGGAACAGCTTGAACTGGTAAAGTCCTGTCTGGATCTGATCGAGGACAATACCGGGAAATTGACGGAGATCGACGGCTCCATGAAGGAGATCGGAGACTTGCTTGCGCTTTCGGTAGAGAGCTGTCAGTCTGGCGTTGCCAGCATGGAGAATTATGAAAACAAGATGACAACAGTCTCCGAGAATCTGGACCGAAGTGAGAAGATCCTGGAGGAGTTCAACGACAAGATCAATGAAATCAATGAGATCGGCGCTTTTATTGTCAGCATCAGTGAATCCTTAAAGATGCTGGCACTGAATGCATCCATTGAGGCAGCCAGGGTTGGATCGGCAGGAAGCGGTTTTGCGGTTGTGGCGAAAGAGATGGGCGTTATGTCGGCCAAAACACAGCAAGGCATTGGAACGATCAATGGTATCCTAGACAATATCATCGAAAGCAGTGACCAGGTTGCTGAATGTCTGCAGGGCTGTGTTGAGGTGTTTGATGAAGGCAGGAAGGAGTTTGACGCTGTCAGCGCTTCCTTCCGTGACATAGATCGTCAGGCAGGCGTCATCAACGAAAAGACAAAGATTATTATGACGGAGATCGACGAGATTACGAAGAATTCCGTAGTGACCAAGAAACGTGCGGAGCAGGCTTATTACTCGTCTGAGGAGATCACTTCTGGAACGCAGGAGATTTCCCAGGTGTCCGAACAGACTTCAGAAGTGTCGCAGAATATTATCGACAACGCCGGAAACTTAAATCAGATGCTTAGCGATTTGGAGCAGCTGCTGCGTCAGTTCACGACGGCGGTGGAACCCGTGAAAAAGAAGGCGGCAAAGAAGATCAGAATTGGCGTATTCTGCATTGATGACAATGATTTCTGGCATGCCGTTCGCCGAGGAACCGTATATGCAAAGAAAGAGCTGGAATCCCATGGCGCAATCGTCAGATATGCCTATTTCCCCAAATGGGACATCATGACGCAGGAAATGCCAGGGATGATGGAACGTATGATGAAGGAAGATTTTGATGGATACGTTATGCCGGGATTCCTTGTTGGCACAATTGATGAGCAGTTGGAAGCGGAAGTGGCAAAGGGGAAAAAGGTTTACGTGATTAATACGGACACGGGCAGCACCAACCTTAGACAGGCAATTTTCCAGCCCGATACCGCAGAGGCAGCGTTGCTTGCCGCAAAGCTTATGATAAATGCGATAGGGAAAAAGGGGAAGGTTCTTATTTTTGAAGGAAGCAGGGAACTTGACCAGGCCCGCATAAGAAGTGACGTATTTCAAGAGTATTTTGAAAACTATAATAAGATCGAGATTTTTACTGAAATGGGAGCTCTTTATCCGGAGGAAGCTTATGCGCAGACGACGGAGTATCTGAAGGAACATCCTGACCTGACGGGAATCTACGTTACGACAGGAACTCCGGAAGCCGTTGCAAAGGCCGTGGAAGACAGCGGCTTAAAGATCAAGCTTGTGGTATATGATCATACGCAGGGAATCTTCCGTTACATCAAAAAGGGAATCATTGTGGCGGCTATCGGACAGGATCCGTTTGGACAGGGACACGACCCCGTTATCTGGATGTACAATTCGTTGGTTACCGGAGAGGCACTGCCTTCTGAGTTCATGAGTTGCAGGTCAAAGATCGTGGATAAGACGAACGTTGATAATTTATTGGAGGTTTGATCGGTCAGCCCTTTGTGTCAGCGCAAAGGGCTGATTGTACGAAGGGAACGCCGTTCGGGCGGGATTATTTTGAACGGAGAACATATTTATGGCGGAATATAGGATTTTGAAGCAAGAGGGACGGGCAAAACGTGCGGAATTTGAGACGGTTCACGGAACGATACAGACACCGGTTTTCATGAACGTCGGAACGGTGGCGGCAATCAAGGGGGCCGTGTCTACGGAAGACCTGGAAGGAATTGGAACGCAGGTGCAGCTATCTAACACTTATCACTTGCACGTTAGGCCCGGAGACAAGATTATCAAGCAGCTTGGCGGATTACATCAGTTTATGAGCTGGAAGAAGCCAATCCTCACGGATTCCGGCGGGTTCCAGGTGTTTTCCCTGGCAGGCCTTAGGAAAATAAAGGAAGAGGGCGTTTTCTTCAATTCCCATATCGATGGAAGAAAGATTTTCATGGGGCCGGAGGAAAGTATGCAGATCCAGTCCAACCTTGGCTCGACGATCGCCATGGCATTTGATGAATGTCCTTCCAGTAAGGCGGAGCGTTCCTACGTGCAGGCCTCCGTCGAGAGGACGACCAGATGGCTGGAACGATGCAAAAAGGAAATGGCGCGACTGAATTTCCTGGAGAATACGGTAAATCCTTCCCAGCTTTTGTTTGGAATCAACCAAGGTGCGGTCTTTGATGACGTAAGGAT
The DNA here is from genome assembly GCA_024693365.1 of Acetatifactor sp. Lineage (GTDB taxonomy): Bacteria > Bacillota > Clostridia > Lachnospirales > Lachnospiraceae > Acetatifactor. The sequence goes on along the minus strand of JAILLF010000010.1, from coordinate 278,017 downwards.
TGAACATGCAAAGCGCATCTCTGAATTTGACTTGGACGGTTATGCGGTAGGCGGTCTTGCGGTTGGGGAAAGCCATGAGGAGATGTATCACGTGCTCGAGGAGGTGGTTCCTTACCTCCCCAAAGAGAAGCCGACGTATCTGATGGGGGTGGGAACGCCTGCAAACATTCTTGAGGCTGTGGAACGCGGCGTGGATTTCTTTGACTGCGTGTATCCTACCCGAAATGGCCGCCATGGACATCTCTATACGAATCATGGCAAAATTAATTTGTTTAATGCTAAATACGAGCTTGACGGAAGACCCATTGAGGAAGGATGCCAATGCCCGACGTGCCGCAGATACAGCCGCGCTTACGTGCGTCACCTTCTAAAGGCAAAGGAGATGCTCGGCATGCGTATGTGCGTGCTTCACAACCTATATTTTTATAATAAGATGATGGAAGAGATCAGGGACAGCTTGGACAAGGGAGAGTTTGTCGCATATAAAATACGCAAGCTTGAGGGAATGGCGACGCCGCTGGACTAACAGTATGGCGACGCCACGGCAGAAAAGCAGATTGGGAAAAATCGCGTAGCGGAATCTGGTTTTAAACCTTGACGAAATGCTTGTTTACGTGTATGATTACTATTGTTTGTAAATGATTGTTAACGGAGGATTCATTATGGCAATATTTTTGACAGCAGAGGCTGACATGGCTGCGGCCGGATGGGGCAGCATTGGAAGCATGATCATTATGTATGGCTTGCTTTTCCTGGCATTTTGGTTTTTTATTTTACGTCCCAACAGTAAGGAGAAGAAGCGCATGGCAGCCATGCTCTCCAATTTAGAGCTTGGCGACTGCGTTATGACGTCTTCCGGATTCTACGGAATCATCATTGACATTACGGATGATACCGTGATCGTTGAGTTCGGAAACAACAAGAACTGCCGCATTCCCATGGACAAATCCGCCATCGCAAAGGTTGAGAAGGCAAACGAATAAGAAAAATTAGGATTAAGGATGACGCTTTTGGCGTTGTCCTTTTTTTTAGTTGAAATCTTGAGGGAAATAGGGTAGAATAGTATGAATGTATAAATATGCATATGGCATGAAAAGGAGTGAACGGGATGGAATTAAAGATTACCTGCATTCCGGGAGACGGAATTGGTCCTGAGATCGTCACGGAAGCAAAGAAAGTACTGAACAAGGTGGCGCAATTGTATGGCCACAAAATGAATTTCACTGACATTTTGATGGGTGGCGCGTCCATTGACGCCTGCGGAGTACCCCTGACGGATGAGGCCATCGCCACGGCAAAGGCTGCAGATGCAGTACTGATGGGGTCCATTGGCGGCAACACGACGACTTCCCCTTGGTACAAGCTTCCACCGAACCTTAGACCGGAAGCTGGACTGTTAAAGATCAGAAAGGCATTAAACCTGTTTGCAAACCTTCGTCCCGCAGTCCTTTATGAGGAGCTTTCCGGAGCTTGCCCGCTAAAGGAGGAGATCAGCAGTAAGGGCTTTGACATGCTGATCATGAGAGAATTGACCGGCGGTCTTTATTTTGGAGAGAGAAAGACCATCGAGGAAAATGGCGTTCTGAAGGCCATTGATACCCTGACCTATGATGAAAATGAGATTCGACGTATTGCAATCAAAGGCTTTGACGTGGCAATGAAACGTCGCAAGAAGGTGACTAGCGTTGACAAGGCGAACGTGCTGGATTCCTCCAGACTTTGGAGAAAGGTTGTGGAAGAGGTCGCAAAGGATTATCCGGAGGTAACCTTAGAGCACATGCTCGTTGACAACTGTGCCATGCAGCTTGTGAAGGATCCCGCTCAGTTCGACGTGATCCTGACCGAGAACATGTTTGGCGACATTTTGTCTGACGAGGCCAGCATGGTGACCGGCTCCATAGGGATGCTGTCCAGTGCAAGCTTAAATGACACAAAATTTGGATTGTATGAGCCGAGCCACGGCAGTGCTCCAGACATTGCCGGAATGGATATTGCAAATCCCATAGCCACGATTTTGAGTGCTTCCATGATGCTGAGATTCAGCTTTGATCTTGACAAGGAAGCGGATGCAATCGATGCGGCCGTAAAGCAGGTGCTTCAGGATGGTTTCCGCACCGGAGACATTATGTCCGAAGGATGCACCAAGGTTGGCTGCTCAAAGATGGGAGATCTGATTACTGAGAGAATCAAGTAATTTGCTGCTTAGGCAATGCCTTGGCTTCGAAAAAAGGAAGAAAAAATACTTTCAAAAGGAGAACGTTGGTATGAGAAGTGATTCCGTAAAGGTTGGTAATGCACAGGCGCCGCACAGGAGCCTCTTTAATGCACTTGGTTACACCGAGGAGGAGAGGAAGCGTCCCCTCATCGGCGTTGTTTGCTCTTACAATGAGATCGTTCCCGGTCACATGAATCTGGATAAGATTGCACAGGCCGTAAAGATGGGAGTGGCCATGGCAGGCGGTACCCCCATCATGTTCCCTGCAATTGCCGTATGTGACGGCATTGCCATGGGACACGTTGGCATGAAATATTCCCTGGTGACTCGTGACCTGATCGCGGACAGCACCGAGTGTATGGCTCTGGCGCATGGATTTGACGGTTTGGTATGCATCCCGAACTGTGACAAGAACGTGCCCGGTCTTTTGATGGCGGCCGCAAGACTGAACATTCCCACCATTTTTGTATCCGGCGGCCCGATGCTGGCTGGACGCATTCATGGGAAGAAGAGGAGCCTTTCCTCCATTTTCGAGGCGGTTGGAAGCGTGGAGGCAGGCACAATGACGCAGGAAGAGCTTTGCCTCTATGAGGAAAAGGTTTGTCCTACCTGCGGATCCTGCTCCGGCATGTACACTGCAAACTCAATGAACTGTTTGACGGAAGCAATCGGAATGGGACTTCGCGGCAACGGAACCATTCCTGCCGTATATTCTGACAGAATCCGTCTGGCAAAACATGCCGGCATGAAGATCATGGAGCTTGTCGAGAAGGATATCAAGCCCCGCGACATTATGACGAAGGATGCATTCTTGAATGCGTTGACAGTAGACATGGCGCTTGGATGCTCAACCAACACCATGCTTCACATTCCCGCAATTGCAAAGGAAGCTGGCGTTGACCTGAATCTTGACATTGCCAATGAGCTTTCCGCAAAGACGCCGAACCTTTGTCATTTGGCACCTGCAGGCCCTACCTACATGGAGGATCTTAACGAGGCAGGCGGCGTATATGCGGTAATGAATGAATTGACCAAGAAGAACCTGCTGAATCTTGATTGCATGACCGTCAACGGAACGACGATCGGTGAGAACATCAAGAATTGCGTGAACATGGATCCCGAGGTAATCCGTCCCGTTGAAAATCCTTATTCCGAGACCGGCGGAATCGCCGTTCTTAAGGGGAATCTGGCACCTGACAGCGGCGTTGTAAAGCGTTCCGCAGTTGTTCCCGAGATGATGGTGCATGAAGGCCCTGCAAGAGTATTTGACTGTGAAGAGGACGCGATCGCAGCCATCAAGGGCGGCAAGATCGTTCCCGGAGACGTTGTGGTAATCCGTTATGAGGGACCTAAGGGCGGCCCCGGCATGAGAGAAATGTTGAATCCTACCTCTGCAATCGCAGGCATGGGACTTGGTTCTTCCGTGGCACTGATCACGGACGGACGTTTCTCCGGAGCTTCCAGAGGCGCATCCATCGGTCACGTATCACCTGAGGCTGCCGTGGGCGGACCGATTGCCCTTGTGGAGGAAGGCGATATCATTCGCGTAGACATTCCAGCCAACAAGCTTGACGTCCTTGTGTCTGACGATGTTCTTGCCGAGCGCCGTGCAAAATGGCAGCCCAGAGAGCCTCGCGTAACGACGGGTTATCTTGCAAGATATCACGAGCTTGTGACCAGCGGCAACAGAGGCGCCGTTCTTGAAGTTCCCAAGAAGTAATTCAGATCACTTTAGAATACAAGGAGAAACGAAAATGCTTTTGAATGGTTCAGAAATTGTAGTTCAATGTTTGAAGGAACAGGGCGTAGACACCGTGTTTGGATATCCCGGAGGTACGATCCTGAACGTCTATGACGCATTATATAAGCACAGTGATGAAATTCGTCACGTTTTGACCAGCCATGAGCAGGGCGCGGCTCATGCAGCAGACGGATATGCAAGGGCAACCGGCAAGGTTGGCGTATGCATGGCGACCAGCGGCCCCGGCGCAACCAATCTGGTAACCGGAATTGCAACGGCATACATGGATTCCATTCCTATTGTTGCCATCACGGCTAACGTGGCTCTTCCCAGTCTTGGAAAGGATTCCTTCCAGGAAGTGGACATTGCTGGCGTGACGATTCCCATCACAAAGCATAATTACATCGTAAAGAAGGTGGAAGATCTTGCTCCCATTATTCGCGAGGCCTTTGACATTGCAAGATCCGGTCGGCCGGGTCCCGTGCTGGTTGACATTACTAAGGACGTGACGGCCGCATCCTGTGAATATGAACCCAAGGCTCTCGTGATCGCTGAGCCGAAGGCTTGTTATTGCGAAGAGGAGATGGAAAAGGCGCTTTCTTACATAAAAGAAGCAAAGAAGCCCTTTATCTACGTCGGCGGCGGTGCCGTAATCTCCGGAGCCTCCAAGGAAGTGGCAGAGATTGCGGATCTGATCGATGCTCCCGTATGCGACACGCTGATGGGCAAGGGCGCGTTTGACGGCTACAGCGAGCGCTATACCGGCATGATAGGAATGCATGGTACAAAAGCTTCCAATCTTGGCGTGAGTGAGTGTGATCTTTTGATCGCGCTTGGAGCAAGATTTTCTGACCGCGTGATCGGAAATCCCAAGCGTTTTGCTGAAAATGCCAAGATCATACACATAGACATCGATAAGGCGGAGATCAACAAGAACATTCGCGTTAATGCGTCCCTGATCGGTGACCTGAAGCTTGTTTTGAGAGATCTGAACGCCAAGATCGAGAAAAAGAACAATGGCGAATGGATGGCACGCATTCAAGAATTGAAAGAGAAATTCCCCATGAAGTATGACACGGAGAATCTTTCCTGCCCTTACGTGATCGAAGAGCTTGACCGCATTACCAAGGGCCAGGCGATCATTACGACGGACGTTGGTCAGCATCAGATGTGGGCGGCTCAGTATTATAAATACACGCAACCCAGAACCTTCCTTTCCTCCGGCGGCCTTGGCACCATGGGATATGGTCTTGGCGCATGCATCGGAGCGCAGGTTGGCCAGCCTGACAAGATTTGCGTTAACATAGCCGGTGACGGATGCTTTAGAATGAACATGAATGAGCTGGCAACTGCCAGCCGTTACAACATTCCCGTCATTGAGATCGTGATTAACAATCACGTGCTCGGCATGGTTCGTCAATGGCAGACTTTGTTCTACGGAAAGCGTTATTCCCAGACGGTTTTGAATGATAAGGTTGATTTCTGTAAGGTTGCAGAGGGGTTAGGCTGTGAGGCGATACGCGTAACGAAAAAGGAAGAGGTGGCTCCCGCCATTGAAAAAGCGATCGCATTGAAGGCTCCGGTTTTGATCGAGGTCGTGATCCCGGAAGATGACAAGGTGTTCCCGATGGTTCCTGCAGGAGCTCCGATCAGCGAAGTATTTGACGGAGATGATCTTAAGAAGAGAGAGCAATAGCTTTAAGGAGAACCATGAAGAAAAAGTGGATTTTCATCATAATGGGATCTGCAGCATGCCTGGGAGTTCTTTGCTTTGCAGGGCATCGTGCCGCCACGGAATACTTTCGTGACAGATATGCTCCCAACACTTGGATTGACGGTGTCTATTGTACGGGGAGGACTGTAGAAGACGTCAATCAGGAGATGGTGAGCCGGCTGGAGATCCCTGAGGTTGTCGTCGAAGACGCGAATGGCCAAGAATATTCTTATGATCTAAAGAATGCTTCTTTTAGCTATGATTATTCTGAAGCCTTGACCAGATCGCTAAACGGACAAAAGACTAACGGATGGATGGCTGAAGCCGGAAAAACAACTGTCATTGATCCCGGAGACGCAGTCATTTCATTTGCCGAGGAAAAGGTTTCCGAGTGGTGGAATGGATTGCCGATCGTCAAGGCGGAAGAAACAAAACCCATCCTTGAAATGAAGTATGACAATGACGGATATGAACTTACCAGTACGCTTGACGGACATTTGGAAGTGAATAAGGGCTTGTCTGAATTGGTCAGCGCGATCTCAAGCGGAACCAATGCGGTTAACCTAAAGAGTGCGGATTGTTATTATGATTATGAAATGACGGACGCGCAAAAGGATACCTTTGACACGTGGCGTGAACTGAAGGCCATGGAGAAATGCGGTCTGATCTATGACATGGGTGCGGAGCAGATCCAATTTGATGCCGGAACCATGAGCAAACTAATCGCAAAGGATGAAAAGGGCAATCCGCTGAAGGACGAAAACGGAGAGTATTATTATGACCTCGAAGCAGCCGACGAAATGATCGCGGAGCTATGTGAACGCTATCATACCTATGGTAAGGACCGTGAACTGAAGACAAGCCGGGAATCGGAAGACGTTGTGACTGTTCCGGGAGGGAATTTTGGAACGGAGATCGACGTCAAGGCAGAGCAGGAGTATTTCCGTGAGGTCTTAAATGACAAGATGCTTCGGGTTCTCAAATCTTCTCACGTGCCCAAGTATATTCATCAAACGCTGGTAAGAGGCTTGGACGACATCGGCGGTACCTATATTGAAGTCGACATGACCGAACAGACGATTTATTTTTACAAGGACGGAGAACTGCTAGTGACGTCCGGAGTCGTTACGGGTAACCTAAGGACTCGTCACGGTACGCCTGAGGGAGTTTTCTGCATCCAGGGAAAGTACAAGAACCGGATTCTGCGAGGCCCCGGATATGCATCCTTCGTTAGAAGATGGATGCCGGTGTATAAAGGAATCGGACTTCATGATGCCAATTGGCGAAAGAAATCAGAGTTCGGCGGTGAAACCTACAAGAGAAACGGTTCGCATGGATGCGTAAACATGCCGGATGAGACGACGGACATCATCTTCGAGCAGGCGGAAGTTGGTACGCCGGTTTTGATTTTTAAGTAATCACAAAAAAGTTTTTAGCAATTTAAATAACTAAAGCCTTGACTTTAGGGTCAAGAAAGAATATTCTAGTAACTAATGAAATAATCCGCATATAACAGGAGGAGAAAGTTATGGCAAGAGTTTACAATTTCTCGGCAGGTCCTGCGGTTCTGCCTGAGGAGGTATTGAAGGAAGCTGCTGATGAGATGCTTGATTACAAGGGAACCGGCATGTCCGTTATGGAGATGAGCCATCGTTCCAAGGCATATCAGGCAATCATCGATGAGGCAGAAGCAGATCTGCGTGAGCTGATGAACATCCCTGACAATTACAAGGTATTATTCCTTCAGGGCGGCGCAAGCCAGCAATTCGCAATGATTCCCATGAACCTGATGAAGAATAAGGTTGCTGATTACATTGTAACCGGTCAGTGGGCAAAGAAGGCTTATCAGGAAGCGCAAATCTATGGTAAGGCAAACAAGATCGCTTCTTCCGAGGACAAGACCTTCTCTTACATCCCTGATTGTTCCGATCTTCCCATCAGCGAGGATGCAGACTATGTTTACATCTGCGAGAACAATACCATTTACGGAACGAAGTTTAAGACTCTGCCTAACACGAAGGGTAAGACCCTGGTTGCAGACGTTTCCAGCTGTTTCCTTTCCGAGCCCGTTGACGTTACCAAGTATGGCGTAATCTACGGCGGCGTTCAGAAGAACATTGGACCTGCAGGCGTTGTTATTGTGATCATCCGTGAGGATCTGATCACCGAGGATACCCTTCCCGGAACTCCTACCATGTTAAAGTATAAGATTCATGCTGACAACGGCAGCATGTACAACACTCCTCCCGCATACGGCATCTATATCTGCGGTAAGGTATTCAAGTGGATCAAGAAGATGGGCGGCCTTCAGGCAATGAAGGAGCGCAACGAGGCTAAGGCTAAGGTTCTGTATGATTTCCTTGACGAGAGCAAGCTCTTTAAGGGTACCGTACGCAAGGAAGACAGATCTCTTATGAACGTTCCTTTTGTTACCGGCAACGAGGAGCTGGATGCGAAGTTCGTTAAGGAAGCAACCGCTGCAGGCTTTGTAAACCTGAAAGGACACAGAACCGTTGGCGGCATGAGAGCATCCATCTACAATGCAATGCCCATTGAAGGCGTTCAGAAGCTTGTTGAGTTCATGAAGAAGTTTGAAGAGGAGAATGCATAATGAAAATCCATTGCTTAAATCCCATTGCCCAGGTAGGGCTTAAGAATTTTTCGTCTGCATATGAAATGACGCAGAACGTAAACGAGGCAGAGGGCATTCTGGTAAGAAGCGCGTCCATGCATGAGATGGAGCTTCCTGACAGTCTTCTTGCGGTAGCAAGAGCAGGTGCGGGTACCAACAACATTCCTCTGGACAAGTGCGCAGAAAAGGGTATCGTTGTTTTCAACACCCCCGGCGCAAACGCTAACGGCGTAAAAGAGCTTGTAATTGCAGGCATGCTGCTTGCTGCAAGAGACGTGATCGGTGGTATTGAGTGGGTTAAGGCTAACAAGGATGACGAGAATATCGCAAAGACCGCTGAGAAGGAGAAAAAGAACTTCGCAGGAACTGAGCTGATGGGCAAGAAGCTCGGTGTTATCGGTCTCGGCGCCATCGGAGCAAAGGTTGCGAACACTGCAATCAGCCTTGGCATGGAAGTGTACGGTTATGATCCTTACCTTTCCGTAAATGCTGCATGGCAGCTCTCCAGAGCCGTGAAGCACGTGATCAACGTTGATGACATTTATGCTGATTGTGATTACATCACCATTCACGTTCCCCTGTTGGATTCCACCAAGGGAAGCATCAACCGCGAAGCCATCGCAAAGATGAAGAATGACGTTGTTATTCTCAACTTTGCAAGAGATCTGCTCTGCAATGAGGCAGACGTGCTCGAGGGCATCAAGAACGGTAAGATCGCGCGTTACGTATCTGATTTCCCGAATCCTACGACCGCTGGTCAGCCCGGCTGCATCGTGATTCCTCACCTTGGCGCAAGCACCGAGGAGAGTGAAGATAACTGCGCGATCATGGCAGTACAGGAGATCACCGATTATCTTGAGAACGGCAATATCCGCAATAGCGTAAACTATCCTGCATGTGACATGGGTGTTTGCGGTGCGGCAGGCCGTATCGCAATCTTCCACAAGAACATTGCGAACATGATCACCAAGTTTACCGGTGCGTTTGGTGAGAAGAACATTAATATCACCAACATGACCAACAAGTCTCGCGGAGATTACGCTTACACCATGTGTGACGTGGAAGCGCCCGTTCCCGCAGACATCGTTAAGAGCCTTGAGGCAATTGACGGCGTGTTCCGCGTTCGCATCGTAAAGTAAATTAATTATCCCAAAGGCCTTCCCTTCACGGGAGGGCCTTTTTTGTTGGGCTGGCAGGGCCCTCGCGGTACCGCCTGATAAGGGTAGGAGATTACGCGGGGCGGCTTGATGAGGAAATGAGACTACGCGGGGCGGCTTGATGAGGAAATGAGACTATGCGGGGCGACTTGTTAAGGACAAAAGGCTTGCCAGGAGGCATGGGGCCGGCAGGAGGGGCTCAGAACAATTAGCCGGCAGCACTTAGCGAACCGACGACCGATAAGACGAAACCCGAGATTTATAATCGAGGGTGAGTCTTTGCCGAGGGCGGAAGGTGAGCTTAGTGCAGTCCGTGCCGTTCTGAGCCCCTCCTGCCGGCCCCATGCCTCCCCGCAAGTCTCTGGATATCTAAGTCTCCCCGCAAGCCTCTGGATATCTAGGTCGCCCCGCGAGCCGCCGGATGATCTTAGAACGCCCCGCAAGTTTCCTGGGACTTAGAAATAAAAAAGCCCTCCCCGGAATGGGAGAGCTTTGGGTCAGGGATGAAATTCAGTCTCTGTAGAGGAGGGGCATGTCGCCGCCCATGTTAAGGTCCTTGAGTTGGTCTTGGAGCTTTTGATCGGAGGCAACGGAGGCTTCGCTTTGGATATCCATGTAGAGGATGAAGGCATCCTCAAGGGAAATGCCTTTTTCGTCAGCAATTTCCTGCATGACGGGTTTCAGCTTTTCGAGCTGCATGGATACGGGGACCTTTTGGGGATCGATGTCCCCCAAAACTTCCTCCGCGTATTTATTGATTCTCTTTAAGATTTCTCTGTTTTCGTCAGTCATCATCATTGTTCCTTTCTGAAATGATTCGGTAATAAACGAAAGTTCATTACGGGCCTATTTTAACACAAAAAGAAGGTTGTGCATAGAGTGTTTTTTTGATATACTATATGGGAATATTTTATGGCAAAAAGGAGAATCATTATGGCAAACGTAAGACCTTTCCAAGCATTTCGCCCGGCTCCCGGCAGGGAAAAAGAAATCGCGGCGCTTCCTTATGACGTTTACAACCGTCATGAGGCTTGCGAAGTAGTAAAAAAGAATCCCGGATCCTTCCTCGCAATTGACCGTGCTGAGACGCAGTTTGGACCTGAGGTGGATACCTATGCGCCGGAAGTTTATCAAAAGGCAAAGAGCATGCTGCGCGGATGGATTTCCGAGGGGAGATTTGTTCAGGAGGACAAGCCTTGCTATTATCTTTATGAGCAGGTGATGGACGGTAGAAGTCAGACTGGCATTGTGGCCTGTGCGTCCATAGATGATTATCAGAATAACGTAATCAAGAAGCATGAAAATACCCGTGCGGACAAGGAATTGGACCGCATCAACCACGTAGACGTATGCAACATGCAGACGGGCCCCATTTTTCTTGCTTATCGTGCAGGAGGAAAGCTTCGTGAGATCATTGCGGCGGAAAAGGCAAAAGCTCCCGCATGTGATTTTGTTTCAGAGGACGGTATTTCGCACAGGGTTTGGGTGATCGATCAGGACGAAGTGATCAGCGAGATCCAGAAGGCATTTGAGAAGATTCCCGCAATCTATATTGCCGATGGTCATCACAGATGTGCTTCCGCGGTAAAGGTTGGACAGAAGAGAAGGGAAGCAAATCCTTCTTATAGTGGAAACGAAGAGTATAATTATTTTCTTTCGGTCCTGTTCCCTGACGAGGAATTGAAAATCCTCGATTACAACCGTTTTGTAAAGGATTTGAATGGTTTATCCGAGGAGGCTTTCCTCGCTAAGGTATCTGAAGTATTTGAAATTACGCAGGATCCGAATGAGGACAAGCCATACAGACCAAAGAAGAAAGGCGAGTTTGGCATGTTCCTGTCTGGCAGGTGGTATTGCCTCAAGGCTAAGCGAGAGATCTTGAGTGATGATCCCGTTGAGGGACTGGACGTTTCCGTCCTTCAAAATCATCTTCTTTCCACAATCCTTGGCATTGGCGATCCAAAGACGGATAAACGCATTGATTTTATCGGAGGCATCAGGGGCTTGAAAGAGCTTGAGAGAAGATGTGCCGAGATTCCCGGAAGCGTGGCATTTTCCATGTATCCGACCTCCATTCAGGAGTTGTTTGCGGTTGCCGACGCAGGAAGACTGATGCCGCCCAAGTCGACTTGGTTTGAGCCAAAGCTCAGAAGCGGGCTGTTCTTACATGATTTATCTGAATAAACTGACCTAAGACAACAAGGCAGTGTTTCTGCCGGAAGGAAAGGGGTTAGACTATGGATAAAAAACTGTATAAAGTAATGAATTGGCCTCTGATCGAAGAAATCGTATATTCGGAATCTGCAGACCCGCATCGCATCCTAGGAACGCAAAAGGCTGGAAACAATACCTTGGTGCAGGCATTTTTTCCCAATGCAAAAGAGGTATACGTTCATTGGGCGGTAAAGGAAAAGGATAAGGAGACGGGGAAGCTTGCGGATTATGCCTATGACGCCAAGATGGAGCTGGCGGATGAAATGGGCTTTTTTGCCGCGCTGATCCCTGCCAAAAAGGTAGATTCTTATTACTTTAAGGTGATCGAAGAGAATGACGGTGAATGGAAGGTGGAAGATCCTTACCGTTTTGCTCCTGTGATCACGAAGGAGGATACGGAGAAGTTTAGGAACGGCATCCATTATGAAATCTATGAAAAGCTCGGCGCGCATCCCATGACGATAGATGGCGTGGAGGGTATTTTGTTTGCGGTTTGGGCTCCGAACTGCATGCGCGTGAGCGTTGTCGGTGATTTTAATCACTGGGACGGACGCGTGCATCAGATGAGAAAGCTTGATGAAGGTGGGATATTCGAGCTGTTTTTGCCAGGCGTTCCCGTCGGATCGAACTATAAGTTCGAAATGAAGCTAAAGAACGGAATCACGTTCCTCAAGGCGGATCCTTACGCAAATGCAGCTCAGCTTAGACCGGACACGGCTTCCGTCATAACGGATTTGAATGATTTCAAATGGGAAGATCAGAAGTTTATAAAGGAACGCAAAACGTTTCAGGCGCAGGACGCTCCCATTAGCGTCTATGAATTATATCTCGGCTCCGTACTCGAGAGAACGGATAAGGAAACCTATCCTAATTACCGTGAGATCGCCGCAGGCGTGATCAAATACGTAAAGGAGATGGGATATACGCACGTAGAGTTGATGCCTGTCATGGAGCATCCTCTGGATGCATCCTGGGGTTATCAGGTTACGGGGTATTATGCGCCGACTTCCAGATATGGCTCACCGGAAGATTTCATGTATTTCGTAAATGAATTGCATAAAGCGGGAATTGGCGTGATCCTGGACTTTGTGCCTGCACATTTCCCGAAGGATGACTATGGCCTCGCCGGGTTTGATGGCACCTGCCTTTATGAGCATGCGGATCCCAGAAAGGGAGTTCACCCTCATTGGGGCACCTTGCTGTTTAATTACGGAAGACCGGAAGTATCCAATTTCCTGATCGCAAGTGCTTTATTCTGGGTAGAGAAATATCATGCAGACGGAATCCGCATGGATGCCGTTGCCAGCATGCTCTACTTGGATTATGGACGCAAGGACGGCGAGTGGCTTCCGAACATCTATGGCGGCAAGGAAAATCTTGAAGCCATTGAGATGATCAAGCACCTGAATTCCATCATGAAAAAACGAAATCCCGGTGTTTTGACCATTGCAGAGGAGAGTACGGCCTTTCCACTTGTTACGGGCGATCTTGATGAGGACGGCCTTGGCTTTGACCTCAAGTGGAACATGGGCTTCATGAATGACTATTTGGATTATATTAAATATGATCCCTATTTCCGCGCGCATCATCACGGTGAATTAACCTTCAGCATGATCTATGCCTATACGGAAAAGTTCATGTTAGTATTCTCACATGATGAGGTGGTGCACGGAAAATCAAGCATGTTGGGTAAAATGCCTGGAATGCGGGAACAGAAATTTGCGAATCTGCGCCTTACCTATGCGTTTATGATGACACATCCGGGTAAGAAGTTACTTTTCATGGGGCAGGATCTCGGTGAATTTGACGAATGGAATGAAGAGCGCGCCGTAGAGTGGAATCTGTTGGAGTATCCAGGCCATCATGGCGTCAATAGGCTGATGAAGGATCTGAATGCATTATATAGGACCCGGAAGTCTTTATATGAACTGGATAACGATCCAGACGGCTTTGAATGGATCAATAACATTTCTGCCAATGACTGCTATCTGACCTATGCAAGAAGGGGAAAAAAGAAGGACGACGTTCTCTTGGTGATCGCAAATTATTCCGGCGCAGAGCAGGTAATCACGACTGGCGTTCCCATCCCCGGAAAGTATAAGGAGCTTTTGAACACGGACAGTAAGGAATATGACGGAAGTGGTTTGGTAAATCCAAAACCCATTTCTTCCCAGGAAGTGGAATGGGATGACAGAACGGAATCCATTTCGGTTAAGATGGCGCCGCTTTCCATGACAATCTTGGAATACGTGCCGTTTAGCAAGACGGACTTAAAGCGCAGGGAAGAGATGAAGGCGCTAATCGCTGCGAAGGAAGCGCTTCGCCTCACGCAGGAAGCAGAAAAGCTTGCACAGGATGCAGCGGTTCAGGCTGCAGAGCGTGCACGATTGCTCGAAAGACAGATGAAGGAAGCGAAAATTGCTGAGAGGCTTGCGAAGGAAAATCTCGAAAAGGCCAAGAATAACACGGCTGACGCCATGAATCTGGTTCGGGAAGAGTCTTCAAAGCTTGACGGCAAAAAGGCAAAGAAGGTGGATTAAATTGACAAAAGAAGAATTAGATGCATTTTTTACAACTGGGGTAAGCGGTTCCATAATCCAATTATTGCTTCGCGTCGTGATCACGATCGTCATTTTGCTGATTGGCATTCGCGTGATCAGGCTAGTACTAAAACTAGTTCAAAGATCTATGGAGAAAGCCAAGGCGGAACGAGGCGTCATCACGTTTGTTGTCTCTTTCTTAAGGGTGGCACTCTATGTTGTTTTGGGCTTCATGATTGCCTCGAGGCTTGGGGTTGATGCGGCCAGCATTGTGGCACTGCTTGGATCTGCCGGCGTTGCCATTGGTTTGGCCATTCAGGGAAGCCTTTCAAACTTTGCCGGAGGCATTTTGATTTTGTTGGTCAAGCCTTTTAAAGTTGGCGATTACATTATTGATTCCACGGGTAAGGAAGGCTTTGTAACGGAGATACAGATCATTTACACAAAGCTTCAGACCGTAGATAACAAGCTGATTGTGCTTCCAAACGGTAATCTGGCCAATAACAGCATCACCAACGTAACTGCTGAGAAGACAAGACGAATTGACATACCGCTTCAGATTTCCTATGGCTCTGACATTCAGGAGGCGAAGGAGGTTTTGCAGGAAATGCTCGAAGAGAGTGAGTATACCATAAAGGAGCAGGTAATCCGCGTTGTGGTTGACGCGCTCGAAGACAGCGGCGTAAAGCTATTGATGCATTGTTGGGTGAAGAGCGCAGATTACTGGCCGGCAAAATGGGATCTCACGGAGAAGGCAAAGCTTACGCTTGACAAGAATGGCATTGAGATTCCATTCCCTCAAATGGACGTGCATTTGAAGGATTCCTCGGATGCAAAAAAGGCCGAAGCAACCATTGCAAAAGAAAAATAATACAGAAAGGACAGGCCCTAAAAAATGATTTTGAGTGGTCACCAGCCGAATTATTTACCGTATCCGGGATTAATCGGCAAGATTTTATTTTCAGACAAGTTTATCTACGTTAGCAACGTTCAGTTTGAGAAAAAGAGTTGGCAGAACCGTAATCGCCTTCGCGGCGCGAATGGTGAAATCGTATTGACCGTTCCGGTTTTGACAAAGGGAAAATTTGACCAGAAGATTTCAGAAGCCCAGATCAATAATACGGAGAATTGGCGTCAAAAGCATTTGTCCACGATCCAGCTGAATTACAAGAAAACGCCCTTTTACAATGATTATATCGGATTCTTTGAGGATCTCTATTCCAAGGAATGGAATTCCTTAAATGAATTGGATATTTACGTTATGAACTTTATTCTAAAGGACTTAGGGATCAAGACGGAAATCTATTATGATACGGATTTTCAGTTTGAGGGTGCAAAGACGGATCTGCTTGTCGACATGACAAAGCAACTAAAATGTGATACGTATCTTTCCAATAAGGGTAGTGAAAATTACGTGGACATCCCGTCCTTTACGAAGGAAGGCTTAAATCATTGGTATCTAGATTACAAGGGCGTGCAATATCGTCAGGCATTCCGCCCGTTTGTACCTTATCTTTCCATCTTTGACATGCTGTTTAACGTTGGAAAGGATGAGACTTACGCCATTATTTCAGACAAAAACAATTATACCTTTAGCGAATTAAACGAAAAGATCAAGGAAGAAGAATGAGTACGATAGCAATTATCACCGCCAGGGGCGGAAGTAAACGGATCCCGCATAAAAACATTAAAGAATTCATGGGAAAGCCCATTCTTTGTTACGGAATCGAGGCGGCCATTGCCTCAGAAGCGTTTGACGAAGTCATGGTTTCCACGGATGATGAGGAGATTGCTGAAATTGCGAGAAAGGCCGGAGCAAAGGTTCCCTTCATGAGAAGCGAGAAGGCGTCTTCTGATTTTGCGACAACGGCTGACGCGATCCGGGAAGTATTGGAGGAGTATCAAAAGAGAGGTACAATTTTCACGGAGGCGGCAGTGATTTATCCGACGGCGCCGTTTATTACGGCGGACAAGCTTCGGGACGGAATGCGTTTATTGAAGGAAATGGATGCGGATTCCGTACTTCCAGTCGTTCGTTTTTCCTTCCCGCCGCAGCGTGCTTTTTACGTGCGTGACGGTAAACTGGGATTTTTTCACGAGGAATACAAGAATAGCCGCAGCCAGGACCTGGAGCCGTATTATCATGATTGCGGTCAGTATTGTTGCTTTAAGACGGAAACCTTTCTGGAAAAGGGCTCCCTGGTTACTGAAAAAACATATGCTCAGGTTTTCCCAGAATCGGAAGTACAGGACATTGACACGCTTGAGGACTGGAAGATCGCTGAGATTAAATATGCCATGATGAAGGAAAAGAATTCATGAAGATCAGATTAAATCAGACATTGGTCGGGGAAGGGGCCCCGGTTTACGTCATTGCGGAAATGAGCGCAAATCACGGCGGTGACCTGCAAAGGGCGAAGGACATTATCTACGCTGCTAAGGAAGCGGGCGCTGATTGCGTAAAAATTCAGACCTATACTGCCGATACGATCACCTTAGATTGTGACAATCCCTATTTTAAGATCACAAGCGGTCCCTGGCAGAAAGAAAATACTTTGCATCAGCTATACAGCCTTGCATATACGCCGTGGGAATGGCATGAAGAATTGTTTGCCGAGGCAAAAAAGGTTGGGATTGATATGTTTTCCACGCCTTTTGACAACACGGCAGTAGATTATCTCGAAAAACTGGACGTGCCGTTTTATAAGATCGCTTCTCCAGAATTGGTTGACGTGCCGCTGATTGAGTATGTTGCTTCAAAGCACAAGCCCATCATCATGTCTACCGGCATGGGGTCGGAGGAAGAGATCTGGGATGCCGTAAACGCCATCAGAAATCAAGGAAATGAAGACATTGTCCTGCTACGGTGCGCGGTTTCATATCCTGCGGTTACGGATGAGATGAAGCTGATGACGATGAAAGACATGGGCGAACGCTTTGGCGTTCTGTATGGCCTTTCGGATCATTCCTTTGGAAGCGTTGGCCCCGTTGTTGCAACGGCGCTTGGCGCCAGCGTGATCGAAAAGCATTTTTGCCTGAGCAGAAAGATTCAGACACCCGATTCCGCCTTCTCCATGGAGAAGGAAGAGTTTGCCGAGATGGTGAAAGCCATCCGTCAGGCGGAAAGGGCGGTGGGAGAAGTGAAATACGGGCCCACAAGCCAGGAAGAAGGAAACGTAAAATACAGAAAATCCCTGTTTGCATCAGCTCCAATCAAAAAGGGAGAGACGTTCACTTGGGATAACGTAAAGTCCGTTAGGCCGGCTGCCGGCGTAAAACCAAAGTTTTACCCTGAATTTATCGGAAAGAGGGCCTGCATGGACATTGATTTTGGTACCCCATTGACATTTGAGATGATCGAGAATAAATCATGATAGCCATTCGAGCAGACGTTAACAATATCATAGCTTCCGGACACGTCACCAGATCACTTGTGATCGCGGAAGAAATCATGGCCATGGGAGAAGAATGTCTGTTTATTTCTTCCGACGAGGCCGTGAAGCCGTTCCTGAAAAACAAAGGCATTCCGCTTGAAATCCTTGACAGTGACTGGAAGGATAAGGAAAAGGAATTGCCAAAGCTTTTGAAGGTATTGGAGCGCCATGGCATTCAAAAGATCCTGGTAGACAGCTATCAGGTCACGGAAGCTTATTTCCGGGAGCTGAGCCGTCACGCGAGCATTACGTATTTTGACGAATTAGGACTTATGGGATTTGGGCATTGCACTAATCTGATCAACGGCTTGATCGCGCCGCCAAACTACGTGGGATGCGTCGGGAACGTCCTTCTTGGACCTGCCTTTGTGCCGCTTCGGAAGGAATTTCAGGGACTGCCCCAAAAGCATGCGAACCAATCTATAAAAACCATTCTAATTTCTTCCGGCGGGAGTGATCCCTATGATTTCCTTGGATGCTTCCTTAGAAGATGGAAGAAGGAGCCCATCTTTAGTTACGTAAGTCTCGAAGTGATTGTTGGCGCCTTAAACAACAAGAAGGAAGAATTGAAGAACTTAGAGAACAATCAGATCAAGGTTTACGTGAATACAAACAAAATGAGCGAGCTCCTATGGAATGCCGACTTGGCTGTTTTGGCTGGCGGCATGACGATATATGAGGCCTGTGCCTGCGGAACGCCTGGAATCATCTACGGGATGGCGGATAATCAGATAGAGCAGTGTAAGGCGTTTGACCGGCTTGGCATCATGCCCTATGCCGGTGACGTAAGAAATGGCATGTATGAGGCGTTGGATCAAGTATTTGTGAAAATCAAAGAGTTGGCAGAACCCCGTGTTAGGGAACGCATTACCGCGAAAATGCAGTCGCTGGTGGACGGAAACGGCGCGAAAAGGATTGCCGGAGCAATCATAAAAGGCGATTGACGTAAGAGAGGAAGGAACATGATCGAGGGGAAGATCGTAAAGCTGCGTGGTTTGAAAAAAGAAGATAAGGCACTGATCTATGAATGGGTGAACAGAAAAGACCTGAGAGATAAGATGGGGACGGTATGGCCCGTATCGGAATGTGAGCATGATCAATGGTTTGAGAACATGTGTCTTTCGAAGGAGCCCAAAATCTTTGCCATTGAATTCGATGGAAGATGTATTGGGACCATCGGCCTGAAGGAATTTGACAGGATCAATGGCAACGTGGAGATGTACGTGAGGATCGGGGATGATTCCGCGCGAGGCAAAGGCTGCGGACGTGATGCGGTAGTGGCATTATCTGATTATTGCTTTGAGCACTTAAATTTCCATAAGACCTACATGCACGTACATGCCAGCAATGAGTCTGCGATCCGTTGTTATGAAGCGGCCGGATTTACCTGCGAGGGTCGTTTGAAAGAGCATAATTTTGTTAATGGTCATTACGAGGACGTCCTTGTCATGGGAAGGATCAGAAAATAGAAAGCGGTAAGGGAAATGGGCTTAGGCAGGATTTACGTTTGTCACACGTTTTATCATTTGTACGTGTCATACTTAAAGGAATTTGCGCTTGGCGATGCGCAGAATGGGAATGCGACGGTTGTTTTGAGCAAGATGTCGAATGACTTTGGCGACATTAAGGACAGGATTTTAAAAAATGGCGTTTTCAAGGAAGTTTATGAGTTTGACGAGAAGAGGGACGATTTCTTCCCGGAACTGGCGAAGTATCGGACAGATAAGGGAAACGTCGTTGCGAACATGGCAAACCGCATTATCTTTACCCGTAAGTTCGCCAAGCTGGAAGCACCTTACGTGCCCGTTGATTTTAAGAAATATGATGAAATCTATGTTTTTTGTGATTCGGATCCTATTGGCATTTATTTAAGTCAAAACAAGATCAAGTATCATGCATTGGAAGACGGTCTGAACAATCAAGGCGCCGTGATTCTTGCGCGCTATGACAACAGAGGATTTTTTGGCGTTAAAAAGTTTTTCAGCATGTATCTGAACCTGATCTTTATTCAGGATGGCTTTAGCAAATACTGCATCGACATGGAAGTAAACGACGTGTCGGTAATCAAATACCCGTTTAAGAAGTACAAGGAGGTTCCAAGGGCAGGCTTGGAAAAGACTTTGACGGAGGAACAAAAGGAAATTTTTGTAAAGGTTTTCGTCAAAGACCTGGAAAGGCTTGAAGAGCGCATTGCTTCAACGGAGAATGGCGGTACGAACGTTATGATCCTTACGGAGCCGCTCTGTACTCTTGACGTGCGCGAGAGTATCTTTAGGGACTTAAAGGAACGCTATGAGAAAGAAGGAATTGTATTTTTTAAGATACATCCCAGGGACGAATTGGACTACAAAACGCTGTTTCCTGACGTGTTTCAGTTCGACAAAACGGTGCCGATGGAGATCCTGAATTTCTTCCCGAAGCTTCAATTTCATAAGGTAGTCAGCGTATTTACGGAATTATCGGGCATTCGCTTTGCAAAGGAAAAAGAGAAATTGGGACGTACTTTTATGGATCAATATGAGGATCCGGAGATCCATAACATGGCTGATAAAATATAAGTTGTGTAAACTGTTGCAAAAATTAGGTCTTGCAATTTCATATGGTTCAGTATATAATAGCTATTGTTAGAATGTTAAATGAGTTGTACGCTGAAATAGCTCAGTTGGTAGAGCACTTCACTCGTAATGAAGGGGTCGAGGGTTCAAGTCCCTTTTTCAGCTCGGCTGATAAAGTCAGCTGACGTAAAAGGGATAGCTTAGCGGCTATCCTAACATTTTATTTAGAGGGATAAAGGAGGTAGAAGTATCATGGAAGAATTTTTTGAAAGATTGGGAGAGAGAATCCAATCGCACATTCTTGGGTTCTTTGATGCCATTCCTAACGTACTTGCAGCAATTCTTTGGTTAATCATTGGATTTGCGCTTGCAACCGTTGTGAAGAACCTTGTCGTAAAGCTGTTGAAGGGCATTAAGCTCGAGAAGTACCTTACGAAGTGGGGAATCAAAACCGAGACGAAGGACAAAGCCGTTGACTTCATTGGCAAGCTGATGTTCTTTGTAGTATTCCTGATGTTCCTGCCTGTTGTATTTGGTAAGCTTGGCATTAGCAGCCTGACTAGCCCCATTAATAGTCTTGTAAGTTCCTTCCTTGGATTCATTCCTAATCTGATCGGTGCAGCCATCATCCTGTTCGTAGGCTTCTTCATTGCTAAGCTGATCAAGGATCTGCTTGCTCCCATTCTGGTTGCGCTCAAGGTTGATACCTTGCAGGATAAGGCTGGCGTTAAGCTTGGCGAGAACACCACGTTCTCTTCCCTGATCGCTAATATCGTTTACGTGATCGTTGTAATCATTACCATCGTACAGGCAATCAACGTATTGAACCTGTCCGTACTTACCAGAATTGGTAATTCCGTTATTGATTACCTGCCTGCAGTTATCAGCGTTATCATCGTTGTTACCGTTGCACTGGTATGCGCAAACGCTTTGGAGAAGATTATCGTAAAGAAGTTCCCCAAGGCAAAGACCGTTGCTTTTGGAGTAAAGGTTGCCATCTACGTTCTTGCTGCATTCATCAGCCTGAGCCAGTTGAATATTGCTCCTGAAATCGTTAACTACACCTTCATCATGATCATCGCTGCACTTTGCATCGCATTCGCAGTTGCATTTGGCATCGGCGGTCGCTTCTTTGCTCAGAACGTTATGAAGAAGCTTGAAGAGAAGCTGAACAACGACGACAAGTAATTAGGAAGGCAATAAAATAATTGAATTTGCAGCTTCCCGCGGCCAAGCAATTGGTCGTGGGAAGTTTTTTTATCCGTAGTTGCATTCTATGACCTTCTGTGTTAAAATATTTAACAACATTTTCGAGACTTAACTAAGGAGACGTGAAATGGCACAATTGTGGGGCGGACGCTTTACGAAGGAAACAGACCAAATGGTTTATGATTTTAATGCGTCCATCAGTTTTGACAAAAGATTATTTCATCAGGACGTGCAAGGCAGCATGGCGCACATTACCATGCTTGCTAAGCAGGGAATTCTGACCGATGAGGAAATGGATGCCATCATTTCGGGATTAAAGGGAATCATGGCAGACGTTGACGAAGGAAGGCTTGTGATCGATCACAAATATGAGGACGTTCATAGCTTTGTTGAGGCGAATCTCATTGATCGCATTGGCGATGCCGGGAAGAAGCTTCATACAGGACGCAGCCGCAATGATCAGGTTGCGCTTGACATGAGATTGTACGTGAGACAAAAGGTTCTGGACGTCGATTTATTGTTGAATCACTTGATGGAAGTGATTCTCAAGACCATGGAAGAGAACCTGGACACTTACATGCCGGGTTTTACTCATTTGCAGAAGGCACAGCCGGTGACCTTGGCGCATCACTATGGTGCCTACTTTGAAATGTTCAAGAGAGACCGCCTTCGCATGAAGGACATTCATCAAAGGCTGAACTATTGTCCTTTGGGTGCGGGAGCGCTTGCCGGAACGACTTATCCTCTGGACCGCGCGTACGTGGCAGAGCTGTTAGGCTTTATCGGCCCCACCTTAAACAGTATGGATTCCGTCTCTGACAGAGATTATCTGATCGAATTTTTGGCGGCAATTTCCACGATTATGATGCATCTTAGCAGATTTAGCGAGGAGATCATCGTTTGGAACTCCAATGAATATCAGTTTGTGGAGCTCGATGACGCTTATTCTACGGGAAGCAGCATCATGCCTCAGAAAAAGAATCCTGACATTGCAGAGCTTGTCCGTGGAAAGACCGGACGCGTGTATGGCGCACTGATGAGTCTTTTGACCACAATGAAGGGAATTCCGCTTGCATACAATAAGGACATGCAGGAAGACAAGGAGATGGCGTTTGATGCCATTGATACCGTTGAGAATTGCCTCACGTTGTTTACCGGAATGATTTCCACAATGAAATTCCGCAAGGAACGCATGGCGGCCAGCGCGATGAAAGGATTTACAAATGCCACGGATCTCGCAGATTATCTTGTGACAAAGGGCGTTCCCTTTAGGGATGCTCACGGAATCGTTGGAAGAATCGTGCTTGCCTGCATTGATAAGGGTATTTCCATCGAAGAGATGGGGCTTGCGGAGTTGAAGGAGTTTTGTGATCAGTTTGAGTTTGACGTCTATGACGCCATCTCCCTAAAGACTTGCGTGGAAAAGCGCATGACAACCGGAGCGCCGGGACCCGAGGCAATGAAGGAACAGATCGCAGCAGGCAAACAATTCTTGGCAGAGAACTAAGAGTGGTTTGATAAATTCGTGAGTTGACGCAGAGATGTGTTTACGATAAAAAGAAAACGGCGAAAAGCCGTGAAGAGAGTCGTCAAAGAAATAGACGACGGAAGGCGAGGAGAAGATTATGAGTGAAAAGTTGAAGGTTGGCATTTTGGGTGCTACGGGAATGGTTGGGCAGAGATTCGTTGCCCTTCTTGAGAATCATCCCTGGTTTGAAGTGGTTGCAGTTGCTGCAAGCCCTCGTTCCGCAGGCAAGACCTATGCGGAAGCAGTTGGTGATCGTTGGAAGATGGATACTCCCATTCCTGAGACCGTTAAGAATCTTATCGTGATGAACGTGGATGAAGTAGAGAAGGTTGCTTCACAGGTTGATTTTGTATTCAGTGCATATGAAGGAACTAAGGAAGCCATTCAGAAGGCTGAGGAAGCATATGCAAAGACCGAGACGCCCGTTGTATCCAATAACAGCGCACATCGCTGGACGCCCGACGTTCCCATGATGGTTCCGGAGATCAATCCCCAGCATGCTGACGTGATCGAGTTCCAGAAGAAGCGTCTTGGCACCAAGAGAGGATTTATTGCAGTTAAGCCGAATTGCTCCATCCAGAGCTATGCTCCCGTATTGACTGCATGGAAGGAGTTTGAGCCTTACGAAGTCGTTGCAACGACCTATCAGGCAATTTCCGGCGCAGGCAAGAACTTTAAGGAATGGCCTGAAATGGTTGAAAACATTATTCCTTACATTGGCGGTGAGGAAGAAAAGAGCGAGAAGGAGCCCCTTCGTCTTTGGGGTGAGATTAAGGATGGCGCGATTGTTCCGGCAACGACGCCAGTGATCACCTGTCAGTGCATTCGCGTGCCCGTATTATATGGTCATACGGCTGCGGTATTTTTGAAATTCAAGAAAAAGCCCACCAAGGAGCAGCTCATCGAGAAGCTTAAGAGCTTTTCCGGCGTTCCCCAGGAGCTTGCCCTTCCCAGTGCTCCCAAGCAGTTCATCCAGTATCTTGAGGAGGACAACAGACCTCAGGTGAACCTGGACGTAAATTATGAGAACGGCATGGGCGTAAGCGTAGGAAGACTTCGCGAGGATACGGTTTATGACTGGAAGTTCGTAGGCCTTTCCCACAATACCATCCGCGGCGCGGCAGGTGGCGCAGTGCTTTGCGCAGAGCTTTTGAAGGCACAGGGTTACATCACCAAAAAATAAGGTTTAAGAGATTCAAATATGTTCCGTCGCATGGGGGAAAACGCATGAACGAAACTGGCTATCAGATGGATCTGTTAAAGGCAATGAATCAAAATTTGAGTGCAAGAGACAGGATGTATCGCCTGATCTGTGAAATGACGGGAGGTACGTTCCTTTATCTTGATGCGTCAAAAAGTGAGATTGTTACCATCGGTAACTGGTCGGAATATTTCGACTTTGACGTAAGAACCAAGCGTGATCTTGAGCGCTTGTATGAAGTCGTTGACGAACCATATGCGTTTCCCCTGAGGGAACTGATCTGCCTTGAGAAATCAGGGAAGGAATCAGCTTCTTTGGAGTGCCTTTGCAGAAAGAGAAAAACTTGGTTTAAGTTTCAGATCCGCGTCGTTTATGACGCGAAGGGAAACATGGAATGCAAGGTCATATCCATTTTGGACGTGACAAAGCATAAATTACAGTCAGAGGAATTAAACTATTATTCCTTCTACGACGTAAGCACCGGTCTATATAACCGGAACTATTTTATCCTCCTTACGGGCGAGTTTATTCAAAAAGCAAAAACAAATCATAAAGTCGTTAGCGTCATGATGATTGACATTGATGATTTCCATAAGGTGAACGATGGATTAGGCATGGTCTGCGGAGATGAGCTGATCCAACAATTGGGCGCCTTTTTGAAGGAATTACAGCGGGAAAATCTAATTGCGTGTCATCTGAACAGCGACGTCTATTGTCTTGCAGTCTATGATCCAAAGGATGATTATACCGTTGATGAGATTCACCGGGCCATCACGGATAGGCTTGCACATCCCTTCTACCTTAGCATGAATCAAAACGTCGTGATCAGCGTAACCATCGGCGTTGCGCAATATCCTGAGGCGGCTCAGACTGCGTCAGATTTGGTAAACTGCGCGGAAATCGTTCTTCTGAAGGGGAAAACCAGTGGAAAAGATGCGTTTGTCTATTTTGATCAACCGATTTTAAATGAATTTAGACTTGGCCTTGAAGTGGAATCAAAGCTCAAGAAAGCCATGCATGGTAAGGAATTTGAACTATATTTCCAGCCGCAGTTTTACAGTGGCAACAAGAAGCTGCGCGGCATGGAGGCCTTAATCCGTTTCCGCAATGCCGATAAGGCGGAGCTTGGCCCGAGCACGTTTATTCCGATCGCCGAGAAGAATGGAGCCATTATCCCTATTGGCAATTGGGTTGTGGAAGAGGCAATCCGCCAATATGGAGAATGGCAAACGCGTTTTGACGCCAGATTCATTATGTCCATCAACGTATCCGCAAGGCAGTTTAATCAGGATGATTTTGTGGACAGACTTTTTGCATGCCTGCAAAGATACAAGGTGGATCCTTATTTTATTGAGTTGGAGATGACGGAAAGTATTTTGATCGAGGAGTTTGATCTTGTCCGTGAAAAGATGCGGCTTTTGCAGAGCAAAGGCATCCGTATTTCCCTGGATGATTTCGGAACGGGATTTTCTTCCCTGAGTTATTTAAAAAAGCTTCCGATCAATACGCTAAAAATCGATAAATCCTTTATCGATACGGTACTTACGGATTCCGCTACAAGAATCATTACGGAATCTATCGTAGACATGGTGAAATCCCTTGGATTTGAGTCCATTGCGGAAGGCGTTGAGCAAGAACAGCAATATAAATATTTACACGCCATCGGGTGCGACGTGATCCAAGGTTTTCTTTGCGGAAAACCTCTTTCCGTCGCTGAGGCGGAAACGTTACTAAGGAGTCAGACAGCGAGGTAAAGATTTGGGTAAGAATTTATACATAGCAGAAAAACCTAGCGTGGCAAGGGAATTTGCCAATGCTCTGAAAGAAAATATGCGTAAATTTGACGGTTACGTGGAATCCGAGAATTCGGTGATCACGTGGTGCGTCGGACATCTGGTGACCATGAGTTATCCGGAGGTTTACGACGAGAAGTTAAAACGCTGGAGCTTTGATACCATTCCCTTTCTGCCGCAGGAATTCAAATATGAGGTCATTGCCAGCTCCGCAAAGCAGTTTGAGGTGGTCAGTGGCCTTTTAAAGCGCCCTGACGTGGAGAGAATCTACGTTTGCACGGACTCCGGGCGCGAGGGAGAATACATATATCGCCTTGTGGAACAGATGTCCGGCGTAAAAGGGAAGGAAAGAAAACGCGTATGGATCGATTCCCAGACGGAGGAAGAGATTCTAAGAGGGATCCGTGAAGCAAAGGATCTTTCGGAATATGATCATCTCAGTGACGCTGCATATCTTCGCGCGAAGGAAGATTATCTGATGGGAATCAATTTTTCCAGGGCATTGACTTTGAAATACGGTTATGCCGTGAAGGATTACCTAAAGCGCGATAAAGCCGTGATCAGCGTAGGTCGCGTGATGACCTGTGTGCTTGGCATGGTGGTGAACAGGGAGAGGGAGATCCGGAATTTCGTAAAGACGCCATTTTACCGCGTGATCGGCAATTTCCTGTTGGAGGGGAAGAGCTTTAGCGGTGAGTGGAAGGCCGTGGAAGGATCACCGTATTTCATGTCACCGCTCCTATATAAGGAAAATGGATTTAAGGAAGAAAAGAGTGCAAGGGAATTGATCGCGCACTTGGAAGAAGAGCCGGTAGGTCCCGTCATTGTTGAATCCATTGAAAAGAAAAAGGAAAACCGTAACGCGCCGCTCCTTTATAATCTGGCAGAGCTTCAAAATGACTGTTCGAAATACTTTAAGATCAGTCCGGATCAGACCCTGCAGATTATCCAGGAATTGTATGAAAAGAAGATGGTGACTTATCCCCGTACGGACGCCAGAGTGCTTTCGACGGCCGTTGCAAAGGAAATTCATAAGAACATTGGTGGTCTGAAAGGATATGGACTTGTATCGCAATTTGCCAATGAAATTCTGCAAAACGGAAGCTACAAGGGGATTGCGAAGACGAGATACGTAAACGACAAGCAGATCACGGATCACTATGCGATCATTCCGACGGGACAGGGACTTGGCAATCTAAATTCCCTTTCCCCGTTAAATGCAAAGGTATATGAAGTCATTGTCAGAAGGTTTTTGAGCATTTTCTATCCGCCTGCAACCTATCAGAAATTCGCATTGACGGTGAAGGTCAAGGAAGAACGGTTCTTCTCTAACTTCAAGGTGCTTGTGGAAGAGGGATTCTTAAAGGTTTCCGCATTCTCGTTCAAAAAGGATGCTTCTTCGGATGATAAGAATGCAAAAAATGCGGAAACTGTGGAAAAGGATGCTGAAAAAGACGGGGATAAGGATGGCGAGGGCGAACAGGAGCTGAAATGCGACGAAGCCTTTATGGAGCTTTTGATGAAACTGAAAAAAGGCGCAGAGGTTGGCGTTAAGTCCTATGAATTAAAAGAAGGGGAGACAAAGCCGCCCAAGCGTTATACTTCTGGAAGCATTATCCTGACCATGGAGAATGCGGGACAATTTATAGAGGATGAAGAATTGCGGGCCCAGATCAAGGGAAGCGGCATCGGGACCAGCGCAACGCGTGCGGAAATCCTGAAAAAGCTGGTGAACATTGAGTATCTAGCCTTGAATAAAAAGACGCAGGTGCTCACGCCAACTTTGATGGGAGAGATGATTTATGACGTTGTTGAGGGATCGATCAAGCCTCTTTTGGAGCCTAAACTGACGGCAAGCTGGGAAAAAGGACTTACCATGGTGGCTGACGGAAGCATCTCGTCGGACGAATACATGGGAAAACTGTCGGATTTCGTTGGAAGAAGGACCAATATCGTCAAGCAATTAAACAATCAAGGTTCCCTTTATCAGAAATTCCAAACCGCTTCCCGGTTCTACAAATCAGGTAAGTCAAAATAACGTAAAAAAGTCTCGAAATCATTGAGTTAATGCTTGTTTTTTTTCATTAAACGTGAGAAAATAATCGAGATAATGATACTTTTTTGTCAAACTCTAAGGAGACTTGGGACGGTATCATGAAATAGAGAACATCGAAAGGAGATTTCACATGATTTATTCAAAGGAAGTTGAAGAAATGTGTCCCGTGGCACAGGGCGTACATCACGGCTGCGCTCCCATCCCTGAAGAAGCAAAGTGGGTGCAGGCAAAGAGAGTGGAAGACATCTCTGGTTTTACCCATGGCGTAGGCTGGTGCGCACCTCAGCAGGGTGCCTGCAAGCTTTCCCTCAACGTTAAGGAGGGTATCATTCAGGAGGCTCTCGTTGAGACCATCGGATGCTCCGGCATGACCCATTCCGCAGCAATGGCTGCTGAAATTCTTCCCGGCCTTACCGTTATGGAGGCTCTGAACACTGACCTTGTATGTGACGCTATTAACACCGCTATGAGAGAACTCTTCCTGCAGATCGTTTACGGCCGCAGCCAGAGTGCATTCTCCGAGGAAGGTCTGCCTGTTGGCGCCGGACTTGAGGATCTTGGTAAGGGACTTAGAAGCCAGGTTGGCACCATGTACGGTACGCTTGCAAAGGGTCCTCGTTATCTGGAGATGGCTGAAGGTTACGTTACCGGCATCGCTCTGGATGCAGAGAACCAGATCATCGGTTACAAGTTTGTCAGCCTCGGAAAGATGACCGACTTCATCAAGAAGGGTGACGATCCCAACACTGCATACGAGAAGGCTTGTGGTCAGTATGGCCGCGTTGCTGACGCAGTGAAGATCATTGATCCCAGAACCGATAAAGAAGTGAAATAAGGAAGAGGAGGCAAAATACAATGGCATTATTTGAATCATATGAAAGACGTATTGATCAGATCAATAAAGTATTAAACAGCTATGGCATCTCTTCCCTGGAAGAAGCTGAGAAGATCACGAAGGATGCAGGTCTTGACGTATATGAGCAGGTTAAGAAGATCCAGCCCATCTGCTTTGAGAACGCTTGCTGGGCATACACCGTTGGTGCTGCCATCGCGATCAAGAAGAATTGCCGTAAGGCTGCAGACGCTGCAGCTGCAATTGGTGAGGGACTTCAGGCATTCTGCATTCCCGGATCCGTTGCTGATACCCGTAAGGTAGGTCTTGGCCATGGTAACCTTGGCAAGATGCTTCTCGAAGAGGACACGGATTGCTTTTGCTTCCTTGCCGGTCACGAGAGCTTCGCTGCTGCAGAGGGTGCCATCGGTATCGCTGAGAAGGCTAACAAGGTTCGTCAGAAGCCCCTTCGCGTTATTCTGAACGGTCTTGGAAAAGACGCTTCACAGATCATTTCCAGAATCAATGGTTTCACCTTCGTTGAGACTGAGTACGATCCTTATACCAACACCGTTAAGGAAGTATCCCGCAAGGCATATTCCGAAGGACTTCGCGCTAAGGTTAACTGCTACGGCGCAAACTCCGTTCCTGAAGGCGTTGCAATCATGTGGAAGGAGAACGTAGACGTTTCCATTACCGGTAACTCCACTAATCCTACCAGATTCCAGCATCCCGTTGCAGGTACCTACAAGAAGGAGCGCACCGAGGCTGGTAAGAAGTACTTCTCCGTTGCATCCGGCGGCGGTACCGGACGTACCCTGCATCCCGACAACATGGCAGCCGGTCCTGCTTCCTACGGCATGACCGATACCCTTGGAAGAATGCACAGCGACGCTCAGTTTGCTGGTTCCTCCTCCGTACCTGCTCACGTTGAGATGATGGGTCTGATCGGTATGGGTAATAACCCTATGGTTGGCGCTACCGTAGCAGTTGCAGTAGGCATTGAGGAAGCAGCAACCGCTGGTAAGTTCTAATCAAAGAAATATTTTGAGGCAAAAGAAAAGCTTGGCTGGAATCAGATCCGGTCAAGCTTTTTTATTTGTAATTTTATAAATTGGCTAAAAGAGTTATTCTTCAGGTTGTTCCGTGGCTGCTTCGTCACTCTTGTAGGAGATGACGATGTCGGGATCCGTAATTTCTTCACCCTTCAGAAGAGCGATGATAATCTTAATTCTTTTAATGGCTCTGGAATAATTCTCTTGGGCAAATTCAGAAATGTTTTCATTATAGGCACCGTTGGAAAAGGCTTTGTGATAATTATCAACTGCCACGCTCATGTAATCGCTGCCTTCATCGGCCAAATGCTCGAGATAATCATATTTCTCCGGAAAATCCAGTGCGGCAAAAGTCTTAAAACGCATTGCCACTTCGTCCAAATACTCTAAAAGCTGGGCAGGAGCGTTGTCTGAAGTCGCGTCAATCTGATTGATGGATTGATCCAGGTTTGAGATGCTGTTACAGAAATTTTCTATGTCATTCTTAAACTTGACGGCCTCGGGATCTGTTTTCTTGCTGCAGCCGCAGAAAAAAACGGAAAAAACAATGGCCAAAAGTATTAATCTAATTCTCTTATGCATTTCTAAGCATTCCTCCAAAAGTTCACGTTCTTCTTAAACAGATACAATTTATCACGTTTGCCATTTTTTATCAACCATAAAATGCCTTCTTTCGAGAATCTTAAAAGAATTTTAAGAGATGCTTGAATTACTATGGATTACGATGTATAATTTTAAGCTAACGTAGCTAATTTTGAATGACGGAAAAAACGGAGGGAAAAAGCATGAATGGAGCAGATGCCATTATAAAATGTCTGGAAGCGGAGCAGGTGACGACGGTCTTTGGATATCCCGGAGTCGCAATCTGTCCATTTTATAACTCCATATTGGAATCTGACATTCGTACGATTTTGATCCGTACGGAACAAAATGCTGCACATGCAGCAAGCGGCATGGCAAGAATGACGGGAAAGCCTGGCGTTTGCGCCGTTACCAGCGGCCCCGGGGCAACGAACGTGATCACGGGCATTGCAACGGCATTTGCTGACAGCATTCCACTGATTTGCATCACGGGTCAGGTGAACAGTGAACTCCTTGGAAGTGACGTCTTCCAGGAAGCAGACATCACCGGCGCAGTAGAATCCTTTGTTAAATATAGCTATCTTGTAAGGGATGCAAAAGACATTCCCAGAATCTTTAAGGAAGCGTTTCACATTGCAAACACGGGCAGAAAAGGTCCCGTTTTGATTGACGTGCCCATCGACGTACAGAATGCCTCCGTGGATAAATTTATTTATCCGGAAGAGATTAACATGCGTACCTATAAGCCTACCGTAAAGGGTAATGCCGTTCAGATCAAAAAGGTCGTAAAGGAATTGGAAAAGGCGAAAAAGCCCCTGCTTTGCGTGGGCGGCGGCGTTCTCTTGTC
The DNA here is from genome assembly GCA_024693365.1 of Acetatifactor sp. Taxonomy (GTDB): domain Bacteria; phylum Bacillota; class Clostridia; order Lachnospirales; family Lachnospiraceae; genus Acetatifactor. Next base: position 246,712 of record JAILLF010000010.1, on the reverse strand, counting down.
AGAGGCAGAGGGAGAGATCCGCGAGTTTTCAAAGAAATTTGGCGTTCCCGTAGTTTCTACCATGATGGGAATTGGCGTTATGCCGACGAAGGATCCTCTTTATTTTGGCATGGTTGGAAACAACGGAAAGCCTTATGCAAACAAGGCAATTCAAGATTCCGACCTGCTGATCATGGTCGGTGCAAGAGTGGCTGACAGGGCAGTGAACCAGCCGGAGCTGATCACCAGAAACAAGGTGTTGGTACACATTGACGTGGATCCTGCGGAAATCGGTAAGAATGCAGGCCCGACCATTCCTTTGGTTGGAGACGCAAAGCATATCTTTGCTGATTTTCTGGCACAGGATATTTCCTGCGAGTGTAAGGAGTGGATCAAGGAGCTGTCCGAGTACAGAATCTCCATGGCGCCGAAGAGAAAGCCAAATCCCAACTACGTGGATCCGGCTGCATTTATCACCATGCTTTCAGAAAAGATGCAGGACAATGCGGTTTACGTGGCTGACGTTGGACAGAATCAGATCTGGTCCTGCGCATATCACGTTGTAAAGAACGGAAGGTTCATGACCTCAGGCGGAATGGGAACCATGGGGTATTCCATCCCTGCAGCCATGGGCGCTAAGCTTGCGGCACCCGACAGACAGGTCATTGCGGTATGCGGTGACGGTTCCTTCCAGATGTCCATGATGGAGCTTGCCACCATGAGACAGCACGGCATTCCCGTTAAAATTATTGTCATCGCTAACAAGTATCTTGGCATGGTGAGACAGTATCAGCACTTTACTTATAAGGATCATTATTCCGTCGTGGACCTTGACGGAAGCCCCGATCTCAAAAAGCTGGTATCTGCTTATGACGTGAAGTATTTGAGGCTTGACAACATGAAAAAGGCAGATGCGGTTCTCGATGAATTCTTAAAGGACGACGAATCCGTTCTTTTGGAATGCAACGTTGATCCCATGGATCTTGTCTAAGGGAGGTGCGCCATGAAAAAGAAGATTTATTCCGTTTTGGTAGAAAACCGTTCCGGCGTGCTATGCAAGGTTGCCGGTCTGTTCTCCAGAAGAAATTTTAACATTGAAAGTCTGGCAGTGGGAGAGACGGAAGCGAAGGACGTTTCCTGCATGACCATCGTGTCCAGCGGAGACCAACATACGATTGAGCAGATTGAAAAACAGCTGAACAAGAAGCTTGACGTCATTAAGGTAAAGACCTTTGACGAACAGCAGGCAGTGGCACGTGAGCTTATGCTGATCAAAGTAAAATATAATAAGAATAACCGTCGCGATCTCATGGAGGTCTGCGACATGATGAAGGCGCAGATCGTCGACATGTCAAAGCATTACGTTATGATCCAGTACTGTGACGTTCCTGAGCGCACGACGCTTTTGATCAGCATGCTTCAGAGCTTTGGCATCCTTGAGGTTGCGCGTACCGGAACCCTGGCACTTGGGAAATGCTGTGAGAATGACTAAGGCCGCATAAAAGCCTTTTGTCGCTTGACATTTCTTTCAAGAGTTGATATATTTATTAAAGACTTTCACAAGTTATTCAATTAAAGTAAAAAAGTGTTGATCAGGAAAGGCAAGGTAAAAAAATGCAGAAGAAAGTATTTCAACTTTTGACCAATAATACTTCCGGAGTACTGAGCCGCATTACCGGTTTGTTTTCCCGCCGCAGCTATAACATTGAAAGCATTACCGCAGGCGTGACTGCTGACCCCAAGTATAGCCGCATTACGATCGTGACCAGCGGAGACGACGAGATCCTCGAGCAGATCGAGAAGCAGCTTGCAAAGCTTGTGGACGTTAAGGACATTAAGGAATTGAAGCCGGATGAGAGCGTATATCGTGAGCTTTGCCTGATCAAGATCAAGGCAGACGCAGCAGAGCGCCAGAACGTAATTTCCGTCGTAAACGTATTCCGTGCCAACGTGGTTGACGTCAGCGCTGACAGCCTGATCGTTGAGATTACCGGTAATCAGAGTAAGATTGAAGCGTTTATCAATCTCCTTGAGGGATATGAGATCCTTGAGATCGCCCGCACCGGTCTTGCCGGCTTGTCCCGCGGCGCAAAGGACGTCGTAATGCTGTAATCCATAGGCATCTTTATTATGTTAGCTCTAGGCTTTCGGATGAAAACCTATCAGTTATAAAACTTTATGTCGGGCGAGGAGTTTCGTCAGACTGAAAAAAACATTTATAAGTACATGGAGGAAAGAAAAATGGCAAAGATTTTCTATCAGGAAGATTGTAATCTGTCTCTTTTGGATGGAAAGACAATCGCAATCATTGGCTATGGCAGCCAGGGACATGCACACGCACTGAATCTTAAGGATTCCGGATGCCACGTGATCATCGGTCTGTACCAGGGTTCCAAGTCTTGGGACAAGGCAGTAGCACAGGGCTTCGAGGTTTACACCGCTGCTGAGGCTGCAAAGAAGGCTGACATTATCATGATCCTGATCAACGATGAGAAGCAGGCAGACCTTTACAAGAAGGACATCGAGCCCAACCTGGAGGCTGGTAACATGCTGATGTTCGCTCACGGCTTCAACATTCACTTTGGATGCATTGTTCCTCCCGCTGACGTAGACGTTACCATGATCGCGCCCAAGGGACCTGGTCATACCGTACGTTCCGAGTATCAGGCAGGTAAGGGCGTTCCTTGTCTGATTGCAGTTCAGCAGGACGCTACCGGTAAGGCACAGGATCTTGCACTTGCATATGCACTTGGTATCGGCGGAGCAAGAGCAGGCGTTCTTGAGACCACCTTCAGAACCGAGACCGAGACCGACCTCTTCGGTGAGCAGGCAGTTCTTTGCGGCGGCGTTTGTGCATTGATGCAGGCTGGTTTTGAGACCCTCGTAGAGGCTGGCTATGATGAGAGAAACGCATACTTCGAGTGTATCCATGAGATGAAGCTGATCGTTGACCTGATCTATCAGTCCGGTTTCGCCGGAATGAGATATTCCATTTCCAACACCGCTGAGTACGGCGACTACATCACCGGTCCTAAGCTGATCACCGCTGAGACCAAGCAGACCATGAAGAAGATCCTGAAGGACATCCAGGATGGTACCTTCGCTAAGGAGTTCCTCCTTGACATGAGCCCCGCTGGTAAGCAGGTTCACTTCAAGGCTATGAGAAAGCTTGCAAGCGAGCATCCTTCAGAGAAGGTTGGCGAGCAGATCAGAAAGCTTTACAGCTGGAACAATGAGGCTGACAAGCTGATCAACAACTAAAGATTTACGTTTCGTTTCTTCAGGGCCGGCATTTCATGCCGGCCCTTTTTGTGTTATCGCATGACTCGGGGTGAGGATGGGCGGGGCGGGCTCCTTGGGAAACGGCACGGACGGTACTAAGCTCCTCAACCTTTCGGATGGAGTGGAAAATTTTGAGAATAACTCGGAGCTAAAGCTCCTCAGACATTTCTCAAAATTTTCCTTCCGGAAGGCTGACTCGCTAAGTACTGCCGGCTAATTGTTTCCCAAGGAGCCCGCCCCACCCATCCTTCCCCTCGAGACCCCGCCAAGCCAAGAATTAAACTAGGAACTCTATACAATAAAACCGAATCAGTTGAAAGAAATCAAACGGATTAATTCGCTAATCGTCTTTTAATGTTGAAACCTGATTTGCTAATCTTTTAAACGCTGAAACTCGATTATTTTATTTTTTTATACTGAAACTAACAAACCATATGATCTGCAACTATAAAAAATCATATAATGTAAAATTATGCGGTAACGTAAGTGGCGGGAGGGATTGCCTGCTTGGAAACAATTAGCCGGCAGTACTTAGCGAGCCGGTCGTCTGAATGGGAAAAAACGAGATATGTCTGAGGAGCTTTAGCTCCGAGTTTATCTCGTTTTTTCCCACTCCATTCAGACGATTGGGGAGCTTAGTACTGTCCGTGCCGTTTCCAAGCGGGCAATCCCTCCCGCCACGAGGCTTATTTATAATTTGATTAAAATTATCTATTTTATTTTGGGGGAAAGTATGGTAGGATACTAAATTATAAGAAAATTACGTGAGATATGGAGGATGAGACCATGGGTATGACGATGACGCAGAAGATTTTGGCGCATGCGGCAGGACTGGATAAGGTTGTTGCAGGACAGCTCATTGAGGCAAAGCTGGATCTTGTGCTTGGAAATGACATTACGAGCCCCGTTGCAATCAAGGAAATGGACAAGATGAAAGTGAACGGCGTTTTTGACAAGGATAAGATCGCCTTGGTTCCGGATCATTTTGTGCCAAATAAAGACATTAAGTCGGCTGAGCACTGCAAATGTGTTAGAGAGTTTGCCAGAAGAAATGAGATCACCAATTACTTTGAAGTCGGTGAGATGGGCATTGAGCATGCATTGCTTCCTGAAAAAGGTTTGACCGTTGCCGGCGACGTGATCATTGGTGCGGATTCCCATACCTGTACATACGGTGCACTTGGTGCATTCTCTACCGGCGTTGGAAGTACTGACATGGCTGCGGGAATGGCAACCGGGAAGGCATGGTTCAAGGTTCCGTCCGCGATCAAGTTTGTGCTTACCGGAAAGACTTCCAAGTGGGTGAGCGGCAAGGACGTGATCTTACATATCATTGGAATGATCGGCGTTGACGGAGCACTTTACAAGTCCATGGAATTTGTGGGCGACGGCATTGCCAACCTTAGCATGGATGACCGTTTTACCATTGCAAACATGGCTATCGAAGCAGGCGGAAAGAACGGAATCTTCCCCGTGGATGCACTGGCAGAAAGCTATATGAAGGAGCATTCCAACAGGAAATATACCATCTACGAAGCAGACGAGGATGCGGAGTATGATAAGACTTATACCATTGACTTGAGTCAGTTAAGACCTACGGTGTCCTTCCCTCATCTTCCTGAGAATACGCACACGATCGATGAAATCCATGAGATGGATGACATCAAGATCGATCAGGTGGTGATTGGATCCTGTACCAACGGAAGACTGGATGATCTTCGCATTGCAGCTGAAATCCTGAAGGGCAGAAAAGTTCAAAAGGGCTTGCGTTGCATCGTGATCCCCGCAACGCAAAAGATTTATCTGCAGGCGATGGAAGAGGGACTTCTTCGCACCTTTATCGAGGCTGGCGCCGTAGTCAGCACTCCGACCTGTGGTCCTTGCCTTGGCGGTTACATGGGCATTCTTGCCGAGGGCGAGAGATGCGTTTCTACGACAAACCGCAATTTCGTAGGAAGAATGGGACACGTAACTTCTGAGATCTATCTTGCAAGCCCTGCCGTTGCGGCAGCAAGCGCCATCTTGGGCAAGATTGGATGCCCTTGTGAATTAGACTGATCCGTTACGCGTTGTCGGAAATAGGCTTGGAAAAAGGAGAATAATAAGATGAAAAATGCCATTGGTACTGTTTTTAAGTTTGGAGATAACGTTGACACGGACGTGATCATTCCCGCAAGATATCTGAATTCCTCTGATCCTGCAGAGCTTGCAACACATTGCATGGAGGACATTGACAAGGATTTTGTAAAGAACGTAAAGAAGGGCGACATCATTGTAGCAACAAAGAATTTTGGCTGCGGTTCTTCGAGAGAGCATGCGCCGATCGCAATCAAGGCGGCAGGCGTTAGCTGCGTTATCGCCGAGACCTTTGCAAGGATCTTTTACCGCAACAGCATCAACATTGGTCTTCCCATTGTGGAATGCCCCGAGGCGGCAAAGGGAATCGATGCCGGCGACCAGGTTGAGGTAAACTTTGACACGGGCGTGATCACAAACCTGACGAAGGGCACGACCTTCCAAGGTCAGGCATTCCCGGAATTCATGCAAAAGATTATTGCAGCGGAAGGACTTGTTAACTACATCAACAATCAATAACGGTTTCATGAGACTGCTTAGCGGGCAAACAAAGCTTGCTAAGCAGTTGTTCTTAAAGAATGAAGGTGATCGGATGAAAGAAACCGGAGATTCCATGGAAATACGCAAAAGAAAAAAAACTTATGAAATAGACATGTGTGACGGTCCCCTGTTAGGGAAGATCGTTGTTTTTTATTTTCCGCTAATGCTTTCCGGCGTTCTGCAGCTCTTGTTTAATGCTGCGGACGTCATTGTAGTTGGGCAGTTTGCCGGAGATGAGGCACTGGCGGCCGTTGGTTCCAACAGCCCGCTGATTAATCTGATGGTCAACGTGTTTATCGGTTTGTCCGTCGGAACGAACGTGCTTGTTTCAAGATATTACGGGGCTGGACAAAAGAAAGAACTGGAAGAGATGGTTCACACGTCAGTGTTGACGGCCGCTTACAGCGGGATTTTTCTGATCTTTGTGGGCTTTTTTATTGCAAAACCTGCATTGCATCTGATGGGCGTACCGGAGGACGTGATCGGATTATCCATATTGTACGTACGCATTTATTTTGCAGGAATGCCCGTAATGATGGCTTATAATTTTGGAAGCGCCGTCCTGCGCGCGGTGGGTGATACCAAGAGACCGCTCTATTATTTGTTGATCGCAGGCGTAGTCAACGTCATATTAAACTTGATCTTTGTGATCGCATTTCACATGAGCGTGGCGGGAGTGGCGCTTGCAACCGTGATATCACAGGCATTATCAGCCTATTTGGTGATCCGGTGTCTGATCAAAACGAAATCCGATTATCAATTAAATCTGCATAAATTAAGGATTCATAAGGATAAATTACTGAAAATGATCCGAATTGGCTTGCCGGCGGGCGTTCAAGGGGCATTGTTTTCCCTGTCAAACGTATTGATACAGTCCTCGGTGAATTCTTTTGGAAAGATTGCCATGGCTGGAAATACGGCCGCAAGTAACATCGAAGGCTTTGTGTACACTTCGATGAACGCGCTGCATCAAACGTCCGTCAGCTTTACCGGACAGAATTACGGGGCAAAGAAATTTGACCGCATCAAAAGAACTTTGATATACTGCATTTCTCTTGTGATTGGCGTAGGACTCTTATTGGGTAACGGTGCATATGTTTTCGGAGGCACGCTGTTAAAGCTCTATACGAGTAATCCTGAGGCCATCAAATATGGAGTGCTCAGGCTCAGCGTCATTTGTACGACATATTGTCTTTGCGGCATGATGGACGTGATCGTAGGCTCCATCCGCGGCATGGGATATGGCGTATTGCCGATGCTGGTTTCCCTTACGGGCGCATGTCTTTTCCGCGTGGTTTGGATCCTTACAATCTTTCAGAAGGTTCGAACGCTTGAATGCCTGTATTATTCTTATCCCATCAGCTGGGCGCTTACGTTTTCGGTACATATGATCTGTTTTATCTTCCTTTTCAGAAAAGAGAAAAAACAACTTGAAACATATGTTCGATTATGATAAACTAAAAAAGTAGTTTATGCGAAAAGCTTGATAAAATATACGGTTGAGGTAAAAAGATGATCGGATTTGTCAGAGGCATTGTGGAAAACGTTTCGGAAGATAACGTGGTGATCGACGTAAACGGCATCGGTTACAACGTTCACGTATCTGCGGATACGGCTTCCAAAATGCCCAGTTACGGAGAAGAAGCGAAATTATATACCTATACCTCCGTCCGGGAGGATGCCATATGGCTTTACGGATTCCTTACAAGAAAGGACTTAGAGATCTTTAAGAAATGCATCACGGTCAGCGGCATTGGACCGAAGGGCGCATTGTCAATTCTTTCCGTGATGGATGCGGATACCTTGCGCTATGCCATTTCTGCAGGGGACAAGAAGGCAATCTCCAAAGCTCCCGGAGTGGGTCCGAAGATGGCAGAGAGGTTAATCCTGGAACTGAAGGATAAGATTGCTTATGACGATGACCTGATCGATCGCGAGATCGAAAGCACGGCGGGAAGAAGCCCGCTTGCGTCCTCGGACGTTCCTCAAATCAGGGAGGCCGTTGAAGCGCTTGTTGCCCTCGGCTATGGACAGACGGAAAGCCTAAAGGCGGTCAGCTCCATTCCTGACATTGAATCCATGGATTCCGGCGCCGTATTAAAGGCTGCCCTAAAGAAAATGTTCTAGGAGGGAAGCATGGCGAGAAGAATGATCGAAACCACCGCGACGGAAGAAGAGGTTAAGCTGGAAGGCTCGCTTCGTCCAAAATATCTGGATGATTACATTGGACAGTCAAAGGTGAAGGAAAGTCTTAAAATCTATATTGAAGCTGCCAAGCGCAGGGGAGACGCGTTGGATCACGTGTTGTTCTATGGACCTCCCGGTCTTGGAAAGACAACGCTTGCCGGGATCATTGCCAATGAAATGGGCGTTCATTTGCGCGTGACCAGCGGTCCGGCCATTGAAAAGCCCGGTGAAATGGCTGCCATTTTGAATAATCTCGAAGAGGGTGACCTCTTGTTTGTGGATGAGATCCACCGTTTAAACAGGCAGGTGGAAGAGGTACTGTATCCCGCAATGGAGGATTATTGCATTGACATCATGATCGGGAAGGGATCCTCCGCCAGATCCGTAAGACTTGACCTGCCGAAGTTTACGCTTGTCGGCGCTACAACCCGTGCAGGACTTCTTTCGGCACCGCTTCGCGATCGATTTGGCATGATCCATCATCTGGAATTCTATGAGATTCCTGAATTACAGCAGATCATCATGCATTCTGCTCGCATTCTGAACGTGGAGATTGAACCGGGCGGGGCGAGGGAAATGGCAAAGCGAAGCCGCGGCACGCCCAGACTTGCAAACCGCATTCTAAAAAGAGTGAGAGATTTCGCGGAAGTGAAATATGATGGTATTATCACGGAGGATGTTGCAAGGATTGCACTGGATCTGATGGACGTGGATAAGCTTGGACTTGACCGCATCGACCGTAACATGCTTATGACCATGATCGATAAGTTCGAGGGAGGTCCCGTAGGACTGGACACGCTTGCAGCTGCAATAGGCGAAGACGCAGGTACCATCGAAGACGTTTATGAACCATATTTGATCAAAAACGGATTGATCAACAGAACGCCCAGAGGCAGAGTGGTTACCGATCTTGCATATAAGCATCTCTTGCCATAAAAAAACTCTTGTTTCTTTTTCTTGTTTAAGCTATAATATATACTAGATTTTTGTGGAATTCATTTTTTGCTTATGACTGGGAAAGAGAACGAAAGAGGAAGGGTGAGGGGACATGGCATCCAAAACGGCTACGGAAGTATTGATCGGCGGTAAGGTATTAAAACTGAGCGGATATGAGAGCGAAGAGTATCTTCAAAAGGTTGCGACCTATATCAACAATAAGATCAATGAATATAATCGTTTGGATGGATTTCGCAAGCAATCCATTGACACGCAGGGTACTTTACTTCAGTTAAACATTGCGGATGATTTCTTTAAGGCAAAGAGACAGATTGCGATCCTGGAGGCTGAAATGCAGTCCAAGGAGAAGGAATACTGTGACTTAAAGCATGAACTGGTTTCCTGCCAGATCCAATTGGATAACGCAAAGAATCAGGTAAAAGAACTGCAAAGCCAGTGCGATGAGCAAAGCCGTACGATATTTAAGCTTGAGACTGAGTTAAAGAATAAATAATGGAAAGCTGTCCGATGAAAGCGGACAGCTTTTTTCAAAAGCAGGAGATCAAAGATGCAACAAGTGGAACTGCTGGCACCGGCGGGAAGTCCGGAAGCCTTTTACGGTGCAATCAAAGCTGGCGCAGATGCTGTTTATCTGGCCGGAACGCAATATGGTGCGCGGGCTTATGCAGATAATTTTTCGGAAGAAGAATTATTGAATTGCTTAAAGTACGCGCATTTGCTGGGGAAAAAGGTTTATCTTACCGTAAATACGCTTGTCAAGGAACGGGAGCTGGAATCACTTCCCGGCTTTATCAAGCCTTACGTGGAAGAAGGATTGGACGGTGTGATCGTACAGGATTTAGGTGTTTTGAATTTGCTTTCGGAATGCTTCCCAAAGCTGCCTCTGCACGCCAGCACGCAGATGAGCATAACCGGAATTCACGGGGCAAACCTGTTGAAGAGAATGGGCGTCGTGAGGATCGTGCCGGCCAGGGAGCTTTCTTTGGAAGAGATCAAAAAGATTAAGACTGAAACCGGAATGGAATTGGAATGCTTTATTCACGGGGCCATGTGTTATTGTTATTCAGGCCAGTGCCTGTTTAGCTCGATTTTGGGAGGCCGGAGCGGCAATCGCGGACGCTGTGCACAGCCATGCAGATTACCCTACAGGGTCAAAGACGGCCAAAGCCTAAGTAAGGAATGTTATCCCTTAAGCCTGAAGGACATGTGTACGATAGAAATGCTTCCGGAGCTGATCAAAGCAGGCATTGACTCTTTTAAAATTGAGGGACGCATGAAAAAACCGGAGTATGCCGCAGGCGTTACGGCATATTATCGAAAGCTCATGGATGCATTTTATGAAGGTAAGCCGGCTTCGCCTTCGAAAAAGGAGTTGGAGGATCTTGGAAAACTCTACATCCGCAGTGAGCGGACAAACGGATATTATTACAGGGCAAACGGAAAAGAAATGATCACGCTCACGAGTCCGGCTTATGCGGCAAGTGACGAAAAACTGCTTGAGAGCATCAAGGCAGAGTATTTAATCGATAAAAAAAGAGTTCCCATACGCATGGAAGCCAGATTCCTTTTGGGTGAACCCGCCATGCTTAAGATCACGCTTGCCGGAGACGTTAGCAAGACCGTAACGGGATACGGCGAGATCGTGGAAGCGGCTCAGAAGGCACCGGTTACCCATGAGAACGTAATAAAGCAATTAAAAAAATTGGGAGACACGTTCTTTGCCGCCGATGAAAGCTATAATGGCGGTGATCCCGTGATTCAAATGGATGATGGCATCTTTATGCCCCTAAAGAGCATAAATGAGCTTCGAAGGAAGGTAATCTCTGAACTTGAGGAGGTGATCCGTCATGAATGATGAACGCAGATTCTCCGTATCGTTTTTAAAGCCGGATCATCTGAAGGCATTTGCCGCATTGCCAAATGCTTTCACTTCAAAAGTGATCCGGGCATACGTAAGCAGTGACTTATTATTAGATGACGCGGAAGCATTGCGGATTTGTGAGAATCTTTCTGGAAAAATGCCATGGACGGAATGGATCCTGGCCTTGCCTGAAATCCTTCGCTCAAAGGAAGAGAGTTATTTTCAGGAGGTTGATGCACTTATGGCAAAGCACGAATTGTTTGCCGGAGTGCTTACCGGAAGCATGGAAGGCCTTGGTTATTACGCAGAAAAGAACATAAAAGTCTATGGAGATCATAATCTGTATCTTTGGAATTCGCATTCGGTAAAGGCATTAGGCGGCATCTTGTCGGGAGGGTGCCTTCCCCTGGAATTAAAAGGTGCTGAGCAAAGAGACCTGTTAAAGCTTCCGATTATCTGGGATAAGATCATCTATGGACGGATTCCCATGATGGTTACGGCCAATTGCGTTGCAAAGACGACGGATCGATGCAGAAAGGGAAATCAGAAAGAGCAACAGGTAGTTCTTTTGGACCGCATGGACAAAAGCTTTCCGGTAAGATTGGTTTGCCGGCATTGCCATAACGTGATTTACAATTGTCTTCCTCTTTCACTGCATAAGGAATTGGATAAATATCAGGATAAAACGTGCTTTAGATTACAGTTTACCGTCGAAGACCGTACGCATACGGAAAGGGTTCTTACGTTCTTTCTGCAGGCTGATACAAGAGATTTGGAGCCGCCTTACGCAGAATATACCACGGGACATGAAAAGCGCGGCGTACAATGAAAATCACTTGCATAGAACGTGGTTTTGGACTATACTAGACATAGGTTGTGTTTCACGCCGACAGGAGGGATTGCGATGATTGAAGCAACAAGCTGTGGCGGGGTCGTTATATTTCGCGGAAAGATTCTACTGCTGTATAAGAACGTAAGGAATAAGTATGAAGGTTGGGTTCTCCCTAAGGGAACCGTTGAAGAGGGTGAAGAGTTTCCGCAGACTGCCCTTCGTGAGGTTTTGGAAGAATCCGGTGCCAAGGCGGAGATCGTTAAGTACATTGGGAAAAGCGAGTATTCGTTCACGGTTCCGGAGGACGTTGTGGAAAAGGAAGTCCATTGGTATCTGATGATGGCTGACAGCTATTACAGCAAGCCGCAAAAGGAAGAATACTTCATGGATTCCGGTTTTTACAAGTATCATGAGGCGTATCATCTGCTGAAATTTTCCAATGAGAAGCAGATTCTTGAAAAAGCATACGCTGAATATCAGGAATTAAAGAAAAATAATGCATGGGGTAATCACAGACTTGAAGGTTAGAGACATCTTTCGCGTCAAGAAGAAAAGAGCATTGGAGTTTTCCCCAAGATTGTATTATGGCGAGGGGATGCATCCGGACGATTTGGAGAAACTAAAGGAGAAAATATGCTCTAAACCGTTGCTTTCCAACGTGTTTCTTTTACTTTTGCCTGAAAATGATTCTGATCAGATTGAAATTCTTTCTTCAAGATACTTTGTTCAGCCCTATTACGGTGATCATTCCGTGAAGGTCGTAGGAATTGCCAATGATCATGCGGATGCTGTTGCATTGGTTCTGAAGATCACGGAGGATTGCATGGCCATCCGCAAAGATTGCAGGTTAAAGGAGTTTTTGGAATGGCAATAGTGGGAAAGATTCTTTTGGGAATCTTATTGTTTATCCTGATCCTTCTGCTTTTGATTTTGTTTTTGCCAATATGCTATCGCGTAAAAGGCAAGATCGATGCCGAAGGGAAATCGATTAATGCGAAGGTATCTTGGTTCTTTGGATTGATCCGTTTTCGGTTTGACTATCCTGAGCCGGCAAGGCCGATTTTAAAGCTTGCCTTTTTCACGTTAATGGGAAAGGAAGAGAAGGAATCCGGCGAAAAACCAGAAGCATCCGGAAAAAAAGGAAAGCCAGGAAAAGAGACGGAAGAAAGCAAAGAAGCTTTAGCTGAGGTGGGTAAATCAGAAGAAGCAAAGGATGAGCTAGAGAGATCTGAGAATCATCAGACTGAAGCTTCCGTGGAAGTGAACGAACCTGAGGACGATAATAACGAATCGGATTTACAAGAAGAAAAGAAGAAGTCAAAAAAGCCCCCGAAAGTAAAAGAATCAAAGGAAGAAAAAGAATCCGAAAAAGCCGGGAAAAAAGAAAAAATCCAAAAGATCCTGGATGACGTGAAGTTTTATAAAGCCTTATGGGAAGAAAAAGACACGCAGCCGTTTGTGAAGGATGCGTTGGCAAGGGTATTACACGTTCTAAAGAATTTATTACCAAAGAAAATCCGCGGAAGACTTCTTTTTGGAGCGGCATCTCCTGACGTCACGGGATACGCATACGGTGTTTATTGCGTATTAAAAACCATGTATCCTAAGCGGTTTTCCTTGGAAGTTACGCCGGATTTTGAGAGAAAGGTCTTGGAAGCGGACGTCCTGATCAAGGGAAGATTCATGGTGATCACTTTATTGATCGACGCACTGAGGATCTTCTTCGATAAGCGGTTTAGGACACTTCGTCAGAAGATAGACCTAAGAAAACATCCTGAGAAGGCTCAGGAATTGAAAAAATCCCGCAAGGGAAAAAAGAGAAAAAGACGCAGGAAAATGAATCGAAATAAAGAAAGTTAAAAAGCGTGCAAGGGCACGGAACGGAGGAATGACTTATGGCAGGCAGTGAAAATCAGTTTCAGGGAGTTGTAGAATCTTTGTTAAAGGGAATGAATACCGTGCTTTCCACGAAAACGGTTGTAGGCGAGGCTACGAAGATCGGAGATACCATTATTCTTCCATTGGTGGACGTGACCTTTGGCGTAGGTGCGGGTTCCGGAAACAATAATCAAAAGGGAAGCGGTTCCGGTGCCGGCGGAATTGGCGGAAAGATGACGCCCAGCGCAGTGATCGTGATTCAAGACGGTACCGTGAAGCTTGTAAACGTTAAGAATCAGGATACCGTTACGAAGGTGCTTGACATGGTTCCCGACATGGTAGATAAGTTCCTGGACAAGAAGAAAGAAAAGGATAATGCGGAAGTTTCGGACGAGGAAGCCCTTGACGCCGCATTTCCCAAGGAAGACTAAAAAACAAGTGCCAACGGCTTGCAACGCGGCATATAATGTCTTAAGGATTACTTAAGTGGTATGCCGGATGAGAAAAATTGCAGGCGTTGGCATTTTTTGTATCGTATTTGGCATGTTTTTGGGATTACTGATCAGAGACAGGCTGGCAAGTTTTCTGATCATGGCCGTTTTGGGCATTGCGGGATATTTTTGTATCACAGATTCATGACTTGACGCGAAAGTACGCTTTATTTCTGGCAATTTTAGGCAATAAAAAAGCCGTTTAAACAATAAAAAAGCTGTTTAGACAATAAAAAAGCGGGTAGGAGATGACTCCAACCCGTTTCTTTTTGATTTGATTCTATTAAGCTCTCTCTACGGCTCCGGAGCGTAAGCAACGGGTGCAGACGTGAAGCTTTTTAGCGCCGCCGTCAACCTTGCACTTAACGCTCTTTACGTTAGAATTCCAAATTGCGTTGCTTCTTCTATGAGAGTGGCTTACGTTATTACCGAAATGTACTCCCTTGCCACAAATATCACACTTAGCCATCTTGACACCTCCCGTCTGATACCGATCTTTCCTGCTGCAAAATTTCACAACATTGTTATAATAACAGATACGCTTAAGAAAAGCAAGTAGAAAAATTCTTTTTTTTATAAAAAACAATAAATTTCCAAATAAAACTTTATTTTTTCCATGAAAGACGTTATATTGTTATAGATAGTGCGTATCTGTGTTTAAATACGGACGCGCGCAAAAAGAGACAGAAAGGTATGGTGTGTTTATGAAGGGTTCTTCGATCGATACTCATATGGGAAGCATTTCCATAAATAACGAAGTGATCGCACAGTATGCCGGAAGCGTTGCAGTTGAATGCTTTGGCATCGTTGGAATGACCGTTGCAAACGTACGCGACGGAATCGCACGCATCTTAAAACCGGATAATCTCAGCAGGGGAATTACCGTGACGGTAGGCAACAATCAAAAGTTGGTCCTGGATTTCCACGTGATCGTGGCTTATGGCGTTAGTATTGTTGCAGTTGCTGACAATCTGATCGGCAACGTAAAATACAAGGTCGAAGAGTTTACGGGTTTGGAAGTGGAAAAAATCAACATCTACGTTGAAGGTGTTAGAGTGATTGATTAAGGAGGATTTTGTTGTGTCTTACCAAGTAATCGATGCCAAATTGCTTGCTAAGTTATTTTTGGCAGGTTCTAAGAACTTAGAGAGCAAGAAGGAATATATTAATGAGTTGAACGTATTTCCCGTTCCTGACGGAGATACGGGAACCAACATGACCATGACCATTATGTCTGCAGCGAAGGAAGTAAACGAGCTCGGTGAAAATCCTTCCATGGAGGCGTTGTGTAAGGCCATTTCCAGCGGGTCCTTAAGAGGCGCACGCGGTAATTCCGGTGTTATCCTATCCCAGTTGTTCCGCGGATTCACTAAGGTGATCAAAACCTATGAAAGCTTAAACGTGAGCGTGCTTACGGAAGGCTTTGAAAAAGCTGTGGAAACGGCATACAAGGCCGTGATGAAGCCAAAGGAAGGTACGATCCTTACGGTAGCCAAGGGCATTGCAGACAAGGCGAAGGAGCTTTCCAATGAAGGCATTACCGATTTGGAAGATTTTGCAGGAAAGATTCTGGAGCACGGTAAGTACGTGCTAAGTCAGACTCCCGAGCTGTTGCCCGTTTTGAAGCAGGCAGGAGTAGTTGATTCCGGCGGACAGGGACTGATCGAGGTCCTTTCCGGTGCTTATGACGCTCTCCTTGGCAAAGAGGTTGACTTTAACATTCCTGCGGAGAGTTCCGATGAAAAGCCTGCAACGAACCAGGAAAATCTTGTTGAAGTTGACGTAAAGTATGGTTATTGCACGGAATACGTTATTCTGTTAAATAAAAACTTCAACGTAAAAACGGAAATGGATTTCAAGGCATATCTCGAATCCATCGGCGATTCCATTGTTTGCGTATGTGACGGTGAGACCGTAAAGATCCACGTACATACCAATGATCCCGGACTTGCCATCCAAAAGGGCTTAAAGTTCGGACAACTGACAAATCTGAAGATTGACAACATGCGCCTTGAGCAGGAGGAGAAGCTGAGGAAGGCAGCTGAGAAAGCTGAAATCCAGGCTGCGGCCGTGACCGAGAAGCCTGCCGAGCCTCCCAAGAAGGTTGGATTCATTGCCATTTCTGCCGGTGAAGGCTTAAGCGAAATCTTCAAGAGCATTGGCGTTGATTACGTGATCGAGGGCGGACAGACCATGAATCCCAGTACGGCAGACATTCTTGACGCCGTTGAAAAGGTCAATGCCGAGAACGTATTTGTGCTTCCGAACAATAAGAACATCATTCTTGCCGCCAGACAGGCTGCAGAGCTCATGACTGACAAGAACCTTCTCGTGATTCCGACCAAGACGATTCCTCAGGGCATCACGGCCGTAATCAATTACATGGATGGGTCTTCCGTTGATGAGAATGAAGAAATGATGATCAGCGAAATCGGAAAGGTGAAGACGGGTCAAATCACTTACGCCGTAAGGGATACCGTGATCGACGACAAGGAGATCAAGAAGGATGATTACATGGGCGTCGGCGACAATGGCATTCTGGCAAACGGTACGGATCTGACGGAGGTTGTGCTGAATACGGTCGCAGCGATGGTTGGTTCGGATTCCGAACTGATCAGCGTATACTACGGAAGTGACGTTACGGAGGAAGATGCCGAGAAGATCCGTGAGAAGATTGCGGATGCGTATCCGAACCTCGACGTGGAGCTTCAAAATGGCGGACAGCCAATCTATTATTATTTGGTATCCGTCGAATAAAGTTTATTTTGTGTTATTGAGTGAAAAGGGGCGATTTTGCAAGAGCAGGAACGCCCCTGTTTTTCTATCAAGGCGGAGGCAGAACAGTGTATAAATCAGATTCGTCGCTTTTAGAAGTGAAGGGCATTGGCGAAAAAAGCTTAAAGCTTTATCAAAAGCTTGGTTTGTTTACGGTTGGGGATCTGATGCATTATTATCCTAAGGGATATGAGCGATATGAAGCTCCTAAGAAGATCCGGGAACTGATTCCGGGGGAAACGGCAGCCGTAACCTGCAGAATCTTGAATAGTCCGTCCGCAAGGAAGACCAGCCGCCTGACAATCCTTACCGTAAATGCCGCCGATGATACGGGATCGATCGGATTTACGTTCTTTAACATGCCTTTTTTGACCAAGCTTTTTAAGCCGGGAATGGTCTTTGTTTTTCGCGGAACGGTTCAGACAAAGGGGCCATCCTTTTTCATGGAACAGCCAAAATTTTATTCTTCGGAAGAATATCATAAGATTTCCGGCATGCTGATGCCGCGTTATTCTCTGACAAAGGGACTGACCAATCAAGCCATCCAAAAGGCACTTAAAACCATTTGGAAGGACTATGCGTTTGAGGAAGAGTGGCTTCCGGAGGACTTTCTTTTGGAAGCTGCCATCCCGGAAGCGGAGCCTGCATTGTATGAGATTCATTTTCCTCAGGAAGAGGAATCTGCCTTGCTTGCAAGAAGAAGACTGGTCTTCGAAGAGTTCTTTACCTTTTTGCTTCAGCTTCGAAAGAACAAGGACGATGCTGCAACCATTCCCAATGAATGGCCCATGATCGAGACGGCAGATACCGTCAGATACGTTGATGCATTACCTTTTCGTCTGACCAAAGGCCAAAAACAGGCGTGGCAGGAGATCAGGCAGGACTTGGAAGGACCACGGTGCATGAACCGTCTGATCCAAGGCGACGTTGGTTCAGGTAAGACCATTGTTGCATTTTTGGCGCTTTTAATGACTGTTGCAAACGGTTATCAGGGCGCGCTCATGGCTCCGACGGAAGTTCTTGCGGTGCAACATTATGAAAACGTAAAAAAAGACGCGGAGAAATATGGACTTGCCTTTAAGCCCGTATTGTTAGTTGGTTCCATGACAGCCAAGGAAAAGAAATTGCAATACGAAAAGATTGCGTCAGGGGAAGCCAATCTGATCATTGGCACACATGCGCTGATTCAGGAGAAAGTTACCTATCACAAACTCGCGTTAGTCGTTACGGACGAGCAGCACAGATTTGGTGTCCGTCAGAGGGAAACCTTTGCCGGGAAGGGATTGCAGCCTCACGTGCTTGTCATGAGCGCAACGCCGATCCCGAGAACCTTGGCGATCATATTGTATGGAGATCTCCAGATCTCATTGATCAAAGACATGCCGGTGGGAAGACTGCCCATAAAAAATTGTGTCGTAAACACGCATTTTCGTCCCAAAGCCTATGAATTTATTGCTAATCAGATATCCCAGGGGCATCAGGCTTACGTAATCTGTCCTCAGGTTGAGGAGGGCGAACTGGATGATGCCGAAAACGTCGTAGATTACGCTGATAAACTAAGGGCCGCATTACCGCCCAGCGTTGTCGTGGAATATCTTCACGGCAAGATGAAACCAGCTGACAAAAACCGCATCATGGAAGATTTCGCTTCAAAAAACATAGACGTTCTGGTGTCGACGACCGTGATCGAAGTAGGCATTAACGTTCCGAATGCGACGGTCATGATGGTAGAAAATGCGGAAAGATTCGGTCTTGCACAGCTTCATCAGCTCAGAGGACGTGTCGGCAGGGGAGAGGCGCAGAGTTATTGCATCTTTATCAGCACTAATGAATCCAAGGAAACGATGAAAAGACTTGAGATCCTGAATGCTTCAAACGATGGCTTTTTTATCGCTTCCGAGGATCTAAAACTCCGTGGTCCGGGAGACTTATTTGGCATCAGGCAAAGCGGTGAGTTTGCCTTCAGGATCGGTGACGTATATGCTGATGCAGAGTTGCTAAAATTGACCTCGGAAATGGTGGAAGACTTGATCAAAAGGGATCCTGCGTTAGAGCATCCGGAACACGCAAGGTTAAAGGCGCATCTTTGCACCGGCGACGCGAATTCTGTTGACTTTAGGACTATTTAAGTGTAACATAACTTTATTAATCAAAAGAGCGAAAGGCAGAATCAAATGAGCAAAATAGCAGTAGTCACGGACAGCAACAGCGGCATTACCCAAAAAGAAGCAAAGGAGCTTGGGCTTTTCGTGCTTCCCATGCCCTTTATGATCGGTGACGAGACTTATTACGAGGACGTCAATCTTACGCAGGAACAGTTTTATGAATTGCTTCTTGGCGGTGAAAGCATATCAACCAGTCAACCTTCTCCTGAAGAGGTATGTAAGCTTTGGGATTCCTTACTGCAGGAATATGACGAGATCGTGCATATCCCCATGAGCAGCGGACTTTCCGGATCCTGCCAAAGCGCATATTTGCTGGCCCAAGAATATGATGATAAGGTTAAGGTAGTTGACAATCAAAGAATCTCCGTAACGCAACGTCAGTCCTGTCTTGATGCATTGGAGCTTGCAAAGCAAGGCAAGGACGCTAAATTTATAAAAGAATTTTTGGAAGCGGATAAGTTTAACAGCAGCATTTACATCATGTTGGACACCCTGCAGTATCTGAAAAAGGGCGGGCGCATCACTCCCGCAGCCGCTGCCATCGGCACGCTCCTTAAGATCAAGCCGGTATTACAGATCCAGGGGGAAAAGCTCGATGCCTTCTCCAAAGCGAGAACCGTGTCCCAGGGAAAATCCGTCATGATGAATGCCATCAAAAACGACGTGGAAACACGTTTCGGAGGCATTTTGTCCGCACCCGGAGGCGTATGGCTTGAGATCGCGCATACCCAGAATCTAGAAGCCGCAATGGAATTAAAAGAAGAGCTTTTGCGGATTTTCCCGGGATATGACGTGTATGTTGCTCCCTTATCCTTGAGCGTATCCTGCCACATCGGTCCGGGAGCCCTGGCTATTGCATGTTGTAAGAAAATCTCTCTGAATTAAATATTGTTCTGAGTTTTAAGCGTGTAACGGGGACGTGTCTGCTGACACATTTTTCATCCGAAAAATGTGTCAGCAGACACGTCCCCGTTACACGTTTTCTTACACGATATTTCTACTATATTTAGTACTTTTTCCTTTGCAAAAACTCAATATCTATGGTAGAATAACTTTATATTGGGTTATTAGGAGGAATTTCAGGAAAATGGCTGACGCAAATCAGTATGGTGCTTCCAGCATAACCGTTTTGGAGGGCTTGGAAGCAGTCCGGAAGCGCCCTGGCATGTATATAGGCAGCGTATCCACAAAGGGTCTCAATCACCTTGTCTACGAGATTCTGGATAACTCCGTGGACGAGCATTTGGCCGGATATTGCTCGGAGATCAAGGTAACGCTGGAGGCAGACGGTTCCGCGACGGTATCGGATAATGGCCGTGGAATCCCCGTCGGGATGCATGAAAAGGGGATCAGTGCGGAGCGGCTAGTGTTTACCACGCTACATGCCGGCGGTAAGTTTGACAATACTGCATATAAGACCAGCGGCGGTCTGCACGGCGTTGGATCCTCGGTTGTAAATGCATTGTCTGCGCGTCTTAGCGTACGAGTAAAGCTGAATGGTTCCGTCTACGTTGACACGTATGAGAGAGGCATCCCCACTACTGAGCTTGTTGACGGCCTGCTTCCCGTTGTTGGCAAAACCCGTGAAACGGGTACGACCATCAATTTCCTGCCGGACGACACGATCTTTGATCATACGCGGTTTAAGGAAGATGAGATCAAGAGCCGTTTGCACGAAACGGCTTATCTGAATCCCGGACTCACGATCGTTTATGAGGACAAGCGCCCCGGAACGGCGGAACTGATTTCCTATCATGAGGCGGAAGGGATTATAGGTTTCATCAAGGACATGAACAAGACGAAGGAAACCATTCACGACGTCATTTATTTCTCTGGCGAGAGCGAAGGGATTTCCGTGGAAGTGGCATTCCAATACGTCAATGAATTCCATGAGAACGTGCTTGGCTTTTGTAATAACATTTATAACTCCGAGGGCGGTACGCACCTGACCGGCTTTAAGACCATGTTCACGACCGTTATCAACAATTATGCAAGGGAGCTTGGCGTCTTAAAGGAAAAAGACGTGAACTTTACCGGAGCTGACGTAAGAAATGGCATGACTGCCGTCGTTTCGATCAAGCATCCTGACCCCAGATTCGAGGGTCAGACAAAGACGAAGCTTGACAATCAGGATGCCGCAAAAGTAGTGAGCAAGATCACCGGTGATGAGGTTGTTCATTTCTTTGACCGTAATTTAGAAACCTTAAAGAGTGTGATCGGTTGTGCAGAAAAGGCTGCTAAGATCCGCAAGACGGAAGAAAAAGCCAAGACCAACATGCTGACCAAGCAGAAATACTCCTTTGATTCAAACGGAAAGCTTGCCAATTGCGAGTCCAAGGATCCTTCCAAATGTGAGATCTTTATCGTGGAGGGTGATTCTGCGGGAGGCAGCGCCAAAACTGCAAGAAACCGCATGTATCAGGCAATCCTGCCCATCCGCGGTAAGATCTTAAACGTAGAGAAAGCCAGCATCGACAAAATCCTTGCAAACGCTGAAATCAAAACCATGATCAATGCCTTTGGATGCGGCTTCTCGGAAGGATATGGAAATGATTTTGACATCAGCAAGCTTCGCTATGACAAGATCATCATCATGGCCGATGCCGACGTGGACGGAGCGCACATTTCGACGCTTTTGCTAACGCTCTTTTATCGCTTTATGCCGGAACTCATTTTTGAGGGTCACGTCTACATCGCGATGCCGCCCCTTTACAAAGCCATGCCCGGCAAGGGCGAAGAGCAGTATCTCTATGACGACAAGGCTCTGGAAAAGTACCGGAAGACGCATAAGGGGCCCTTTACCCTGCAGCGGTACAAAGGCTTGGGTGAGATGGATGCCCAACAGCTTTGGGAGACGACGTTGGATCCTGAAACCCGCATGATGAAGCAGGTGGAGATTGAGGATGCAAGAATGGCCAGCGAGATCACGGAGCTTTTGATGGGGACGGAAGTTCCGCCCCGGAAAGCATACATTTATGACCATGCGAGAGACGCGGCTCTTGACATTTAAAAGAACAATGCATAGAAATGGCAGGTAACTTAAGTGAACCAGAATGATCGCATTATCAAAACGGAATATTCCGAGGAAATGCAAAAATCCTTTATCGATTACGCCATGAGCGTCATCATTGCGAGAGCGCTTCCTGACGTGCGCGACGGATTAAAGCCCGTACAGAGAAGAACGCTTTATGACATGCATGAGCTTGGGATCCGCTATGACAGGCCTTATCGTAAGAGCGCGAGGATCGTCGGCGATACCATGGGTAAGTACCATCCCCACGGCGACAGCTCCATATATGAAGCCCTTGTCAACATGAGCCAGGATTTCAAAAAGGGCATGGCACTGATCGACGGCCACGGAAACTTTGGCAACATTGAGGGAGACGGTGCCGCGGCAATGCGTTATACCGAGGCAAGACTGCAAAAGGTAACACAGGAGGCTTTCCTTGCAGATCTTGACAAAGACGTGGTTGATTTTATGCCCAACTTCGATGAGACGGAGAAAGAACCCACCGTTCTTCCCGTAAAGATCCCGAACATCCTTGTCAACGGCTCTGACGGCATTGCGGTCGGCATGGTGACGAGCATTCCGCCTCATAACCTTTGCGAAGTGATCGATGCCACAAAGGCATATCTGAATGACGAAAACATTACCACAAGAGAATTGATGAAATACATTAAGGGCCCTGATTTTCCGACCGGTGGCATCGTGATCAACCAGGATGAATTATTGGAGATTTACGAGACCGGAGCCGGAAAGATCAAGATCCGCGGAAAGGTGGAATTCGAAAAATCAAAGGGCGGAAAGACCAACGTGGTCATCACGGAGATCCCGTATCCCATGATTGGCGCGAACATTTCCAAGTTCCTGCTTGACGTTGCAGCCCTGGCAGAATCAAAAAAAACGCAGGACGTGGTTGACATTTCCAACCAGAGCTCCAAGGAAGGCATCCGCATCGTGATCGAGCTTCGAAAGGATGCCGACGCTGAGAACTTTGTCAACATGCTTTACAAAAAGACAAGGCTTGAGGATACCTTTGGCGTTAACATGCTTGCCATTCACGAAGGTCGTCCCGAGACCATGAGTCTTCGACAGATCATTAAGGCCAACGTGGACTTCCAGTTCCAGATTGCAACCAGAAAGTATACGAACCTTTTGGCGAAAGAACTCGAAAAGAAAGAGATTCAGGAAGGTCTGATCAAGGCATGTAACGTAATCGACCTCATCATTGAAATCCTGAGGGGATCCAAGGACCGGGCCATGGCGAAGGCCTGCCTGGTAGAAGGAAAGATTGACGGCATCAGATTCCGCTCCAAGGAATCCAAGATTATGGCAACGCAGCTGATGTTTACGGAAAAGCAGGCAAATGCCATTCTGGAGATGCGCCTGTACAAATTGATCGGCCTGGAGATCGAGGCACTGATCGCCGAGCATGAAGAGACGCTTGCCAACATTTACCGCTATGAGGACATCCTTGACCGAAGGGATTCCATGAGTCAGGTGATCATCAGCGAGCTTGAAGGCTTTAAGAGAGAGTATGGCAGAAACCGCCGTACCGTCATTGAAAATGGCCAGGAGGCCGTTTATAAAGAAAAAGAAATCGAAGAGACGGACGTATACTTCCTGATGGACCGCTTCGGATACGCTAAGACCATTGACGTTGCAACCTACGAGAGAAACAAAGAAGCTGCTGATACTGAATTTAAGTACGTATTTCAGTGTAAGAACGTCGGAAAGGTATGCTTGTTTACCAACACCGGTCAGATGCATACCATAAAGGTGATGGACGTACCTGCCGGAAAGCTTCGCGATAAGGGGATTCCCATTGATAACGTGAGCAACTTCAACTCCAAAGAAGAAACCATCGTTTGCATTGCCTCACAGACAGACTTGAATCTCTGCGAATTGATCTTCGTTACGAAAATGAGCATGATGAAGCTTGTTGACGGCGGCGAGTTTGACGTGCGGAGCCGCACGGTTGCCGCGACAAAGCTTTTGGACGGCGACGAGGTTGTCAGCGTGCAGCCCTTAAAGGATCAGAGAAACATTGTTTTGCAGACGAAGGAAGGCTATTTCCTCCGGTTCCCAGTGGAACAGATCCCTGCAAAGAAAAAGACGGCCGTGGGCGTTCGCGGAATGAAGCTAGGCCCAAAGGATTCCGTGGAAGAGGTTTATTTCACGAAAAATGCCGTAGAAACAAGCATTGATTGGCACGGAAAGAATCTTGTACTAAATGGGATCAAACTGGGATCAAGGGATTCCAAGGGCGTAAAGGTCAGAAACTGATTTGAGACGTTGGAAGGAGTGGATGGAATTGAGAGTCATTGCAGGAACGGCCAGAAGCATGCCGCTTCGTGCGCCGGAAGGGATGGATACGCGTCCTACGACGGACAGGATTAAGGAAACCTTGTTTAACATCTTGCAGGCGGACGTCCCCGGGAGCGTTTTCGTAGATCTTTTTTCGGGGAGCGGCGCCATCGGCATAGAGGCAATCAGCAGAGGCGCAAAAAAAGCCTATTTTGTGGAAAATGCCGCTGCGCCCTTACAGTGCATCACCCAAAATCTGTTATTTACGAAATTTGTTGACCGTGCTATAGTGATAAAGCAGGATGCCGTTGCAGCGCTTTCTTCCATTCGTGAAAAGCACGTGGACGTGATCTTTATGGACGCACCCTATGAGCAGGGCCATGACAAAAGGGTATTGGCTGCGCTTGCCAACATGCCTTACGTGGATGAGGAAACGCTGATCATCGTGGAGGAATCTTTGCGTACGGACTTTTCCTACGCTGAAGAGCTTGGTTTTGAAGTCATTCGCGAGAAGAAATATAAGACGAATCAACACGTCTTTCTCAGAAAAAAATCTTGAATGAACCTGTGGCAGTAAAACCGTTTGGATTTGGGAGGAAATAACATGATCAGAGCCGTTTATCCCGGTAGTTTTGACCCTATGACCTTTGGACATCTCGACGTCATCAAGAGAGCATCGGCCATGTTTGACGAACTGATTGTCAGTGTTTTGAACAATAAAGAAAAAAATGCTTTGTTTTCTGTGGAGGAACGTGTTATTATATTAAAGGAGGCCACGAAGGACCTGCCAAACGTAAAGGTTGACAGTTTCAGCGGACTCCTCATTAATTATGCCGCAAGTAAGGACATCCACGTTGCCGTTAGGGGACTGCGTGCAGTAACGGACTTTGAGTACGAACTGCAGCTCGCTCAGACGAACAGGCAGCTTTCCCACGAGAAACTGGATACGGTGTTTTTAACAACCAGCTTGGAATATGCGTACCTTAGCTCTTCAGGTGTTAAAGAAATCGCTTATTTTGGCGGAGACGTAAGTCCCTGCGTACCTGAGTTTGTAGCAAAGCTGATACGCGAGAAATTTGAGGGAAGGGCGTAACGAGAAATGAACAGCATTAATAAGATTGAACAAGTCATTACCGACATTGAAAACTATCTTGCCAGCAGCAAGAATCGCTTGTTTTCCAGCACTGACGTCATCGTAAACCGCGAAGAGATGGAAGAGATGCTTGCAGAGCTTCGCCGCAAGACGCCCGATGAGATTAAGCAGTATCAGAAGATTATTGCTAACAAGGACGCCATTCTTGCCGACGCCGCGGATCGCGCTCAGGCAATGAAGGCGGAAGCGGAACAGCAGGCAAGGGCTTTGCTCGAGCAGGCAGCCGTGGAACACAATCAGATGATCAGCGAACACGAGATTATGCTTCGCGCCCACGCACGTGCGGATGAGTTCGTCAACATGGCCGTTAATAAGGCGCAGGGCATCATCGATAATGCCACCATAGAGGCTAACAATCTGAAGGATGCCGCTAATCAGTACATGAATGACGTGCTTGAGCACCTG
Source organism: Acetatifactor sp. (assembly GCA_024693365.1). GTDB lineage: Bacteria > Bacillota > Clostridia > Lachnospirales > Lachnospiraceae > Acetatifactor. The sequence goes on along the minus strand of JAILLF010000010.1, from coordinate 220,823 downwards.
GCTAAGATCATTGAATCCGCAAGTCAGTCTGCCACCAATAACTATAACAGAAGCATGCAGAGTACGCAGGACGGATATAACAAGCTGATCCAGTCCCTGAACGAGTACCACAACGTGATCCAAGAGAACATCAAACAGCTCAATCCCGAAAGCGAACCCGCAGAAAAGGAATCGGAGCCGGAAGAAAAACCCGAAGAAGAATAAGTCATTTTAGATGATAAACCAGTTTTCTCTTGAAAGCTGGTTTATCTTATAGATGGAGAATAGGAGTATGCCGTGAAAAAACGACAAAGCCCATGGATCGCTTATGCTACAGCATTTCTGAGCGTTCTGATTCTATTGAACTGCATGACGTGGAAATCTCTCGCCGCACCCCGGATCCAAAAAACGAAATCGCCGGTCATTATCATGATCGATCCCGGTCATGGCGGTGAAAACGAAGGGACGAAGGAAGGCTTCATCCTGGAAAAAGAGATGAACATGATTACCGCCCAAGTGATGAAGGAAGAGTTATCTAATTTCGAGGGAATCGAAGTTTATATGACCAGGGACGGTGATTATGACTTGAGCCTGAAGGATCGTGCCAAGGCTGCAGAAAGCGTGCACGCGGACTTCCTGATCAGTATTCACTACAATGCTTCGGAGTCTCACGCGTTATATGGCAGTGAAGCATGGATTTCCTTAAATCAGGAGTATCACAACCAAGGGTATCAGTTAGGCACCATGTTTCTTCGGGAATACCGCGAGATGGGTCTTATGCTGCGCGGCATAAAAACAAGACGCCATAGCAAGGGAAATGATTATTATGGCGTGATCCGCGAAGCTGTTAACCTTGGAATTCCCGCAATTATTGTTGAGCACTGTCACGTGGATCACAAAAATGACAGAGCCTTCTGTGATTCCAAGGAAGATTTTGAAGAGTTCGGAAGGGCAGATGCCAGGGCAGTTGCTAAGTATTTTGGATTAAAGAGTTCAAAGCTCGGAATTGATTATTCGGCGGAAGCAGAGACGCTTCCGGAGGTGATTCCCGGAACGCTGGTGCCCAGGGCTACGCAGGATGCGACGGCGCCGGAATTGTGCCACGTTGCACTGAATTCCGCGAAATTTGATGAGGATAAGGTGAGCCTCACCGTGAGCGCAAAAGATCCGGAATCTAATCTTGCATATTATTCTTATAGCTTTGACGGAGGGGAAACCTTTACCGAAACGATCCCTTGGCCGGAAGGAGACATCCTTACGGGTGTGTTCGAGGGATCCTTTACGATTGAATTAGACGTGCCGGACGGAACAATTCCGGAAATCTGTTTCCGCGCCGTAAATCCCTATGATCTCGATTGCGTGAGTAACGTTATCACCTTTAACCAGCCGTTTGTTAAACCGATTGTGGAGGAGACTCCGGAGCCTTCCTATGAAGACGCTACGGAGAAGGTGACTGCCCCGGCAGAAAAAATAGCGGAGCAGGAATCGCACGTTACGGCGATCTTATTGACTTGCGTCGTCGTGGTTGCCACTTTATTCGTATTTTTCCTCATCGCGTACTTGGTTCATGCGAGAAAGAATTCAAAATCCCAAAAATCGAAATAAAGTGAAATAATATGCAAGGGAAATTGCGGTCAACGCCATTTTGTGAAGGACATATTCCCCCATGGCGTCCGTCAGATCCGTATGACTTAAGGCCGCATGCGTCTGCGCAATGCAGGAGAGTCCTCCAAAGGTTGCTGCGCAAAGACACAGAATGGTTCGTCTTCCTTCCATGGCATTTAATCCCGTCGTCACCTCTAACAACAATCCGACCACCGGCTGCGGTTTACGAAGAATTAGGTGAGGAAACAGATTCAAAAGACAAAAGAAGGCTAAATAGCCTCCGAGGATGATGACCGCATACGTCGCACTTTCAATCGATTCGCGAAGGGCAATCCCAAAAGACGTGGCGGTTTGGCGTTTTGAGGAATCCTGAGGAGAAGTATTGGGGAGCGAATGAACTTCTTCCGGTATCATACGTTTCAGCGAAATTCTCCTTACTATCCAGCCATAGATTAGCGGAATGCCGTAAAAGCCAAAAAGATACGGAAATACTCGTTTTATTCCAAGCATGGGAAAGAGAACGCCCATCACGTAGGCCGGACTCAGATTATTACAAAAAGAGAGCAGCCACTTGCCGTCACGTTTGGATAGACGTCCTCTTTCGTACAGCTCAGCGATTGTACGGGCTCCCATGGGAAATCCGCAGAGAAAGCCTGTCAGCATTACATAACATGCAGTTGAAGAAGCATGGTACAAACGCCCCAAAACAGGCGTAAATGCTTTAACAACGCGTTCCGCGAGCTCCAGCCTTATTATGAGCCCGGACAGCACCATAAACGGAAATAACGCGGGCAGGGCACGACTTGCCCAAACGTTAAAACCTTCCAGAACGTACAAGCTCGCCAGTCTTGAATTTGACAGAAGACCAAATAATAATCCTAAAAAAATGCAAACGCGGAACATTGTGATTCCTCTTGATCGATCAATAATTGCTATGCCGCGTAGCTACCGTTCATGCAAATAAAACTATGAAAAAGGAACATAAACCAAGTGAGACTTGATAAATATCTGGCACAATTAAATATGGGCTCGAGAAGCCAGGTAAAGGAACTGATCAGGAAAAAGCAGGTGTGCGTAAATGGTCAGGTTGTCACCAGTCCGGAGTATGCCATTGATCCCGAAAAGGATCAGGTGACTTGTCAGGGTAAAAAACTTTGCTATTCTCAATATGAGTATTACTTGTTAAACAAGCCGGCAGGCGTCGTGTCTGCGACAAAGGACGCGCTTTCCGAAACCGTGTTAAATCTTTTGCCAAAGGAGCATGCAAGGGATCTGTTTCCCGTTGGAAGGCTGGACAAGGACACGGAAGGGCTTCTTTTGATCACGAATGACGGAGCACTTGCCCATCAACTGTTATCTCCCAAAAAGCACGTCGCAAAGACCTATTTGGTACGAATCCGGCAGCCATTGTCAGATGACGACGTACGTTGTCTGGAGAAAGGCCTGGACATTGGAGATGAGGAACTGACCAAACCCGCCCTCGTGACGAGGATTTACGATCCGGACAAGGAAGGGAACTGGATTCATTTGACGATTTGCGAAGGACGGTTTCATCAAGTAAAGAGAATGCTGGAAGCCGTCGGCAATGAGGTTACTTACCTTAAGCGCATCCGTTTTGGCGCGCTGTCCCTTGGACGTGACTTGGAAAGCGGTGCGTGCAGAAAGTTAACCGAAGATGAGGTCACTCTTTTGAAAAACACAAAGGAAGTCGGCGAGCAAAAGAAAGCTTTGCTGCAGGGTAAGAAAGCAGTTATCTTTGATTTGGACGGTTCTTTGGTGGATTCCATGTGGCTTTGGGGTAAGATTGACGTGGAATATCTTGCCAGGTTTCAAATTCATTTGGAAAGCCACGATGAGCTTCGGCGTAACATAGAAGGCATGAGCTTTCACGAGACGGCCGTCTATTTCCAGAAATTCTTTCATCTTCCTGATTCCATTGAGAAGATGAAGGACGATTGGAATCAAATGGCATGGGATAAATATGAAAATGAAGTCCCGTTAAAGCCTGGCGTCATTGATTTCTTAGAAGGGTGCAAGAGGGCCGGACTCAAGCTTGGTATAGCTACAAGCAATTCCAGGGAGCTTGTGGAAAACGTGCTTAAAGTACATAAGGTGGATCAGTGCTTTTCTTCCATCGTGACGGGAAGCGAAGTGACAAAGGGGAAACCTGCGCCCGACGTGTACCTTGCGGCTGCGGGGCAGCTCGGGGTGGATCCGTCGGAATGCCTTGTGTTTGAGGACATCATTCCCGGGCTCATGGCAGGCAAAAATGCCGGAATGACAATTTGTGCCGTTTCGGATCCGTATTCGGCCGGGACCTGGGAAGATAAGCTGAAATTGGCGAATTATGCCATTCATGATTATTATGATTTCTTTGAGTTTTAGTGGTAAGTAAGGAGGCTTTTTATGAATGTTGCCATCATTACCGGTGCGTCTTCCGGAATGGGGAAGGAATTTGCACTTCAGATGGATTGTCATTTTAAGAAGATCGAGGAATTCTGGCTTGTGGCGCGAAGGGAAGAGGAATTAAACGAACTTGCCGCCTGCCTTCAGCATAAATGCCGCATTTTTGCAATGGACATAACCATGTCTGGGCAGTTGCAACGCCTGGAATATACCGCGCGCTTGGAAAACGCCAGGATTTGCATGCTGGTACAATGCGCCGGATATGGCGTTATGGGGCCTTTTGAGACGGTACCGTTAAAAGATTGTGTAGGCATGATCCGGTTAAACTGTGATGCTCTTACGGAGCTTACAAGCCGCATGTTGCCTTATCTTCGCGAAAATGCCAGGATCATTATGCTGGCTTCCGTCGCAGCGTTTTTGCCACAACAGGATTTTGCCGTTTATGCTGCAAGCAAATCCTATGTTTTAAGCTTTTCAAGGGCATTGGCCAGGGAGCTGAAAAAGAAAAAAGTCTACGTAACTGCAGTCTGTCCAGGACCCGTAGACACGCCTTTTTTTGACGTCGCGGAAAAGAACGGATCAACGCTTGCAATCAAGAAATATTTTATGGCCAGGCCGGAAGCCGTTGTTACAAAGGCTTTGCGAGATTCTTATCTTAAAAAAGAATTATCGGTTTACGGAATTTCCATGAATGCGCTGCTACTGGGAACCAAGCTTCTTCCGCACGGCGTTTTCCTGAGCGTTGCAGGCAGAATGAAGAAAGCAGGTGAAGAATGAGCATTGTCAGGGTGTTTTCAGGGGAAGCCTGGAAGGGAACAAAGAATTACTTAAATATCCAGCGAAAATATGAGATCATAAGAACAATTCTGTTTTTTGCCATCTCAGGAGCAATCTTTGCCATGGGATGGATCACGACGGGAAGCAGAATGAACCTCCTGACCGTCGTTGCCGTTCTTGGCATGCTTCCTGCAAGCAAATCCCTGGTCAGCGTGATCATGTTTTGCAGGTATTCCAGCCTTTCGAAGGATGCTGCAGAAATGATTGAAACCCACGTTGGCGAATTGACCGGATTGTTCGACCGAGTATTTACGGGAGACAGCCAGAACTATAACGTGGGACATTTGACCATAAAGGGCAATTCCGTATGCGGTTACAGCGAGGATCCCAAATTCGACGAGAAAAAGTTCTATGAACACGTGGAAAAATTCCTAAAAGCCGATTCCTATAAAAACGTGAAAGTAAAGGTATTTTTGGATCTCAAAAAATACGTTGACCGGTTGGATCAAATGCAAGAGCTTTCCTGTGACGAGTCAAATACCAAAGGGATAGCTGACACCCTAAAGAGCGTTAGCCTATAACATGCAGGAATTAAGGATAGGGCCCAATGAAGCGGGTCAAAGATTGGACAAATATTTGCATAAGGCATTGCCTGCGGCGCCTAACAGCTTGCTGTACCAGCAGCTTCGGAAGAAGAACCTGACGCTGAACAAAAAGAAAGCGGAAGGAAAGGAAATCCTGAAGGAAGGTGACGTAATCCAATGCTTTTTTTCGCAGGAAACCTTCGAAAAGTTTTTAGGGCGTAGCGACCTTTCCGACAGAATACAAGCTTACCGCAACGCCTATCAAAAGTTGCGCGGGATTGAAATCCTTTATGAAGACGAAAATTTTCTGTTCCTAAACAAACCTGTTGGCGTTCTTTCCCAAAAAGCAGCCGCGCAGGATCTCAGCATTAATGAATGGCTGATAGGCTATTTATTGGGAAACGGGAAAATCAAGGAACCGGAATTGGAGACTTTCAGTCCTTCCGTCTGCAACCGGCTTGACAGAAATACCAGTGGCATCGTCCTTTGCGGGAAGTCCCTGATCGGACTGCAAGCCTTGAGCGCGCTCTTAAAAGAGCGGGGCATGGAAAAGTATTATCATTGCATCTGCAAGGGCAGGATCCGCGAAGAAAAAACCATTGAAGGATTTTTGATCAAGGATGAAAAAGAAAACCGCGTCATGATCTTAAAAGAGGCGGAGGCAGGTGCCTCGCCAATCCTTACAAGATACGTTCCGCTGGAAGCAAGTCAAAATCATACGCTTTTGGAAGTTGAATTGATCACGGGGAAAACCCACCAGATACGAGCGCATCTTTCATCCATGGGACATCCCATTCTGGGTGATTCCAAATATGGCGGAGCCGTTTCTGAACGTGAAAAGCACCTAGGCATTCAACCAAAGAGCCAATTATTGCATGCCCATCACGTTTGCTTTCCTTCCAAAGAAGAGGTCGAAAATCAGTGGCCGGAGTTTGCCGACGCGTTCATGCCTTTATCTGGCAAAACCATTACGGCCACGGAACCGAAAGAGTTTCAAAAAATCAGGGATGCTTTGTTCTCAAAACGCGTCATTATTTACGAGAGACATAATAATTTACGAAAATCATGATAACTTATATGGGAGATTGTTATGGCAACCTGGAATTCCAGAGGCCTTCGGGGTTCCACCCTGGAGGAAATGATCAACCGGACAAATGAAAAATATGATGAAATGGGACTGGCGCTGATCCAAAAGATTCCAACGCCCATCACGCCCGTAAAGATGGATCCTGGTAAGAACCAGATCACTCTTGCTTATTTTGACCAAAAGAGTACCGTGGATTACGTAGGATGCGTTCAGGGAATTCCCGTATGCTTTGACGCAAAGGAATGCGCAGTGGATACCTTTTCCCTCCAAAACATTCATGCGCATCAGGTTGAATTCATGGGAAAATTTGAAAAGCAGGGAGGCATTGCCTTCTTTTTGATCTATTATTCTCATAAGGACGTATTATATTACTTACCTTATGAGATGCTGAAATACTTTTGGGACAGGGCGCAGGAGGGCGGAAGAAAAAGCTTTCGCTATGAGGAATTAAATCCGGCCTACGTGCTACCCAAGATTCACGGAATCCTTGTTCCTTACCTTGAGGGCATGAAAATTGATCTGGAAGACCGTGACGGCGTGGAAGAGCCATAAAAATTCTTTTAAGAATTGGCTTGACAATGATATTTTCGTATGGTAGTATGGTAGCACGCTACCACGCTAAAGTATTTAGGGCAATGAATTGGTATTTGGCAGGAGTTGATAAAATGAACCAGAGACTATTGCATACGCCGGAAGGCGTAAGAGACGTATATGGAAAAGAATATGAAAGAAAACTGGAGACGGAGAATCGTTTGCATTCCTTGATTGCAAGCTATGGATATGAAGACATTCAGACGCCGACCTTTGAATACTTCGACGTGTTTTCCAAGGAAATCGGCACGACGCCCAGCAAGGAATTATATAAATTCTTTGATAAGGAAGGAAATACCCTTGTGCTTCGTCCGGATTTTACCCCATCGATCGCAAGATGTGCCGCAAAGTATTTCATGGAAGAAACAAGACCCATTCGCTTTTCCTATAAGGGAAATACCTTTACGAATACTTCCAATCTGCAGGGGAAGCTGAAGGAAGTGACGCAGATGGGCGTGGAACTCATCGGGGATCCTTCCGTGGAAGCGGACGGAGAAATGATCGCTCTCGTCGTGGAATCTTTAAAGGCTGCCGGCATTAAGGAATTTCAGGTAAGCATTGGACAGGTGGAATACTTTAAGGGGCTTTGCCAGGAGGCGGGGCTTGACGAAGAAACCGAGATGGATCTTCGCGCATGTATTTCCGGAAAGAATTTTTTTGCGGCGCAGGAGCTTTTGAAAGAGCGCAACGTTGCAGATCCTTACCGCGAAGTTCTTCTCAAGGTTGCGGATCTCTTTAACAGCATGAATTCCCTTGAAGACGCGAAAAAGCTCGTTCACAATGATCGTTCCCTTGCCGCAATCAAGAGACTGGAAAAGTTGGACGAAGTGCTAAAGCTTTACGGTGTTGAAGAGTACGTATCCTATGATCTTGGCATGCTAAGCAAATATAATTATTACACTGGCGTGATCTTTAAGGCTTATACTTATGGCGTTGGAAATGCCGTAATCACCGGAGGAAGATATAATACGCTGCTTTCCCGTTTTGGAAAGGATGCACCTGCAATCGGATTTGCGATCGTGATCGATGACGTCCTTGAGGCACTTTCCAGACAAAAGAGTGAGATCCCCACAAAGGCCGTGCAGGCAATCTATTATGATCCTGCCGTTTGCGGTGATTTTGAAAAAGCCTTAAGGGAAGCTGCCGGGCTTCGTTCCCAGGGCGTAAACGTGGCCTTGCTTGCAAAGGGAAGCGAAGAAGGAAAGGACGTAAACAAATGATGGACGGAAAATTTAACGACGAGAGATATTTGACCTTCGCCCTCGGGAAAGGCCGTCTGGCAAATAAGACTCTGGAAGTGCTGGAACAGATCGGCATTACCTGTGAGGAGATGAAGGATAAAAACTCCAGAAAGCTTATTTTTGTCAATGAAGAATTGAAAATGAAATTCTTTCTGGCTAAAGGTCCCGACGTTCCGACCTACGTTGAACTGGGCAGCGCCGACGTCGGCGTTGTGGGTTATGATACGGTTCTTGAGGAAAACCGGAACGTGTATGAAGTGTTGGACCTTGGCTTTGGAAAATGCAGAATGTGCGTATGCGGTCCCGCCAGTGCAAGGGAATTGTTATTGCACCATGAGAGAATCCGCGTGGCCAGTAAATATCCCAACATTGCAAAGGATTATTTCTACAACAAGAAGCATCAGACGGTTGACATTATTAAGTTAAATGGTTCCGTTGAACTAGGGCCTCTGGTTCAGCTTTCGGACGTGATCGTTGACATCGTAGAGACGGGATCAACCTTAAAGGAAAACGGTCTTGAGGTGCTTGAGGAGGTATGTCCCTTAAGTGCCAGAATGATCGTAAATCCCGTGAGCATGCAAATGGAAAAAGCAAGGATCCGTGATTTGGTGCTTCGGATCCGTGAATACTTAAGCAAACAGTCATAAAGGCGGAAATCCGCTTATCACAAAGAAGAGGAAAAAGACATGAGAATTATTAAATTAACGCAGGAGACCAAAAAGAACATCTTAAATGATCTCCTTAAAAGAAGTCCGAACAACTATGGCAAATTTGAAGCGACCGTAAGCGAAATCCTTATGAACGTTAGGGAAAACGGCGATCAGGCAGTGTTTGAATACACCAAGAAGTTTGACAAATTTGATCTGAACGAAGAAAACGTTAAGGTGACTAGGGATGAGATTGAAGCAGCATATAAAAAGCTAGATCCAGCTTTGATCGAAGTCATCAAGAAATCTGCGGAAAACATTCGTGAATTCCATTCCAAACAGCTTCGCAACAGCTGGTTTGACGCGAAGCCGGACGGAACGATCCTTGGAATGAAGATTACCGCACTTGAAAAGGTAGGCGTATACGTTCCCGGCGGCAAGGCAGCATATCCCAGCAGCGTTCTCATGAACGTTGTTCCCGCGAAGGTAGCCGGCGTTGATCAGGTGATCATGACGACGCCTCCCGGAGCAGACGGCAGCGTAAATCCCGGAACGCTTGTTGCCGCAGACGTGGCCGGCGTTGACGTAATTTATAAGGTTGGAGGCGCTCAGGCAATCGCAGCAATGGCATATGGAACGCAGTGCATCCCGAAGGTGGATAAGATCACGGGACCGGGAAATATTTTCGTTGCATTGGCGAAAAAGGCAGTTTATGGTTACGTGAGCATCGATTCCATTGCAGGCCCCAGCGAAATTTTGGTTCTTGCGGATGAAACGGCTAATCCCCGCTACGTGGCGGCAGATCTGCTTTCCCAGGCAGAACATGATGAACTTGCCAGCGCGATCCTGATCACAACCTCCGAAAAATTGGCAAAGAAAGTATCAGATGAGACGGATGCGTTTACCGCAGTTTTGGAGCGCAAGGAGATCATCCAGAAATCGTTAGACAATTATGGATATATTCTTATTGCAGAGTCCATGCAGGATGCGATTGACGCCGTGAACGAGATTGCTTCCGAGCACCTGGAGATCCTTACGGCAAATCCTTTTGACGTCATGACGAAGATCCGGAATGCCGGTGCCATTTTCCTTGGCGAGTATTCCTCCGAGCCTCTCGGAGACTATTTTGCCGGCCCGAACCACATTCTTCCCACCAACGGAACCGCAAAATTCTTCTCACCCGTCAACGTGGATGATTTCATCAAGAAGAGCAGCATCATTTCTTATTCCAGGGATGCCCTGAAGAAGGTAAACGAGGACATTCAGCTCTTTGCGAGAAGTGAGGGACTGACGGCTCACGCAAACAGCATCAAGGTAAGATTTGAAGAAGACAATTAGTTTTAAAATATGAAATACGTAATGGAGGATTCACCATGGGTAACAGAGTTTCTGAAGTGAAGAGAAAGACCAAAGAAACGGATATTTCCATTCGTCTTGATCTTGACGGAACCGGAAAAAGCAGTATCTCTACGGGCATTGGCTTTTTTGATCACATGCTGGAAGGCTTTTCAAAACATGGTTTTTTTGATCTGGATTGCAAAGTGATCGGCGATTTGAACGTCGACGGACATCATTCCGTGGAGGATACCGGGATCGTGCTTGGCAAGGCGATTGCGGAAGCCGTTGGAGACAAAAAAGGCATTCGCCGTTACGGTTACTTCATCCTTCCCATGGATGACGCACTAATTCTATGCGCGATTGATCTTTGCGGCAGACCCTATTTTAACTTTGAGTGTGAATTCCCCACGGAAAAGGTCGGGGATCTGGAAACAGAATTGGTACGTGAATTCTTTTATGCAATCAGTTATTCCGCCGGCATGAATCTGCACGTGAAGATGTTTGCAGGCGTTAATACGCATCATATCATTGAGGCTATGTTCAAGGCGTTTGGAAAGGCTCTTGACGTGGCTACAAGCCATGATGAGAGAATCACCGACGTTCTTAGCACAAAGGGTGCATTATAATTTCTACTGACAAGACGGGAGCAAACATGAAGAAAAGATTTGTAGGTTGCATTTATTTATGGCAGGAGCATGCCGTGAAAAACTTAAATGATCTGGCAATCCGTGAGACGGATCCTCTTCGTCTGGCCAAATCTTATGACGAGGCAGGCATCGACGAACTGATTATTTTTGATCTGTCTAAGGGAGATCAGGAGCACGAGGCGGCGCTGGATCTGATCAAGGAGATTTGCACAAACGTTGAGTGTGACGTAATTGGGGCCGGAAACATAAAGCGCATGGAGGACGTGAAAAAGCTTCTTTATGCCGGATGTAAAAAAGTTATTTTAAACTATGAGCTTGATGGAAACGTAGCGCTTACGCAGGAGGTTTCCCAAAAGTTTGGAAAGGATAAGATTCTTGCTTGCTTTGGTAAAGTGGAGACCATTTTTGACAACCTGAGCGTAGCGAATGAATTTCTTTCCGGCTTGGTGCTCTTAAATCCTCACATTATCCGTGAGGTTGCGGACATCACAAAGATGCCTTGCCTTGTCTTTATCAATCAGATCGCATTGAACAAATTCATGGAAATCCTTGAGCAGGACAACGTTTGCGGCATCACCGGAAACACCATCAATGACAACGTGAATGAAATCCCTTCACTAAAAGAGCTTTGTGAGCAAAACGGCATTGAGATTGAAAAGTTTGAAGCAGCGTATTCCTGGGAGGATTTCAAGAAAGGTCCGGACGGCTTGGTTCCCGTTGTGGTACAAGATTACCGAACCTTGGAAGTTTTGATGGTGGCCTATATGAATGAACAGGCCTATATCGATACCATAAAGACCGGAAAAATGCATTATTACAGCAGATCCCGCCAGTCCCAGTGGCTTAAGGGAGAGACCAGCGGGCATTTCCAGCACGTAAGGAGCCTGACGGCAGATTGTGATCTTGATACAATCCTTGCTAAAGTAAATCAGGTTGGGGTTGCCTGCCACACGGGAGCAAGGAGCTGTTTCTTCAACGAGATCGCGAAAAAGGATTATGAAGAAGCAGACAACCCGCTGCAGGTATTCGAAGAAGTCTTTGCAGTCATCAAGGACCGGAAGATCCATCCCAAGGAAGGCTCTTATACCAATTACCTGTTTGACAAGGGCATTGACAAAATCCTAAAGAAACTGGGAGAGGAAGCAACGGAGATCGTCATCGCCGCAAAGAATCCAAATCCCAATGAAATCAAGTATGAGATCAGTGATTTCTTATATCACGTGATGGTTTTGATGGCTGAAAAAGGCATCACGTGGGAAGACATCACGACGGAACTGGCAAATCGATAACAATAATTGGATCGGGCTTGGGTCACGAGAACCCAAGCCTTTTTATTTAGGCAAATTATGGATTAATCTTGTCAATCCCCGAGAAAGTATTTCGTCATAGCGGATAGCCACGTTATCAAAGATCATTTGTGCCAATTCTTTTCCAAATGGCAGCACGTCCGTGCGATGACACATCAAAATGACAGAAAACAAAAAACAAGTGATCCATGCCTTTAAGCTTTCTGCGTTGATTCGGTTCATGATTCTCGTCCACCTTTTAAGATTTTACTAAATGGTATGCTTCACATAATCAAATAGTGCGAAAAAAGTGGACATTTTCTAAAAAATATCTTATAATCAAATTACTTGTGCGGATTTCTCGTGAAATTACGCGAGTAAAATGGGGAAATGCCGAGAGGAGGCGGCAGGCCAAAATGACAATTTGTCTTGGTGAATACTTGTAATCGCAAACAACTATAAAGGAGTAACCAAACAAAAGAATATGGGGAAAAACGACAGACATTGGAAGAAAACGTTTTTAAGGGGAAAAAATGAGGGACAAAAATGGTTTAGTCTGATGATTGCTGTGTTACTTATCCTTTCTGGCTGTCAGGGGAGAAAGGTTAAGGAACCCGTCACGATCACGATATGGCACGTATATGGTGGTCAGACAGATTCTCCGTTAAATACGTTAATTGAAGAATTTAATGAAAGTGTTGGCAAGGAAGAAGGAATTAGAATTCAAGTTTCCGGAGTTTCCAATACAAACAATATTCACGATGCCGTTTTGAGAGCGGCAAATAAGGAACCGGGGGCTTCAGAGTTACCGGATTTATTTATTGCGTACCCGAAGACGGTACTGGCGATGCCTGATACATCCATTCTAGTGGATTATAATGATTATTTTTCACCGGATGAACTGCGTGGTTACGTACGGGAATTTCTAAAAGAGGGCGAAATCGAAGAACGGCTTCTGGTCTTTCCTGTTGCAAAGTCTACGGAAATCATGTTTGTAAACAAAACGCTCTTTGATCGTTTTTCGAAGGAAACGGGAGCAAAGCTTGAAGATTTAAGTACCTGGCAGGGTTTATTTCAGTTGGCTGAACGCTACTTTGAATGGTCAGGCGGAAAAACATTTTTTGTGCATGATTATTGGTTTAATTATTTTCAGGTCGGCGTGACTTCTCTTGGTCAAAATTTTTTTGAAGGCGATCGGCTTAATTACGGAGAAGCCTTTCAAACTGCCTTTGACACGTTAGCTGAAGCTGCAGTAAACGGTGCCGTCTGGATGCAGGAAGGATACGCCACGGAACCTCTCCGCACGGGCGATGCCGTTGTCAGCGTGGCTTCCTCCGCAAGCGTACTTTATTATGAAGATCAAATCACCTATGCCGACAATCACTCGGAGCCGATTGAGTTGATTGCGATGCCCGTTCCGAACTTTGAAAATGGTCAAAAGCTTGTAATGCAAAGAGGAGCTGGTTTTTGCATCTTAAAATCAACTCCGGAAAGGGAAACTGCAGCCGTAACGTTTTTGAAATGGCTGACAAAACCGGAAAATAATCTCAGATTTGTGACGGCAACCGGGTACATGCCTGTCACTTACGAAGCCTTTGAATTATTGCCCGCATCCATAGAGAAATTAGAGGATTCAAAGTACCAGAGTTTGTACAATGCATTTCGTGAGACTCAGGAGCAATATCATTTTTACACCGCGCCTCAGGCAGATTGGTATCTGAAAAAAGAGACTTCGTTTGAAACCAACGTAAGGCTCATTTTCAGAGAAGCCGCTGGGAAGTATAAAGAGGGAATGGATCCTGATCGATTAAAAGAAGATGCTTTGAAGAACCTGATGGACGTGATGGCAAAGTAAAAAGGCGAATGATGAGATGGAAGATAATAGAAATCAACCGAATCTAAGATTGCTGCTCTCGCGAAGGCAAAGCCTTACGCTACGGCAACGCATGATGATTTATTTGATCTTTATGATTCTCGCGTCGATAGGTCTTGTAACGCTTTTTTCGATCGTTGGAGGCATCGTTTGGAGCGACGAAAGACAGCTTACCCAAGTGTTGGAGAATCAACTGGATCGAAACTATCAAAAAATGGAAAAAGAAATGGAAGGCTACGTCGGATATTCATTTAATCTCTCGAAGCAGCTTTCCCATACGATAGAACTACAGATGGGGGAAGAGGTCAAGAGGATCGAAGACTTCAACGATTCCCCCCAAAAACTGCTGGAGCTTCAGCAGAACATGTTCAATGACTTAAATACTGCCATATTGTCAGGAGGAAGTAACGGCGTATATGCCATAATCGACGCAACGGTAAATACGGATCTTGAGAACGCAACAAATTCAAGAAGCGGCCTTTACCTGAGGCTCGTCAATATCAACAGTAACGTTGCAATAGTACCTCAGACCATATTGTTTCGAGGTAATCCGCTTGTTGCACGCGAGAACGGTCTGGAACTTCATAACCGCTGGGATCTAGAGTTTCACGTCGATTTGGTCCCTGACTTCTGGGAACCGGCAAGCAAAAACGTTGAACCTTTTGAGTGCATCTGGACGGACAAAATGCAGCTGACGGATACCTGGGAAGACGTGATCCTGTCCTGCGTGCCGATCCGGAACGGCAGCGGAGAATTTCTGGGGATCTGCGGCATGGAACTGAACGAAATTCATTTCAGTTCGGATTATGATGCCTTGAATAGCGATTACGGCTCGATCGTCACTGTGATGGCTCCCGTGGAAGACGGGAAACTTCACCTGGATCAGGGCATGCTTGGAAATCCTGACGGAACCTGGCTTAAAGGTTCTGAGATCTTGGAATTTCAATACGGGAAAAAACTGCTCACTTATCGATCAGACAGTGGCAATTTTTTCGGTCTTCAGAAAAAGCTTAGCATCCGCGGTTCGGGGGAAAAGGAGTGGATGGCAGCCGTTCTGGTCCCCATGGACCGTAGCTTGCAGCTCATGCGTAAAAATCTTATCATAAGAATCCTTGCCGTTGCCACGTTTGTCATTTGCATGCTTTTATTAGCCCTATATCTTTCCAGAAAATTTGTTCAACCAATCTTAAACAGTTTTGATGACATCAAGGAGGACAGGCAGGAAGGAACTGCTGAGATCCGAATCGCCGAAATTGAGGAGTTAAAGGAATTTATCAAGTCCAAAAACCAAAAACAAGAAATCAGTGAGCTTCCAAAGAATATCGAAGACCTTCTTTCCGGCTTTCAAAAGCGTACAATAACACTTACGCCGGCTGAGCGATCGTTATTAAAATATTATTCGAAAGACTATTCCCTGGAAGAAATCGCAGAGGCCATGTTTATCAGCATTGGAACGGCAAAAAAACATAATACAAACATGAACAGGAAACTTGAAATCTCTTCGCGGAGTCAGTTGATGGTTTATATCGATCTGTTTCGACGCTGTGACCGTCTTGAGGACATCATTGAGGATTGAATTAAATTATTTAAAAGGTCTGTTGCCTAAATTTTTGGCATCAGATCTTTTTTATTTTGGAAACTAGATATTTGATATTCAGTTTTTATGTATACTACTTAGTAGTATATCTGCCCGATTTTATTGAATATACGACTTGGTGGTATTTCCGGCCGGTGGAAACCGTGCTATTTTTTTGTCATCATTTTTACGTATTGGAAACTGAAAGGAGAAAGGAAAATGGCTACAAAGCAAAAGATAGGCATTGTTGGAGTCGACGAAAACACGGAGCTGATCCTGGAAGAAAAAGCCAGCATTATGACGATCAAAGATTTGTCACAGGCAACCAGGACCTCCTCAGATAGGGCACTTCTTGCCGAAAAAACAAATCTTCCGATTGCAAACGTCGCCCAGATGGCCGTACAGGCAGAATTGATGCGGATAAGGGGAATGACAAAGGACGAAGCTTATGACTTTATCGGTGCAGGTATTTATTCCGTAGAACAATTTAAGAAAATGTCTTCAAAAGAAATCTGTGAAAAAGTTAAATCAGAGAATCCGGCATCCACAATTTCTGAAACACGGGTTATCCAGCTGAAGGAAGCCAAGGCCAGGGTAGAAAAACTCTTTGACGTTGAACATTTGCTTCAGGAACTGGTATTATCCTCAAACTCTGCCCCTTCCGCATACAGTGATCTTTGCGACGTCATCTCGGAATTAGGCAAGGGGATCGCTCAGGCCCAGCAAGCCTTAGATGAAAGTTCCATTGCCATTCAAAACAAAATTCTTGAAAACGATGAAATGTATGCGATGGGTTTACAGGCAACCTGGTACGCCATTCCGGAAACCGAATTTACTCTGAAGATGGATTATGCGACGTCACAGAATAAACTGATCACCGGAAAGACCAATTTCGGCGGACTAAAAATCGCTCCCAGCAATGCAACGTTCCAAAATCTCTTTAAGACGGATAAACGAGAGGAGAGTACCCTGAAGCTTAAAATCGTCCCGATCCCGGCTACGGACAAGATGCTTGTCCGTAAGCTGATGCCCGATTTTAAAAAAGCCAAAACGGTGAATGAAATCCTTTCCATCTTGGAAGACAAAGACATCGAACATTATAAACTGGAGCCGGAGGAAGCCGTTAACTGGGGAGATGAGCCAGTAGAAGTGACGGATCAGTATGATCCCGGAAAAATAATTAAGATCGGGATGATTCCGGAGATCAAAGTAAGCAGGGCCAAGAAATAGGATGAGGAGAAGAGACGCATGGAAAAAGTAAATTTATCTGAATTAGTCCGGCAGGGAATGAAAAAGACCAGTACCAAAGCCCAAATGGAGGCCATGGACTTGCTGGAAGCCAAGGAATTTGCATTTGATCAAAAGGAAATAGAGCTTCAGCAGATCAAGGGACAATTGGAAAGCAAAATCACGCAGCTCGCCAAAAATGAGCTCCTATTGGACAACGCAAAGCTGGAAGCAACAAAGCAAAAAGAGTTCTTCCAAAAAGAAATCGAAAAATTTGCCGATCTGCAAAACGCGTATGAGGTCTTGGAAAAGAAAGTGAAAACTGCCTATACGTCAAAGGATCTTTCCGCCTATCTGAATCAGGTGATCAAGGAATTTAATGAAAGCAGTGCTTCTGACAGCGAAGTTGCCACTTACGTGATCAATAACATGGACGTCGACTTAAAAGTACGTATCTTTGGAGATGAAAAGGATTCGCTTCGATTTTGTGCTCCAAACGTTACGGAGTCTACGGAAGACAGCCTGAGCAGCATTAAAATCTCCATTCAGGCAATTCCCAAGTAATTTTAGTGATAAGGAGACTTTACGTCCTTATTAATAAAAAAGCGAAAGGAGAACTATTATGGCATCAATCGGACAGGAGCTGTTGAACGTACCTTTTGGAGATATGGTCATGCAGCTCGCAAATGCGATCGCGGAAGGTCAGTACAAAATGGATCTGACCAGCTGCAAGATTGCACAAATGATGGGCGACGTAAAACAATGCCCAATCACGATTCCCAATTTCGGGGATGATCTAAAGGGATCGGAAACGGTTTCGTTAATCGGAGCCGGTTTCCAACCTACCTTCTATCAGTTCACGGATACTATCATTGAAGTCAAGATTTCCATTTCAATGACCAAATCTGCAGAGGTATCTGCTTCGGCAAGCTACAAGTGCTTCTGTGCCTCCGTAAGCGCATCATTTTCCGCAAAGTATTCTTATACTTGCGAAGGATCCAGTCTGATCAGGACAAAGATCACTCCCGTTCCGCCGAGTACTTTCATGCAGACCTTGTTAGACCTGAAGGCACAGATGGAACAAAAGAATTTCGAACAGAGATTCAAGGAAATCGAAAAAGCCGTTCAAGCATCCGGTGAAGTTGAAAAAACCGGAAACAATTCCGGAAACAATTCATCAAACGGCGAGTCTCAGTAAAAATGCAGAAAAAGTAAGAAGGAGAAAACAGCATGAGTATTGGTCATCAATTATTGAATGTCCCTTTCGGCCAAATGATCAGCAGTCTGGGAAGGGCAATCGCTGACGCGCAGCGTTCATTGGATGAGAATTCCATTCACATTTTGGAAGAAATGGGACGCGATCAAACCGTATCGTTGCCATTTGTCTCAGTGCATTATAACGAAACGGATGGTGGTTTGGTAGTGGGTGACGCACCGATTATGACCTCCATGATCGGCGCAGGATTTCAGCCAACTTTCTATCAGTTTGCAGAGACCATCATCGAAGTAAAGATTGCGATCACGATGTCCTATGAATATTCCAACAGTTATAACAGACAATCCCAAAGCGGAACGGACAGCACTTATCAGTATAATTGGGAAGGTAAAAATTCCGATTATGATTATAAGCGGACCGTGACTACGGCGACAACCGTGGATGCAGGCTATTCCAATAAGTACAATTACAATACGGAAGGCTCCAGTCTGCTTAGAACCCGTTTGGTTCCGGTTCCTCCCAACTCTTTGATCTCACAAATGATCGAGCTTAGATCCCGCGCGATGGAGAAGGTATTCGACATGAAGATGAGAGACATTGAGCAGGAAATAGCGGATGAGAGTGAAAAGTATGAAAACGCTCACCAGAACCAGAAGCCTGAAAACGAGGACGAAGATCCTGTAGAAGTGTAAAAACAAAAATCCAAAGAGCATTTTATGATATATAAATGCTCTTTGGATAACAAAGCTCCGAGGTAAAAGCTGAGTAATGAAAGACAAGTCAGATATTGAATACAGTGAATTAGATCAACTATTTTCAGAAGAATTTGATGACGCGTCGGATGACGAATGGCTTGAAACCCTGATCGATACGGAAGACGCAGAAGAAGAACCGGAAACAAAACCAAGTGAATCCGAAGAGAAACCAAAGGATGAAGGTTCTCCTGCAAGCGAAAAGGCCGGAGAAGGACTTAGCATCCAGGCCCCGGAAGAATCCTTTTTTGAAATGGAGCTTACGCCCTCCCCCAAACCAGCCGGTAAGCCAATGCAGATAGGGGCTGCAAAAGAGAACGTCCCCAAAAATCAGGTAAAAAAAAGAAGTCCCAAAAGCATTGCACGTCGTCAACCCATGCAAAAACCGTCTCTTCCCCCAAAGCGAAGCACCCTCGCATGGCCGCAGACACAGGTGCAGGAAATCAAACCTGAAAAGAAAATAAATATATTAAATGACGTAAAACGAGATAAGACAAAAGCGAAATTATACGCAAAGCCCAAACCCGACGACAGACCCAAAGACCATAAACCGGACACCATCCAAAAGACGAAAAAGCTTGATCAAGGCTTATGCTTTCAGCAGCAATCCCATTTCCAGCTTTTCGAACAAAATATAGTTCGCAAGGTGCAAGCGTATCCGGCGCAGATCAAACGGGAATCCCCGTTTCAGGGCATGATGGAGTTTCGAAATATGCCTGAGAACTCCTGCGTTTTTCATAGATTTTCCAATCAGTCCGATGATGCATTTGGACTGACGGTGAGAGATGACAATAAAAAGAAAAAAGACCCCATGGGGCTATAAAGTAAAAGGAGGCACACGTTAGTCATGACGGACTTTGAACAGAGAATCGGAGAAATCGTAAAACAGCTTACGGAACGCTTTAATCTTGCAATCGCACAGGCAGTCGATGAAAAGAAAACCTTTGAAGACGGGGAAAAAATATTTCGCGATACCATTGCCGTCCTGGATTACTACAATTGTTTTGATCTGGAATCAGAGCAATATGAGAATTTTTCTAAGGTTGCCTTTTTCCGTAAAAAATATGACAAGGCAATATATTATGCAACTGAAGCAGTCAGGATTGCAAAGGCAAAGGAACGGATCGATCAGGCTACGCAAAATCTGCATTCCATGGCCTTTAAGATCTTTGAAATTTTGCTTGTCACGACTGAAGATTTTCATGAGCAGATTGATTTTGAAGGATTGCAGGACTATCTGATGCCGGAGGATTATTGCATTGCAATCAAGAATACGTACGGTGCAAGAAAACAGTTCAAAACGCAGGAAGACAAAACTTACTTATCCGGGATTTTGAAAAAGCTGTCTCAGGAACTGATCCGTCAGGGCATCCGCCAAAAGAACAACGGAAATACGGATGGCGCGCTTCTTCTATTTCGAACGGTTTCTCCCTTCCTGAATCCAAAGAGGGCTGCAATTATATCAAATGAAATACGGGAGATGGAGGCCGTAAACGCATGAGTAGAGAAGATGCAAAGAAAATCGCAGACATTCTAAAGGAATTGGATCAAAGAGCTGCACGCGCGCTTTTACAAAAAAACCATGATGAGGCACTGATGATCTATCATGAGATCCTCAAGGCACAGCAGGATCTAGGACTTGAAAAGCTGAGCGGACATACCCTGCTGAACATGGCAAACGTAAGCATGATGAAAGGCGACTTTACGAAAGCACTTTCCATGATCGAGCAGGCTGCAACCCTGAAATCCATTCAAAAAGATGAAAAGGACAGAGGCAACGTCGAGATCTTTCGTGCCAACAACATGTTTCTTACAAATCATGCCGAAGAAGCCGAGCATATCCTGCTTCGAGAGCTAAAACGCAATAAGAATCATACTGCATGCGGACAAATGGAATTATTGCTGTTCGGTTACTACAGGAGAGGCCAAAAAAATGCAAAGGCTCGCAGCATTGTCGACAAGGCGATCAGTCACTTCAAATTGGATCATAACAAGGAAGACCTGATCAGGGCTTATCGCTGCAGGGCAGATCATTTTATGGAGCTTGGGCAAAAACTATACGCCGAGCTTGATCTTGCGGAAATTGAAAAATTGGAAGAAAGAGGAGCATAAATGAATAAGGATTGTCATTATTACGGAACGTATTACGTGGCCAGAATGGCTGGATTTCCTGCCCAGGAAGCGCTTCAGATCGCATGGGCGGCGGAAACCGTGGATGAATGTCATTTTGATAACTCGAAGAAACTCATTGACATTGCTTCTGAAGCAAACGTACTAAGGGAATTTGACAGCAGTTTCTTATTGACAATTCTTAATACCACGGATGATCTCTATCATGTTTCCAGCTTGAATGCATTGGAAGAAAATGCAAGTGAATCGAGCAGGATCATGTTGACGGCCGTTCGTTCCATCTGGATGCCATTTCATTTTCTTCCGGGCAATTGGAGAAAGGCAATCAAATACAATAAACTGGAATACTATCATGGGTCTGACGACTCCTTTTTATCTCCCCAAAATCCGCATTACAGCCAAAACATGCATGACTGGGGCCTAATGTGCAGGACTTGCAGCGAAACCTGCTGGAGCATGCTGCAGAATGCCAAGAAACAGTATCATGAATGGAAGGACGTCAACAATTCCTTTGCGCTCTATGCCATCGGGATTGCGATGCACGTACTTGCGGATACGTGGTCACATGAATTCTTTGTTGGCTCTCCAAACAAATTGATCAATCAAGTTTCAAGATCAAAAGATGCCGTGATACTTAACATGCTTAGTACGGAAGAGCTTGTGAGATTCAGTATATCGAATTATACCTATGATGCAACGGGACACGGTCCTGCAGGATCTGCACCTGATATTCCTTATCTGGACGACAGATTTGTTTTATATCATGATTTTCTGTGTAAATGTGCGGACGGCGCACCCCGAATGAAAAAAAGAGATAATCAGAAAAATTTCCTAAGCGGATTCGCACAGATGCTCCTTGCCATGCGCTATATCAGAAGTAATCCAGATCCGGAAGCAGATGCCAATGCAAAAGCTAACATTCTTGAAGCCTACGATAGCGCCAAGGCAGAACTGGACGAGGTCCAAAAATTGTTTAAAGATCTTAAATTTGTCAGAAACCACCCTACAAATTACCCAGAGGACGATTATAACGAATTTGTCTTTCCATCTTTGAAAAAAAGCATACAGAAATGGAAAGACCTAATCAAAAACACGTATCATGAAGATCTGATCGATTATGATCTCATGAGGACCGGGATCTATGGCGTTATAAACTTCATGCAGGCAGCCAAGAAGCATCGATCGGCAGTCATTAATTTTATTGAAGAAAGTCTTAGCTGGAAAGACGTATTTACGTATCGCTCCCCCTTCCGCGAAAAGCCTTATGACGCAGATGAATGCGTGAGACGCTTTTTCAATAAATTAAGCAATGGAGATCAAAAAGTATTGCCCTTCTACGTTCCATTAAAGAAATAGAAGATTTCTAATTATGGAGGCTCGCATGTATAAAACAGAGATACAATACAATTCCTCTGATAAACGCTTTTTTTTCGTAATCAGCGACGAAAAAGGAGTGCTGCTTTTTCAATCCGGAGAATGGAATACGGAGAAAGAATGCCGTGACGGATTCACCGGCTTTAAGGAATTGCTCGAAAAAGGCAGCTTTGACAAAAATACCCTGCCAACAGAGCAGGAAGATCATTTTCAAAATCGGTACGTATCTGACAAGAATGAGATCTGGGGACACGGCGCAGCAAAGAAGAGTATGAAAGAATGTAAAATACAATACGAGGCTCTAAAAAATCTTCTGAAAAATTCCAACTCTGAAGAGACTCTCGAACAAATCCCCCTGGATCCAAGGAGCTTAAGCTTTCTGTACAGTCTTGACGGAGCCGGAACCGATCCGAAGGAAAACCCCACAAATGAAAAGCAATGGGAACTCAAATGGTCCGTGTCCCTATCTGTCCCGGATGACAAAGATACGTTCGAAGAAAGACAGTTTGAATTATGGAAAAATGAGACCATCCGGGATCAATTTACAAAGAAATATTTTATCAATCTTCCAAAATCATCCGAGGAGGAAGATACGGTAAAGGAGGACGCATGAAGAGCAAAGGCCACGTATACATGGCTAACGTTATGATCGCATGTCTGAAAAGTACGGAGTGTCAGGTTACGTTTCCAGGCGTTGACGGACGTGAACAATATGAAGTATCGCCCTACGTAAGGAATTGTATTTTGAGATATCCATCCTTTTTCAGGGCAGGTAGCGTCGGCCCTGATTTCTTTCCTGATCTGATCTTCGGTCAAATGACCATTCATTCGACAAGATCCGGAATTTGGATCGATCGAATGATGGAAGAATTAAAGCGTCTTCCTGAAAACACGGAGGAACGTCAAAAAGCGGTTTCCTTTTATGCAGGATACGTGATGCATTATTGCGGTGACATGTTTACGCATGATTATATCAACGGGTATGCGCGCGGATGGTTTCCAAGCTATGGCGAAGTCATTCAAAACCTTTTTTCCTTTGACGTTGACTGGGATGCAGTCGCTGTGGAATTTCCGGAGCTTGTGCAAAAACTAAAAAATCGTTTTCCGTCAGATGAATCCAAGCATAAGCTTCAAAAAAAGTTCCCCGAATTCTGGGATGCCATTGAAAAGCTGTTTTCCATCGAAGAGGAGAAAAAGATACTTGCAAAAAGATACCAGGAATTGATGGAAATCCTCGGGAAACTGTTTTCGAAGGAAACCGTTCAAAAGGATTCTGAGATTGCTTCAGCCGAAACATGGATGTTTTTAGAAAGGCTCCATACCAATCCGCTTACGCCTGACCAGTTAGACGAAAACCTCCCAAATTTGATGCAAATTCTGGAATCCTTTTCAAGCTTTCAGGAAATTGAAAGGCTGAAATTATATATGCCAGAGCTTGGTAACAGCCTGGAAGAGGTTCTGACGTTTGACGCGAAAAGGAAGCGTTTGGAACACGGTTTCAGCGGTTTATTGGAAGCCGTGGAGAAGTCTTTTCCGGACGAAGAAAAAAGGAAATGGATGAAAAAGGAATTTCCCGAATTATGGGAGGACATAAAAGAGCTTCACGGAAAATACTTGCTGGGAAAGCGCCAAAAAGGAATAGAGCAGGCGCGGATCATTATCCGCCACGTCCTTGTTGAAAAATACATGGATGATTACATAGATGAGCAGATTGAAAAGATGCAACGCATTGAAGAGCGAACGCTGGACGTCCCAATAGATTTTGTGAGAAGATGCTTTGCTTCCGAAGATGCGTTCCAAATGCTTGAAAAACAAGAACCACAAAAAGAAGAGCCTGAGGAAGCGAAAACTTTTTCCTTTTTGGGATACGAAATCAAGCCTGCTAAGATCAAAGACGTAGGATTTCTTGAAAACTACGTCAGATATTATTCCAAGCTTTATGAAGGCGAGGGAACCTCCGATCAGAATCTGGATGAATGTAACAAAAAAATCAATACGTGGCTGAAGATCTGGAAGAACATTGCAGAATATGCTTTGCAGATAGGTACCTTTAAGGCATTTGACCTTTACGGAAAAGAATTATTATTTCACGTGGCTGCGTATTACGCCGAAGAGGAAGAGAAACGGCGTAGCTTGCTCAATACCATGGAAGGGATTGACACTTTTTTCGGAATACTGGATTGTGACATTCCGATCCTGTCAAAAATTGCAAGCGATATCAAGGAAAACGTAAAGGATGATTTAAAGCGCAAGCTATATCCGGCAATTCTCGATCCGTCATCCTTTATTTCCGGGAAATCAAAAAGTGAACTGACAGATTTTGATAAGGCAATAGGCGCCGTCAAGGAACGATTTAAGAACGTTAAACCATTGTTGGAAAATGATTTCCTTTTTGGTCACGTGGAAAATAAGAATAGGCAAACGTTATCCGATGAAGAGATCATGTTTGAAACTTATGGAAATCCCTTTCTCGCCTTCTTTGGCAAAAACGTTTTAAAGCCGATTGACGAGAATCGTACAGGCTTATCGGAAAAGCTTCGGGAGGAATGGAAAAATCTTGGTGCAGCCGATCAGCTTAAGGAAATTGAGTTTTCCCCTTTTCAAAATGCATGCAGGATGGGATATCTTTGCCTTATGGATCCAGAGCAGTTAAATAGACTGCTGCGAAACTATGATCCTGATTTTCATTATTACGGAAACGTAAAAACGGCAATCGGGATTGGCGGATTCATCATCACGTTGAAAACGAAGGAGAAAACATATGCAAAAGGCATCTCCTCCGTTCGTTTGGCAGTATTTGGTGAAGATTACGAAATCATGCAATTCCGGGTTGGTCTTACGGAGCGTTGTTTCCTCGAAGAAGGAGAGATCCGGATTCCTTTTCCTGCAAAGAGAACCATTCACCTCGAAGACATTCGCCGCTTTGAAGTGACACTAAACGGAAATGACGATTCCAAGGGAGCAGAGCTTAGAGATCTTGAAAAGACGGTCGATTGTGCCATTTATGACAATGTGACAAATCTTTTGCTTGCAAGCGTTTCAATGTCACAAAACCAAGCCGTGCTTACGGTAAACGTTACCGGAGTGAAGGATGATTATGGAGACGTCGCACACAAAGCAAAGATAAATCAGATCCGCACAGAGATCAAGACTTGTGATGACGGGACGGACGGAGCCGTTCATTTTGTGATTGTGGATTCAGAATTCAACGTTCAGGACGTGGAGCTGGATAAAAGCGGATATAATGATTTTGAAGCAGGAGATTTGGATTCCTACGTAATCAAGCTTAACGTGCCGTTATCAATCGATGAGATCGATCACTTTATCCTCTATAAGGAGGGCGGAGGAGATTGGAAGATGTCATACGTTAAGGTCTTTTCGATGGAAAGCGGAGATTACCTTGGCGGGATCACGGAGGAAAGATACGTCGACCAGACACCCGTATCCATCAAAAAGGACGTGAAATGGGCAAAGCCGGAAGCATCTTATCATGCACCGATTCAGTCAGACAAAGTGATGATAAAAGAACTCACAATCACGATCCATACCTCGGACGAATTTACGTCTGGCACGAACGACGACGTTACTTTATCCATCCATTATATAAATGCCGACGGTAAAGAAGTTGACGAAACGGTAACGCTCGATACGGAGTTTCATGATGACTTTGAGCAGAACGTAACCGAAACGTACCATCACAAATTACCGGGAGCCGTACCACTGGAAAACATTAAGTATTTTGAATTAAAAAAGAAAGGAAAGGATGATTGGATCATAGACTGGGTCAAGATTTGTGACGCAGTCACCGGGAAACAGATTGGTGCAACGGAAGGCAGACAGATTATCGAAAAAGATGAAGGCTACGTAAGAATCAACGTGAATTGATTCTTGGTGCGCAAAAGAAGCGGAAAACAAGGGACAACTCGTCTCCGTACGTTTTCCGCTTTTTTCTTTTTCCATAAGGAAGGTGATAGACGAATGGAACTATTGTGCATTAAAGAGTTTTATGGTACAATGAATCGTATCCGTAAGCATGATTTTTGCAGAAAGGAACAAAGGGGACATGGCAAACAAAGGCATTGAATTTCATGAGAAATTAGTGGGGAATTTAAGTAAGGTTATTGTTGGCAAGGAAGACGTACTTTCTCTTTTGATCACTTCCATGGTGGCGGGCGGACACGTGCTTTTGGAAGACGTTCCTGGCACGGGAAAAACGAAGCTTGCAAAAGCTTTGGCGAAATCCTTTGACCTTCAGTTTTCGAGAATCCAGTTTACTCCTGATCTTCTTCCGACGGACGTCACTGGACTGAACGTCTATGACCCGAAGACAGGGGAATTCGTTATGAAAAAAGGTCCCGTATTTACTAATATTTTGCTCGCCGACGAGATCAACCGCGCAACGCCTAGAACCCAGGCCGGTCTTTTGGAGGTAATGGAAGAGCGCCAGGTTACCATTGACGGACAGACCTTTCTGCCTGGTGATCCCTTTTTTGTCATTGCGACGCAAAACCCCGTTGAAACGGCAGGCACGTTCCCTCTTCCCGAGGCCCAGCTGGACCGCTTTATGATGAAGCTTTCCGTAGGCTTTCCGGCGCATGAAGAGGAGATCAACATCCTGTTAAAGTACATGGACAGTGATCCTTTGGATACGTTAACCAGCGTCGTTACCGGAGAAGAGTTGGAGGCAGTCCGGAAGGAAGCTGCTGCAGTTCACGTTTCTTCTGCCATGCTGGATTACGTTGTCCGTCTGACAAGCTCTACCAGAAAGAACAATGACGTGCTTATGGGAGTGAGTCCCAGAGGAACGCTTGCCCTCATGCATGCCGCAAAGGCAAGGGCATGTTTTCTTGGCAGGAATTTTATGATCCCGGATGACGTGAAGTCCGTTGCTCCGGCAGTGCTTACGCATAGGATCATTCTTGGCTATGGAAAGAGTCAGGATTGCGATAAGTTTATTCAATCAATTGTCAAGGATACGGTTGTTCCGACAGAGGATTTTGAAAAATGATACAAACCATTTTGATCGCCGTGATCATTCTTGGCGCGTATTACGTCCAACGGAAGTATTATCAGGCGCATTGGAAGGATAATCTCGACGTAACGGTGAAATTCTTGAACTCTGAAATTGTCGAAAGACAGGACGGAAAGCTTCAGATTGTGGTGGAAAACCGCAAAAAGCTTCATCTCCCTGCACTTATTGTCAGATTTCAGACAGATAAACATTTAGTGTTTGATAAGAATAAGGGTTCTGATACCACGGATCAGTTTTACCACAAAGACGTATTTCAGGTAAACCGAGGAGAGCGGATCACGAGAACCCTTCATTTTGTTGGGGCAAAAAGAGGATATTATCTGATTAACAACGTGGATCTGACAGGTTTTGATCTTTTTATGTCTTATGAAATGCACTACTCATCCCATCCCTCGGAATGTATCTACGTTCTGCCGAAACCCTTTGAAAATAAAGAGTTTCAGATGATGCTTCAACAATTAAACGGCGAGATGCTCACCAAAAGAAATCTTTATGAGGATCCCTTTGAGCTTAGGGGAATCAGGGAGTATCAGCCCTTCGACAGCATGAAGAGCATCAACTGGAAGGCTACCGCAAAGACGGGATCTTTTATGGTAAATCAGAAGAATTATACCGCACCAAAGACCGTCCGGATCTTTTTGAACATGGAAGATCCCAGATATATAAAAGATTATGATAACATGGAGCTGTTGATCAGGCTTGCTGCCAGCCTTGTAAAGTATCTATTGGATCAGGGAATCAAGGTCTCCTTTTATTGCAACGGACCGGACGTCATCACGGGAGATCCGCTGATGAGAAGTGCCGGAAAGGGTAAGAATCAGCAATCGGCAATTCTTCGTGGTCTGGCACGTGTCTGTGTTGAAAAGGATGCGTTGGATTTTGGAAAGCTGTTTGCCAAGAAAATCATGTTGGACAACGAGAATTCTTATACTTGTTTTGTTTCCGCGACCAATACCGATGCCTTTACGCAATTGATCTGTGAATTCGCGATGCAGGGAGGAGCTTTCTCCTGGTTTTACCCCAACACGGGTGGTTTTCATCCGGAGAAGGTACCAGCCCCGCTGCATGGCAACCTAAAAATGATCCGCATATAAAAAATCAGTCAGAAAATAAAAATCCCGTGAAAGGAGAGGACAAGATGCGCAGACCCAAAACCATACTGCTTAGAGAATTTTTTGCGGCCATGACAAATCATTGGACGATCTTCCTCTTTGTTCTCTTTTTCCCTGAGATCAATTCCCTGACCGGTTCGGAACTGATCTGTTGGATCCTCCTGGGAACCTTTCCTGTAGTACTTTTCAGCGCCAGAGAACTGATACAAAGCTTTCTTTTGATGCTTGCGTCATTTGTCGTATATTTTGGAATTATTGCCTTATTCCCAATGGAATCAGCATATTTTAAGTCATATTATTATATGACTGCCATGTTTTATCTGGCAATGTCTGCCATCCGGTTTTTTCGGAGAAAAGGAAGCTTTACTTTTCCGATCCATCCGTTGTTTCCCATGGCGGCGAATTTAATTTTTGCAACGATCGCACTCGTTACGAATCATTCTTACGTGCCTTTTTACAGTTATCTTTCCGTCACGTTATCCGCGTTATCTTACTTTATGGCATTTTACGTGGATCAATACGTTCACTTTACAAGCATTAATGATGAGACCTCTTCCAACATGCCGGACAAAAAGATTTTATTCTCAGGCATGTCGGCTGCGACAAAATATTTGTCTCTTTTAATTTTGCCGTTAACGATCATCGTCAGCACTACCATTTCAGATGAGTTTTTCCATAAGGTTTTGAATAAGTTCAATCAGATCGCAAGGATTGTGCTCCGATTTCTGGGCAAACTATTATTCCGGGATAAGGAATATCATCTTGCATCCGATGGTACGGAATCGGAACAGGTGGAAAATATGTTTTTACCTCCACCCAATACCTCCATCTTTTGGAAAATATTGGAAAAGATGATATTTGCACTGGCAATCCTTGTGGTTGTCGTGTTTTTGATCCATATCATGATTAAAATTATTAAGCATTTGGTTGCGGTATTTTCGAAACATCCTTACGTGGTATCGGAAGAAGAGGAAGAAATTAAGGACGTCAGGGAAAAGATTGCCGTGGAAAACGTTGTTTCGAAAGATACGGACGACCAGAATGATACGGTCACCGTTCGCATACGAAAGCTTTACCGCAGGAAAGCCATGGCCAGTGAGTTAACCTCGTCCGAGCTTTACAGAACAACGGCAAGAGAGTTTTCGGCGATGGAAAAGAATCCTGAGCTTGCTGAAATTTATGAGAAAGCCAGATATTCCAACCTATCTTGTTCCAAAGATGACTTAAAACAGATGCAGCTGGCTTACAGGAGGAAAAACAAGAGTGTATAATGATTCCTTGGCGTTGTCCCGCGACGTCTTAATGCAAATTGAAAAGCCTGCCCGTTATATTGGGCATGAATATAATTCCGTGATTAAGGATCCGACTCAGGTTGACGTGCGATTTGCCATGTGTTTTCCGGATGTATATGAGATAGGCATGTCACATCTCGGCATTCAGATTTTATATGACATGTTTAACCAGATGGAGGGCGTGTGGTGTGAACGCGTTTATTCTCCCTGGCTCGATCTTGACGCCATCATGAGAAGGGACTGCATTCCCTTGTTTGCCTTGGAATCCCAGGATCCAATTAAGGATTTTGATTTTCTTGGCATCACGATCCAGTATGAGATGTGCTACACAAACATTTTACAGGTTCTGGATCTGGCACAGATACCGCTTTTGTCAAAGGACAGAACAAACGAGCAACCCATCGTGATTGGCGGGGGACCTTGTACCTATAATCCGGAACCCATCGCTGATTTTTTTGATTTGTTCTATATTGGCGAAGGGGAAACCCGATACGCTGAGCTGATTGCCCTGTACCGGAAGCACAAGAAAGCCGGCTTTGACCGCGCAAAATTCCTTCGGGAAGCATCAAAGATCCCCGGCATGTACGTACCATCTCTCTATGAAGTAACTTATCACGAGGATGGCACCGTAAAGGCTTTTACGCCCAAATATGAAGACGTTCCCGCACGGATCTTAAAAGAAGTCGAGATGGATCTTACCAATACGTATTATCCCATGAAACCCGTGGTTCCTTACGTAAAGATTACCCAGGACCGGGTCGTTTTGGAGATTCAAAGAGGTTGCATCCGCGGATGCCGTTTCTGCCAGGCGGGACAGCTCTATCGTCCGGTGCGTGAGCGTAATGTTGAAAAGCTTAAGGAATATGCGATTGAAATGCTGAATAACACGGGTCACGAAGAGTTAACCTTGAGTTCCTTGAGCTCCAGTGACTATTCAAAGCTGCCGGAGCTGATCGATTATTTGATTGAAGAATGCAATCAGCGGCACGTAAACATTTCCCTTCCCAGCCTTCGTATTGACGCGTTTTCACTGGACGTTATGAGCAAGGTGCAGGACGTAAAAAAATCCAGCCTAACCTTTGCGCCTGAGGCTGGCAGCCAAAGACTTCGCAACGTCATTAATAAGGGGTTGACGGAAGAAGTGATCCTTAAGGGCTCTCATCTTGCTTTCGAAGGCGGTTGGACTCGGGTTAAGCTTTATTTTATGCTTGGACAGCCTACGGAGACGGAGGAGGACATCCGCGGAATCGCTGAGCTTTGTAATAAGATTGCTGCGGAATTCTTTGATACCGTGCCAAAGGACAAGCGCGTCAATGGACGCGTTCAGATCGTTGCCAGTACCTCGTTCTTTGTGCCAAAGCCTTTTACGCCCTTCCAGTGGGCGCCGCAGTGCACGAAGGATGAGTTTGTGGAAAAGGCATATTTTACCAGGAAATGCATCTCTGAACAGTTAAATCAAAAGAGTATTAAATATAACTGGCATGAGGCTGATGCCAGCGTTATGGAAGGCGTGCTGGCAAGAGGTGACAGAAGATTGGCCGAAGTCATCTTAAAGGTTTACCAAAAGGGCTGTTTTTATGATGCCTGGAGTGAATACTATAAGCATCAGACCTGGATTGATACGATCAAGGAATGCGGCCTTACGCCGGAATTCTATACGTCCAGGCCACGCGACTTGAACGAAATCTTCCCCTGGGATTTTATTGACGCCGGCGTTACG
Organism: Acetatifactor sp.; assembly: GCA_024693365.1. GTDB lineage: Bacteria > Bacillota > Clostridia > Lachnospirales > Lachnospiraceae > Acetatifactor. The sequence goes on along the minus strand of JAILLF010000010.1, from coordinate 189,331 downwards.
AAGGAATTCCTGAAAAGGGAATGGCTCAAGGCACAGGCAGAGAAGATTTCCGAGAATTGTAAATTAAAATGTCAGGGCTGCGGCGCGGCAAGATTTGGCGGCGGCATCTGCTTTGAGGAAAGGGCATTGGATCATGAGTGATCATTACAAGCTTCGCATAAAATTTCAAAAGACCGGTGCCATTCAATACATTGGACATCTTGACGTCATGCGTTTTTTTCAAAAATGTCTACGCAGGGCACAAATCGACGTTTGCTACACGACGGGATTTAGCCCGCATCAGATTCTAACCTTTGCGGCACCACTCAGCGTTGGCTTGGAAAGTCTGGGCGAATACATGGACGTTGAGGTGGGAACCCTAACTTCGTCCGATGACGTCATTGAAAGGCTGAACGCTGCGAGCGTTCCTGAGATCAAGATCGTCAGTGCAAAGCTTTTGCCGGAAGGTGCCGGAAATGCCATGGCCAGCGTTGCGGCTGCAAAATATAAGGTTGAATTTTTTGAAGGCCGCGTTCCAAGTATTTTTCTGGAATATTCTGAGAGCGTTCACGCTCGTTTGGATGCATTTCTTGCAAAAGAATCCATTCCTTACGTGAAGGAAGGGAAAAAGGGGCCGCGGGAAGTGGACCTGCGCAAGGGCATTTATGATTTCGCTTGGAATGATGCGGGTAAATTTCTTACGATGACTTTAGATGCCTCCAGCGGAGATAACGTAAAGCCTTTCCAGGTGTTGGAAGCACTTTTGCAGGAACGCGGGGAAGCTCTGTCCGAAAATGCGCTTAAGATTACGAGACTGGACGTTTATGCCAGGATCAATGCATCGGAAGAAGATCCGGGAGATCTGATTCCCATGGATGAAGTTGGTTCTGTTTTTTGATTTTTACCATGAAATATAAGAATTGATCAAAGGAAATTTTGTAACATGAACGGGAAACTCATTTTTACCAAAATAAATGAAAGGCGGTGCGCTGTTTTACTTCAGGATAATAAAATGATGGCGGCATCCTTTCAGGGAGAAAAAGAAAAGATCACGGGTGGCATTTACGTAGCGAGGATACGTGACGTCGTAAAGGATTTAAATGCATGCTTTGCCGAAATTGAAAAAGGGCTCGTGTGTTTTCTACCCGGTTCACAAATGCAAACGCCATTTTATTTATCTGATACGCAAAGAGACGTTCATAAAAACCGTCAGCCCAGACAAGGAGATCTGATCCTTGTTCAGGGAATACGTGAGGCCCAGAAGACGAAACAGCCTGCCGTTACGACCAAGATATCCTTGTCAAATCGTTTTTTTGTGCTTGCGCTTGGTTCGAATAAAACAAACTTTTCAACAAAGCTTCCCGCACAAAGAAAAAACGAAATCCGTGAAGAAATCTGCGTCGGAAAATATTTTGATGAAAATGGAAATTTATTGCCTTGGACCTGGGTTGAAGAATCCTTGCCTTACATCGATCGTTTTCCGCCCGTTGGACTGATCATCCGGACGGAATGCCGGGACGTTCCTTCGGAAGTGCTTCGCGGAGCGCTGGAAGGGTTAATACAAGAGTTTTATCAGCTACTCAAAAATGCCTTTTATCGCAGCGTTTTTACCTGCATTAAAACGCCCCCCAGTCCCTGGCAGGACGCGATCAATCATTTCGTTCTTCCGGAAGAATATCAGGAGATTGTTACGGATGATCCTGAATTATATGAAGATATGAAGGAATCCGATATTATTCCCAAAGAAAAACAGATCCGTCTATATGAAGACAGAAATTATCCCTTGGAAAAGTTGTACAGCCTTGCGACAAAGATCGAAGGGGCTCTTAGCACGCGCGTATGGCTCAAATCAGGCGCTTATCTAATCATAGAGCCTACGGAAGCCTTGACGGTAATCGACGTCAATTCGGGCAAATTTGAAGCACACAAGGGAGAACAGGATTATTATCGCGCGATCAACATGGAGGCAGCCGTAGAGATTGCCTTTCAGATTAGACTGCGGAATCTTTCTGGCATGATCCTGGTTGATTTTATCAATATGACAAATCCGGAGGATCAGGAAGCTCTGCTTAAGGAGATGCAACACCATCTCGTAAGAGATCGCGTAAAATCATGCGTTGTTGACATCACTAAGCTTGGCTTGATGGAGATTACTCGCATGAAGACCGTTCCTCCGCTTTTGGAACAGGCAAAGAAATATAAGTATCCACTTCCCAAGAATAAAAATCAGTAATCAAAACCATTTATAGGCATAACATGAATCGAGGATGATGTTTTCATGGAATTGATCTCACTTCAAAAAGTGAAAGACGGAAAATACTTAAAGAATTATGAGTTGAAATACTTGAATAAAGCCGGACGGGAGAAGAACTATGAGATTGTAAGCCGCCAGGATCTTAAAGACGTGAGCGATTTGGGGAAACGGCCAAGCGGCGTATCCATTGTTGCAACGATGAATCAAAAATTCCTCTTGTTAAAAGAATTCCGCATGGGCGTTAATAGGGAAATTTATAATCTTTGTGCCGGAATGATCGAGGAAAACGAGTCGATCGAGGATTGTATCCGCCGTGAACTTTATGAAGAAACCGGTCTTCACGTTAAAGAGATTAAAGCCATTTTGCCGCCTTCCTTTGCTGCCGTGGCAATCTCGGACGTGACGACTTATTTTGCGTATGTCGAAGTGGAAGGGTCACTTTGTTTTGAAAACTGTTCTGAAAACGAACAGATCAAGGCTGCCTTTTATGATGCGGATGATTTGCTTCACATGATCAAGGAAGGCGCACCCTTTAGCTCCCGGGCGCAGCTTGCAGCCTTTGCCTTCTGTCAGGGACTAAGGATACGTAAGAATTAATGACGAACGATGGGAGAAGAGTACAAAATGAGATTGGCAGTTCAAAGAGTTTCCGAAGCCAGCGTAAAAGTGAATGGCGAAATCGTTGGAAACATAGGAAAAGGATTTCTGGTATTGATCGGCATTACTCTTGATGACACAAAAGAAATCGCAGACAAAATGATAAAGAAACTATTGGGTCTTCGCATCTTTGAAGACGCAGAAGGAAAAACCAATTTGAATCTGGATTCCGTTGGCGGGAGCGTACTTTTAATTTCGCAATTTACGTTGTACGCGGATTGCAGAAAAGGAAACCGTCCTTCTTTTACAAATGCCGCTCCGCAGATGATCGCCGAGCCATTATATGATTATATGGTAAAGGCATGCAAAGAGATCATGGGGGAAGACAGAGTCCAAACGGGAAGATTTGGCGCCGACATGAAAGTTTCCTTATTGAATGACGGACCATTTACGGTAGTACTGGATTCGGAAGAAATTTTAAGGTAGCACTGGATTCAGTAAAAAACTTAAGGCAGTACTGGATTCAGAAAAATCTTCGGGAAAGTGCATTGCAGCGAACGTTAAGAACTAATATCGTGCTGAAATAATTCTTTCCTTAATGGAAACTGCATGATATAATTTTTTCAAATGAAATAATGACGTGCAAAAAATTTCATTGAGCTTATTCACTAATTTTTTTAACAAAAAGGAGGAGATTTGAAATGCCAGATTACATCGTTGCACCACTCGTCATTGTTGCCATTGTCATTGTTCTATTATTATTTCTCATTGCGTCAGGTTACGTTAAAGCATCACCTGATACTGCAATGATCATCTCAGGTCTTAGGAAAAAGCCCAAGGTTCTGATCGGTAAAGCCGGAGTTAAGTTTCCTTTCCTTGAAAGAAAAGACGAACTGAACCTGCAGTTGATTCCAATTGACGTAAAAACCAGTAATGCCGTTCCTACAGCTGATTACATCAACATTAACGTAGACGCAACCGTAAACGTTAAGATCAGCGATAATAACGAGAAGCTTTGGCTTGCAGCTCAGAACTTCCTGAATAAGAAGCCTGATTACATTGCAAGAGTTGCAAGAGAGGTTCTGGAAGGTAACGTTCGTGAAATCGTTGGTAAGATGGCATTGGAGGAAATGGTTTCCGATCGTCAGAAATTTGCGACTCTCGTGAAAGAGAATGCAGAGCCTGACCTGGCAGCCATGGGTCTTGACATCGTATCCTTCAACGTTCAGAATTTCGTTGACGGAAACGGCGTTATTGAAAACCTCGGTGTTGATAACATTGTAAAGATTCAAAAGAATGCAGCCATCTCCCGTGCTGAAAGCGAGAAGGAAATCGCAAAGGCTCAGGCAATGGCCCGCAAGGAAGCTAATGATGCACAGGTTACCTCCGATCTGGAGATCGCCAATGCAAAGGCAAGAGCTGAAAAGGAGAAATCCATCGTTCAGGCAAATGCTGAGAGAGAAGCTCAGGAAGCTAAGATCAGTGCTGATACCCTGATTGCGCAAAAGGAAAATGAACTTGCAATTACGAAGGCTGAACTGCAGAAATCCGCTGATACCAAGAAGGCTATCGCAGACGCTGCATATCAGATCCAGCAGGAGACAGAGCGTAAGACCGTCGAGATCACGACCGCAGACGCTAACATTGCTCGTCAGGAGAAGGAAATTCTCTTGAAGCAAAAAGAGGCTGAGGTTATGGAGCAGGCTCTTGACGCAGAAGTTAAGAAGAAAGCAGAAGCTGAGAAGTTTGCCCGTCAGCAGCAAGCAGACGCACAGCTCTATGAGATTCAGAGAAATTCTGAAGCACAATTGTTTGAGCGTCAGAAGAGAGCAGAAGCTGAGAAGTTCGAAAAGGAAAAGGAAGCAGAAGCAAAGAAGGCTACCGCAGATGCTCAGAAGTATACCATGGAGCAGGAAGCAGAAGGTATCCGCGCAAAGGGTCTTGCAGAAGCAGAAGCAATTCGTGCAAAAGCTGTTGCAGAAGCAGAAGGTATCGAGAAAAAGGCAATCGCAATGCAGAAGATGGGCGAGGCAGCCGTTCTCGACATGTACTTCAAGGCATTGCCTGACGTTGTTAGAAATGCCGCTGAGCCTCTGAGCCAGGTTGACAAGATCACGATGTACGGTGACGGAAATTCTGCAAAGCTCGTTAAGGACATCATGGGCACCGTTGTTCAGGTTACTGACGGCATGAAGGAATCCACCGGCGTTGATCTGAGTGCCGTTCTGGCAGGTTTCCTTGGCGGAAAGGCTGCAAAAGCCAGCGAAGCACCTGCAGTGGAAGAGAAGTAAGCGTAGCGATAAAAGAGATTAGCTATCTATTACAGAATCAAGTATAGCATAAATGAATCCCGGAGATATTATTTCATTCTCCGGGATTCTATTCTTATTTGGGTTTTATTAGGGTTTTATTATGGTTTATATAAGGTTTCTATTATTATTGTTTTATTGGGATCGTCATTGCGTGCTTTTTCGCCAATTCCGGGTTTCCTTCGATACGTTATTGGCCGCCTTGGCATAGATGTTCGTGGTTTCCAGGCGTTTATGATTCATGCGGTTTTGCAAGGCCAAGATGTCATGACCGCCGTCCTTGGGATCTCGCATGTAGAATTCCATGGCAAAGCTGGATCTCAATTTATGGCAATTGATCGTGCCATAACGCTCAGGCAGCGCGGCATTTACGTATTTTGGAACAATATTTTCATATTGCCGTACCGTAAGTCTTGTACCTTTTTCCGAAATGATCAGTGGATCCGCAGGTCCATTATACATGGCAAGATTTTGTTCTTTTTCCTGCAAATAATCCCTTAAGTATTCCGCAGCTTCATCGGAAAAATAAACTTTATTAATGGATCCGCCTTTTCTGGTAACAATGATGCTGCATTCTGACAGGTCAACGTCACGGTTGTCGGCGCCTTGAAGCTCCGCAGCACGAAGTCCCGTATCCAAAAGCAAAAATACCATGGCCAAGTCACGTTTAACGTATCGACTGTGTAAAGATTTTTCGCGTTCCGTAAGTCCCGTACCATAAATAATTGTATTTAGTAATTTTTCCTGTTCCTGAAGGTTTAAGTATACAACGTAATCCTTCTTGGGCACGTCAACGCGCTGAACGCCCAATACAGGATTATAGGAAATTGCACGCAAAGTATTCGCCAAATAATTATACATGGATGAAATAGATGATTTCATGCGTGCTATGGTGGGTTTTTCATGACTTTCAGAATATATTCCTATAAATAGATCAATATCTTCAACGGTTAATTTGCCCATGTCCACGGGTGTCACGTCTTTTACTGATTTACCAATGAAAACAGGTATGTTTTTAATCACATACTCAAAAAACGTTTTCAGATTTCTTGCATATCCAATTCTAGTATTTATCCCCCTGTCGTTTGCTCTGACAATCAAATAACCTTTGCAAAACTCAGGAAGACAATCTACAAGTTCATATAAAGTTTGTGTATTTGATTTTTTTTCTTTCATGAAAAAATGCTCCAGATGCGGCTGATGATTGATTATAAGTACTCTCAGGGCTAAAATCCTTATTGTTCTCTTCGGAAAATCAGCATTTTCCGAAGAGTTACGTTTGGACCAAAAACGCTCTTCCTTCAGGATTAGCGTTCAGGCATAGTCAAATCAATTATGATTAGACATTTTTAGAATCATCTTTTTGGGAATCATGAATTGATCCCTGTACGGTTTTCTTTTTATCAGATTTCTTTTCAGTTTTTCTAATGGTATGTTTCGTCATGAAATCACCGGTAATGACTTCTGATGAATCGCTGATAAATTGCTGACCAAATTGATAAACTTCTTTGTGTTTTGTATTTTGTTTTCCTTCAGGTACGTAAGTATGCATGCCTTTGTCATCAATGGCGCAGACATAGGTGTATAGCTCGGAATCCGTTGGCAGTTCTTTTTTTCGAAGCTTCATTTCTATGACAGACTTGATGGCGGCATAGATAACGGCAAATAATGGTACGCCAATGATCATTCCGACAATTCCCCATAGTCCTCCAAAAAACGTAATGGAGAAAATCACCCAGAAACCGGACAATCCAGTTGAGTCTCCTAAAATCAACGGTCCAAGGAAATTACCGTCAAATTGCTGTAATATCAAAATAAATATTGCAAAATATACGCAATTTAAGGGATGCATGGGATCTACGACAAAAATAAGGAAAATGGAAGGAATCGCACCCAAGTACGGTCCAAAGAAAGGAATTACGTTTGTCACCCCTATGATCAAACTGATCAACGTTGCATATGGCATTTTCATGATTGTCGTGCCAATAAAACAAAGCAAACCAATGATGATGGAATCCAGTACTTTCCCACCGATAAATCCGCCAAAGGTTCTGTGGGTAAACTTCACGTTGTTAATGATAATATTGGCATTGTTTACGTCATGCGTTGCAAAAACAATTTTCTTGAATTGTCCGGCAAATTTTTCCTTGTTGATCATAACGTAAACGGAAATGATGATTCCTATGATTAAATTCCAAAGTACTTTGATGCTTCCAAGAACGCTTAAAGAAACAGCTTTGAGGATGTCCGTGGTTTTTGCAAGTACGTTTGTATTGAACCAATCATTCAATTCCGTCGAATATCTTTCGATAATCAGATTTGCATTTTCACGCAGCATTGGATTATCTTCCAACAGTTTATTCAGCCATTTTGTAACGTTTTCCACGTAAGTGTCAAAATTATTGGCTATGTTGATTACACTTGGTACAATTTGAGAAATCAACATATAGAATAATTCATAGATCAACGCAAAGAATAATGCTAACGTAAGAAGAATGCAAAAGATGCGAATGATTCCGCTTCTTCCGGCTGATTTCTTCCATTTCACCTTATCACACAAAGGCGTAAAAATGCGGATTTCGAAATAGTCCAATACAGGAGTTAACAGATACGCAATGATCAAACCAAACATTACCGGCATTAGGATATTAAAAATTCGGCTTATGTTCTCAAAAAGCCTGGAAGAATGAAACATAAGATAATATACTCCCAGGCTGGCTGTAATCACAAGAAATGCGGTTATGCCCCATCCTATGTACTTGTTATTCCAATTCCATTTCTTCATACTCTCCCACCCCGCAAAAGGTCTTAACGCATCTATAAATTATCATACATCGAATTACTGAATTAAACAAGTAATATAAAAAAATTAAGTAAATTTCAGTAAATTTCTAAGAATCACGTATTGTTAGGCGTGAGAAAATAAGATAAAATAGAGCAAATAAGAAGAAAGGACCAGATGCCATGAAATTACAACAATTGCTTAGTCGCGTTAGAAAAGCCGTTGATGACTATCACATGATCGAAGACGGAGACAAGATTGCCATTGGCATATCTGGCGGAAAAGACAGTTTAACGTTATTGGAAGCGTTGCATTCTCTCCGCTTCTTTTATCCCAAAAAATTTGAAATTTGCGCCATTACCGTTGATTTAGGCTTTCATAACGTGAATTTAGATAAAATCGTGGAATTATGTGAGAAAAGAAAAATTGAATACCGGATTGTACCGACAGAGATTGCCAAAATTATATTTGAGGACCGTAAAGAAACCAATCCATGCTCTTTATGCGCCAAAATGAGAAAGGGCGCATTAAATACCATCGCCAAGGAATTGGGATGCAATAAAATCGCGTATGCCCATCATAAGGACGACATTGTGGAAACAATGATGATGTCGCTCATTTTTGAAGGACGCTTCCACACGTTTGCGCCGGTTACCTACTTGGATCGAATGGACTTAACCGTGATCAGACCTTTGGCATACTTGAATGAAGCTGACGTAATCGGTTTTGTAAATAAAAATAACGTTCCGGTAGTAAAAAGTGCATGTCCGACTGACGGATATACGAAAAGACAATACGTTAAAGATTTGCTAAAACAGTTAAATCAAGAAAATCCAGGCGTTAAAAATCGCATGTTTACGGCGATTCAAAGCGGAAACCTGCAAGGATGGCAACCCTTTACCGATGCCCCGTCAGATACTCAATCAGAAACGTATTTAGTTGAATAATAGGGAACAATTAGCATCTTTCCGGCTATGATATCATTTTCATCATGGATGTGATTGATGCTTTTTACTTCCTGAACGTAAGATAAACGATCGTAAAATTCTTCATCCATGTAATCGCTTGCAATTGACCAAAGCGTATCGCCATATTCTACGCTAATGCTGGTATAATATTTATATTTCTGATCCTTGGATTCTGCCTTACTGCTTGCGGAAAAGATAAAAAATACTGCCACAAAAGAGATTGCCGCAACAACAAAGCTAAATGCCACGTGCATTCTTTGCCTGCGAATCTTACGCGCCCGTTGATTCCTAAAGATCTCCTTTCTTCTTTCTTCATATGATAAATTCTGATTCTGTTTCATTTCTCATTCTCCTCTCGCCATTGGCGAATAAATCGAACAGTTGTTCTCTATATTTGCATTATATCGAACATACATTCTTTTGTCAATACAAAAATCGAACATAATTTCGGGAATATATGTTTGCTTTTTCAAAACATACGTGTTATAATAACTTCGTAAACAGTTCCTGAAAGCTGTCCATATGGGAGGAAAATGAAATGGGATATGGAAAGATTACGAACAAGCAATCTGAAATTTTGAATTATATTAAGGATGAAATTCTAAAAAAAGGATACCCGCCTACCGTACGCGAAATATGCGAAACCGTAAACTTAAAATCCACTTCTTCCGTTCACTCTCATTTGGAGACGCTTGAGAAAAACGGTTACATCCGCAGGGATCCCACAAAGCCCCGTGCCATTGAGATCTGTGACGACAGCTTCCAGATGGTCCGCACGGAAATGGTTAGCATTCCCGTTGTAGGTAACGTTGCAGCCGGACAGCCGATCTTGGCAGAGGAAAACATTCAGGATTACTTCCCCGTCCCGGCGGATCGCGTTCCGCGCGGTGATTCCTTTATGTTGAACGTTCGCGGTGATTCCATGATCAACGTTGGCATTTTTGACGGGGACCGCATATTAGTTCATTGCTGTGATACGGCGAGAAATGGTGAGATTGTTGTTGCACTCATCGATGATTCTGCAACCGTAAAGACGTTTTATAAAGAAAAAGGACATATTAGACTACAGCCGGAAAATGATTCCATGGATCCCATCATCGTTGATGACTGCAAGATCATGGGAAAGGTATTTGGCGTATTCCGTTTCTACCGTTAAATTGATTGAATCGCATTGTTTCCGTATAATTTTTTCCTTTCGCGTCCATACTGATATTGCTTAGCGAACACGCTTTGCATCACATTTATTTGGCGCTGAAAGGAAGCGCGGAAACGAGGAGCGATGGAAAATAAGTTTTTGGACGCTACTGCCCTGACGGTTGCCATTGTTGGTGCACTAAACTGGGCGCTTATCGGTATTTTCCGTTTTGACCTGGTTGCATTTTTGTTTGGTGATATGTCTTGGTTCTCCAGAATCATTTATATCATCGTTGGACTGTGCGGAATCTATCTGTTCAGTTTTTATATGCGACTGTCCAAGGAAAGAAATAAATGGTAAGAAAAGGAAAAGGAGCTCGGGATTTCCCGGACTCCTTTTTTATTTGCATTTTTAATTTCAGTTCTTTATTTCCGAACTTTTTGGTTGTAATTCCTTTTCTTTGACATTCTTCCGTTTTGGGTACTTTATTTCAGATCCTTTGCTTCCATGATCTTACCGTCGCGCCAGATTCTCTCGAGATCAAACAAGAGACGATTCTCTTTATCGAAGATATGAACGATCACGTCGCCAAAATCCATCAATACCCAATTGGCGGTTTCATATCCTTCAATTTGTCTGCATTCAAAGCCTGCGCGTCCCAAAACCTCCTGAACGTTGTCACACATTGCTCGGATCTGATTCGGGTTAGTGCCGCCTGCAATCAGAAAATAATCTGCAATGACGCTGACTTCGCTGATGTCGATCACCTTTACGTCTTCCGCCTTTTTATCCTCAAGCGCCTGAATTGCCAAATTAGCCATTTGTATCGAAGTCTGTTCCATGCTTCCTCCTTTATTGTTTAGAATAATATTCATAAGTCTTCAGCGTCATGGGATCAATCTCACGCTCGCCGCCTTCTAAGTAATCCATGGTATCTTTCAAAATCCGGATCATGGCTTTATCCAAATCCTCAAAAGCCAGTCTTCGTACCTCCTGCAAATTCGGAGCATTTTTCCGGTTGGGCTCTATATAATCTGCTATAAATATAATCTTTTCCAAATCCGACATGCAAGGTCTTCCCGTGGTATGCCAGCTTATGGCATTCAGCACGTCATCATCCGTAACTTCATATTTTTCCTTTGCCAGATACGCTCCAACCTTACCATGTAATAAATATGGATTTCTACTTTCAATATCTGATACGGGTAATGCATTTCTTTCACAGATTTTAAGAAGCTTTTCGTCCTCCAGATTCTTTGCGCAATCGTGCAGGAGCCCGGCCAGCCTTGCCAAGTCCACGTCAGTTCCAAACCTCATCGCCATCGCGGCAGCCGTATATGAGACGCCGATCGTATGTTGAAAACGTTTTCCTGACTGAGTCTCCTCCATGGCTTTTGTTAACTTCTTAAAGAGATCATCCTCTTTTTTTGCCATAATTATTCCTTAAAATATCCTTTTTTCTTAATCTCTTTCGCGAGTTCAACCGGCACCAGGTCACTAATGCTTTTTTCTTCCTTAATCCTTTGGCGGATTATGGTAGATGAAATTTCCATCTCCCGGAATTCCAATAAGTGAACGTTGGCATGAAACCGGTTCTTTAATTCTCTCGCCTTATTTCTCATTTCACTGCGGCTCTTACCATCACGTCTTGCGACCAAAAGATTACAGACATGAAACAATTCTTCCGCATGATACCAATCCTCCATACTAAAAAGACAGTCCGCACCAATAATATAATAAAACTCATGCTGCGGGTATTCCTTTCGCAGTTCACGAAAGGTATCCACCGTGTATGTGTTTCCCGGACGGCGGATCTCGATATCCAACGCTTTCATTTTAGGCCGTTCCTTAATTGCAAGGTTCACAAGACGCAATCGTTCTTCTCCTGAAAGCATTTTTTGACCTGATTTTAGATAGGAAACGCCAGTAGGAATAAACCAAACCTCACTGACCAGTTTTTTATCCAGGCAATATTGTCCTAAGGCTAAATGACCATTATGAAACGGATGAAAAGAACCACCCAGAATGCCGATTTTTGCCATGGTATCACTCCTTTAACCAATCAAACAAATGCAGAACCATTGCCAGTCTCACGTGTTATGGAAGAAGGATCTTTGGATTCTCCTTAAACGGCTTATATAACACAAAACGCTTTCCAATTACCTGTACGACTTCGGAATGAGTTCTGTCCGCCACGTATTCCGCAATCTCCCTGGGATCATCCATGCAATTCTTTAAAACCGCTACCTTGATCAGCTCATTATTGTTAAAGCACTCTGCAATGGCTTCCGTGATCTCAGGCGTAAGGCTGGATTTTCCTACGTGAAAAACGGGATCCAAATTGCTTGCAAGGCTTTTCAAATATGCTCTTTGCTTACTTGTCACTTCTTGTGCCTCCTACTTATAATAATCAAATGACAGTCCGTAAAGTCTTACGGTATCGCCGTCCTTGATGCCAAGCTTTTCCAGCTCGTCCAGGATACCATTCTCCTTTAAGAACTTTTGGAAGAATTGGAACCCTTTTTCGCTGTCCAGATTTGTATATCCCAACATCTTCTCAATTCTGGGTCCTTCCACGACGTACTCGTCCTCATCTTTATCATACGAAACCGTGTATGGCTCTCCTTCAAGCTCTGAAAGCCTCTCTGGGAAGTATTCCCTCTCAAACGTGGTCGTTTCCTCGCCAATCCCATGAAGCATTTCATTTACTTCATACAAGAGCTCCTGAAGCCCTTCCCCGCTGACTGCGGAAATGGGAAACACTTTGATCCCCTGCGGTTCAAATTCATCCTTGATGGCCTTTAGCGCTTTCTCGCGATCCTCATCATAAATGGCATCCATCTTATTGGCTGCAATCACCTGCGGCCTTGATGCAATCTGGGGATTATAGGCTTCCAACTCCTTATTGATCGCATAAATGTCGGCGATGGGGTCACGCTCTTCCGTTCCCGCTGCATCCACAACGTGAATGATCACCTTTGTGCGCTCAATGTGACGAAGGAATTCATGACCAAGGCCAACGCCTTCCGACGCGCCTTCGATCAATCCGGGAATGTCAGCAATGACAAATCCGCCGGCTCCCTCCAGATCCACAACGCCAAGATTGGGACTCAGCGTCGTAAAATGATAATTGGCAATCTTCGGTCTGGCATTCGTCACTCTGGAAAGCAACGTGGATTTTCCTACGTTCGGAAATCCAACAAGTCCAACGTCAGCAATTACCTTTAATTCCAATGTCAATTCCAATTCCTGTGCGGGTTGGCCAGGCTGCGCATATTTGGGTGCCTGCATCGTAGGCGTTGCGTAATGCTGATTGCCGTTGCCGCCCTTTCCTCCTTTTAACAGAACCACTCTCTGATTGTCGCCGGACATGTCAACAATGACCTTATCGCTTGTGGCTTCTTTGATGACGGTTCCTTCAGGAATCTTGATTACAATGTCAGCGCCGTCTTTGCCGCGGCAATTCTTCTTGCCGCCTTCCTCACCGTCGCCTGCTTTATACTTTCTAACGTGTCTGAAGTCAATTAAAGTATTCAGGCCTTTGTCAACCTGAAAGATCACGTCTCCGCCCGTGCCGCCGTCACCGCCGTCAGGACCGCCGTCCGGAACGTATTTTTCCCTGCGGAAGGATACGTGACCATCTCCGCCTTTTCCGCTTCTCACGATAATTCTCGCTCTGTCAACAAACATGGAAATTCTCCTTTAATAACGTAAAAGGGCTCCAAACGATTGGTTTGAAGCCCGGGAAAATCTTATTGCTCCTCCTTGGGATAAACGGAAGCCTGCTTCTTGTCGCGGCCCTTTCTCTCAAAACGAAGAACTCCGTCTACCAAAGCATACAAGGTATCGTCGCCGCCGATTCCTACGTTTACGCCAGGATGGATCTTCGTTCCACGCTGCTTGTAGAGAATGTTGCCGGCTTTAACGAACTGTCCGTCTGCTCTCTTCGCACCTAATCTCTTGGACTCGGAATCTCTGCCGTTCTTGGTAGAGCCCACGCCCTTTTTATGAGCGAATAATTGAAGGTTTATTCTCAACATGGTTTTACACCTCCTCAAACTGAATTTGTAGATACTTTTTGCCATATTCCTTTGCCAGCGACTCCAGGGAAAATACCATGGCGTCAACAAGGAACGTGGATTTTTCCTGCAGAACCGATTTGAAATCACATTTTAGGAATCCCGTCTCTTCATTCACCGCATAACTAAGCGTTTCACCGCCTAACCTCTCCAGCGCATTAATCGTACACGTCGTCAGCGTGGAAATTGCAGCACAGAGCACGTCTCCATCTTGATTCTTGGCGTATTCTGCATGTCCCATACAGTAGAATCCCTGATAGGAACCGTCTTTAGACTTTTGAATTACGATTTTAGTCATATTACAGATTGATCTTGTCGATCTTTACCTGGGTAAAGTACTGTCTGTGACCGTTCTTCTTATGATATCCAGATTTTCTCTTGTACTTGTATACAATAACCTTACGATATCTGCCCTGCTCAACTACGGTTGCGGAAACGGTTGCGTTTGCAACGTCGTTGCCAACCTTCAGGGTATCATCACTAACGGCAATTACCTGATCGAAAGTAACAGTATTGCCTGCTTCAGCTTCGATCTTCTCAACTTTGATCACGTCGCCTTCAGAAACCTTATACTGCTTACCACCAGTTGCAATGATTGCGTACATAAAAAAGGCACCTCCTTACGCTAAAAACTCGCTAACTTTGGTGGCGCGATCGCGCACTTTTACCTAGTTATGCGGCATACTGTAGTATCATAGCATATAGGTGCCTGTTCGTCAATATTTTTCTTTTATTTTAAAGAAAATTTTCTTTCAAACCTTATTGAGCGGCATTTCTCTTCTCAAAATCTTCCACGTACTGAACGATTAACTTTACGGTTCCATCTACGCCAAGAATGCTGCTGTTGATGCAAAGGTCATAGCTGTCAGCGCGGCCCCATTTCTTTGAGGAATAATAATTATAATAACTTTGGCGCTGTTTATCCTTCTTATTAATCATCTCCTGCGCCTTATATTCGCTAAGATTATACTTCTCCATCACGCGTTTTGTGCGGGTTTCTTCGTCAGCATAAATAAACAGATGAATACAATTCTCATAATCGGCAAGCGCGTAATCCGCACATCTTCCAACGATCACGCAGGGACCTTCGCTGGCGATCTTCTTGATTGTGTCAAACTGTGCAAGAAAAACCTTATGGCTGATTGGCATGTCAACAAATGAAGAAGCATTGTAACCAAAGGAATACGTATCCATAACAAGATTATAAAGGAAGGAGTTTGTAGGTCTCTCATCGTGATTCTGGATCATTTCCTCACAAAAGCCACTTTCCTTTGCCGCTCGCGTAAGCAGTTCCTTGTCATAACATTGAATGCCAAAATATTCAGCAACTTTTTCGCCAATTTCCCTGCCGGCGGATCCAAACTGTCTTCCGATGGTAATGACCGTATTCATAATACGCACCTGCCTTTCTGGTTCGAACAATTTTTATAATTTTTCTCAAATCTTTAATCTAATTATATAAAATTTCAAACAATTTAACAAGTGTTTTTCTCGAAACTATGCACGAAATTTGCTTAATATTTCCTGGAAGTATTCCGGGAGCTCGCTGTTGACCTCCAAATACTTTCCCGTAATGGGATGTTGGAAACCCAATACGCCTGCGTGAAGGATTTGGCCCATGCCCTTATAATCCTGTTTTCCGTAGACCAGATCGCCCAAGATGGGATGTCCTATGCTTGCAAGATGTACGCGGATCTGATGGGTTCTTCCAGTTTCCAGGGAGCATTCCAGATACGTATATTTACCAAACCGTTCTAAGACCTTATAATGAGTGACCGCCTTTTTCCCGTCTTCACGGATGCACATTTTCTTTCGGTCAACGGAATTTCTTCCAATGGGACGGTTGACCGTTCCGGACTCCTCCTTAAAATCCCCAAAGCAGATGCAATAATATTTCCTGGTAATGGAATGTACCTGAAACTGTTTTGCCAGACCTTTGTGCGCAGCGTCATTTTTGCATACGACAAGGGAACCGCTGGTATCCTTGTCGATTCTGTGCACAATGCCAGGCCTCAGCACTCCGTTAATGCCTGACAGTTTTCCTTTGCAATAATAGGCCAAGGCATTGACGAGCGTTCCCTCATAGTGCCCGGCAGCAGGATGCACCACCATTCCCTTGGGCTTATCCACGATCAAAAGATCCTCATCCTCATATAGAATGGTCAATGGAACGTTTTCAGCCTTTACCTCATATTCCACGGGATCCGGAAGCGTAAACGCCACTTGATCGTCTGCCTTCACGCAATAGCTCGTCTTCTGGAGTTTTCCGTTTACGGTAAGCTCGCCGTTTTTGATCATCTTTTGAACGGCAGACCTGGAAAGCTTGTCCCCCATCAGCTCGCTGACGCATTTATCAAGACGAACGTCCTCATATTCTTCCGGAATCAGTAATTCCAATTCTTCCATTAATTCTCTTCCGCTTTCTTTTTCTTCCAAAGGAACGAGAGTTCCTCTTCTTTATAGATGAAAATCAAAAAGATTGCCATAGTGATCGTTGCAACAACAATATAAACGTCAGCCACGTTGAACACGGGATAATGGATCAGCACAAAGGAAAAGAAATCCACCACGTAACCGAGTACAAAACGGTCGATCATGTTTCCCGCGCCTCCGGCCACAATACAGGAGGCAATCAAATGGATGGGCAAAAAGCGTTTCCGGGCCGGCGTTTTCACCACCAGATAAATCATAAGCCCCAAAAACAAAACGCCTACCAAGAGCAAAAAGACCTTTTGGTTTTGAAACATTCCAAATGCCGAGCCTCTGTTTTCCACGTAATCAAATTCAAACACGTCCTTGATTAAAACGTATGCCGCATTCCCTTTTAACTTCGCCACGACCATTCTTTTCGTCCATTGATCCAAAAGGATCAAAACCAGTGCGATTGCGGCATCCATTGCGATCCACGCAAACTTTTTTTTACGATATTTATCCATTAGTCATTTGCCTCTTCGTCAAAATAGATTTCTTTGATGGCGTTAAGGATCTCTTCATCCGTGACTGTTGTATCGATCACGGCCTTGCCGATCTTTTTGAGCAAGATGAAGCGGATTGAGTAGCCATCCTTTTTCTTGTCTGATTTTGTGAGCTTCAGAATTTCTTCGGGATCAATGCCTTCCACGGTGATCGGAAGATAAAAAGGAACGAACATGTCACGTATTTCATAAAACTCTTCCATGGAAAGAAGTTCCTTTTTCCAGGATACGTAAGCAGCTGCGACCGTTCCAAGAGCAACGCATTCGCCGTGAAATAATTCAAAGTTCTTTGCTTTTTCGATCGCATGGCCGATGGTATGACCAAGATTCAAAAGCGCTCTTTCCCCTTGCTCCGTGGGATCCTTTTCCACCACAAGCTTTTTTACGACGCAGCTTTTCATCAGCATCTCGGAAAGAACGTCGAGGTCGCGCTCGCAAATTTCATACATATTCTCGATTAGCCATTCATAGAATTCCGCGTCCTTGATCAGTCCATGTTTCATGATCTCAGCAAATCCGGAGAAAAACTGACGGTCATCCAAAGTTTTTAAGGTTTCAAAATTCATGTAGACCAAACGAGGCATCTTAAAAGCGCCTACCATGTTCTTATATCCTTCAAAATCCACGCCGGTCTTGCCGCCAATGGAGCTGTCTGCCTGAGCCAAAAGGGTCGTAGGAACCTGGATAAAATCGATTCCCCTAAGATAGGTTGCCGCCACGTAGCCCGTTAGGTCACCGGTCACGCCACCGCCAAGAGCGATCAACACGTCCTTTCGGTCAAAATGCTCCTCTATGAGGAAACGATATGCATCCTTTACGGTGTCAAGATTTTTGTGTTCCTCGCCGGCCGGAAATACAAATTTTACTACCTTTTTGCAACAATCAGCAACTAGCTTTAGCACGGCTTCGCCGTACAGCGCATCCACGTTGGAATCCGTGCAAATGCATATTTTTCTTTCAGCCAAGTCTAACTCTCGCAGTTCTTCTGTCAATTCCTTCCAGCCCGTTGAAAACACAATGTCGTAACAGGGCTTACGGTTAAAAGTTACGTTTAATCTCTGTGCCAATCCTTTGTCCTCCCTAAAAAGAAAGCTCCCCGCGGTAGTCGGGAAGCTTTGATCTTTCGCTTATTATAGTTGTCCCACGCCTTACAGAACAGTGTTCAACGTGGAAGAATCGAAGCCGCCTAAGATGCTCTGAAAATCTCCCGAAATGTCAACGCTAGCAGGCGTGATGATGAAGATATACATGGAAATCTTCTGAAGGTTACCATTGATCGCATAGCAGGAACCTGAAGTGAAATCTAAAATTCTCTGCGCAATGTCAACGTCAAGTCCTTCCAGATTCATTACGATCGTTCTGTTTTTCAAGAGGGTTTCCGTGATCTCACGTGCATCCTCAAAATTCTGAGGTTTGATCACGCAAACTTCCATACCGCCGGCGGAAGCCTTCTTTGCGCTGGAACGCATCGGCGTAACCTTGTTCGGGGTGATCACGGGGCGCTGCACGATGGGTCTTCTGGGCTCTTCCTCGTAATCATCATCAGCGACAGGCGCCTTAGGCGTAAAGGATTTCTTCGGTGCGACGGGCTCTTCCTGCTCGTCATCATCTAGAAAATCATTTTCATAATAATCATCCTCATTATCATTCAGTTTCATGTAGTTCAAGAACTTATCCATTACCCCCATGACAAATACTCCTTTACCTGGTTTCCATTAAAACCGATAAGTTAAATTTGATAATTGCGCTCTCCAAAAATTCCAGTACCAACCCTTACGCAGGTGGCGCCTTCCTCAATGGCAACCTGGTAATCTCCGGTCATTCCCATGGAAAGCACATTCATACTAATATTATCGATGTTTTTCCTTGATATGTCAACAGCCAATTGTCTAAGTTTTGCAAAAATTTCACGATTTTCCTCAGGATTTTCAACGTATGGGGCAATTGTCATCAATCCCTGTAAGGAAACTCCGGGTAATTTGGCAATTTCTTCCGCTAACTTTGGCGCGTCTGCCACGGTAATTCCGAATTTGCTCTCTTCCTCCGCCACGTTGACTTCCATCAATATCCTTACCACAACTTCATGCTTTACTGCTTCCTTGCTGATTTCCTCCGCAAGTCTCAGTGAATCAACGCCGTGGATCATGTATACCTTGTCAACGATATACTTCACCTTATTCCGTTGCAAATGTCCAATCATGTGCCATCTTACGTCCGTCGGCATTTCCGGGATCTTATCAACCAACTCCTGTACCTTATTCTCCCCGAAATCCCTGGCGCCAGCCTCATATGCCTCCCTCAAATCCTCCAGAGGCTTTGTCTTGCTCACCGCGATCAAAGTCACGTCTTCCGCTTTTCTCCCTGCCCTCTCGCAGGCATGGAATATGTTTCCCCTAACTTTTTCAAGATTATCCTTAATCATACGCAAATATCATCCAATCACAAAATTATTACGTCGACGTGTTCGTAAGGCCTCCGTCCGGCGCCAGTCCTTCTCGTGGAACAATTAGCCGGCGGCACTTAGAGAACCAGTTGGCCGAATGGCCGATTTCGAGGCATGTTTGAGGAGCGTCAGCTCCGAGTTTGCCGACAAATCGGCCACTCCATGAGGACGGCTGGTGAGCTTAGTGACGTCCGTGCCGTTCCAAGAGAAGGACTGGCGCCGGACGGGAGGCCTTCCACGTTCCATCGTCACTTGTTAATAAACTGCTGGTCCTTGACGGAATCCGCATTTAGAACGATATAATCATAAACTTTAAGGCCATATTCGGTATCAGATTTTACGATGGCATATTCTTCGTTCTGGTACAGGATACTGATTTCACGGAAGTCGGCATAACCCTTATTGATGTTGTAAACTCCAATCAGTGTCGCGCGCTCGCGAACCACGTCCGTCGTTTGATTGTCAAGCTGATGAAGAATGTCTCCCGTGTTTAGCATTGTCGCATCCACGTAATACTTTTTGGACTCCTCGTCATAGCTATAGATGCCTACGGTCACTCTTTCCGTTGAGATGGTTCCGTCTTCGAGATAGCACTGACGGATGACGGTTCGCTTACCCTTTTGACCTTCATCGATCAGATAAGGCTCCTCTAAAAGGAAAAACTCCTTTTCCACGATGGCAGTGAGCGGGATCTTCAATCCCGTTTCCTCTTCAAGAATCAATTGCACTTCCAAAAAGCGATCCGATACAAAGGTTACCATGGAATTGTTAAAGCTTAGCTTGAGATAAGTGTTTCCGTCATTACCGTAAACCGCCTTGGTATTTGCCCAGGATTCATACTGGTTTTTCTGAAAGCGTACCTTGACGTAGCCTTTTTCTTCCAAAGCAAGTGCCTGTTCCTTCTCCATGGGAATCACAACGTCCCAAAGCTCACTGGTACAAATCTTGTAGATCGGCGTGTCTTTTTCCACCACTTCATCACCGATCACCTGCTTCTTCGTATAATTTTCTTTTTTGAAATCCTTTTCCGTCAATTCTTCTGCGGTTTTTCCTTCATAACCGTCCGTCCAATAGGACACCACGCCGGTCGTAGGCGCATAACAATAATTAATAACGTCATTTCCGCTGAGTTCCTCAAGATTCTTCAGGAAATTTACGTTAGAAATCTTTGCAACCGTATTTTTAAGGGAGCGCTTAAATTCGTATACACTCTCAAAATTCTTATCATCAAATCCATGCACGTAATTGATGATCTCACTTCGGAATTCTCTCAGTTCCTGATCTGAAAGCTTGCTCTCCTCAAACTGACCGCTGCTGGCCTTCTCGAGCTTTCCCGTCTCATCAACGGTATAAACCAGATCACCGACCGCCGTTCTCTCTCCGTCATAGATATAAAAGCTGACATAGCCTGCAGAAGGATTGTCAACGAGGGTTTCTTCACGAAGAGCGATGCCGACATAGGTCGTGTTGACTGCAAGCGAACCTTCACGAACCTCATGTCTTTCTATGTGGCTCGTGTTAAAATACATAATGACGTAGATCAACATTTGGACAAAGATGAATCCAATGATGATCAGTCCGATGTTAAGCCGCGGAGCCGTTCTCTTTTCATAAGAGATCACCTTATTCTGTTTTCCATGGGATCCGTTATCTGCCAAAGAGCCATCCTCCGTAACCAGGTTTTCATCTATTACTTATGAAAAGCCCCGGTCCTTTTGTCCGAGGCTTTTCCAAACATGAATACTCACATAATGTTCATTTGAAATCTTCTTACAGGGCGATCAAAACATTTTTCTTCAATTCTTCAGGAAGCGCGCTCTCGTTCAAAGACACGCTTAAGATAAAATCTACGCCAAAAACTTCACTGATTTTCTCCAGTTTAGCAATCACCGGAGAGAAATCCTTTCCTTCCAGCTTCGCGATCTTCAGAAAGCTGTCAAAATACATCTGCTGAAGGTCATGATCCTGGGAAATGATGCCGCTCACAAATCCAATAAACTCTGCGTCGTTCTCGAGCATGTACTGCGAAACGTCGATCAAACGAACCTTATTATTCAATTCATACATGTGCTTCGTGCTTTTGTCCAGATATACAATATTACCGGGAATTGTCTTTACTTCACTATTTACTTTATCCAAGAGATGCTTTGTCTTACCCTTACCTTTTTCTCCTACAATTAACTGAACCATTGGCATATCCTCCTGAAGTATTGTATTCTATCATTGATTTCTCAACTTAATTCCATTATAAGATATCTGCCCCTAAAAAACAACCTCTAATTGTGTATTTCCTCTAACAAATCGATCATTTCCGCATAAAGTATGTCACTATTTAAACAACGCATGACGATCGACACGTAAGAATTCCCGCGAACGTCCTTACAATGCAGGATGAGACAATGTCCGGCAGCATTTGTCGTACCCGTTTTGCCGCCAAGGATTGTTATGTTTTCCGGCGCGTTAAACTGTCCCTTAAAGAAACGGTTCGTCGTGGATGAACTAAACTGAATGGCTTTTCCGCTCTTGTCATAATACGTGGTCTGATAGGAATTTAAATTAATGATTTGATTAAAGACGTCCAGCTTGATCGCCTCATTAAAGATTAAATACATGTCATAGGCCGTCGTATAATGATCAAGATCCGTCAATCCGTGCGCATTCGTAAAATGCGTGTTGGTTGCGCCCAATGTCGCAGCCTTTTCGTTCATCATTTGGATAAATCCGTCAATGGATCCGGCTACGTTTTCTGCAATCAGGTTCGCAACGTCGTTGGCTGACGCCAAAAGCAAAATGTGCAGCGCCTGATCCATCGTCATTAGGTCTCCTGCCTTTAACTTGGCAGTTGCCGCTCCGGATTCCGTGATCTTAATGTTGTCCGTAGCCGTAAGAACCTGGTCCAGGGAACTGTTTTCTATGGCCACGATCGCCGTCATGACTTTTGTAAGACTGGCGGGATACATCTTTTCATGAACGTTCTTTGCACAAAGAACTTCTCTGTTTTTCAAATCGAACAATGCGGCTGCACCTGCCGATTCCAGATCAGCGGACGCAGGAGCCACGTCACCTTCCACAACACAAAGATTGGAGGCAAAGGCAGGCGTGGTCGCCTTTGTGACCTCTGTCGCATACTTTGCGGGCGCAAAAATACCGTCAGCAGAATAAGGCAGGTCATAAGGCACCTTCCCGCATCCTGCCCCGGTAATCAGGCAGACCGTCATGAAGCATCCGATCAGAAGCTTTTTTAATCCCTTATTATTTATACATCTCACGCCACTCAAGATCTCCTCTGTCAAGGGATTTGATCAACAATTCCGCAGTTGCAAGATTTGTTGCAAGCGGTATGTTGTACATGTCACAGAGCTTTACTACGTGATTGACGTCAGGCTCGTGAGATTTCGGTGTCAGGGGATCTCTCAGAAAGATCACCAGATCCATTTGATTATGTTCAATCTGGGCTCCAATCTGCTGTTCTCCGCCCAAATGTCCGGCGAGAAACTTATGTATGGAAAGGTTGGTGACCTCTTCCACCAACTTACCCGTCGTACCCGTGGCATAGAGCTCATTCTTACTAAGAATGCCACGGTACGCAATGCAGAAATTCTGCATTAGTTTCTTTTTCGCGTCATGCGCGATCAGTGCAATGTTCATGTCATACCCTCTCTTTTTGTACTATTCCTCCGTAAGCCTTTCCTTTGACTGCATCTTTACGTTCAGGACAAACCCCATGCCCGCGAACAAACTCACCAAAGAAGTCAGTCCATAACTGACAAACGGAAGCGGTAACCCCGTGTTAGGAAGAAGAAACGTCGCTACCCCAATATTGATAAACCCCTGAAAAGCGATCAGGACCCCCATCCCTGCAGCTATGATGGTTCCTGCCAAATCCTTAGCCTTTCTTGCAACGGAAAGACATTCCAGCGAGATCAACGTTATCAACACGATCACTACTACGCTGCCCTGGAAACCAAACTCCTCACCGATGACTGCAAATATAAAGTCCGTCTGAGTCTCCGAAATAAAATCTCCGTTTTTCACGCTGGTGAATTCATTGTTCTTGTACCCTTTTCCCTGAAGCTGACCCGAACCGATCGCCATGACGGAATTCAAACTCTGCATGGCTTCAGAATTAGCATATTCCTCCGGGTATCTCCAGGCGTTAACGCGGTTCAGCTGGTATTCCTGAACGAATGGAAGCTTCCCGCTCATGACTAGATAGATCGCCACCAGAAATGCCGGAATGATCACGGCAAGGATTCCAAAAATGATCCGGTATTGCAATCCCGCGGCAAACATGATCATGCAAAAAACGACGATCAGCAAAATACTGGTAGACAGATCCGGCTGTATCACGATAAGGGACCAAGGAATGACAATTAACACGACACAGCTTGCGATCACTTTAAAAGTGTTCAACTTCTCCCTATATTTCATAATAAACTGTGCAAAGAATAAAATCAACAAAATTTTGGAAGTTTCGGAAGGCTGAAAACGCAAAGAACCGATCTCAAACCAACGCTGCGCACCATGGGAATCATCCCCCAAAAAGATGACCGCCAATAGCAATCCGAGATTGCCCAAATACATGAGCCAGTTCATTTTGATCAAAAAAGAATAATTAAAAAAGGAAATCACGATCATCACGACGGCGCCAAAGATCACTCCAGCCATTTGCTTGGACTGAAGTGATTCCTGCGCGCTTCCAATCGCGAACACGCCAATGACCGCCAAGGTCACCGTCATGATCACCAATTTAACGTCATATTTCATTAAACGAATTCCATCAAACATGTCTTTATCCCTATCTACAGAAACCTCCGCTCCTGCTTTTGCTAGTCCAGAATGGGAACGTTTGCATATAAAACCGGAGCTTTTCCGCCCCTGGCCGTTCCTTTTTTTGCAGTGATCTGGACTTCCATGTTTTCCGTATCTATTTTTACGTATTTTGAAATTACTTTTGTAATGTCTCTCTTGATCAATTCCACCATTTCCGGCGAGCAATTCACCCTGTCCGTGATCAGAAGAATTTTAAGGCGATCCTTCGCAACCTGGCAGGATCGTCTGCGCCTTAAGAAAAACCACATAGCTCCTGCCTCCTATTGTTTATGAAAAATGCCCGTAACCCTTTAAAAAAATGAGATACTCTTCTCAAAATTCAAAAACGGTATGTCTTGTCCTTCGATTCTTCCGACTACGTTGGCATAGGCCATGCCGGCCTGCGTTGAGCCTCCAACCAGGGGATCTCCTTGGTTTGTTGCAACGACAACGTTCTCATCGTCCGGGATCACTCCCAAAAGAGGAATTCCAAGAATGTCTACGACGTCCTCTGAGCTCATCATGTCTCCGCGCCTTACCATTTCCGGCCGGAGTCTGTTAATGATCAGATCCATTTTCGAAAAACCATTCATTTCAAGCAAACCAATGATGCGATCTGCATCCCGGATGGCGGAAACCTCCGGCGTCGTGACGACAATTGCCCTCTGGGCGCCTGCGATTGCATTTTGAAAACCCTGTTCAATGCCGGCAGGGCAATCCAGGATCACGTAATCAAACTGATCCTTGATGTGTTCGATCACCTTAACCATCTGTCCCGGCGAAACGGAGGACTTGTCCCTCGTCTGCGCGGAAGGCATCAAATACAACCCCGGATGGCGTTTGTCGCGGATCAACGCCTGTTTCATGCGACAGTTTCCTTCGATCACGTCCACCAAATGATAGATGATCCTGTTTTCCAGACCCATGACGACGTCCAGATTTCTAAGACCGATGTCCGTATCGATCAGGCAAACCTTCTTTCCCAGCTTTGCCAGACCGGTACCAATGTTTGCGGTAGTGGTGGTCTTTCCCACGCCGCCTTTCCCTGAAGTGACGACAATGACGTTGTTTTCCATAGATAGCCTCCATTTCCTATTTGTCACGGTTTTTGTCGTCAACTCCTGACTTACTTTTTGAATCCGTTTGGATCAAAAAGCTCTCAGGTGCTCTTTTGTAAGTTCCTCAAAGACTATGGCATCTCCTTGTACTTTTGCAGCTTGAGCAGCCTCCTTCTTCTTTTTGCCCCATTTATTAGTTTTCTTCATGGGTTCATATTTGAAATCGCCTATGGAGATTTCCTCCGGCGCCATTTCCAGTGCGGCAATCATGCAGCCATCGTCATGCGGCATTCCGGCACGCGCGGTTCCGTATATTGCCCCAAGAACCAAAACGTTCTTCTCGGAGGAAATGGAACATCCCTCCTGAACGTCCCCGAAAACTACAATGTTATTGGGAGTCTCCAGTTCTTCTCCGTCCCTAAGGGACCCTCTGAAAACCTGGATTTCCTGATCCACGTCAACTTCCATTAATTCCCGTATCTCAGCCTGTCTGATGGCCTTCATAAAAACCTTGTCCCACTCGTCGTTTTTTTCAATAATGCACGGGATTTTTAGGTCACAATTATATTGGATCGCATCGATCAACTGAAACTCTTCTTCCGGTGAAAGCTTTCTTCCGGAAAACATGATGGCCACAGACTCTTTTCCAAAAAAATTCTTTGATTCCAAAAATTTGGCAGCCGTCTCAGTGAGCAGTTCGTCAAAAGACGCCTGATCATCTAATTGAAGGACTAAACCTTTTGAAAAGCTTTTGATCCTTACTTTCTCCTTCATGCATTGCCCTCCTAACTACCATTCATTCGTGATGCCGGCGTCAGGGGAATTCGCAGTACCGGTGATAATGTCGGATTCTTCCGCAAGACCGTAATAATATTTTATCACGTCCCTGGTAACCTGCGCGGCATAGTCTGATGAATAACCAAAGGGAATTCTGGTTGCTATGGCAATCTCCGGATATTGGTACGGTGCATAACAAACGAAAAGCGCGTGGCTCGGTCTCGATTTGGTCTGCTGTGCGGTACCTGTCTTTCCAGCGACGTCAACGGCAAGATCATTAAAATACTTTTTGTTCTGCACCACCATGCGCATGCCTTTATGAAGTGCCTCCCAGTTTTTATCGGGCATGTCCACCACGTTTCGGATCTTGGGTTCAAATTTCTGAAGCACGGTTCCCTGACTGTCGGCTACGTGATCCAACAACGTCAAATCATAAACGGTGCCGGAATTTGCAACGGCAGAAACATATCTTGCAAGCCCAACGGCAGTATAGCTGTTACTGCCCTGTCCGATCGCGGAACGGACCGGATCCACGTCGGAGACCTGTGGCTCACTCTCCGCAATCTCAACGCCAGACTTTTCCGTCAGGCCGTAATAATCCGCATATTGATATAAGGTTCTTAAGCCCTGCTCCTCATTATAGTTACCTTCTTGCAGCGAAAGGCGATAACCCACGTCATAGAAGAAATAGTTACAGGAATCGCGAATTGCCGTTATCACGGTTTCACTTCCATGTCCCCAGCGTTGCCAACATGATGGAGACGGCGTAACGTTTGTATACGTTCCCTGGCAATTCACGGTTGAATTAAGGGTGAGAATCCCCTCCATGAGACCTGCAGATGCCGTTAGCATCTTAAATGTGGAACCGGGTGCCGCCTTATATTGCGTCGCGTAATTATTCCAGGGATAGGACTTGTCCGAATTGAGTTTTGCGTAATACTCCGCATCGATGGAATTCGCAAGTTTATTGTTGTCATATCCCGGATAAGAGACAAGCGCAAGCACCTGTCCAGTATTTACGTTCGTAATGACGACGGAGCCATTGCAGGGGTCCAATGCCAATTGCGCAGGCGTCACGTCGATGTTCCGGATGCGGTTCATCATGAATTGATATGCGGAAAGCTTGCCCTTATAGAGCGCGTCCTCATCAGAAATCGAAATCTCAATTTTTCTCTGTTCGCAAAGGATCATGCAGATTTGTTTTCCACTGATCTTGTCATTCAAAAGCATGTATTTATAAAAACGCTTTTGGAAATCCGGCGTTTTGTCGATCATTTCCATAACGTAATCCACAAGCTTTTCAAAAACTTCGTTGGAATCCGAATACTCAGCCGTAAGCTCTAACTTGCTTCCGTCGATCCAGTTCTGTGTGATCAAATACGTCAGATATTCCGTCAGGCTGACGTTTTCATCAATCGTCCACGCCTGTTGCATCTTATCCTTTTCATCGATCAGGTCAGAAAGGATAATTCCATTTTTCACCAACAGGTTTACGATGGTGCTTTCATAATACTGATACTCCTTTGTGAGCTTACTGTAGATGGTTTTCTTTTCATAAAGCTCACTGCGGATTCTTTGATATGCCTTCTCTTTATATTCCAAATACGCCTCATAAACGGCCTTTTCGGTCTCACCCGCCTTGGGCTTGGAAAAATGCGTCGAATCGATCACATTGTTATTGATCAGTGCAAAATAAACGTCATAAATCGGTATGATAATGTCTGAACTGCTGGAATTCTCTCTGGCAATATATTCCTTTTGGTTCGCAATCTTGCTGGCAACAAGGCCTGCCAAATGCTGCTCTAAAATATCGTAGACGGCCTCTGTCAGATCCATGTCAATGGAAAGATAAACGTCATTGCCCGAGGTTGCTTCGGTTCTGTCGGTGATGGCGATAACCTTACCCATGTGATCTACGATCACGGTTTCGTGACCTTTGTTTCCCTGAAGCGTCGTCTCCATGTAGCTTTCAATGCCGCTCTTTCCAACGACGTCACTAATGCCATAGGTCCTGTCCGTAATGCCTTCTTCTTCCAGCTTTGCATTCAACGTCGTCAGTTCGTCCGACGAAATCTTTCCGGTATAACCGAGCACGTGGGCGAAGTATACGCTGTCCACGTAGCGTCTGATCGTGTCCTCTTCAATGGATACGCCTGGCAGATCTTCCGCGTTTTCCATGAGCGCTGCAACGGTTTCCTTCGAAACGTTCGTTGCAACGGTCGTTCCAAGATACTTTCTGAAGGACGTTAGGCTCATGTTGTATCGCAGAGTCACGACTTTTAACCATTCATCCTTTTCATATCCCTTTCCAGGGATAAATTCACTCTTTTTATCATTCGGAATTGCATATTCGCCAATGGCAAAACCATTTTTTTTCGTGCGGCTCAAATAATTCATAACGTCGAGGGGCGTGGAAGCACGTTCCTCTGCATCCAGCTGATCTATGTAGGTCTTTCCGTAAACGTCTGCGATAAACCGAAGCCTGGCGTTTCCGCTTACCGTGTATTCGAAGTTCCCATCGTCGCCAACAACGATCTTAAAGTCTGAAATAACGTGGTCACCGTTCTTTTCAATCATTTTGATCAGGTTGCGAAGCACTTCGTTCATTCTTTGATTCTTTGTGGAACCGGATTCCAGAACGTCCTCGATCTTTACGGAATATGCAAGCTCATTGTAGGCGAGCAGCTTTCCGTTCCGGTCATAAATGTTTCCGCGTGCAGAAGATACGTCCCTCGTTTTTTGCGTCATCAAAAGGAACTCATTCAAGTACTCTTCGCCGTGCACGATCTGCAACTGAAAACAGCGGTGAATCAGCACTGCGCAAAGTCCAATGACGACAAGCATCAAAAACGTGGACCGGCTCGTTATGAAATTAAGGATTCTGCGCCGTATCAGATCTAACAAAATCAATACTCTCTCTTTCTCTGTCTCTTGTGAAGGTATTCATTGATCTTCAGGATGATTGGATAAAAAGCCAAAGTCGCAACCATGGTAACAACCGTCTCCGGCAGGATTACGTGAATAAAGTAATATGGGAAATCCAGCTTACCGAAAATCAGGAATAAAAACACGTAGGCGGTGAGGCCAAACGTCAAGTCACTTACCGTGATCAAAGCAAGCGGCAGCTTGATGTCTTCCGGATAAAATACCCGGGAAAACTTGCCATTGATAAAACCAACGTAGGTATACAGCAATGCATAAAAGCCGATCACTTCGCCAAAAAAAGCGTCATAAAGCAGACCGCAGATAAATCCGACGGCCATACCGGCGTTTTCCCCTTTCATAAACCCCTTTGATGCCGTAAGAATGATCAAAAGATTGGGTAAAACGCGCAGAGGCAGGAGCACCGGAAATACGGCGGTCTGCAACAGAAACAATATCAGGATCAGCGCTCCGGTAAAAAGAAAGCTCAGCATGGTTACCTTACTCCTCTATGATCTGCTTTTGATCCGTGATCACCAAGACTTCAGATAAATGTTCAAAATCAACGGCCGGAATCATTGTGCCTGATTTCGTCAGGTTGTTATTATCCGGCTCAACGGTTAATACGTATCCGATCAGAATGCCCGGCAGGAATTTGTCACTGATGTCCGAGGTAACGATCTTGTCTCCCGCCTTTACCGCGCTCTTGGAATCCACAAGTTTCGAGAAATAGATTACGCCTTCATTCATTCCCTTAAGGCTTCCGGAAACGATCAGATTATCCTCAGTTGCCAGGGTCATGCCGCTGACGTTGGCATTGTCGGAAATAATGGCCGTTACGCGCGCCCAATTGGGGCCAACGGCACTGATCCGGCCAACAAGACCGCCGCCGGCGATCACGTTCATGTCCTTCAGGATCCCGTCATCCGTTCCCTTGTCAATGACAAAGGCGGAATACCAGTTGCCGGAATCACGGGAGATGATCCTCGCACCCACCTTGTGATACTCCTCATACTGTTCATCCAGTTCAAAGAGCTGACGCAGCTTATTCAGTTCATATTTGTCCTGCTGTAATAACGTGTTCTCTTCCGTGAGGCGCGCAACCTCTTCCTTCAGGGACTGGTTTTCCTTGATCAGCGACTTGATCTGGGTAAACTCGTCCTTACGGTTGGAGAACCAGCCTCCGGCCTTTCCTATGCCCTTTTCAAAGGGAACAAGAGCATACCCTACAATGGTTCCGAGGGGCTTGTCAAAAAAATCCGTCGTGAAGGTAAACAGCATTAGCGCAGAACATATAATTGTCAAAATAAAGAGGAGCCATTTACTCGGCAGAGTAAATTTCTCCCCCTTCCGTTTTACGATTGGGCTCATCTACTCATCCCTTCGATTGCGTAAGCTACCGTTTTGTAATTGTCTTCCTTGATGATCTTTGCAAGGCCAAGTGCAACGCTTGCCACGGGCTCCTCTGCCAGATTCACCTTAAGTCCCGTTCCGCTTCCAAGACGCTCTGCCAAATGATTTACCTGGGAAGCGCCGCCGGAAAGATAGATTCCCTTGCGGAAGATGTCAGCGGCAAGCTCAGGCGGGGTTCTCTCAAGAATCACCTTCACGTTATCAACAATAGTGTTGAAGTGCTCTTCCATGGAATCCACGACAAGCTTGGTGGGAATGGTACGCTCCACGGGAAGCCCGGTCACGATGTCGCGTCCGTAAACAACGGCACCCTCTTCATTTTCCTCCAGCTTTTTCAGGTTGATCTTTATGTTTTCTGCGGTCTTGCCACCGATGATCAGCGAAAATTCCTTTCTAACGGCATTTCGGATGGCTTCGTCAAATTTCATGCCGCCAACCTTGATCAACCTGCTGAGAACGATGCCGCCAAGCGAAAGAATCGAAATCTCCGTCGTCTCATATCCAACGTTGACCACGATAACGCCTTGGGAATTTTTTACGTCAACGTCCTGTCCCAGAGCATCGGCAACGGCCTTCTCCACCACCATGATCTTTTTCGCCTTAACGCCCGCATCCTTAACAAGATCATAGAATGCCCTCTTCTCAACCTCCGTCACGTCCGTGGGAACTGCCACGTAGAAATCTGAAGGTCTGTAGGAGCCTTTTTGCAGATCGCCAATAAAGTATTTGATCAGCGTCTCCATGTTCTTGATGTCCGCAATGACGCCATTGGACAAGGGATAAGAGATCTGAATGTTTCCCGGTGCCTTTTCATACATTTCAAACGCGGAGTTGCCGTATGCAAAAAGCGTACTTTTGTTCTCCACGGCGATCATGTTCTTCTCGATGACTACCTTGTCCTCATTCCTGTCATAGATTTTGATGTTGTTAGTACCCAGATCGATACCAAATGCATTAAAAACCAATGTTCCATGCTCCTTTCCATTATCCAATCGTACTTTATTTACGTAAGTATGCCTTCCTGTCGAAAGCTGTAAT
This sequence comes from Acetatifactor sp., assembly GCA_024693365.1. Classification (GTDB taxonomy): domain Bacteria; phylum Bacillota; class Clostridia; order Lachnospirales; family Lachnospiraceae; genus Acetatifactor. The sequence goes on along the minus strand of JAILLF010000010.1, from coordinate 157,790 downwards.
ATTTTTGATCTCCAATGATCACGTGATCCAACAGAGGAATGCCAAGCTCCATTCCAAGACGCGCAATCCTCTCCGTCACTTCCAAGTCTGCCTGGCTTGGCGCAGGATCCCCGCTTGGATGATTATGTAATAAGATGACGTTGACCGCCTGTGCCTTTAATGCTGAGAGGAACAAGTCCCTGGGACAGATTAACGAAAAGTTTACGCTTCCTTCCGACAGCCGTTTTTCCTCCAGGATCAGCCCTTTTGCATCAAGGCTTACAAGATACACGCATTCCGTTTTCCGGTGTCGCAGTTTCTCCATGAAATATGCAGCGACGGTGCATGGTTCTTTGACGTTGATCCCCTGCTCCGCAACGGAGGCTGAGATCCTCATGGCCAATTCCGTTAAGCTCTTTAGCTTTACGGCCTTTACCTGGCCAATCCCCTTTACTTTCATGAGTTCTTCAAGACGAACGTCATGCAATCCCAAAAGACCCGTCCGCGGATATTTCCCAAGGGCCAACACCTCTCTTGCCAATTCCAGCGCGGACCTGTCATGCGTTCCCGTACGAAGGATAATCGCCAACAGTTCGGCCTCCGTAAGACTCTCCGGGCCAAACCGCAGGAACTTTTCGTAAGGGAGCTCCTGCAAAACTAACGGATTCTCAATTTCTTTCATTTTGCTCCTTTCCACCTTCCGGAAAGCAAGCAAACAACCCTGTGCTTCTTATTTCATAAAGCGCCATGCCACCAGGGCGATTACGACGCCGATCACGCAGGCAATGGTAATGTGAATGTTCAAGCCAAACGTGAGAACAAGAAATCCCAGATTAAGAACAACAGGAGTATCCAGTCCAAAAGACTGCCCGTAATTCAAGAACGTGTTTTGAAAGTAGGAACCGATCAGACCTCCTACCACAAAACCGATCAAGATCAAAAAGACCAGTAACCAATTCGTTTTTTTCAAAACCGTACCCCCACTTCCATTTATCCCACACTTCTATATGGTAACACAAATTAAAACAGAAGTATACAAAATTCATATTCTTTTTTTCGCGAAAATTCGACGTGCCGCGTCATTCTCACAGCTCGATGAGGCCCTTCGACTTCAAGCTTTCAAGAGTCTTTAAGATTCCGTATTTCGCATGCGGCCAGGTAAGACCGCCCTGAAAATATACGGCATAAGGCTCCTTAATGGGACCGTCAGCGGAAAGCTCAATGGATGAACCCGAAACAAAGGCTCCGGCTGCCATGATCACCTTTGCGTCATAGCCCGGCATGTCCCAAGGCTCTGGCGTTACGTGGCTGTCAACCGGCGCGGCGGCCTGTATGCCCTCACAGAAGGCAATTACGCCTTCGGGCTTCCCAAAGGTCACTGCCTGTATAATGTCATGTCTGCTCTCCGAGCCGTTCGGGATCACGGGAAAGCCTAATTTTTCATACAGATTAGCCGCAAAGATTGCTCCCTTTAACGCGCTGGCCGTAACCGTGGGAGCAAGGAATAATCCTTGATAAAACTGCGGCAGGATCCCCAGGGAAGCGCCAACCTCTTTCCCCAGTCCCGGACTTGTAAGGCGATATGCCGCATTCTCGACGCACTCCTTTTTCCCGGCGATATATCCTCCGATCGGAGCAAGCCCTCCGCCCGGATTCTTGATCAGAGACCCGACTACCATGTCCGCCCCGACGTCGGAAGGCTCCATGGTCTCCACAAATTCACCGTAGCAATTATCCACCATGCAAAGCACGTCGCTTTTTATGGACTTGATAAAGGCGATCAACTCGCCGATCCTTGCCACGGAAAGCGTTGGCCTCGTCTGATAGCCCTTTGACCTCTGAATGGTCACAAGCTTCGTCTTTTCATTGATGGCTTTACGGATCCCATCAAAATCAAAGCTTCCGTCCGGGAGCAGATCCACCTGGCGATAGGAAACGCCGTATTCTGCAAGACTTCCCTTGGAAGGTCTTATGCCGATCACTTCTTCCAACGTGTCATAAGGTTTTCCAACGGGAGACAAAAGTTCATCGCCAGGCCTTAAGTTACTCATGAGAGCCAGTGCAAGCGCATGCGTTCCGCAAGTGATCTGCGGCCTGACCAGCGCATCCTCCGTATGAAATACGGAAGCGTAAACTGCTTCCAGCGCATCCCTTCCGATGTCATTATAGCCATATCCCGTCGTCCCCAAGAGGCACGCCTCGCTGACCTGGTGCTTTTGCATGGCGCCCAACACCTTTAATTGATTGATCTCGGCAACCTGATCGATCTGATCAAAACGATCCTTCAATCCTTCCAAAACGGAATTGCCAAAATCATAAACCTCTTTTGAAATTCCCATGGACAAAAAAGCTTCCTTTGTCCCCAACATGTCATCTACCTACTTTCCGTTATTATATGATGCCTTCCCTTCTAAGGTCAGACAGCATTTTCCCGAGGATCTTGTCCTCGTCATAGCCAAAGTCCTGTTTATTCAGCCAGATCACGTCCTCTTCCCTTCGAAACCAGGTGAGCTGACGCTTTGCAAAATGTCTTGTGGAAAGCTTGATCTGCGTGATCGCATCCGCTAAAGTGCATTCGCCTGAAAGATAATCCAAGATCTCTTTATATCCCAAGGCCTGCATGGAAGTCATGCCCCTTTCGCAACCCATCTCACGCAGATGCCTCACCTCGTCGACCAGCCCGTTTTGGATCATTTCATCGACGCGAAGCTCGATCTTTTCATAAAGCTTTTCCCGAAGGTCGTTCAGCACAAAATAGCAACAACGATAAGCCCTTTTCCGAAGGCGCTCCGTCTCATTATGCGCCGAGATGGGCGTTTTCGTCAACTGGTAAAATTCCAAAGCCCGTATGGTACGCTTTACGTTATTTGCGTGGATCGCCTCTGCGGAAACAGGATCTACCGCCCTAAGCATCTCGTGAAGCGCTTGTGCGCCCTCCGCCCTGGCCTTTTCCTCTAACGTTTTCCGATATTCGCCATTCTCTTCATTCTCGGTGAAATCAATGTCACGAAGAAGCGCCTGCACGTAGAAGCCCGTTCCCCCGACAACGATGGGAATCCTTCCGCGGTCATAGATCATACGAAGTGCATCCTTGCAGAGCTTTTGAAACGTAACCACGTTAAAGTCTTCCCAAGGCTTTAATACGTTGATCAGGTGATGCGGAATGCCCTGCATTTCCTCCGGCAAGATTTTTGCCGAGCCAACGTCCATGTATTCATAGACCTGGGCGGAATCTGCCGAAATGATCTCTCCGTCAATCGCCTTGGCAAGCCTGATGGACAGCTTTGTCTTGCCAACGCCGGTTGGTCCGGACAGTATGACCATGGGCGGCAGCTCCCTGCCCTCTGGTTTTTGCATTTCCGAAAGTAATTGTTCCATGCAAACTCCCTAAACAATTCTCTTAAACTTCTTTTCCATCTCGTATTTTGAAATCGTAATGATCGTGGGCCTTCCGTGAGGACAATTATAGGGATTGTCCAAGGTGAGCAACTCTTCGATCAACTGATCCGCCTCTTCAAAGCTGAGCCTGTTATTTCCCTTGACTGCAGCCTTACATGCCATTGTCGCGATCCTTTCCTCAACCACCTGGGGACTCTGCTTGCTGACACCCGCTTCCAATTCATCCAGGATGGCAAGGAACATTTCCCGCTCGCCGCATCCATAGAGATCCACGGGAACACTTCGGAGTGCATATTCATTTCCACCAAACTCTTCAATCTCAAAGCCCATGCGTTCAAATGCGCCCAGACACTCCTTTAAAACCACCTCTTCCTGTCCGGAAAGGCTTACGATTACAGGCGGAAACAGAATCTGAGACAGAACGTCTTTTTCATGGTACCGCTTCATGAATCGCTCATATTTTACTTTTTCATGAGCGGCATGCTGATCCAGAATGCATAACTTATCTTGATACTGAAACATCCAATAGGTTTCAAATACCTGGCCAATCAACCGATACTCCGATTTCTTGCTCGCCGTAAGTATCTTTTCCTCAAACAAGTCCAATTGCTTGGGCTTTTCTTCCGGCAATGTCACTTCCGCCAATGTGATTTCCGGCTTTGACGTTTCTTCTGACAGAGCGTTCTCTTGCTTTGGCAGTTCTTCCGCCAACGCGAATTCTTGCTTTGTCCTTTCCTCTTCCGGCGACTTTTTCTCGTCTGCCGGAATCTCCGAAGTCTCCGTAAAGAAATCATCCTGCTCGGGATGGCTTGCAGGAGTAACGACAGTTCTTATGCGGTCCCAAACGGGACTGTTCTGAAAGGCGTCCCGCTTCGGTTTCTCCTTTAGATACTCCGTTTCCTCACGAACGTAGTCCTCTTTTTTCCGAACCCGTTCGAAAGGTTCCGCTACGGGAACTTTATTCATTTGCTCCCTGTGCTTCCGATCCTCCTTTAGGATCTCTTTCTCATCGGTCAGCCGGTCCTGAGGAATCATTTCCTTGTGTACCAACACGTCCTTCACGGAGGTGGCAATGAAATCCGTAATCATGAAATTATCTGAAAACCTTACGTCCATTTTCGTGGGATGCACATTCACGTCGACGCTTTCGACGTCCATGGTGAAATGCAACACGCAAAAAGGAAACTTATGCTGCATCAAATACTCTTTATATCCTTCTTCTATCGCTTTGGCGACAATGGTACTTCTGATAAAGCGTCCATTTACGTAATATATCTCGAAATTCCTGTTTGACCGGACAAGAATTGGCTTCCCAAGATATCCCTCAACCTTGAGCCCGCCTTCCTCATGCTGGATAGGAACCAAGGCATTGGCGATCTCCCTGCCGTAAATCCGGTAGATCACCTCCCTCAGATCCCCGTTTCCCGAGGTGTGAAACCTGGTTTGGCTTCCAATGACAAATTGAAATGAAACGTCCGGCCTGGACAGCGCCAAATGCTCCATCAGATCCGTAACGTAACCGCCTTCCGTCGGTGGTTGCTTCAAGAATTTCTTCCGTACGGGAACGTTATAAAACAAATTCCGTACCAGAAACGTCGTACCCTCGGGCGCACCGACCTCCTGCAAATCTTTCGCGACGCCGCCCTCCATGCAAAACCGGACGCCAGTAAGCGTTCCTGCGGTTTTCGTAATCATTTCCACCTGAGATACGGCCGCGATGCTCGAAAGTGCCTCTCCGCGAAAGCCCAGGCTGTGAATTTTCGAGAGATCCTCTGCTTTTTCGATCTTGCTTGTGGCGTGACGAAGGAAGGCTTTCTCCACCTGATCCTTTTCCATCCCGCAGCCATTGTCCGTGACGCGGATCAAACTAATTCCGCCGTCCTTTATCTCCACGGTGATTGCATCCGCACCGGCATCCAGCGCATTCTCCACGAGCTCCTTTACCACGCTTGAAGGACGCTCCACGACTTCCCCTGCCGCAATCTTATCGATTGTCTCAGAATCCAAAACGTGAATCTCAGGCATTTCCACTCCCTCCCATTTGGACGATTAATTCCCCGTCCAACGATTTTTCAGCTTATTTTGCAGACGATACAAGGTATTGAGTGCATCCAGCGGAGTCAAAGTCGTCACTTCCACTTCCATCAATTCCTTGAGTACGTCCTCATCCTTTACGGTGTCGAACAAAGACATCTGGCCAAGATCGATCTCATCGTAAGTGACGGGCTTTTTCGCCTTTCCTTCCGCCTTGGTATCCACCGCAATGCTTTGCACCTTCTGCGTAATGTCATTGTCGGAAAGCTGCTCCGCAATTTCCTTCGCGCGGTCGATCACCATGTCCGGAACGCCTGCAAGCTTCGCCACCTGGATTCCATAGCTTCTGTCCGCGCCGCCCTTAATGATCTTTCTAAGAAAAACGATGTCGTCACCGCTCTCCTTCACGGCAATGCAATAGTTATTAACATTATGCATCTTGTCTTCCAGTTCCGTCAGTTCATGATAATGAGTTGCGAAAAGCGTCTTTGCGCCAAGGAGCTTTTTGTTGCTCACGTGCTCGATCACGGCCCATGCAATGGAAAGTCCGTCAAAGGTAGACGTCCCTCTTCCGATTTCATCCAGGATCAACAAGCTGTTAGGCGTTGCATTCCGCAAGATGTTTGCGACTTCGTTCATCTCCACCATGAACGTGGATTGGCCGCTGGCCAAGTCATCTGATGCACCGACTCTGGTAAAGATCCTGTCAACGATGCCTATGTCCGCGCTTCTTGCGGGAACAAAGCATCCGATCTGAGCCATGAGAACGATCAGGGCACTCTGACGCATGTAGGTTGACTTGCCGGCCATGTTTGGCCCGGTAATAATGCTGATGCAGTGTTTATTGTTGTCAAGGTAAGTGTCATTTGCAACAAACAAGTCCCCGGAAAGCATTTGTTCCACGACGGGATGCCGGCCGTCTTTCACGTCGATCACGCCCTTTTCGTTTAACTTTGGACGAACGTAACGGTTTCTCTCTGCAACCAACGAAAGAGAACAAAAAACGTCCAGCTTGGCTATGGCCTTCGCCGTTCTCTGAATGCGGTCAATCTCCATCGCGATACTGTCTCGGATCTGGCAGAAAATGTCATATTCCAGCGTCTGCAGCTTGTCCTCCGCATTAAGGATCGTGTCCTCAAGTTCCTTTAACCTTGGCGTCGTGTAACGCTCTGCGTTGGCCAGCGTCTGCTTGCGGATATAATCCTCCGGTACAAGATCCTTATAGGAATTTGTCACCTCAAAATAGTATCCAAACACTTTGTTGTATTTGATCTTTAGGCCCTTGATGCCGGTTCTTTCGCGGTCCTGTTCCTCAAGCTCCGCAAGCCACTGCTTACCATCCCTTTTGGCACTCCTTAAGTGGTCCACGTTCTCGTCAAATCCGTCGCGGATCATGCCGCCCTCGCGAATGGTAATGGGCGTATCCTCATCAATGGCCTGAAGAATCAGCTGATAAACGTCCTCCAGCCCGTCCAATTCTTCATGCGATTCAGCAAGTTCCTTGCAATGGAATTCCCCCAGAACGGTTTTGACGTGCGGCAACATCTCCAAGGAGTTTCTGAAAGCAAGCAGATCTCTTGGGTTCGCGGTTTTGTAGGTGATCCTGGCAAGCAGGCGCTCCAAATCGTAAACGGCGTTCAGGTATTCCCGGATCTCATCTCTCGAAACGCTGTTTTTGCAAAGCTCTTCCACGGCGTCAAGACGCTCTTCCATCGCCTGTTTGTCGATCAGGGGCTGTTCTAACCAGCCACGTAGCATTCTTGCCCCCATCGCTGTTTTCGTCTTATCCAGCACCCAAAGGAGCGAACCGCGCTTTTGTTTCTCACGAAGCGTCTCCGTAAGCTCCAGGTTCCTTCTTGTTGAGCTGTCGAGAAGCATAAATTTATTGGTCAGATAAGGATACAGATGTCTAAAATGACTAAGGTCCGTCTTTTGCGTCTCATACAGATAGGATAACAGGGCGCCGGCCGCCACAAGACCAACCGGAAAATCCTCAATGCCGAGACCAATCAACGTATTTACCTTAAAATGCTTTCTAAGGAGCTTCTTGCAGCTCTCATCATCAAAGGCATGCGCCTCAAGGGGATTGATCACCGCATGCAATCTGTTCCGAAGCTCTCCCACGTCAATGCCGCTCACCAAAAAAGCGTCATTGCAGATAATCTCAGTCGGCTCATACTTCATGAGCTCGTCCGTAAGCTTTTTGAGGTCTTCCACCTCGGTCAAATAATAATCTCCCGTCGTTACGTCTGCAACGGAAAGACCGATTTTGTTGGAGGTATAGGCAACACAGACCAAATAATTGTTCCTGGACTCCTCGAGGGATTGCATGTTCAGGTTGGTTCCGGGCGTCACGACGCGGATCACTTCCCGCTTGACCAACCCCTTTGCAAGCTTGGGATCCTCCACCTGTTCACAGATTGCCACCTTATAGCCCCTGCTCACAAGCTTAGTCAGATACCCCTCGACTGCATGATAAGGCACGCCGCACATGGGCGCCCGTTCCTCCATTCCGCAGTCCTTCCCCGTCAAGGTGATCTCTAATTCCTTCGAGGCAACCAGGGCATCGTCAAAAAACATTTCATAGAAATCCCCCAGCCTATAGAACAGAATACAATCCTTGTATTCCTGCTTGGTCTCCATGTATTTTGTCATCATCGGGGTCATTTCGCCCATTGTTTTCCACTCGCTTCCTTGCATTGATTTCCAAAAAGAAATTGGCGGGGCACACTAGAAATTGCGCTCCGCCAATATTTTACCACAACATTTTGTTTCTGTATACTTTTTTCTCTCTAAATAACGATCACTTTTCTCAAGTTTAAGACTTCGCCAGCTCTCTCGCTCGTGCCAGCGCATCATCAATGTGAGGGGCAAAAAATTCCTTCCCGACCTTTTGATCAAATTTCGCCTTTTGGAAAACCTTCATGGGCTGCTTGTTCACGTGAGAAAAGACCATTTTAATTCCCTTCTCCTTACAGTCATCATAAAGCTGCTCCAAATTGCGAAGTGCCGTCGCGTCAAGTGCGGTAACACTTCTCATTCGAAGAACCAGGACCTTTGTGTCTTCCTTGTAGGAAATGTCCAGGATTTTACCGGCTGCAGCAAAAAACATGGGGCCTGAGATCTCATAAACCATCACGTGATCGGGAACCGTTCGGAGATTAATGCTCTCCGGATCATTTTCCTCATCCACGTCCTTCCAACCTTCCACCTGTGCCACGTCGCTCATTCTCTTCATAAACAGGATTGCGGCCAGCACAATACCTACCTCAATGGCAACTACCAGGTCAAAGATAACGGTCAGGGCAAACGTCGTCACCAGCACCAGCACGTCGCTCATCGGTGAAGACTTGCAGAGCTTAACAAAGGTCTTCCATCCGCTCATGTTGTAAGCCACCTGGAACAAAATCGCCGCGATACAGGGCATGGGAATCAGCTTTGCAAGCGGCATCAAAAACAATACGACGATTACAAGCGTCAAGGAATGAACCATTCCGGAAACGGGCGTACGCCCACCATTTTTAATGTTTGCGGCAGTTCTCGCGATGGCACCGGTTGCGGGAATTCCGCCAAAGCATACCGATCCAATGTTAGCAACGCCCTGTGCAATTAGCTCCATGTTGGGCAAATGCTTAGACCCAATCATGCTGTCTGCAACAACCGCAGAAAGTAAGGACTCGATGCCTGCAAGTATGGCAATGGTCGCTGCGTTTGGAAGCTGTTCCCGCATCAAATTTATGTCAAGCAGGGAAGTGCTGAGTGCAAATCCGGGCAAACCCGTCCGGATATTGGTAAATGCCTTCCCGATGGTATTGACGTCTAAATCCAGGCACTCTACAAGTGCTGCGGTTACGATCACAGCCACCAAAGAACCTGGAACTTTTTTTACAAATTTGGGCCAGATGATCAATATTGCCAGCGCAACGCCTCCGATGAGTACGCCCATCCAGTTGATCGTCCCTAAATTCGCAACGATCGCCTCCACTTTTTCAGCCGTCTCGATCGGCTTTTCGCCATGTTCGTACACGATTCCGGCAAAATCCTTGATCTGACCGATAAACAGCGTCACGGCAATGCCTGCAGTGAATCCGGTCGTGATCGTAAACGGTATGAATTTCAGCAAATTGCCAAACCTGAAAAAACCCATGAAGATCAATAGAAATCCTGCCATAATGGTGGCAATGATCAGACCGTCCATTCCGTCCTTCATGACAATTCCGGCAACGATTGTCGCAAATGCCGCCGTTGGTCCCGCAATCTGCACCCTGCTTCCGCCTAAGAATGATACAAGAAATCCCGCTATAATCGCCGTATAAATACCTGCTTCCGGTCCAACGCCCGATGCAATTGCCAGCGCTATGGACAGGGGAAGCGCAATGATTGCAACGATCACGCCCGCAACCACGTCCTTTCCAAATTGCTGCAACGTATAAGTTTTCATCACGGAAAAGAGCTTAGGTTTAAGATAATTCATTAGTATGCACTCCTAATCAACAACTTTCAAAGCCACGACACATTCTAATGCGAAGTATATGGAAATGCAAGCACTTTTTTAAATGCACGGGTAAATTATTTTCCGCTCACGATCCGACCCAGGTAATAAAAGCCTCTGCATTCTTCAAGTTTTACCATTACAAGCGTCCCCACCTGGTCTGCCCTGCCCGGGAAATGGACAATGGTATTGTTGGAGAGCCTGCCCGTGAGCAAAATCTCATCCGGCCCTGCATTTAATTCCCTTAATGCTTCTGCTGAATTACTTCCTTCATTGATTTCTTCCACAAGGGCTTCCATCACTTGTCCTTCGTATCTTTTTACGCGCATCCGCGCAGTGTCTTGAACGCATTTTAGCACTTTGTCAAATTCCTCGTGGACCTGATCCTCAGGGACCTGTTCCATGGCAGCCGCAGGGGTTCCCGTTCTTTTGGAATAGATGAACGTAAAAGCATTGTCATACCGTACTTTTTGGATGACGTCGATGGTGTCCTGCACGTCCTCCCTCGTCTCACCGGGGAATCCCACAATGATATCCGTCGTGAGTGCCACGTCAGGAATCTCTTGCCTAATCTTTTCCGCCAGCGCCAGATACTGTTCCTTGGTATATCTTCTGTTCATGGCCTGCAGGATCTTCGTTGATCCCGATTGCAGCGGCAGATGCAAATGTCTGCAGATTTTCTTTGATTCCTTCATAACCTGGATCAGTTCGTCTGACAAATCCTTAGGATGCGAGGTCATAAAGCGTATGCGCTTTAAGCCCTCTATCTTTTCCACTTCCCGCAAGAGCTGTGCAAAGGAGATGCCGTTTTCCAGGTTCTTTCCGTAGGAATTCACGTTTTGGCCAAGAAGCATAACCTCAACGACGCCATCCTCCACCAGTCGCTCGATCTCGCGAAGGATTTCCTTTGCGTCGCGGCTTCTCTCCCTGCCCCTTACGTAGGGCACAATGCAGTAGCTGCAAAAATTATTACAGCCAAACATAATGTTTACGCCGGACTTAAAGGGATACTTTCTCTCGGAAGGAAGATCCTCCACGATGCGATCCGTTCCCTCCCATACGTCGACAACCATTTTCTTTTCCTGATTTGCCCTGTATGCCAGCTCTGCAAACGTAAACAGATTATGCGTTCCAAACACAAGGTCAACAAAGGGATAGCTTTCGCGTAATTTTTCGATCACCGTCTTCTCCTGCGTCATGCAGCCGCAAAGGGCAATCTTCATCGCCGGATTCTTTTTCTTATATCCGTTTAATACACCAAGCCTTCCGTAAACCTTTTGATTTGCGTTATCCCTGACCGTGCAGGTATTATAAATCACAAAATCCGCGTTCTCGTCATCCGTCAGCACGTATCCTGTCTTTTTCAGTATTCCGGAAAGCTTTTCAGAATCTTTCGCATTCATCTGACAGCCAAACGTCACCACGCAGGCCGTGAGTTTACGTCCAAGGCGATTTCCCTCTCTCGCAACAAACTCCCGCAGCTTTGCCATGAAATAGTATTGACGCTCCGGCTCCTTTGAAGGAGCTTCCGCACTTAAGTCAATCCGGTCCAAATCGATAAAATCATACATTTCTCTTCCTCTTTCTGAAAATACTACCCCAAAGTATACCTTACGAAAAACATTATTTCAACCATGATTTCGAAAGAACCTTTTTGCCGGCCCGGAAGAACTCCCGTGCGTTATCTCCCATGCAAGGATTTCCTTGCAGACCTTTGGTCCCAAAACCCATAGACAGATTAGGTTTGAGATGGTCAAAAGCCCGTTTGCGGCGTCAGATGCCGTCCACAGAATCCCCAACCCGGCGGTCGCTCCGATAAATGCAACAAGTGAATAGACGGCTTGGTAAAACCAAGTCCTTTTTTCTCCAAATAGATAAGCAAACGCAGCCTGTCCCTGTACCGCCCATCCAAGTATGGTTGCAAAAGCGAACAGCGCAATGCAAGTGCCAAGGACGGCACCGCCATATCGTCCAAAAGTCGTTTCAAATGCAGCAATCATCAGGTCAGCGCCATCAGACGGATCCGCTTTTAAGCCGCTCCTCAGAAGAAGCTCCCCCTCCTGCGCCTTCTTTGCCACTCCGCTGCATGCGTATGCAATTCCCGTGATCACGCAAATTACCATGGTGTCAAAAAACACCGCCGAAGTGCTGATCCAGCCTTGTTTTACCGGATCTTCTTCCGATGATGCCGCAGCACTGATCCCGCCCGCGCCAAGTCCCGCCTCATTGGAAAACAGTCCGCAAGATACTCCGGCGTTAAGACTTCTGATCCATGAGGCCGTTATTGTTCCAAACATGCCTCCCGACACTGCCCTTGGCGAAAACGCACCAATGATGATGCATCTCAATCCCGGGAGCAGATTTTGCCAGTGATACGCAATGATTCCAAGACATCCAGCGACGTAGATTGCCCCCATGGCAGGGACCAGATACGTTGAGATCTTAGAGATTCGTTTCATGCCTCCCGTAACCGCGAACAACGTAAGCATTGCAAGAATCACTCCAACGTTTTTTGCATCCCAGCCAAACGTAGCGTGAAAGGAGGATGCTATCGAACTCGCTTGTACCGCATTCCCCATCCCCAGGGAACAAAGTACCGCAAAAAAGGCATAACACCCTGCCAATACTTTTCCAGCCTTTGGCAGGGGAAACGCCTTGGAAAGAGTGATCATGGGACCTCCCTTCGGGAGCCCTGATCCGTCCTTTACCCTGTATTTTACGCTAAGCGTACTCTCCGTTAGCTTTGTGGAAAGCCCGATCAATGCAGAGATCATCATCCAGAGAAGCGCGCCTGGTCCGCCGGCAGTCATTGCCATGGTTACGCCAACGACGTTTCCGGTTCCAATGGTTGCAGCCAGTTCCGTCGCCAGACTCGAAAAGGAAGATATGCCCTCTGGGGATTCCGCTTCCGTCTTATCCAACGCCATTTTCACGGCCCGCAGCAGCTTTCTTACGGGAAGTCCCCGAAGCAAAATGCATAAGTACGTTCCCGTTCCGAGTAAAAACGTAAGAAGCCATGGCCCCCATACAAAATCTCTTATTTCTTTGATCCAACCGGCAATCATAAGCATGCCCCCACGTGGTTCTGTGGATTTATCTTATGCATCCGTCATTCTTTTAGAACGATCCATTGGAATTTTCGCACTTGTCAAAGCCTGGATTGAAGGCGTAGAAATTCTTTTCATTCAGCTTATCCGTGGCCATTCGGAGCGCTTCTCCAAAACGTTGATAATGCACAATCTCTCTTTCCCTTAAGAATTTGATCGGCTCACATACGTCCGGCTCTTTGATCAGTCGTAAAATGTTGTCGTAAGTGGTTCTTGCTTTTTGTTCTGCAGCCATGTCTTCGCTCAGGTCCGTGATCACGTCACCCTTACTCTGAAACTCACAGGCATTAAAGGGCACTCCGCCTGCCGCCTGCGGCCAGATCCCAAGCGTATGATCTACGTAATACTTATCAAACCCGCTTCGCTCAATCTCTTCCATCGAAAGATTTCGCGTTAGCTGATGGATGATCGTCGCCACCATTTCCAGGTGTGCAAGCTCCTCGGTTCCAATATCCGTAAGAAGGCCCCCAATTTCCCTGCAGGGCATTGCATATCTTTGGGAAAGATATCGCATGCTGGCACCCATCTCTCCATCCGGTCCGTCATACTGAGAGATAATGATCTGTGCCAGTTTTGCGTTGGGTTCCTTGATATTCACCGGAAATTGCAATCTTTTTTCATAATTCCACATTAAGCGCATCCCCCTTCCCAGGGAAGAGGCGCGTCTCCCCAGCTCCATTTTTTGTCTGAATCTGCTTCCGCCATCGTGAGCGGATAATATTTCTTTCCAAATTCCCTGCACAGTTGCTTTTTGATTTGCGCATAATGCTGATAATACTCAAGCGCCTTTTGATCCGTGGGATGCGCATCCAAGAACAGTCCAAGATCCACCATCGTAAAATCTACAACGCCAATGTTAAAAAGGAGTTGATCCTTTCCGTTCATGCTTCGCACCTCCTCCCCGTGAAGGGCTTGTTTAAGTCGGGAAAGATCGTTCCAATGCGATATGCCTTTTCCAAGTCATCATATACCTTGTCGAAGCGTTGCATTTCGAAGTACGCCATGGCCAGCGGACGATTCTTCCACGCGCCAACGCCTGCGTAATCCTGATAATCCGTCATTCGAGCCTATGATCCTTTCTGTTTTTATATCTTATTCATATGCCGTCCTTTTCATTTGGTTACAAAAGCATTAAAGGGGGACGCGCCCGGTGAAACGTTTCTCCAACGCATCACGTTTCCCTGGGCATGTCCCCCTTATGGAAATTTATTATCTGCTCTCACCCATAAAAAACAACGCCACCAGTCCAGGACCCGTATGCGCACCGATTACGGGGCTAAGCGCATTGATCATAAAATTCTGTATGCCAAACCGTTCCTTGATCAAGTCTCTTACGTACTCTGCGTCCTCAAGGCAATCGCCATGACTAATCATCACCATGTCGTCAAATTGATTATAGTTTTTACGCTTCTTTTCCATATAATCAACCAAGGCATGAAGCGCTTTCTTCCTTCCGCGGATCTTGTCTATGTTTATCAGCTTACCGTCATTATTAACGTGAAGCATCGGCTTGATCCCCGCAAGCGTTCCGACCACCGCCGCCGTTCGCGAAACACGGCCGCCGCGAAACAGATGAAACAAGTCATCTACCGTAAAGACGTGAACAAATTGTAATTTGTGTTCTTCCAGCCATGCGTAGGTTTCATCCATCGACAATCCTTGTTCGCGAAGCTTTACGGCACGATATACCATAAGCCCCTCTCCCAATGAAGCACACGTCGTGTCCATTACGATGATCCTGCAATCCGGGTATTCATTCATAACGTCTTCTGCGGCAATCCTCATGCTGTTATAAGTACCGCTGATACCGGAGGAAATCGGTAATACCAATATTTCCTTCTCTGTTTTTGCAAGTCCTGATAAATATGCATATCCCTCCTGCGGATTGATCTGAGACGTCGTCGGCATCTTTCCGTTCCGCATCATGTCAAAGAACAACTTGGGATCTAATTCCTTTCCCTGGCCATAAGTCACTCCGTCCAAAACACAACTAAGCGAAATGCAGCCTACTTGATTCTCCTCCAAAAATTCCTTTGGAAGATCAGCCGTCGAGTCGGTAACAATATAAAACATTTCAATTCCTCCAGCCATAATTATTTTGTCGTACTTCCAAAGCCACCGTTTCTAATTCCGTCCGCGTCATCGTCAACGGTAATGCCATATTCAAGGAAGATCCCCTGCGCAAAGCCGCTACCGGCTGAAACCTCAACGGTTCTTCCTTCATTCGAACAATTCGTCATCTTTATAAAAATATGCCCTTCATTGTCAGAATAATAATAATCGCTGTCAATAATTCCGACGGTATTATTCATCTGCAGACGATACTTGAAGCCAAGTCCGCTCCTGGGGTAGATTTTCAGCACCCAGTCCTCTTCCATCTTTACGCGGATTCCCGTAGGGATCTTGATCGTGGATCCCGGCGTCAGGCTAAAAGAAAAGGGAGCATAAAAATCATATCCCGCGCTTCCCTTCGTCGCTCTCTTTGGAAGCTTTATCTCATCGTAGATTTCTTCGAGATCCTTTTCCGAATACTGTGGGAACTCTTCTCTCAGCGCATTCGTGAATTGTTCCTTGCTTACTTTGAAAAACTGGGCAATCCGTCTCATTTTGTCTCCTCCTCATTCTCCCATAAATAACATGAGCAAACTTGACGCCTTGCAGCACCTCGTTTGCTCAAGCCAAACTGTATTATATTAAATTTTTTCTTTTACAACAAGTCTTGAAACGTTTTTTTCTGACATTCGTCCGGTCCTTTATATCAGACAGGAAGTCACGGGGGCATCCTTTAGCGTCTGTGGCGCGCTTACCGGCTCCCTGGAATAATCCCCGCAATGCAGGACGGGAACCAGGGGATTTTCTTGTTTTAAGCTCTCCTGTACCTTGATCACGCGCTGATTCTTGCTGCCTTTCCAAAGAAGCTGATTATCCTTTTCCTCCACGTGGAATTCACCATCCACAAGCACGTCTACGCATTTCATCATGGGATATTGCCAAATATTCTCCCAAACGTCGCCGGTATAGAGCCAGATTGTCTTTTTCGGATACTTCTCCTTGATCTCTTCCATGAGATCTCTTACGTCCGCGCGATTCGAGGGATGCAAGGGATCTCCGCCGGAAAAGGTGATCCCGGAAATATAGGACTTTTCAAGCTGATCAAAGATCTCCTGCTTTGCATTCTCATCAAAGAGAAGACCGCCGTCCGGATCCCAAGTGATGGGATTTTGGCAATCCTTGCAACAATGATTACAACCGGCAACCCAAAGGACAACGCGAAGTCCGTCTCCGTTTAGCATGTCATCCTTGGTAATATTATGATAACGCATAATGCCTTAAACACTCCATTCTCAATTACTTTCCACTACTTTCCGGGATTTACATGGACACTCTTTCCTTGATTTCCGCCATCTTAGCATCATTCAGGCGGCTGTCGCCATGTACTCTCGAGTACGACAGATAACCGTTCATGCGGTCGATCTTCGTAAGGTTTCTGCTTCCGCACTTCGGACAAACGTCCATCTCAAGCTCCTGATGACCACAATCGTCACAATATGCCAGAGACAGATTTACACCCTCATAGAAACCCATCTCCATGGCTCTGTAGATCAGTGACTTAACGGCCTCAATATTGTAATCAATTGGATATTTTACGTATTGAATCTTTCCGCCGTTTGCCAGATCCCAGAATCTGTTTTCGAGATCCTGTTTCTGAATGGGCGTAATGTTCTCAGTTACGTGGCAATGGAAGGAATTGCTGACGTATTCCCTGTCGGAAACACCTTCAATGATCCCGTATTTCTTTCTAAACTGCTTTACCTGAAGGCCGCAAAGGCTCTCTGCCGGCGTTCCGTAAATTGCATACAGGTTACCGTCAGCCTCTTTAAATTCGGCAATCTTTTTGTTAATGTGCTCCATTACCTCCACGGCAAAAGCTCCGTCTTCAACAAGGGACTTGCCGTTGTAAAGCTCTTGCAGCTCGTTCAGCGCGGTAATTCCAAAGCTGGCGGTTGCCGACTTCAAAAGTGGTTTAATTTTATCGGTGAGCTTTAAGTGACCGCCAAGGAATCCGCCCTCACAGTAAGCCAGAGGGTTTGTGGAAGCACGCATTTCTCCAAGATATGCGTAGGTTCTGATATGAAGCTGGCGGATCAGGTTCAGATAATAATCAAGAACCTCATAGAAATCGCGGCTTTCCTTTCTGGATTTTTCCAGGATCATGGGAAGATGAAGCGATACCGCGCCAATGTTAAAGCGGCCTACAAAGATCGGCTTATCATCGTCGTCTGCGGGATGCATGCCGCCTCTCTCATACCAGGGAGAAAGGAACGCGCGGCAACCCATCGGCGACACAACCCTGCCATATTGCTTGTACATGCTGGCAACGTAGCCCTTGCCGGTCAGGCTCAGCCAATCCGGGTACATGGTCTTTGCGGAACATTCAACGCCCGCATTGAACACGTCCTCCATTTCCTTTCCCGGACCGTGAAGGTTTTCGTCATATAAAAATACGATCTTCGGGAATAATACGGGTTTTTTGCAGTTCGCCTTGCCCTGTCCCTTCTTCCTGACGTTCAGCATCTGGATCGTTGCAAGACGGGCAAATCTTCCCGTGCCAATGCCTGCCGTCACGGTGATGAACGGATAGTCACCCCTGCTGGAAGCAACGGTGTTAAACTTATATTCCCAGCCCTGAAATCCCTGTTCGAAATCTCTTGTCACGTCGGCAAGGGCAACTTCTTCCGCCTTTTCCCGGGCGATGCCAAGGCCAACGTATTTGTCAACGTACTTCTTGTAGGACTTCTCCGCATAGGGCTCTAAGATCTTGTCCACTTCCGGCACGGTGAACCCGCCGTACTGCTGGCTTGCCGCAGAAAGAACGATGTCGCCGATTACGTCAAATGCCGTATCCAAAGTCTTCGGTTCATTGTACCAGATATTTCCCATCTCAAAACCGCCGGAAAGCACTTCCTTCACGTTAAAGAGACAGCAATTCATGGTATCACGCCTTGCGGACATGTCATGCACGTAGACGTATCCGTCTCGGCACGCCTGAATCTCCTCGGTCGTCATAAAGAACTTTTGGTATAATTCTTTGTTAAACTGATTAAATACCAGACTTCTCTTGGTGGAAACCAACGCGGAATCCGTATTGGCATTCTCCTTGTCTCCGATATACATGATGGACTGGCTCTTTTTGTAGACGTCATCCATCATTCTGACGAAATCTTGCTTATAATTTCTGTAGTCGCGATAGCTCTTCGCAACAATGGGTTTTACTTCCTCCAACGCAGATTCCACCACGTTATGCATGATCGCAATGGGAATCTCATTGCTTTCAAATTCATCGATCTTATCGATTACGTGCTGGCAGATGCTGCGCTTTTCCGCCTCCGTGAACTTTGTCAGCGCGCGGTAAGCACTCTTGCCAACGGCATTGATCACCTTTTGAACGTTAAAAGCCTCTTTGCTTCCGTCCTTCTTAATGACAAAGACCTGTTTGGAAGGGCGATATTCCTCTCCATAATTCACTTCATCATTTTGCTGTGCGTGATCAAAATTACTACTCATGACACTCCCCCATTTCTTTATTAAAGGCCGATTATTGATACAATATATTGATTGGAAAATACGCGTTTTCTCAATATATTGTGCCAGCGTATCAAGTATAATAGGAATTTCTGCTTTCTGTCAACGTAAAAACTCAACAAAAAAAGACTCCCAAAATTTTAGGAGCCTTTTTAGAAAAAGGGATTGACAAATCAATTTACTGATAATTTGCATCGTTGTATGGCAAATAGCAATGCTATTCAACTTGGTCAAGGCCATTTTCAACGATACTGCGAAGATGATTCACATATTTTTCTCGAACCCAGTCCGGGCTGACGATTTTCGCCTCTTTACCCAATCCTGCCATCCATCCAAAAAACTGGGGTGATACCGTGAGCTTTACTCTGATGCGGATCTTTCCGTTTTTTTCCTTGCGGAGTCCAATGTCTTTACCAAAGCGGTCAATCGCTACTCCAAGCAGTGAATCCGGGAAACTCAAAGTCACGATTTCCTCTGTTCCGCCATACATTCCAAACGTTTGATTTGAATATGCTGCCAGATCAATTTTGTCAAATTGTTTTGCACCGTCCCTGGCAACCGTAAGAACCTTTACCTTTCCCATCTTGTCCACGCGAAAATGCCGGATGCCTTGTGCTTCCTCATCAAAAGCAACCAGATAATAATTTTCATTCTGCCAAAGCAATGCCCACGGACTTACAACGCGCTCTTCCTGCTTTCTTGGCACCATTTCCTTTTCCAAATTCCAATCCATGTACTGAAACGAAATCTTTTTGTTTTCCTGAATGGCGCGATGTACGTTGTCAATGCTGTAATAGATACTCTCATTGTCCGTTTTTACTCGTCCAAGCACGTGTACCTGCCTTTGCAGCTTCCCGGCATCATGTTTTCCGGCAAACCGTTCCAGCTTTGAAATTAATTCGCGTGATTTTTTTGCCGTAATAAACCTGGAGGATTCCACGGCATCCACCAGGAGCTTTAACTCCGGTAATTCAAATTCCCGTTCCCCAAGGAAGTATCCACCGCCGTTCCGGCTACTGTTTTGCAATATGTCAAAGCCAAATTCCCGAAGTCGTTCCACGTCGTCATAAATGCTTTTCCGCTCCGCATGTATCCCCTTCGAATCAAGATATTCGATCATACGGTTCGTACTGACGGGAAAAGCTTCGCAGCTTTCCTCCTCAAGCAACTGGATCAAATATAAAAGCTTTAGTTTTTGTCCCGAAGATTTTGGCATCCCTTACTCCTTTTGAGGTTTAGGCATTTTCCTGTTGATCCGCGTTAGCTGCAGCTTCCCTCTCGAGAGCCGCATCCTTGCGTTTTCTCATAAAGATTCCAAAAAAGACTGCCGCCACGCATACGATGACAAAGCATATAAGTAAAAGTCCGTAACTGGCCAAAGCACTTAAAAAATTCATTCTTCCACTCCATTTCCGGATCACTGGTTTCGCAGCAATTCCACGAATAATAAAAGTCCCATAAACTTCTCTCAACGTCAAGTATATCAATTGCGGACTTCTTCGTCAAGCCCGTCATTTTCAGCTATTGCATACTCCACTGGCCAGATTCCACAAAGCGCTCTGCCATTCCCCTTGCGTTAGCGATCACTTCGCCGTCATAGCCCATGATTTCCAACAGTTGGATGGCATTTCTCGTCGTTGCCTTTCCGGGAAGGAGCTTGTATTGGAAGATCACGTCGCCGTCAACAATCTCTTCCTCAAAATGATAGTTGTTAAAATCCTGCTTCAAAAGCTCCGTCAGCTCTATGTCATGCGTGGCCGCAAAACAAAGAACGCTTTTTTTGTGAAGACTTTTCAAGATTTGCGTCGATGCCGCTATTCTTTCCACGGTATTGGTTCCCCTAAGCACTTCATCCACGAAGCAAAGCACGGGTCTTCCAGGCTCTTTTTCCGCATCCAAAATGCGTTTTAACGCCTTGATCTCAACAACGTAATAGCTGTCTCCGCCCTCCAAGTCATCCTGAAGTGCCATGGAAGAATAGATTCTGAAGTAAGGAGCCTCATAGGAAGATGCCGTACAGGTATGAACCGTCTGTGCCAGTAATGCATTTATGGCCACCGTTTTTAAGAACGTGGATTTACCGGATGCATTGGAACCCGTAATCAAAACACCCTTCTCGGTCTCCAGGGAATTCTTTACGGGATCCTGCAAAAGCGGATGCCAGGCATCCGTGATCTTCAGGGAATCTGCCATGCCTTCCCATAGCTTTGGGATGCAATAATCCTCACCTTTTTTCCGAAGGCCCGTTCTCCAAGCGCCAACGGCAATACTGGCTTCTATTTTCCCAAGCTGCGTGTTTACGGCATCCACCTTATCAATGTTCCCGCGAAGGAAATTTAACATTTTGTTAAACTGCATCAGATCTATGTGTAAGGTCATCTTCAGGTAATCTATCAGCAGATCGGCCGGATTGCTCCCTCCCAGGGATCCATTTCCCGAAACAACCCAAAAAGAGCCTCTTCTAAGCGGCCCCAACTCCTTACAGGTCTTTCGCACGTCTTCCAGGATTTTTTCAAGCATTTCTTCCTTTTCGTTCCTCGGGAGCTTATCTAGTCGTCCGGCGGCGTCCAGGAGCTTTAACACGTACTGAAAGCTGACAATATATGGCTCTATTTCGTTCTTCTCCTTAAAGTACGTCGTAACGTTAAAAATCATCAGAGCCACAAGTGCAATCAATCCATAACTAAAGAAAAACGGCATGATCGCAATGCAAGGAATAAAAGCCAGATCGAGCAAAATGGCTTTTTTATTATTTCTCTCGCCCAAATAATCAAGATTATCCAAATAATCATACAGCGAAAACTTTCCCATGTAGCCAAGCTTTGCCATTAATATCTGCACGTAAACCCGCTGATCTTCCTCTTTTGCAAAATGATTTACCAGCGTTTCAAATTCCTCAAGCTCTTCCTTCGACTTTCCGGCACTTCTTAGCACGTGATATAAATACTCTTCACCCGTTGCCGAGTAGGTGTGATTCATACTCCGGAAAACGTCATCCATTCCAAGGTCATTCCAGGTAACGTCATCCACCTGACCTTCCTCCGGATGCTTACCAAAATAGCGATCGATCCGAAGAAACCGTTCGATCTTTTCCTCGCGCTTGCGAAGGATGCCGTAATTCTGCCGCAGATCTTTTTCAAATAGCCTGCTTTTTTTTCTGTCATTAAAAATATCCTTTACGATGATCGCCAAAAAAAATGCCACGACCACCGCCCCAAAAATTGCATATTCCATATTCCATACCGCCCTAAGTTTATATACGCTACTACGATAAAACGTCAGAGCGCAAAAGTCAAGGGCGCCGAAGGCCGGCGCCCTTTATTTTAGACGATTTAATGCTTTTTTAACGGTGAATTCACCGTTGTTTTATTGTATCTTAATTACTTAAGATGAATTTTTTAGAGTTTTAGATTGCCAGGAAAAATTTCACCAGGAAGATTAAACTCAAAATGGCAGTAAGGATGGAAACGTCTTTTGCCTTTCCGCAGAAAATCTTTAATACGGTATAAGAAATCAGTCCAATGCCGATGGCATGTCCAATGGATGAAGAAATGGGCATTGCAAGAAGCATCAGTCCAACGGGTACCGTCTGATAAATGTCATCAAAATTAATGTTCTTTAATCCGCTGAGCATCAAAATACCTACGTAGATCAATGCAGCGGAGGTTGCTGCAGGAGGAATGATTCCGGCAATGGGTGCAATAAACATACATGCCAGGAAAATAACTCCCGTCGTCAACGCGGTCAGTCCGGTTCTTCCGCCTGCCTCAACGCCGGATGCAGATTCAATAAACGTTGTTACGGTAGAAGTACCGGTCGCGGAACCCGCTACGGTACCAATGGCATCCGCAAGAAGTGCTTCCTTCATCTTCGGCATTTTGCCGTTCTTGTCAAGCATGCCTGCACGGCTGGCCGTACCAACGAGCGTACCAATGGTATCAAACATGTCAATAATGCAGAAGGTTACGATCAGCGTCACGATCGTAAACGTTCCGATTTTCATAAATCCTTCAAAGTTAAACTTAAACAAAGTAGTGTTTGCCATGTCGGCAAAAGGCGGAAGGAACGATGCCGTCGCAAGGGAAGCAAAGGGATTGGTGCCGAGGAAAATGGCTTCGCCAGCCCAATAAACGACGCTTGCAAAAAGCATGCCAATGATTACGGCTGCCTTAACCTTTTTCTGTGCAAGGATAATGATCAAAAAGAGTCCTGCGAACGCCGTAACAACGCTCAGAACCATCTGAGAATATCCGGAACCCATGGCCGTCTTTGCCTGACCGGCAGTCAGCGCGCCAAAGAAATCTCTCATCATGTAGAACGGACCACCCGTCTCGGAATAAACGCCCGCATTGGAGCCAAGTCCGATGTTCATCAGCATAATGCCGATGGAAGGCGCAATGCCAAGACGAACGCCCAAAGGAATGGCTTCCACGATCTTTTCGCGAATGCTGAGAACGGAAAGACATATGAAGATGATGCCTTCAATCAAAACAATAACCAAAGCCGACTGATAAGATTCCACGTAACTCATTCCCGTAATGCTGGCCAAATTGGCAACAACCAGTGCAAAGAAACTGTTTAGTCCCATTCCGGGTGCCATTGCAAATGGTTTGTTTGCTGCAAAGGCCATGATAAACATGCCGACGGCCGATGCAATACAAGTTGCCAAAAATACGCCGTTCCAAAGAGCCTGCCCTTCCGCTCCAAATCCAGTTAAAAGATTTGGATTCAATGCGATGATGTAAGCCATCGTCATGAAGGTTGTGAGACCGGCGATGATCTCAGTTCTTACCGTAGTGCCGTTTTCCTTGAGCTTGAAGACTTTCTCTAACATGTTCTTTCCTCCTAAAGTATTATTTTGATTAGAGAACCTTTCCTTATGATGAATTTGCTTTGGGGCAAATTACGTCCAATTACTTTAACTGCGCACTCCCAAAACCATGCGGTAACAATTCACCCAGCGTACAAACCTTATAATCTTCCAGAGTCTTTGCCGCAATGATCACAAAATCTTCCTTGCAAAATTCGCTCATCACCTGTCTGCACAGACCGCACGGGAATGCATAGTCTTCCGGTCTTTGATTTGCCATTCCTCCCACGATCGCAATCGCCTTAAAATCACGCTCACCCTCCTGAACGGCCCGCAGGAAGGCAACCCTCTCGGCACAGATCGTCGCACCGTAAGATGCATTTTCCACATTGCACCCCGGATAAGCCCTTCCCTGCCCGGAAAGCAACGCAGCCCCAACGTGATAGCCGGAGTATGGCGCATAAGCCTTGGTCCGCGCTCCAAGCGCCTGCAGGATCAGCTTTTGTACGTCAAAATCCATTTTTATCATTTTTCCTCGATCTCTCCCATCTTACGTATCACGCCCGAAACAAGCGCCGAAAATTTCTCAGCCGCGCGATCTGCCGTTTCCTGTACCTCTTTGTGATTCAGCTTAACGATTGACATTCCTGCGGCCAGATTACTGATGCAGGATATGCCACAGATTCTCATGCCGGCGTGATTTGCGGTAATGGCCTCAACAACCGTGCTCATTCCAACCGCATCCGTTCCCAGCATCCTAAGCGCCTTGATTTCAGCGGGAGATTCGTAAGAAGGTCCCGTCAGTTGCGTATATACGCCTTCCTGTATTCTGATGCCCTCTTGGGAAGCAACCTCCCAGATCAAGTCCTGAAGTTCCAGGTCATAGACGTTTGACATGTCTGGAAATCTCGTTCCCAGGGATTCCGGATTGGGACCGATCAGCGGATTGGGCACAAAAAACGAAATATGATCGCGGATCATCATCAGATCGCCCGGTTGAAATTTCTCATTTAAACCGCCTGCCGCGTTTGTCAAGAACAGGAACTTAGCCCCCAAACGCTTCATCAAACGGATGGGCATGACCACGTCGCTCACTTCATAGCCTTCATAAAAATGAACCCGCCCCTTCATGCAGACAACGGGAACTTGATCCAGCCAGCCAAAGATAAATCTCCCGTCATGACCGGCAACGGTCGAAATGGGGAAACCATCAATTTCGGAATAGGGAATCGTGCACTCAACCCGCAAATTCTTTGCAAAATCGCCAAGACCAGAGCCCAATACCAATGCAACCAAAGGCTGAAATTTTGTTTTTTCCCTTACTTGCAATACCGCTTTTTCCAGTTTCAGTTCCGTTTTCGTTGCCATTCAAAAGATACTCCTTTGTTTTTAATCAATTTATCCTACAAAAGTAAAGTATACAGAAATTTTCACGTAAAATCAATTCTTTTACAATAAATTTTGTATGTTTTATATAATGATGCAAACCATCCCGCCATTTGATTCATTTACAATCTTTTGCATGCAATCCTGAAGTTTTTCTTGGCTCTCGGGTCCAATTCCCGAAATCTTGGCATGGATGCCATCATTAACCATCTGCTCAACGGATTTTCCAAACACGTTGGTTGCCCACATGCTTTGAGGGATTACCACGCCGTACCCGCTTGCCTTAACGCTGTCCAGGGCATCCTTTATTTTGTCGTATTCTTCTTTCATTTCACCATATTGCCTTAGCCGGATCATCAGCTGATCTGAATCCTTAACCGATTCGCCAACCGCATTGGTCAACGCATTATAAAAACATTCTTCTTTGGGTTCCAGCTCAATTTAAATGACTCCATCGGACAATCTCATGCTGTCAATTCTATATCTTCTGAGGAAATCACTTCCCATTAAATTTATGTTTTCAGTGATATCCCTTATTTTCGAAGACTTATTTCCCAATTCTTTGATTTTACTAAACAAGTCAATGAAAATCTCGTCTTGATCATCCAATGATCTCATCCATCCAGGGCAATAAAACTCAACGGAAGATATTGGAAATTCGAATAAAATCTGCTCTAAGATCTTCGCAATGTCTTCTTTCCTCAGCTGTTCGCAGTTGACCGTTATGGTCATAACATTATGCGTCTTTTCTATCTGTGCCGCAACCCTTTTTGCCTCTTCAGAATATGGTTTTCTGCTGTTTACAAGTACAAGAAAAGGCTTTCCCGTTCCCTTAAGCGCCGTAATGGTCTTTTCCTCCGCTTCCAGATAAGCGTCTCTTGGCAATTCTCCGATGCTCCCATCCGTCGTAATCACCAATCCGATCGTCGAGTGATCTTTCATAACCTTATCCGTACCAATCTCTGCTGCTTTGCTAAAAGGAATGGGATCATCGAACCATGGCGTTTTTACCATGCGTTCCTCATCATTCTCCAAATGTCCGGCAGCGCCGTCCACCATATATCCGACGCAATCGATCAGTCTAACCTTCGCCGTAACGTCATCCCCAAGTCTGATGGACGCAGCTTCCTTAGGCACAAACTTTGGTTCCGTTGTCGTAATTGTTTTACCTGCCGCGCTTTGCGGCAATTCATCCGTTGCCCGTATCTTTTCTGCCCCTTCCTCCATGTTAGGGAAAACCATTTCCTCCATGAATCGGCTGATAAACGTCGATTTCCCCGTACGTACCAGCCCCAAAACGCCTATGTAGATTTCCCCATTACATCTTTCATTAATGTCATGATACAAGTCATATGCCCTTTGAATTTCTGCCATCTTTTTATCATCCTCCCGCAATTGCTGTTACAAACATATGCAACTGACAAGGATTTTATGTAAAGAACCGCTTCGTGACAACGTTAAAAAGGCCGCATCCTTCCGGATACGGCCCTTTCCAATGCTTTTATCACAATTTACTTAACAATGCGCTTAAAGCTCTTTTTACCGCGTTTTACGACAATTCCCTCGCCTGCAAACTTTTCGGGATCAAAGCTCAGCTTTACGTCCGTCACCTTTTCCCCGTCAACGGTAACGCCGCCCTGTTCCACGGCTCGTCTCGCCTCACTTCTGGAAGCGCAAAGTCCGGAGCTTGCCAGAACGCCAAGAATGTCTATCTTCCCATTCAGGAAATCCTCATCCTTCAGCTCGTAGGTCGGCATGTTTGCGTCATCACCGCCGCCTGCAAACAAAGCCTTGGCGCTTTCCTGTGCCTTCATGGCTTCTTCCTCGCCATGAACAAGCTTGGTGAGTTCAAATGCCAGAATTTCTTTTGCCTGATTAAGCTGGCTGCCCTCCCAATGATCCATCTCGTCAATCTGCTCGAGAGGAAGGAAGGTCAGCATGCGCAGACACTTGAGCACGTCGGCATCGCCAACGTTTCTCCAGTACTGGTAAAACTCGAAGGGCGAAGTCTTCTCGGGATCCAGCCATACGGCACCCTTCTGAGTCTTGCCCATCTTCTTTCCCTCAGAATTTAAGAGCAACGTGATGGTCATAGCGCACGCATTTTTCCCAAGCTTTCTGCGGATCAGTTCGGTACCGCCAAGCATGTTGCTCCACTGATCGTCGCCGCCGAATTGCATGTTACAACCGTAACGCTTGTAGAGCTCCAGGAAATCGTAGCTCTGCATGATCATGTAGTTGAATTCCAGGAAGCTCAGTCCCTTTTCCATTCTCTGCTTGTAGCACTCAGCGGTCAGCATTCTGTTAACCGAGAAATGAGCGCCCACCTCGCGCAAAAACTCAATGTAGTTAAGTCCTCTAAGCCAATCGGCGTTGTTTACCATCATGGCCTTGCCTTCGCCAAACTCGATAAAACGGCTCATCTGCTTCTTAAAGCATTCACAATTGTGATCGATCTGCTCCACGGTCATCATCGTGCGCATGTCACTTCTTCCGGAAGGATCACCGATCATTGCAGTACCGCCGCCGATCAGTGCAATCGGTCTGTTCCCGGCCATCTGAAGTCTCTTCATCAGGCAAAGTGCCATAAAATGTCCCACATGCAGGCTGTCCGCAGTCGGGTCAAAGCCAATGTAAAACACGGCCTTTCCGTTATTGATCAGCTCCTTGATCTCTTCTTCATCCGTGAGCTGTGCCAAAAGTCCTCTGGCTTTGAGTTCGTCAAAAATCGTCATTTCTTTTCCTCTCTTTCTGCCCTTCGGCTCAAATTTGCGTTTTCAACGCTGTTTCGTGCGAATCCCGCACAATGATATGAAGGTTTTGCAAGGGAGAGTTTAAAAAAATAAAGCTCACCCTCTTTCAAAAGGGTGAGCCCTCACTCACGTTACCACCTTTGTTCCCGTACGCCTCACAACGCACGGCTCAGCGAGTATCCATCAATACTCTTGTCCGATATCGGGGACCACCGTCAAAGCCTACTCCCTGTCATCAGGTTTGGGTTTGCTGCTCCGAGACGTATTCCCAAAAGACTTTCCGCGCCTCTCACCTGCCGGCAACTCTCTGTCAAAAGCTTCCTCTTGGTACTCTTTCTCTTCATCGCATTCAAATATGATATTGTGATATTAAATCAAATATGAGTTTTTGTCAAGCAATTTTTGATTTCATTCCAAATCAAGAGAGAACGATTCCAGAAGCTCAAAAAGAGAAAACGTACAACACGTTAAAAAATTTGTTTTTCCTCATGAGAAAGCATGATAAAATAGTATTGTTGAAGCAAAGTATTTGCACGTAAATGCTTTTCCCGGAGGACCGTTTATGAGCTTCCTTGATTTCCTTGCATCTCAATTTTCAAAAGCACAAAAGGCCACACTCGTTGAATCCTTTCAGGATGATCTTGATCCTTCCGTTATGTTCAAAGTTGTCGACCGCAAAACGCCTTTTCTCCCGCTGTTTGACGTTAGAAGACTTGAGTTTCAGCGCGGATCGTCCTACAGTTATTCTGCCATTTATTTGAATAAGCATTTACGCCTGCAGCCGATCTACTTTGCCGTTCAGCGCCTGACGGAAAGCTTTTTTCCCAAGTTTTCTTCCTTAGAAAGTGCGCTGGTCCTTGGCTGTGCCGGATGCTCCATTCCCCGTTTTCTTGCTCTTTCCTCCAAGGACTGCAAGATCACCGGGGTGGAATATTCCAAGACCATGATTGAAATTGCAAGGAAATATTTCATCAATGATCCCTTATACAAGAATTTTACTTTATTGCATGATGATGCCTTTTCTTACGTTCATAGGATCACGGTTCCATTTCAACTAATTTACGTTGATTTATTCCTTGCCGAAAATAACTGTCCGCAGATCACGTCCATGGAGTTTATTCACGCGATTTGTTCCTCCATGGCCGAGGAATCCATTGCCATATTTAATGCCTTATGTCTCAGCAAAGACGATTGCATGAAATTTGCATCACGCCATGCGTCGTCCTTTAGCGCCGCATATGTTTTTGATCATCAGTTCCACTATTACGTTGTTTTCGTGAAGGTTTCGTCCGCTTCCAAGCTCAAACCTTTTGAAAAAAGAGCAATGAATTTCATCCGTTTGGATGAACGCTTCATTGCTCCATAATCCATAGCCCCTTAACCCTTTAAAAGGTCTCGTAAACTTATCGGTTGACCATTAGCTTTACCATCGCCTGATTTAATCCGTCCACGGTTAGTTTATACATCGGGAACAGTTCCTTGATCGCCGTTTCCGCCTCTCTCCATGGCGCCCTGCCCGGTGCCATCTTAGGATTCATCCACACGACCTTCTTATAATGGCGTTTGATCTGATTCAGCCACTGCCATCCGGAAAGACCGCCATTCGGTCCCCTGTAATTTCCCGTATCAGAATACAATTCCTCCGGCGCCATTGCGGCATCCCCAACGATGATCACCTTATAATCGCTGTCCACGTTGCGGAACATCCACTCCGTGTCAACCCAGTCACCGTTTTCGCATTCCGGCGTTTTATAGACCTTACTGTAGATACAGTTATGAAAATAATAGGTCTTTACGTCCTTGTAGTGATTGGATTTGTGTACCGCCTGAAAAAGATCGTTCAGCAGACTGCTAAAGGGGATCATGGTACCGCCGGAATCCATCAGAAGAAGCAGCTTTACGGCATTCTTCCTCGGCTTTTTCATGACAATCTGAAGGCAGCCGCCATTATTACAGGTCTTATCTACCGTACCGTCAATGTCAAGCTCCGTCTCTGGAATGTCCAGTCTGGACGAAAATTGACGTAATTTTCTAAATGCAAGCTGGAACTGACGGTTGTCCAATACCCTGTCATCTCTGAAATCCCTGTATTTTCTGGCCCCCACAACGGAAAACGCCGACTGATAGCCCGTCTGTCCTCCAACGCGTACGCCGCCAACGTTACCACCCATGTTACCAAAAGAGGTCTTTCCCATGGTTCCGATCCAAAAGCTTCCGCCATTGTGCTCTTCATTCTGGTCACGAAGACGCTGCTTGAAGGTCTCTTCCACCATCTCTTTGTCAACCTGGATGTCTTCCATCTGGTTTAAATGTGCCCTGGCTTCCTCATGTGCCAGCTCCATCATGTCAGACTTGTCCAGCCACCTGAGCATCTGCGCGCCAACCTCCGTCTCCTTCTGGGCCGGCTTAAAGCACTCGTCAAATGCCATGTCAAACTTATCGTAATCCGTTTCACTCTTTACAAGGATCATGCGTGACACAAAATAAAACTGCGTCAGTGAACTGCCGCAAAGCCCCTTGTCCAGAGCCTCCTGCAAGGTCAGGAACTCTCCGAGCGTCACGTGAAGTCCCTTACTTCTTAAACTTTCAAAAAATTTTGTAAACACCTGATCCGCTCTCTCCTCATCACCAATTCCCGAACCTGCCGCATTAACAAATCCATGCCGGCATTTCAGTCAAAGCCACGGGACAACGTCAATGATTTCCGTGCTTTACCAGTTCCAGATCCTCATCCTTCTTTACGACAACGCCCACAAACGGAAGTTCTGCCTTGATCCTGTCAGCAGAAATGCCGCCAATCTGGAGTGCGTTCACCCAATCGATCAGCTCTGAGGTGCTGGGTTTCTTTCGGATGTCATGAATTGCGCGGATCTCATAGAATGCATCCATCGCCTGCTTTAAGAGGTTCTCTTCCACCTGAGGGAAATGCACCTTTACGATCTCTTCCATCAGATCCTTGTCGGGGAAATCGATATAATGGAAAATACATCTTCTTAAGAATGCGTCCGGCAATTCCTTTTCCGCATTAGACGTGATGATCACAATGGGACGATGCTTCGCCTTTACGGTGCGCTTAGTCTCATTGATATAAAACTCCATCTGGTCCAATTCCCAAAGAAGGTCGTTGGGGAATTCCAGGTCTGCCTTATCGATCTCATCGATGAGAAGCACCACCTGATCCTCGCTGTCGAAGGCCTCACCCAGCTTTCCAAGCTTAATGTATCTTGCAATGTCATCCACGCCCTCAACGCCAAACTGACCGTCATACAGACGCTGAATGGTATCATAAACGTAAAGGCCTTCCTGAGCCTTAGTCGTTGACTTAATGTTCCAAATGATCAGTCTTTTTCCAAGATTCTTTGCAACCGCTTCCGCCAGCATGGTCTTGCCGGTACCCGGCTCTCCCTTGATCAACAACGGTTTTTTCAGCGCGATCGCTATGTTTACGCTCGCCATCAATTCCTGGCTCGCAACGTATTCCTGAGTTCCCTGAAAGCTTTGATTTTCCATGTTTTCCTCTCACTTCTGCCTGATGGCCTTTTCATACTAAGTAAACAAAAATATTATATGGGATTTTAGTCGAAAAATCAATCCCACTTTGCTTAAATGACCTTTACAAGTTCTATTGCTTATACTAAAATAACTTGAAGATACATTAATCAAAAGGAGCCTCAACAAAATGAAAAAAGCTATCAAAGCGATCCGCCCAGTTTTTTACGTTATCGAAATCTTGTGGGCACTTTTATTTTTGCTTTTTGTCATCAAAGCCCAATATTACCGCGCTGCGGGATGTGTTTTATGGGGCTCAATATTCGCATATCTATATCTGATTCAGCCCTTTTCCAGGCAGCACCAACAGCCTTACGCGTCTCCTGACGGAAACGTATCCAAAAAACACGACGTCATTACGGCCATTGTTTGTCTCGCATTGATCCTGGCATGCATTCTTCCCATGGGTCTTGCACCCGCCTATAATGGTGAATTTCCCCAGCACCGCAATCAATATGAGGTTCTGGCCCATTCCTTAAAGGAAGGTCACGTCTGGCTCGATCTTCCCGTAGATCCCAAGCTTCTTGAGATCAATCCCTATGAACCGGCTGAACGAGTCGCATCAGAAGCAGCCTATTATTCCGATCACGCCTTTTACAATGGTAAATACTATATGTATTTTGGCGTGGTTCCTGCAATTTTACTGTTTCTGCCTTATCTTTTGATCACGGGGCAGGATCTCACCACGTACCATGCGACTCAGTTTTTTGCGGCATTTGCAATCCTTGGAATTTTTCTTCTTTTCCGCAAGCTGGCAAAGAAGTATTTTCCTTCCATGTCCTTTTTGTTGTTCCTTTCGCTTACGACCGCATTCGCGACGATCTGCGTTTACTTTAGCGTTGGGACGCCTGCATTGTATTGTACTGCCACGACGTCAGCCGCCTGCCTTTCCATTTGGAGCATCTACTTCTTTACTTCCGGCGTTTTCCTCACGGAAGCCAAGGCTCGATGGAATCGTGTTCTTTTCGCCTCACTTGGTTCCTTATTTGGCGCTTCCGCCTTTGGATGCCGTCCCTCCGGCGCACTCGGTGCCTTTTTGCTGGTGATTCCCTTTTTCTTTGAATATCTCCGCACGGAGCTTCAGGCAAACAAGTCTGAAAAATCCTATGTTTTGAAATTGATCGGACGGATCTTTGTTATCGGACTTCCTTACCTGATCATCGGTCTTTTGCTGATGTATTATAATTACGTTCGCTTTGGAACCCCCACGGAGTTTGGGCAATCCTATCAGCTTACCGTCTGTGACCAAAGCAAGTACGGCAGCTTTTTCGAAGAATTCAGCACCGTGCGCACCGTAAATGGAATTCTCTATAACTTCATTGGCTTTACGCCCATCATTGGAGAATTTCCCTTTGTGTACTACAACAGTACGTTTGTCAATTTTCCGATTTTGTTAATGATCTTTGGCGCATTCACCGAAAAAGGCCGCGCATTTGCAAAGCAGACGAAAATGCGTCTGCTCATCGCATTCCTCTTTATTGCGCCTCTGGTTACCACGGTTATGCAGATTGCATGGGCTCCCGGAAATGGTTCTGCGGAGCGTTACCGCATGGATATTTACTATCTGATCACGCTTCTCGCATTTATTGTGATCGGAGCACTTATGAAAAATCTTCCTGAACAAAAGCAGTCCTTTTATGGCTTCCTGCTTTGCCTGTTATGTCTTCAGGTCATGTTTTTCAGCGCATTGTTCCTGCTCTTCCCGGACGATTACAATTACACCCATTGGTTCCCGGAAAAGCTTCCGCTCCTTCGTCAGGTATTTATGTTCAAATAATGGCATAATACATTCATCTGATGGCAAAAAATATAGCCGGAAAGCATGCCGCAGGGCTACTTTCCGGCTTTTTCATTTTACGTTCTTATTCATCAAGTCCAGCTGGCAACGGACAACTCGCTCTTCTTATCGCGAAGCATCAGTTCCTTCACTGCCTCTGCAGCACTCTTTCCTTCAAACAACACTTGATTTACCTGCGTGATGATGGGAAGCTGCACCTGATACTTTTCCGCAAGCTTCATGGCTGCCTTTGCGGAATACACTCCTTCCACTACCTGTTGCACTTCATCCATGGCTTCCTGATAGCTCTTCCCCTGACCGATCAGAATACCGGCACGGCGATTTCTGGAATGCATGCTGGCACAGGTAACGATCAGGTCGCCAATTCCGGTAAGACCGCTAAAGGTCTCAGCCTTTCCTCCCATTGCAGTGCCAAGTCTGGAAATCTCCATGATGCCTCTGGTGATCAACGCCGCCTTTGCATTGTCTCCGTAACCGAGTCCGTCCGCGATTCCTGCGGCAAGCGCAACGACGTTTTTTAAGGAACTGCCAAGTTCTATGCCAAGCACGTCAGGACTCGTGTAAACACGAAATACGGGGCTCATAAACACGTTCTGAACGTATTCTGCAGTCTGCCGGCTCTTTGCGCCGACAACGACCGTCGTGGGAAGTCCCCTGCCGACTTCCTCCGCATGTGAAGGACCGGACAAAACGGCAACGTCCGCATTAGGAATCTCCTCTTCAATGACCTGCGTCAGGGTCATCATCGTTGCTTCCTCAATTCCCTTTGCCACGTTTACAATGATCTGTCCAGGAGCAACAAGATCTTTTACCTCGTGCGCGGTTGCCCTGGTAAATTTGCTCGCTACGGCCATGACAACAATGTTTTGATCCTTGATCGCATCTTCCGCATTCAAGGTAAACTTCATGCTCATCGGTATCTCCACGCCCGGAAGCATGTTATGCTCATGCTTTTCCCGGAGCATTTCAATTTCTTTCTCAAGCTTTGACCAAACCGTAACCTCATGACCATTTTTGCAAAGAAGGACTGCCAGGGCAATCCCCCAGGTTCCCGCTCCCAAAATGCCTACTTTTGCCATACGTCCCTCCTGATCAATCTACTTTATTTTTCTTGCTTAGATAAGTCTTTCTTTCCGTTCCGCTAAGCAGTCTCTTAATGTTCTCCCGATGCTTCCAAAACGCCAATGCGGTGAGCAATGCAAAAACGACGTACGCCTCAATAAGCGCTGGCTGCGTCATGTTAGAAAAGTATCCCAGCTGTCCGCAAACCACCAGCATGATCATCAAAACGGTATAAGTCAAAAGTGAGCACAGGGAAACCAAATGTGTAATAAAGAAATTGCCAAAAAACGTCGCAATGCCCACGACCATAAACAAGGGATCAAAAGCGATCACCATGCCTGCCGTTGCGGCAATTCCCTTTCCTCCCTTAAAATTCATGTAAAATGGATAATTATGTCCCAGAATCGCTCCTGCACCGGAATACAGGCATAGAAGCTGTATCATGTCTTGATGGCTCTTACCAAATAAAATTCTTACCAAAACAACGGCAAGAATACATTTCAGGCAATCTCCGAGGAATACGATCAAGCCAGCCTTTGTTCCCAAAACCCGGAGCGCATTCGTAGTGCCGGAATTTCCGCTTCCGTGCTCCCTTATGTCAATTCCATGCATCTTTCCATAAAAAAATGCCGTCTGAAACAGACCGAATACGTATCCGATCAAAATAGCAAAAACGCGTACCATGTTTCCTTCCTCTCTCTTCTTCGATTTCGTACTGCTTACTTTTCTTCGTTTCTCTCACGAATGATAAAGTGAAGAGGCGTGCCGCGGAATCCAAAGGTTTCGCGAATCTGGTTTTCAATGTATCTCGTATAAGAAAAATGCATTAA
Organism: Acetatifactor sp.; assembly: GCA_024693365.1. Classification (GTDB taxonomy): domain Bacteria; phylum Bacillota; class Clostridia; order Lachnospirales; family Lachnospiraceae; genus Acetatifactor. The sequence goes on along the minus strand of JAILLF010000010.1, from coordinate 123,008 downwards.
TTCCTTGTCGTTGACAAAGATCACGAACGTGGGCGGTTTCACGGCAACCTGAGTAATGTAATATAGCTTTAGACGCTTCCCCTTATCCGTAGGCGGCTGTTGCATGGCAACGGCTTCCGTCATGATCTCGTTCAATACCCCCGTCTGCACGCGCATGGAATGATTTTCGCTCACGACGTCAATGGTTTCAAACAGCTTATTCATGCGTTGACCGGTCTTTGCCGAGATGAACAATATCTCTGCATAGGGCATAAAGCTAAGAATGTCGCGAACCTTCTCCGTAAAGCGGTAAATCGTCTTGTCGTTCTTTTCCACGGCATCCCACTTGTTTACGGCAATGATCACGGCCTTTCCGCGGTCATGCGCAATACCGGCGATCTTTGCGTCCTGCTCCGTAACCCCTTCCTGGGCGTCAATGACCAAAACGGCGACGTCAGCGCGCTCAACGGCACTTACCGTACGGACGATCATAAAGTGTTCCAGTTCTTCTTTTATTTTATTTTTCCGGCGAAGACCTGCCGTATCGATAAAGACGTATTCCTTCCCCCGATACTTCACCTCCGTGTCAACGGCATCCCTGGTCGTGCCCGCCACGTCTGAAACAATCAGGCGGTTTTCTCCAAGAAGCTTGTTGATGATGGAGGACTTTCCAACGTTCGGCTTACCGATGATCGCGATTCTGGGCCTTTCATCCTCTTCCTGCGGTCCGAGATCTTCTGGGAAATGAGCGCTGATCGCTTCCAGCATGTCTCCAAGTCCCGTACGGTTTGCCGCTGAAACCGGAATGGGATCTCCAATGCCAAGATTATAAAATTCATACACGTCTGCCATGTATTTGTTTACGGAATCCACCTTGTTAACAACTAAAACCACGGGCTTTTGGGATCTTCTTAGGATGTCTGCTACCTTGGAATCCGCATCCTGGAGTCCCTGCTTCACGTCCACAAGGAAAATAATTACGTCCGCCGTGTCAATGGCAATTTGTGCCTGCTCTCGCATCTGGGACAAAATGACGTCCTTGGAATCCGGCTCAATTCCACCGGTATCAATCAGCGTGAAAGTGCGATCCAGCCAAGTAACGTCCGTATAAATCCTGTCTCTGGTAATGCCGGGCGTATCCTTTACGATAGATATGTTTTCTCCTGCCAATGCGTTAAACAGCGTGGATTTTCCAACGTTTGGCCTTCCAACGACTGCCACGATCGGCTTTCTGTTCTTGCTCACGTAAACACCTTACCTTTCTAAATTCAAAATGATCCATACCCAATTTTCCCAATGGGATCAATCATCCAAAAAAGCTTCCACAAATTCGCGTCCGCTTGATTTTACAATATAAATTGGCACTTGTAAAGCCTTTTCCAAATCTCCCACGTGTAGATCGTCCAAAAAGACGTCCTCACCGCTTCTAAGAACGTTACAGGGCAGATATAAGCGGCTCCCTTTTTCTTTCTCCTTCATCTGCGCCAGAATGTCCTGCCCGGTCAACAATCCGGAAACCGTGATGCGCTCTCCAAAGAAATCATTCCGGATCGCATACGCGTGAATCTTTAAGCCGGGACAATACTGCATCAGTTCCTGCGCCATTTTCTCTATGTATGGGAAGATCAGCCTTCCCGTAGCAAGGGAATATTCCGCCTTTAACTCATTATCAGGAAGCAAACCTTCCGTTTTCCTGCGTTCCAATTCCTCGTGAAACTCATTGAGAAGGAGTCTGACCATGCCAACGCCATTCTCCAGCTGAAGATAACCGTCGTAGCGGTCTTCTTCCGGCACCTCCTGCCCCGCCAGTATATACCATTCATCACTTGCATGGATGAAATGAATTCCATATTTCTTATAACAAAGCCTTTGGTAGCGATGGATCAGATCCAAGGTCTCGATGGCATCCTCCTTTTCAAACGGCTCTAAGGGATACAATCCCTCGCGGTACTTGGAAAGCCCGACGGGAACAACGGAGACGCTCTGCAGGTTCGGAATATATTTCATCATTTCCTTGATGGAGAATTCCAGTTCCTTTCCGTCATTGACCCCTTTACACAACACAATCTGGCCGTTCATGGTGATATCCGCCTCAAAAAAGCGGTCTACTTTCTTCAAGGCATCACCTGCAAAACGGTTATTTAGCATTTTACATCGAAGCTCCGGATTCATGGTCTGAAAGGAAATGTTGATCGGACTTAAGTGATATCGGCAAATGCGGTCCACGTCCTTTTCCGACATGTTTGTGAGCGTAACGTAATTTCCCTGCAAAAATGATAATCTGGAATCGTCATCCTTAAAGTACAACGTTTCACGCATTCCCTTTGGCATTTGGTCAATAAAACAAAAAATACATTTGTTACAGCAATGGCGGTAATCATCCATCAGACCGTTTTCAAAGGTAAGCCCCAGGTCTTCGTCAAATTCCTTGTCCACCTCCAGCAACCATTGTTCCCCGTCCGGCTTTTCCACCAAAACCTCAACGTATTCATCCTGTACCAAAAACTGATAATCAAAGATGTCTTCGATTGGCGTGTTGTCAATGGCCAGAATCGCGTCACCAGGCTCGATTTCCATCTCCTCGGCTATGCTCCCCGCCTCAACGGTTTTCACGATATGCTTTTTATATTTTGGTTCCTTTGCAGCCATGACTTCACCCGTGATCCTAAGTGTTTTATCTTAATGCCAACATATCTAGTATACCCGAAATCTCTTGACGTGTCGATAGGGGAATGTTATAAATAATTATGGTTTTTATGATAGAAATTCTTTTCTTTTAGAGGAGATCAAACATGCCTGACTTAAAAGAATTAGAGAACGCAATGCCTGTCGCCCCGCTGAAGATTGTCGCCCTGTCTTCCACCCAGAAACTTGGCAAACGCATCAACAATTACATGGTGGAATTCCGGAAAAGCGTTCACAATGACAAAGTGAAAAACGATCCTGCTTTTCACGGTTACTTTGAAAAGAATTACCTGGTAAATTGTGAAACTCCCCGGTTCGGCAGTGGCGAAGGAAAAGCCGTATTTAATGAGTCCATCCGCGGCAAAGACCTTTTCATCCTTGTCGACGTGTGCAATCACAGCATTACTTACCAAATGAACGGTTATACCAATCACATGTCTCCGGATGATCATTACCAGGACTTAAAGCGCGTGATCGCAGCCTGCAACGGAAAGGCCAGAAGAATCAACGTGATCATGCCCTTCCTCTATGAAGGACGCCAGCATAAGAGAAATGGCCGTGAATCCCTTGATTGTGCCTATGCACTAACGGAGCTTCGCGACATGGGAGTCAGCAATCTCATAACGTTTGACGCGCATGATCCCCGCGTACAGAACGCAACCCCGCTTGCCGGTTTTGACAATTTCCTGCCCCCCTATCAGTTCATCAAGGCACTTTTAAATGCCGAGATCGATCTGTTGGTAGATAAGGATCATCTCTTAGTCATCAGCCCTGATGAGGGAGCATTGGATCGCGCAATTTACTTTGCAAGTGTTCTCGGCGTAGACACCGGCATGTTCTATAAGCGCCGTGATTATTCCACGATCGTAAACGGCAAGAACCCGATTGTAGCCCATGAATTCCTCGGCGACAACATCGACGGCAAGGACATCATTATCATTGACGACATGATCTCCTCCGGCGGAAGCATGCTGGATACCGCCAAGCAGCTCAAGGGCATGAATGCGCGAAGAGTCTTCATCTGTACTACCTTTGGTCTGTTTACGGATGGTCTCGCCGCCTTTGACAAGGCATACGAAAAGGGATACTTTGATAAGGTAATCACCACGGACCTTACTTACCTTCCTCCCGAGCTTTATACCAGACCTTACTTCGTTGAAGCCGACATGAGTAAGTTCATCGCTTCCATCATTGACTTCATGAATCATGACCTCTCTCTTGCAGGCGTCATGGCTACCACGGAGAAGATCCATTCAATCCTTGAAAGCTATAACAATCGTTCCAACATGGACATCATCGAATAATTATGATTTAACGTGTCACGGGGAAGTGTCTACTGACACGGTTGGGTTTACCCAACCGTGTCAGTAGACACTTCCCCGTGACACGTTTATTTCTTCTCTTGCTGATATAAAGGGAAATCGATATTTACCTTGAACAGGTCAGCATCTAATTGAATCTCAAAATTCCCGCCCAATACGTTTGTAAGGCTTTTCGCAATGTAAAGACCAAGACCGCTTCCTTCCGTACTTCTTGAACTGTCTCCACGGATAAATCTTTCCGTCAGCTCATCAGCGTGGATGTTCATCTGTGCCCTTGAAATATTTTTGATCCGTAACAAAACCCTCGCGTTATCGGTCACTTTAACTTCCGCATATACCCTTGTGCCTTCCATGGCATACTTGCATATGTTGTTGAACAAGTTTTCCATCACGCGCCACATTCTGCGACTGTCCGCATAGATCAAAGACGGCTTCTCGTCAATCTCCGCAACAACGCTTAGTTTCGCCGCCTCTAACTTTTCAGACAGTTCCCCGATCGTCTGTTGCAACAGCTCACCCAGATCCAGCACTTCAAGATTTAACGTGATGTTCCCGGATGAAATTTTGGATGCTTCCACCAGGTCATCCGTCAAATCCTTTAATCTCTGGGATTTATTCTCCAGGATCTCTATGTAATTTTTTGCCTGCGGATCCTGAATGTTGGTGCGCTTTAAGAGATCCACGTAATTGATAATGGAGGTCAGTGGCGTCTTTAAGTCATGTGACACGTTCGTGATCAGATCAGTCTTTAATCTCTCATCCTTTACGCTCGTCTTTACGGCATTGTCAATGCCTTCACCGATGTTGTTTACGGCATCCGACAAAAATTTATTCATCCCGTGAAGCTTTCCCGTGTCCAGTTTATACTCGACCTCACCGGACCGTATCCTGTTAATGCCGTCGATGATGTCATTAAATTCCGCGTTCTTCTTAAAGAGTCTTATTCCAACGGCCACGTCTACGATCAAAAGAAATACTAACAATACGGCGCGTTTCACCGGTTCCTGGAACAATATAATGCCTATCACGGAGACAAAGTTTAACATCAAAAAGATCATGTACGGCAATAACACGCTGATCAGAGAACTCTGATGTGCCATGACTGTCTCAAAAGCGCCGTAGGCAGCATTTATGACAAGTCTCAACAAGCTATTCGTATAAGCATTTAGTGATTTCAATCTTCTGACAAGACTATACCAAAACAGACATAAAATAACGCTAAACCCAAAACCGACTGCCGCATATAAGCCATATTGCGTGAGCAGAACGTTCTTTGCCCCACTTCCAAGACTCATGCGGGTCTCATAGACAGTCATTGTCATCTGTCTTAAATACAATATGATGCGGTATACTGCGTAGCCAAAACCGGCAATTGCACAAAGAAACAATTCCGTCCAAATCTTGTCAAACGCGTTCAGATAATGCTTTACGCTGCCGTCCTCCGCATAGGCGGAGCCTGCCGTCACCGTCAGATACAAGAAAATACCGACCCAAACGATCAACAGAAAGATCAGGATGGTGAGAATGCCGGCCGTATTCGGCACAATGCGTTCGTACATTTCCGAAGCAATGCTAAATGCGTCATCCTTTACCTCATAGCTAGTGTCTAACGAGATCCAGATGTAAACGTCTTCCAAAAATGGATAATGTGCAACCCGAAGGAGTTCAAATACGTTACCCTCCGTAAAATCCTCATTTCCCATGATTTCCAGGCTGTTGGGGTAATAAATCAAGTATTTGCTGTTCTCTGCAAACACTTCCGTCAGCTTTTCATCATCTAATTCCGCCAGATCGGGAATGTTGGAGAACATGTCTTTTTCACCCGCGGCATTCTTCATGCGGATGACATATTTCAGATTACTTTTTCCCTCTGCATAAAGCTTTGCACAGTTCTGGTATAATTCATAATTTTCGGCGAGCGTATTGCTGGCGTCGACAATATTCCTTTGAAGCAGGATAAACTCCGGCCAACCATCAACAAGGTCATACAGCTGCGTCTGATGGTCCGTGGTCGCATACCTAAAGACCAGGGAATTAACGTAAACCGTAAGGTTTCCGTCATCTTCCTTATTCAGCGCGATTCCTTCAGAAATCTTGCTCATCACGTAGGAAAACGCCATGTCCTCAAGCTGCGCCTCTGTGTATTCTGCCATTTTACTTAAGATGACTTCGTATTTTTGTGCGTATTGCTCATCCTGCACTTCCGGCTCTTGGTATCCCGAAAAGGTAAGATTCCCGTAATCATCCACGGTAAAATTCTCCGGAATGCATGCCTCTTGATAATAATTCACAAATTCAGAAAGGCTCATGGTTCTGTTTTTATATTCCAGACCATACCTGACCCAGATGATCAGGTCCTCCATCTTAAACTTTGCCGTGGCTTCCCCATAGTTTCTTCCCGCATCGCCATACCGTTTCATAAATGCCGTTACGTCAATCACCTTAGAAGCGTCAAACTTATGATTAGTCTCCATCTGCTCACGGATGACTCCAAGCCGTATCACGTCATTTACGGCCGTTTTAAACAAGTCGCGGAAAACTTCGGAATCTTCAAAGGACGATTTTTGATTGAGCGGATCAAGAGAATAAATCTTGGGCCCGTTCATAGTCGTTACGGTGAGGAAGGAATTAAAAAGAACGCTGGCGATCAGCACCATAATAATGGCTGCTACAATATGCTGTACCAGCCCTAATCCCAATCTTCTGAATACGGAGATGCTTTTGCCTTTTTTCACGCCTTAACCTCACGAATGCTTATTGTTCCGCGTCAATCTTATATCCAACGCCCCAGACGACCTTCAGATATCTGGGTTCCCTGGGATTAATCTCAATTTTCTCCCGAATGTGGCGAATGTGAACCGCCACAGTGTTATCAACGCCAATGGCTTCCTCATTCCAAATGTTTTCATATATTTCATTTATGGAAAATACCTTGCCAAGATTCTTCACCAGAAGCAAAAGAATGCTGTATTCGATTGGCGTCAGTTTCACGGCTTCTCCGTCCACAAAGACCTGCTTGTTCTCATCATTGATGGTAAGGCCTCCGACCTGATACTGTAGCTTACCGTCGCCATTCATGGCCCCGAGGGAGGTATATCTTCTAAGGTTGGATTTCACCCTGGCAACCAATTCCAACGGATTGAACGGCTTCGTAACATAGTCATCCGCCCCGACGTTCAGTCCAAGAATCTTGTCAGAATCCTCTGATTTTGCGGACAAAATAATGATTGGAATACTGCTGTATTCACGAATCTTAAGCGTTGCACGGATTCCGTCAAGCTTGGGCATCATGACGTCCATGATCAAAAGCTGCACGTCATTGTGTCCAAGAAGCTCCAGCGCCTGTTCTCCGTCATAAGCCTTCAATATCTGATATCCCTCTTGGCTCAGATAAATCTCTATGGCATCCACGATTTCCTTGTCATCATCACATACCAAAATCCGGGTCATACGCTCATCCTTTCCTAATCCATGACTAAACTATTTCAATTTCAAAAATGCGCCAAGATTCCCGCGTCTCCCTTGACTTGCCCGATGGGAAAACAAAAGCTCCGGATTCTCAGCCGTACAAAGATCCGTCACGTCTATTTGCGAAGGTGCAACGCCGGCGCGAAGCAGCCAGACCAAATTCGCGAGCCAAAGGTCTAATTGATATTTTCCAGGTTCCTTTCCCGGCTCCAGGATACGTCGGAGTCCATTCTTTCCTTCCATGGGATAACTCCCCGCTTTTTGAATTTCAAGACGCTCCTCATGCGACTCGCCAAAGGCTTCCCGGAATGCAGCTGCAACGGTTTCATCGACTTCGTAACATTTTTGGCAGATGGAGGGTCCGATGGCAACAATCAGATCCGACGGCTCCGTTCCGAATTCCCTTTGCATGGCAGCAACCATCTTGCCTGCCATGTTTGCAACCGTTCCGCGCCATCCGGAATGCGCAAGACCAATGGCTTTGTTTACCGGGTCCACAAAAAAGATTGGAACGCAGTCTGCCACAAAAGCCGCAAGAATAAGCCCTCTTTCGTTTGTGATCAGGCCATCCACGTCGCCGTAATCCGGCGGCACGCATGCAACCTTCCCAGCATCCTTTCCGCTCACGCGAAGGATGTTCGTCGTATGCGTCTGTACCGTTCCAACTACGTTCTCAGGGCCAGCCCCGAAAATGCTTGCAATTCTTTTATAATTTTTTAAAACGTTTTCTCTTTTGTCACCTAAATTTACGCTAAAATTCATGGAACGAAACTGACCGTCACTCACGCCGCCTTCTCTAGTCGTAAAAAGGTGTTCCACTGCTTCACAGGCCTCTATCTTGGGAAACGTAAGATACGATATGCCATTTCTTACGTTTTGCATCATGACTGGCTTTATTCTGTGATCCCTTACAAATTCCAAACTCATCCCTTGGCATAAACGTGCGGAAAAGCATTGGGTATCCACTCAATTTGATCATCTTGGATTGCTATGACGTCATAGCGTACGCTCACGGAATTTCCAAGCCCGTGGAGCACGCGGTAATAGTCCGCAACCTTACAGATTTTTCTTTGCTTGGCATAGCCAACGGCTTCCTGCGGCGTTCCCTTCTCGTTGTTCCGACGATATTTTACTTCACAGAAAACCAAGTATTCCCCATGCCTGGCGATCAAGTCGATCTCTCCCTGTCTGGACCTGAAGTTTCGTTCCAAGATTCTTACTCCCTTCTTCTCCAGGAAACGTGCCGCCAATTCTTCTTTGCCGGCACCGAGTTTTCGCTTATTGAACCCTTCCTTTTCCGTTCGTTTTTCCCCTTTCCAATACCGTTATTGCTTTCGTTATACGTAATTCTTTATAAAGCTCCTTCTGTGAATTGGCGTGGGACCATATTTTTGAAGTGCCTCTATGTGATCCTTCGTGCCATATCCTTTATTCTTTGCAAACTTAAACTCCGGATAGAGCTTGTCATACTCTATAAGCATGCGGTCTCTTGTAACCTTTGCCATGATACTCGCCGCCCCGATGGAAGCACTCTTTGCGTCGCCCTTGATGATCTTCACCTGAGGCAGATCCACCTTGGGAATGATCACGGCATCATTCAATAAAAGATCTGGCTGAACCTTTAGTTTTGAAATGGCTTCCCTCATGGCTTCATAAGTCGCCTGCAAAATATTAATCTCGTCAATCCTTTTTTCCGAGACGACTCCTACGGCCCATGCAACTGCCTTTTCCTTGATTACCTCGTACAATTCTTCCCTTTTGGCCTCAGAAAGCTTCTTCGAATCATTGATATATAAAATGTCGCAATCCTTTGGCAGAATGACTGCTCCCGCAACCACGGGGCCCACCCACGGACCTCTTCCGGCCTCGTCGATTCCGCAGATCATCTGATATTCCGCATATTCCCTCTCATAGGAAAAAAGCGCGTACGTACGCTCTTTTTCCTTCTCCAGTGCTTCCATTTGCTTTTTTAGGCGTTCCGCTTCCTTCTCTGCTTTCCCCAATTTACCGTCCTCACTTTTTCCTCTCGATGGAACCGAACTTTGACAGCGGCCAGATTCTGATCCAGGCTTTTCCAATGATCTGACTCTTATTAATGTTTCCTATCCTTGGTTCCCTGCTGTCTCCACTGTTGTTTCGATTGTCGCCAAGCACAAAATACTCATCTTCGCCCAGCGTAATCTTTTCTTTTGCACGCAACCGGGTATTTGGCTTTATGACCTCTTTGCCGTAGCTCTCTTCCAACTTTTCATCATTGATCATAATGGAGCCGTCTTCAAGGATCTGAATGGTCTCGCCGGGAAGCGCGATCACTCTTTTAATGTAAAGTGTTTGGGCGTCATTTTCGAAGGGTTGAAGCACAATGACCTCAAATCTCTTAGGCTCGCGAAAACGATAGGTGAGCTTGTCGACCATGAGATTTTCCCCGTTATAAAGCGTCGGCTCCATGGATTCCCCTTCCACCTCAGTTCTCTGAACAACAAACTTTACGATCAAAAAGGCCACCACCAAAACACCCAAAAAATACAGTACCGTGCTTATGATCTCCTTGACAACGTCATTCTTTTTTTCTTCCTGCGGTATGGTTACTAATTCATTTTGCATTTTGTCAATCCTCCAAAGTCATTTTGCCGATTCTGCCGTTTCTAAAATCATCGATCAAAATGCCGGCAGCTTTTTTCAGATCCAAAACCTCACCCTTCGCATAGCACTTTCTGCTTTCCGCAATGCGCTCTAAAAGCATGTTTTCCGAACCCTCTTCACTGATTTCATAACGCTTCTCTAAAAGACCGGGGTAGCGATCCCTGATGGTTCCCAAAAGTGAAGTCGCCAGTTCTTCCAGCACAAGAATCTCATCATTGACGGATCCTATGTACGCCAAGTGAATGCCCACCGTGCGATCCTCGAACTTAGGCCACAGGATTCCGGGCGTGTCAAGCAGTTCCAGGCTCTTACCCATGCGGATCCATTGCTTTCCCTTGGTTACGCCAGGTTTATTTCCCGTCTTGGTGCACGCCTTTCCGGCAAATGCATTGATAAAAGTGGACTTGCCTACGTTTGGAATCCCAACCACCATTGCCCTGATGGGACGATTAACAATGCCTCTCTTCCGGTCTCTTTCGATCTTTTCCTTGCAAGCCTTTTCCACCAATCCACGGATGCCTTTTACTCCCGCGCCCGTCTTTGCGTTGATCTCCAACGCATGCGCACCCTGACTTTCAAAATACTTCATCCATTTTTGATTGCCCTTGGGATCTGCAAGATCTGACTTATTTAACAAAACGATCCGGCTTTTGTTCTTTGCCAGCTCGTCAATGTCAGGATTCCGGCTGCTCATTGGAATTCTTGCGTCCAAAACCTCGATCACCAGATCAATCAGCACCATGTTTTCCTGCATCATGCGCCGGGCTTTCGTCATGTGTCCCGGATACCAGTTTACGTTCATCTGATTTTCACTCATTACGTCATGTTCCTTACCTCAGATTACCAGATGGAAATGGTCTCTGAATACACTGCTTCTTTCTCCGGCTCTGGCGTTAACGCGCGAACCATCAGTTCATACGGGATCCTGCTTGAGCCGCGGAACTTCGGAAGACACACGTATTTCAAATCCTCTCTCGTCTCCATCAGCTTTTCAATTTCAAGGTCATGTTTTTCCTTGATCCTTCCAATGCCGATGGGCACGTATACGCGATTGTCCGGGATTTCCTCGCCGCCAAAGCGTACGGGTTTTAAATATATGGCTTCAAGCATTCCCTTATCCACCATTAAATGCGCTTTTCCCAGCGAATCAATTGCAGCAAATCCCGTGATCTGTTCCTTTTTGTCCCAAAACTTCAAGGCTTCAAAAAATTTCATTCTCGATACCCCCGAATCATCTAATGGATTACGCCCATTTTTTCGTCTTCCCTTGCCATGTGCCACCACGCCTTACCGATGATGTCTTTTTTGTCAACCGGTCCAATGTTGGCCTGTCTGCTGTCTTCCCCGTCATCCGGTTTGTCACCCACGCAAAAAAACTGACCATTTTGAAGCGTTATGGCTTCCTCAGCGATCCCAGGATCCGTGATTGGCTCCGTGACCCATTCTGAAGGCTTTTCATTCACGTAAAGCTTGCCACCCTTGATCTGCACCTTATCCCCCGGGCTTGCAACAACCCTTTTCACGTAATAATGAGAATGCTCGTTTCCGTGCGGCAAAAATACGACTACGTCCCCCTTCTTTGGAACAAACAACACGTATGCAAACTTATTGATCAAAACCTCTTGCCCATTGGAAAGTCCTGGTTCCATGGAAGAACCTACGATCCTGCATCTTGTTCCAAAAAAATACACGCAAACGAGTGCCATAAACGAGGCAATTACCATTAAAATCAGACACGTCAGTATTTCATACAGAAACGGCTTGCGTTTCTTTTTCTCAGGCTCGTAAAAGCTTAGACCTGCCCTCTTTTTTTTCATTTAATACCATCCTAACCAAATAAAATAAGCCCGTAAGCAAACATTTCTGCATTATTATATCATATTACCGTAAAATAGAAAAGGACGTTTACGTAAGTAAACGCCCTTTTTTTTCATGGAAATTATTTTACAAGCTCTTTAACCTTAGCCTTCTTACCAATGCGGTCTCTCAGGTAATTCAGCTTTGCACGTCTAACCTTACCGCGACGAACCACTTCGATCTTCTCTACGTTGGGAGAATGAAGGGGCCAGGTCTTCTCAACTCCTACGCCATTAGAAGTCTTTCTAACGGTGAAGGTCTCTCTGCTACTTCCGCCCTGTCTCTTCAGGACTACGCCTTCGAATACCTGTACTCTTTCGCGGTTACCCTCTTTGATCTTACCGTATACTCTTACGGTATCACCAACGTTGAACTCGTCAACAGACGCCTTCAGCTGTGCGTCTTCAATTTCCTTGATAATGTCATATGCACTCATTTTTGTGCCTCCTTGTTTTGAAATTTGACGTTCTTAATACCATTCCGGTAACAGAGGACCATCTCTTCTTAGCAACTCTGATATATTAACATGAAACGCAATTCTTTGCAAGCATTTTTTTGAAATTATGCATTTTCCTTCCGATAAGTCCAGAAAACCGTGCGATTTCCAACGTAAAGTCCCATTTTTTCCTGCATTTTTATTGATGCAACGTTAGCGATGCGGATGTGCGCATAGGGAAGCCCTCCGCGGCTTAGGGACAGATTCACCAAATAAGAGGCAAGGGACGAACCAATGCTTGTCCTTCGATATTTGGGATCCACGTACAAAAGGCCAAGACTGCCGCCTGCATGCACCCCGCAAAAGCCGGCAATTTCATCTCCCTCGTAGGCTGCAAAGAATTCTCCGCTTTGAATTCTGTTAATCAGGTACTTGCGTTCCCTTTCCCCGCCATAATTCTCAACGGCGTAATCAATGGCCTCCATGGGATAAAGTCTTATGTCCTTATGGGCAATGGGCATGGATACGTGCTGCGTATATACGCTCTGATAGCATTCATCACCAACCTTCAGTCCATATTCTTCCTGCAAGATTTCATTTAACGCCTCGCAATTATGCAGAACAAGTCTTGCTTCCTTCGGCACGTATCTTAAAAGCCTCTTCCCCTGTTCCGCAGTTTCACAGCAGATCTGATAAGCATTTCCCGCGACCGAGACCGCGACGGCGGCATCCCCCTCAGAGTGGAGCAATCGTGCCTTTCCAGTCAGCAGGGAATCAATCATGTAGGCATTTTCCTTTTTATGCTTCATGAGGCATTGGATTGTCTTTTCACGTTCTGCATACTTCTCGTAAAGATCCGGGCGCCATTTTTGGGTTCGTTCCTTTGCCTTTTCTCTTCTCCAGAGCTCTATCTTTTTATGATCCCCGGATAGCAGGACCTCCGGAACCGCCTTTTCATGCCAGACTTCCGGCCTGGAATACTGCGGATATTCCAAGAGGTCATTTTCGAAGCTCTCGGTTTGTGCGGACTCGTCACTTCCCAACACGCCCGGGATCAGCCGTGATATGGCGTCAATCATCACAAGCGCCGGCAATTCCCCTCCGGTAAGCACGTAGTCTCCGATGGAAACTTGATCCGTGACAACTTCTTCCAAAACGCGTTCGTCAATGCCCTCATAGTGCCCGCAAAGAAAGATCAACCTCTCTTCCTTCGCAAAATCCTTTGCCATCTCCTGCGTAAAAGGCCGGCCTTGCGGCGTCACGTAAATCGTGCGTACCTTTGAAGCTTCTGCCGTCTTTACGTCATTGCGTTCTCCGCCGCACGGCTTTGCATTTACGGCATGAATCCAAGCATCATAAACGGGCTGCGCCTGCATGAGCATGCCCGCGCCGCCTCCATACGTGTAATCATCGACTTTTCCATGCTTATCTAAGGAATAATCGCGCACGTTGATCGCCTCTACCTGAATGAGTCCTTTTTCCGTTGCCCGCTTCAGAATGGAATTATTACAGCCCTCCAAAATCATTTCTGGAAATAACGTCAACACTTGAAATTCCATATGATCATAGTCCTTCCAGAAGGTGAACCCGGACAAATCCGTCCATGACGTTCACTTCTAACACACATTGCTTGATTGCAGGAAGCAATAACTCTTCTCCGCTCGTCTTCCTGATTACGTAGACGTCATTGGCTCCCGTTGACATCACGTCCTCCAAGGTTCCAATTTCTTCGTCACTTTGATCGGCATCTAACACCTTCAGTCCAATCAGGTCTGCGATAAAATACTCATCCTTCTGTAACCTGACCGCATTTTCCCTGGGAACCAAAAGGCTGCACTGACGAAGCTTCTCCACGCTGTCCCTGTCATCAAAACCCTTTAGCTTTAAGATCACCATCTGCTTAAAAAACTTTACGCTTTCAATTTCTATCGTGCTTTCCGTTTTTCCCTTGACCAGAATCACTTCCTTAAGGCGCCGGAAGCGCTTGGGATCATCCGTTGTCGGAAAAACGTTGACCTCTCCGGCAATGCCGTGAGGTGACGTGATTACGCCAACCTGAAATCTTGTTTCCATGTAGTATCCTCATTCTTTTATGAATAGCATGAGAGACCGCCATCTCTCTAGCGGTCTCTCCTTTTCGCAAGATCTTAAACGATCTCAACGTCAACTCTTGTGTTGTCCTTAAAAGAAGCTGCCTTAACAACGGTGCGGATTGCCTTCGCAATCCTTCCCTGTTTTCCAATCACTTTACCCATATCGGAGGCAGCCACGTGAAGCTCAATATATACGTTCTTCCCTTCAACCTTCTCAGTAACCACTACTTCATCGGGATTTTCGACTAGAGCTTTCGCTACTACTTCTACCAATTCCTTCATAAATCCACCTCCAACAAGATTCAATTACTTCTCGATGCCAGCAGCCTTAAACAGCTTTCCAACAACCTCGGTAGGCTGAGCGCCGTTTGCAAGCCACTTCTTAGCAAGCTCCTCGTTAATCTTAAAGGTGGAAGGATCGGTGGAAGGATCATAGGTACCGATCTCCTCGATGAATCTGCCGTCTCTGGGGGAACGGGAGTCAGCAACGATAATTCTATAAAAAGGTGCTTTCTTCTGTCCCATTCTTCTTAATCTGATTTTTACTGCCATTTCTTTTTCCTCCATTTAGATAAATAAAATATGATTTATACTCAAAAATCACTTTCGGTTCATCCTCATCATGATTTTTTCGTCTAATAAATTCCAGGGCATCCTTAGTTAAAACGGGAATCTTCCGCCCTTCATCCCTCCCGGGAAGCCAAATCCCTTTCTCTTGCCGCCCATGCCGCCAAGCTGTTTCATCATCTTTTGGCTTTGTTCGAACTGCTTGATAAACTTATTTACGATCGCCACGTCAACGCCGGCGCCCTTCGCAATCCTGAATTTTCTCTGGGGATTTAAGATTTTGGGATTTCTTCTCTCCTGAATGGTCATGGAAAGAACAATTGCTTCCATCTGGCGCATCTGCTTCTCATCGATCATGCCCTCAAGTTCAGACGCCTTAACCCCAAAGCCGGGAAGCATCCCAAGAATGCTGGCAAGACCACCCATGTTGCGCATCTGCTTCATGCTCTCGAGATAGTCCTCAAAATCAAACTTTCCCTTCTTTACGTGATCTGCCATCTGGCGCTGTTTGTCTTCATCAAGGTCTATGGACTCCTGTGCCTTTTCAATCAAGGTGAGCACGTCGCCCATGCCAAGAATGCGGTTCGCCATTCTGTCAGGATAGAACTGCTCCATGTCAGTGAGCTTCTCACCCATGCTGACGTAGAGGATGGGCTTTCCCGTAACGGCTTTAATGGAAAGCGCTGCACCGCCTCGGGTGTCGCCGTCCATCTTGGAAAGGATAACGCCGTCAACGCCAACCTTCTGATTAAACTCATTGGCTACGTTAACTGCATCCTGACCGGTCATGGCATCAACAACCAATAATGTCTGATGCACGGTAACGTTCTCCTTGATCTCCTGCAGTTCAGCCATCATGTCCTCATCAACGTGAAGACGGCCGGCGGTATCGAGGATCACAACGTTGTGACCGTTTTTCTCCGCAAATTTCAAGGCTTCTTTCGCAATCTCCACGGGCTTCACGTCCGTTCCCATGTCAAATACGTCGATGCCAATCTTATTTCCGTTTACGTGGAGCTGTTCCACTGCGGCGGGACGATACACGTCACAGGCAACCAGCAGGCACTTCTTTCCCTTTTGGCGGAACTTTCCTGCAAGCTTTGCAGTGGCAGTGGTCTTACCTGCGCCCTGAAGACCTGCCATCAAAATGACGGTAATGGCCTTGCCCGGCTGGAACTGCACTTCCGTGGTCTCGCTTCCCATCAGTGCGATCATTTCTTCGTTAACGATCTTGATCACCATCTGTCCGGGATTCAGTCCGTTCATTACGTCCTGACCAATGGCTCTTTCTTCCACAGACTTTACAAACTGCTTTACAACCTTAAAGTTAACGTCCGCTTCCAGAAGCGCCATCTTTACTTCCTTTAAGGCAGTCTTTACGTCTTCCTCGGTAAGCTTGCCCTTGCCGCGAAGATTCTTGAATATATTTTGAAGTTTATCGGTTAAGCTCTCAAATGCCACGCCATACTCCTTTTTTCGTCCCGAAGCGTTTACAGGGTATCCAGCAGATCTCCCGCAAGCTTACGGATCTCAGTCAATTTATTCTCTTCCTTTACGCCGTCCGCCGGATCCGTAAGCGCCTCGATCCGTGCGATCTTTTCCTTCGCCTTCTCAAATCGTTCCACCAGGTGAAGCTTGGATTCATAATCCTGCAATATCTTATCGCATCTTTTGATCAGATCATGCACGCCTTGTCTGCTAATCCCCTGTTCAGCGGCAATCTCACCAAGAGACATGTCATTGAATACTGCGGATTCATACACCTGTTTTTGATGATCCGTCAAAAGATCACCGTAGAAATCATAAAGGAGTGCCTGTTCAAAAATCTTTTCCATTTAAGTTTCCTTTTCAAAAAACAACACGAGGCATCCCAAAGGACACCTCGCATATCATACTATAGATTCTTATGACTGTCAAGTATTTTTTCTTTACACTCTTCCCGATAGAAAATAATACTCAATTCCTTCGCCTTCCTGCGAGACGTAAGGGCCATATGTCGGAATGTTACAGCAAGTCGTTTTCCTTCCTGAAGGGAAAAGGATTTCATATCCGCTTGAGGAATGGATTCCCGGCATCTCACTGATTCCGGAACCAAAGGAAAACGTTTTTGCTGACTGGCCGATCTTCAGAGGGAACTGTCCATCCAAGGGCTTTGCGTACAGTTCTTCTTTTTTGGTAAACTCAAAGTAAACATAGCTGAGCGCCGTCTCCGCCTGCCTTGGCTCCCTAACCCTTTCCGTTAAAAGTGCCTTTCCCTTTGCGTCAAGGAAGGATACCTCTCCGGTCTTTTTCATGACCCTCGCCGTCACCTTAGGCGTAACCAGTTCCACGTAATCTCTGGCTTCCCGGACCATTCCCTTTCCCTGACCCATAAACTCTTTTTCAGCCTTGGGGAAAGTCTTCCCCTGACCTTTTTGAAAGCAAACCCTGACCGCATCCTTCGGTACGGCTTCCAGTCTTAAAACTCCGTAGGAGCTGATAAACTGAACGGCAGTTTTTTCTTTCAAAACCATTTTCACGCTGCAATCAATTCTGGAATGTCCCAGTGGTCTTAAATCCTTTTGCTCCGGCATGGATCCAAATTCCCGGTCAAGCCTTGGATTTACGAAGGTTTCCTGTTTCTTTTGCGCGCTTGCCCCCTGCGCCATTTTTTCCTCATAGTAGGATGGCAGTTTTCCTTCCTCATCAAGATAAGTCAGCTTGTGGCCCGTGTTTTGGGATTGCTTCGTTATCTTCTGTGCGTCACTGATTTCAATTCTCCTGGGACCAACGTAATTTCTTTCCTGAATCAGGACTTCCCCCCACTCGGCGCGCTCCTTCGCCTTCTCTGCATGTGTCTTCTCCTCCTTGGGAGGGAGCGGTTTTCTTTTGGGCTTATCACTTTCGACGATCGCCTTTTTCTTTTCTTCCTCCGTTACGGGTCTGGCGATCAGCTGCGTCAGCTTCCCCTGATATAGCACCGTCAGTTCGTGAAGTGCTCTTGTGACTGCCACGTAAAGACGTTTTACAAAGGCATCTCCCTCCGGATAATTCTTCTCGGAGCAGTCATAGATCAGCACCGCGTCAAATTCCAGGCCTTTTACGTATTCCAGCGGAAGTACCAGCACGCCATTGCCAAATTCCACGTGATCACCGCTGTTTGGCAAAAGTTCCATTTTCATCGAAAGCTTTTCGTTTACTCGGTCAGCAGTCTCCCCGTCAGGACAAACGACCGCAATGGTTTCATATCCTTTTTTCTGCCATTCCCTGATCTGAAGTTCCGTCTTTTGGATCAGTTTCTCCTCATCCGCGGCGCCTTCCGTCATGACCTCTTCGCCATGCCGGATAATGGGCTGAACCGGATATACTTGAAAACTTCCATGATGAAGCACATTCGTCGCATATTCTGAGATTTCCACGGTATTACGATAACTCTTCCGAAGCAATCCAAAATAGTCAAATTCGTCCGGAAGCATGAGCTCCCGAAGCTCCTGCCAGTCATTTAAGCCATAGTCCAGAAAGATGTTCTGCGATACGTCTCCCATGATCGTATAGGTACAGGTACTCAAGCAGTATTTTAATGCACAATAGGCCATCATTCCAAAATCCTGCGCTTCATCGATCACCACGTGCCCCGCTTCGCGAATGATCTCCGTCTCCTTCAGGCGCTTATACAGATAGGCAAGTGCCGCAAGATCATATACGTCAAAGCTGTCTTCCGGATGCTTTACCGTAATGCCGCCTTGTGCCTGCTGATCAAGGAAGGAATCATATAATTCGAAAATGGATCCTTTCCACTCTCTTCTTCCAAAATATAATCCGTAGGTTCTTCTGAGTCTTTTTTTCTCGTCCTCGGAATAGGAATAGTATTTTCCGCAGATTTCATTTTCAAGTTTTCCAAGGAGCCTCTCCGTCAGGAGGGAAACCTTATCCGCCCTGGAAAGTTTGTCGAACTGCGTCAAAAGGCTTTCAATCATCTCACCGCTCATGATCCGCACGTGATTCTTCTCAAGATACACGTCCTCTCTTGGAAAGAGCGTCCACTCATATTCCCTGGCAAACTTTTCAAGGCTTTGGAACCATTTTCTTGTCCCTTTGACCGGTTCCGTCACTCCCCTGACAACGGGCTTTACGGAATGCTTTTTCGGATCCCAGTCCTCATACAGGAGTCTTACAAACAGTTGCTCCATCGTCATCTGTGAGACGCCGTAAACGTTTAATTCGGGGAGCACGCCCGTAATATAATTCAGGAGCACCTGATTACTGCCTATGACGTAAAAATCCTCAGGCTTAAATTCCGAATCGTAATTATAGAGAATATAGGAAATCCTGTGCATGGCAACCGTTGTCTTACCGGAGCCCGCCGCACCCTGGATGATCACGTTGTGTTGAGGTTTTTTTCGGATGACTTCATTTTGTTCCTGCTGGATTGTCGCTATGATTTCGCCTAGCACTGCCCGCTTATTCTTTGCAAGGTACTTGGTCAGCAACTCGTCATTTGCAACCACGTCGCTGTCATAGAAGTCCTTCAGCTTGTCATTCTCGATCTCATAGGTACGCTTTCTTTTTAAGTCGATCGTGAATTTCCCTTCCCCTTTGACCGAATAACTCGCCTTGCCAACGGAAGCATCATAATACACGCTTGCAATCGGCGCTCGCCAGTCGATTACCTCCGGATGCGCCGGATCCTTTGCGATCACGGATCTTCCAATGTAGTAGGATTCTTCTTTCTTTAACGCGTCATCAACAAAATCGATCCTGCCGAAGTAGGGCTTCTTTCTTGCCTGCGCCGCCCTTCGCAGTTCTCTGTTTGCGCCTTTAAATCTTGCATCCGTGTTATGCCATAATGCTTGCTGTTCCTTGTCACTCTCATCGAACTCCTGCTGCATTGCACGCAGTTCATTCTCCAAGCTCTTCACGTCCTCCTTCACGCCGTCAAGCTTGGACTGTGCAATCCCAATGATTTCCTCGAGCTTACGTTCTTCCTCTTTCCTTGAAATGCCTGGTATTTGACTCATTCGTACCTCCTGCGTCACTTAGGTTTCATGGTTTCTTTTTGCCGGCAAAGATGATTATAGTAAAAAAATAAAAAAAATACTAGACTTTTTCTTGGTATTATGTTAAGGTATGTACTGTAGTCGTGCCTAAAAACGGGAGCCCCTAAAAGGCTCCCGTTTTTGCGTTGATACTCATTGGTTACTTAAAAAATTCATGCCCTCCGTGTTGAAACAGCATTGTTAGATTTTCATCAAACCATCGTACGTTCGATTGATCGGCATATTTTCTCGCCACAAAATAAAGTGCACCGTCAGAAATGTCTTCGCCCAAAAGTGCCCTCTCTACGGCTTCTTTTGATTCTTGGCTAATTGTCACGGCCTCATACCTTCCTTTGCCACTGGTGAAAACTGCGTCACGCCTCCCGTTCTCTGAAATACCACTTCGGAGATCGTATCAGGAAAGGCTTCATCCCGTACTCTGTTTAAAACAACGTTTGCTACCAGAAGCTTTCCGTCTTCATCTTCCCCTCCGGCCTCAGCCTCTACAATCCTTTCCAATATGGACACTTCCGCCTCAGAATATACAGATGCAAGCGTTAAGTCATTATTGTTTAACGTCTCATTCACGGGTTCTAAGTTAATTTCATTGATACCTTGATAATGTATTTTATCTGCTTGGGCGTAGATTTTATTTTCATAATTGCATGGCGTGGCAGTCTCATTGATTCTTATTTCTTTTGGCGGGTTTGCAACCGTTTTTTCTTCCATTTTCTTTGATCCTTTACCCAAAATATTCAGAAAAAGAAATGCCAAAAGCGTAAAGAAGTAAACCATCACCAATGCTTTCATTGTTTTAGGATACAAAAAACAGACCCTCCTTCCTTCGGCAGCTTTAAGTACAAGCTCTAAGATACCTTATGCGGACAGGTCTGTTTTTATGACAGCTTTTTTATTTTTTAATTTGTACAATCGCTTTTTTCGGACATTTCTCGACGCAAGTGCCACATCCCACGCATTTCTCCTGATCGATCTCAGCGCAGAAATTTTCCACCTTTATGGCTCCCACGGAACAATTTTTTACGCAGATGCCGCACCCAATGCATCCAGCGTCACACGCCTTCATGACTACGGGACCGCGATCCTTATTCTTACATGCCACGGCAACCTTTCCGTCATAAGGAATCAGAGAGATCAGATGCTTCGGACATATGGCAACGCATTTTCCGCATGCCTTACATGCCTCCCTGTCCACAACAGCAATTCCATTTTGTACGTGAATGGCATCAAAGGGACATTCCTTTACGCAAGTGCCATATCCAAGACACCCCTGGGCGCACGCCTTTGGTCCACCCGCAGGCACAAAGCTCATCATTCGGCAATCCTGCGCACCCGTATACTCATACTGTGTTTTCGCCTTATCACAGTCTCCCTGGCAATGCACAAAAGCAACCATTCGCTTTCCTGCATCTGCAGATACTCCCATGATCTTTCCGATTTCCTTTGCAACTGGTTCGCCGCCAACGGGACAGGCATTCACGGGTGCCTCTCCCTTTGCAATGGCGGCAGCCAGGCCGTCACATCCGGCAAATCCGCAGCCTCCACAGTTATTGCCCGGCAGCGCAGCCCTCACGGCCTCTTCCTTTTCATCCACTTCAACGTGAAAGCGTATGCCGGCAAAACCTAAAAACAATCCTATAAAGACACCAACCGCGGCCACAATCACGGCGGCAATCAAAATACTGGTAACGTTCATATCCATTCCTCCAGGATCTCATCCGGATTTTATTTAACCATTTTTACCGCCTTACAGTAACCCCGAAAAACCACAGAAGGCAATTGCCATCAATCCGGCGGTAAGCAGTACCATGGGCATTCCCTTAAAGCTTTCCGGCACGTCGTTGTACGCCGTCTTTTCACGGATTCCGGCAAGGATAATAATGGCAATCGTAAATCCAAGTGCCGTCGCAAATCCATTCACTATCCCCTTCAAAATTCCAAATTCCTTCTGCACGTTTGTAAGCGCTACTCCAAGAACCGCACAGTTTGTAGTGATCAGCGGAAGGTATACGCCAAGCGCCTGATAAAGACCTGGCGAATTCTTTTTTAAGAACATTTCAACAAACTGAACCAACGCCGCAATGACCAGAATAAATACAATAGTCTGAAGGTATTCGATCTTTAACGGAACAAGCAAAAACTTGTAGATCGCGCCGGCCACGGCGCTGGCAAGCGTAATAACAAAAATAACCGCAACACCCATGCTAGAGGCTGTCTTTACCTTCTTTGACACGCCAAGGAACGGACACAGACCCAAAAACTGACTTAGGACAACGTTGCTCACCAAGGAGGAGCTTATCATCAGGATTAAAAGATCTTTCACGTTATTCATCTTTCTTCTCCCCCTTCCTTTCTTTTTCCTGCAAGCGTTTTCTCAAAGCCTCTTCCTTGATCTGACGGATTGTCTTCTCTTGAACGGGTTGCTTTTCCTCTTTCATTTCGCCGCTCAAAGCCTCTCTCTTTATCTCTTCGAACGTAAGCTCCTGTCTCTTTGTTTGCTCCGGCTTAGGCTCTTCCTTCTTTCCTTCTTCAGACTTATCCTCTTCTGTTTTTACGTCCTCTGTCTTAGGCTCATCTGGCTTTCCTTCTTCAGTCTTCGACTCTACCGTTTTCTCTTCCTCAGCCTTAGGTTCTACGGGCTTTACTTCTTCAACCTTAGGCTCTATCGGCTTTACCTCCTCAGCCTTAGGCTCTGCCGTTTTTTCTTCCTCAGCCTTAGGTTCTTCTTTTCTTGCGTCATTGACCTTAGGTTCTTCTTTTCTTACGTCCTTGACCTTAGACTCTTCTTTCTTTATCTCTTTAGTCTTAGGCTCTTTTACGTCCTTAGCCTTAGGTTCTTCTTTCTTTACTTCCTTGGCCTCTTCCTTCTTTGCATTCTTTTCCTTAGGCTCTGCTTTGTCATCATAGAAGCGCTTGGAGCAGCTTTGATCCGCACAATTCATGCAATCCTCATTGCACCCCATGCCTTCATGCGTTTTCTTTCCGGCTTTTTTCATTCGGATGCGGACGTAATTCTGCAGCGCAGTCAGTGCCGCAAGAACAAAGAACGCGCCGGGCGCAAGTACAAAGATATTGATTGGCACAAACGAAGAAGGCATCACCACGTTGTCAAATATCTTTCCGGCACCAAGGAGTTCGCGAACGGCTCCGATGCAGGTAAGCGCCAGCGAGAAACCAAGTCCCATTCCCAGTCCGTCAAAAAACGAAGCAATGGGAGGATTTGAATATGCATATGCCTCGGCTCTTCCCAAAATAATACAGTTTACGACGATCAGCGGTATGTAGATTCCCAGCGCCGCATTCACGTCAGGCAAATATGCCTCCATCAGGAATTGCACGACAGTAACGAAAGTCGCAATGATCACAATAAACGCAGGAATTCTCACGCGATTGGGGATCACCTTGCGAAGCAGGGAAATGATCAGATTACTCATCATCAACACGGCCGTAGTCGCCAGTCCCATGCCCAGACCATTTAACGCCGAGGTCGTTACGGCAAGCGTCGGGCACATGCCGAGCATCAGCACAAACGTGGGATTCTCCTTAAAGAGACCATTTCCTAATCTTTCAATGGGGGAGTCTGCTTTCTTTTTGGTGCTCATTCCTCGTCACCTCCCCTCAGTTCTTTTGCCATGCGAAGAGCGCCGTTTACGGCATTGGTAACGGCCTTTGTCGTGATGGTGGCGCCGCTGATGGCATCGATCTCGTCTTCCTCATCCGCTCCCGTCTTGGTATACTCGATCAGGTCAACCGCTTTATTGCGAAGCTGCGGTACCAGAACTTCGCTTGCACGCATGCCAAGTCCCGGCGTTTCAGAAATGTTTAAGATGGAAACGTCATTCAAGACACCGTCCATGGTCACGCCTACGTAAAGTGTGATGTTACCGCCATACCCTTCCGAAGAAGCCGTTTCAATGACGTAGCCGGCAGGTACGCCGTCTGCATCCATGGCTTCCCATACCTTTCCAATGGATACGCCCTGCTTTTCCAGATCCTCCTTCAAGTACAGAGTAGGCTCCGACTGTTGCTCGATAAAAGTAACGTCCTGCTGGTTGGAAAAAACCTCCTGACAGGCATTCTGAATGGCAAGCTGTTCTTGTTTTTGAATGGGATCCTTGGTCAGTTCATGCACAAATCCCAAAAGGAGTCCTGAAAATAAAGTAATCACGGTCAGGATCAATGCCTCCTGAAGCATAACTTTTCTCTTATCCATTCTTCCGGCCCCCCTTTCCTCCAAAAGGTACGGGTACCGTAACCTTCTCAATCAACGGAACTAAAAGATTTCCCAAAATGATCGCAAAGGATACGCCCTCGGCGCCGGGTCCAAAGAACCTAAACACGCCCGTCATAATGCCAAGAAAAATACCATATAAATACTGTCCCTTTACCGTGATGGGACGAGTCACGTAATCCGTCGCCATAAAGAACGCGCCAAGCATCAAACCACCGCCCGCAAGCTGTGCGGAAAGGTACGCCTGTTCAAAACCGTGGCCTCCAAATAATACCGTAAAGATTACAAAAGACACGATATAACTTCCGGGAACGCGAAGGTCAATCACGCCGGTCATCAGCAAGATGCACGCTCCGATCACAATCGCAATTACGGAGGTTTCACCGATCGTACCGGTAGTCTTACCGATAATCATTTCCATGACGTTTACGTTCTCGCCGGCCTTTAACAGAGCAAGCGGCGTTGCTCCCGTGTAGGCATCCAGCGCTCCTTCGCCCGTGCTGATGAAATTCGTCATCTGGCTTGGGAAGGAAATCACAAGAAAACATCTTGCCGCAAGGGCAGGATTCATAAAGTTCTGCCCCAATCCGCCAAACAGGCATTTTACGACAAGAATGGCAAATACACTTCCCAGTGCCGCCATCCAAAGAGGAATGGTTACGGGAAGATTCATGCCAAGAAGAAGCCCCGTAACGACAGCAGAAAGATCCGTAACGGTCAGTTTCTTCTTATACAACCCAAACAAGTATTCCGTCAAAACGGCTGAAACAACGGACGTAAGAAGCACCAGCGCCGCCCTCGTCCCAAAATTATAAATTCCAAAGCCTGCAGCAGGAAGCAATGCAATCACCACAAGCATCATGATGCTGCCAGTCGATGACGCAGCGCGTACGTGCGGATTGGATGATACGTGAAATTGTGCACTCAAGACGCTTTACCTCCTACTTTTTTCTCTTAGCAAGCTGAATCTTTCGCATGGATTTGATTTCCTGCGTAAGAGGCCTCTTTGCCGGACAGATATAACTGCAACAACCGCACTCACAGCATTCCATGCCGTTTAATTCAAGAAACGTCTCTTCATCAAATCTTTCGGCCGCGTCCGCCAGCTTGCTCGGCATCACTCGTCCGGGACAGACCTCTAGGCAACGTCCGCAATTGATGCAAGGCCCCGGTTCCATTGCAGACACCTCATCCTCGGTAAATGCAAGCAACGCGGTTGAAGTTTTGGTTACGGGGATATCCGTGCTAAATATGGCATTTCCCATCATGGGACCGCCGCAAATAATCTTGGCCGGTGTCTTTGCAAAACCGCCCGCCGCCTCAAGCACTTCCGTATAACTCATGCCCGTCGGAACCTTATAATTTCTGGGATCCTTTACGGCATCTCCCGTCACGGTCACAATCCTTTCCATCAAGGGCTTGCCCTCAAGGATGGATCGTTCAACGGCAACGATCGTATCCACGTTATTGACGATACAGCCCACGTCCGCCGGAAGCATGGAGGAATTGATCTTCCTGCCTGTCGTTGCATAAATCAACGAGCGCTCACCACCCTGCGGATACTTTGTTTTTAGTGCCCGGACGCTGATCCTGGTCTCATTTCTTGTGAGATCCCTTAGCAACTTTATGCAATCAGGCTTATTGTCTTCAATCGCAATGATTCCCTGTGCCTTGTCAAACAGACATAAGATCAGCTTCAAACCATTGACGAGTCTCTCCGGCTCCTCAAGCATTCTCCGGTAATCACTTGTCAGATAAGGCTCACACTCCGCACAGTTTGCAATCACGTATTCGATCTTGTCAGGATCCTTAGGGGAAAGCTTTACGCTCGTCGGAAAGCCTGCGCCGCCCATGCCAACGATCCCCGCTTCCTTTACGCACCATAGGATTTCTTCCTTCGTGAGTGTCTCGAGGTCAGGTACGTAATACTCGACCTCTTGATCTTTTCCGTCATTTTCGATCACGATGCTCGGAACATTGTCCCCGGAAGCTACGCGTCTCGGTTCAATGGCCTTCACCGTTCCAGACACGGAAGAATGAATGTTGGCAGAAACAAAGGATCCCGCCTCCGCAATCTTCTGCCCGCGCCATACGTAATCTCCTTTTTGAACCAACGGCTTTGCCGGGGCGCCAATATGCTGGCTCAACGGATAAACCATCACGGAACCGGCTTTTAATTCCACGATCGGCTTATCCTTTGACAGGTCCTTGCCGTCATAAGGATGAATGCCGCCCTGAAAAGTCAATTTCGCCATATTTCTTAACACTCCTTTCACAGAGTTTATGTTTTTCTAATTTTTCATCTATTACTATACTATTTTTTTCAACAAAATACTACCTTTAAAACGTATTTTCTGATATACTTGGAAAAGAAAACCCATGGGAAGGTCCTGAACATGAAAACTGTAGAAAAATGCATCGATAATTTCACCGTAAAATACCCTTTGGAGCGCCTATGTCCCCTTTCCGAGGCTCTTTTTCTTGACATAGAAACAACGGGCTTTACCGCAAGGTCTTCCTCTCTTTATCTGATTGGCTGCGCTTATTATTCCGAGGGTTTTTGGCATACGTTACAATGGATGGCAGAGACGCCCGCAGAAGAAAAAGAGATTTTGGATGCCTTCTTTCAGTTCGCTGAGGGCCACCGCTTCCTCATCCAGTTCAACGGTAATAATTTTGACATTCCCTATCTGACGCAAAAATGTGCGCAATTAGGTCTTTCTTATGGTTTTGACGGCTTTGAAGGTGCTGACCTTTACAGAAGGCTATTTCCTTACAAGAACTTCCTGGATCTGCTGAATTTAAAGCAGAAAACCATTGAAACCTTCTTGTCCTTAAACAGGGAGGATACCTTCAGTGGCGGCGAATTGATTGCCTTCTACAAGGATTACGTCAATCATCCCACACAGGAAACCTTGTCCGTATTGCTTATGCACAACGAAGAAGACATAAAGGGCATGTTAGAGATCCTTCCCATGCTTGCATATTTCGACGCATTTCATTTCCCTCTCACGGCGAAAAAGGTACAGGCGAACACCTATCTTGACGTCAATAACAGACACCGCACGGAGCTTTTGATCCACGCCAGTCTGCCAACGCCGGTTCCCAAGCCCGTAACCCATTCCTCAGAAGGCTTTTACGCGAAATTAGAAGGCGAAAACCTTACCCTCCGCGTTCCGGTATATGACGAGGAATTGAAATATTTTTACTCCAATTATAAAGAATACTATTATCTGCCCAAGGAGGACGTGGCACTGCATAAATCCGTTGCAAGCTTTGTCGACAAGGCTTGCCGCGAACAGGCAACCGCCCGTAATTGCTATACCAGAAAGGCTTCAAGATACCTTCGCGAATGGGATCTTACGTTTACTCCCTTTTTCAAGCGGGATTATGACAGCGAAGAAATCTTTTTTGAATTATCAGATGAGATGAAAAAAGACCGTCAGGCCTTTGCGAATTATGCTTCTCACGTCTTAAATCATCTTGCCGCAAAATAAAACAGGTCAGGTTTTTCCCCTGACCTGTTTCTTATCTTTGATAAAAAAACGAATTCATTCTTTGAAATCCAATGTCTTTATAACTCATGATCTGTTCCGTACTGCCAATAAAGAAGATTCCGCCCGGGATCAGGCACTTGTAAAACCTTCGGAACAAATCTTCTTTCGTCTCTTCCGTAAAGTAGATCAGCACGTTTCTGCAAACCACAAGATGACAATCCGTTGGATAGGCATCCTTTAACAGATCATGCTTTTGGAACATTACGCGGTTTTTGATCTGATCACTGATTTTATAAGCATTTCCAATCTTTGTAAAATACTTTTTCTTAAATTCTTCCGGCACGGAAACAATGCTCTTCTCAAGATACAAACCCTGTCTCGCCTGCTCCAGACAATTCCTGTCAATGTCCGTAGCGTAAACGGAAATTTGCGCCAGTGACATATGCTTCGAGAGCAACATGACAAGGGAATATGGCTCTTCGCCGAAGGAACACGCGGCACTCCATATCTTCAGTCTTGCACCGAATTTATTGATCAGATAAGGAATCACCTCCTGATCAAGATACGTCCATTGCTCCGGATTGCGATAAAACTCTGACACGTTGATTGTCATGTAACTCAAGAATTCATCAAAGAGTTCCGGACTCGCTTTTATGGCAGCAACGTATTTATCATATCCGCTCAGACCCTTATTGCGGATCAACGTGTCAATTCTTCTCTTCATCTGCCGTTCTTTGTAACAATTGAGATCAATGGAAGATAATTTTAGGAATTCCCTCTTAAAGTACTCATAATCATAGACCATAAGCCTTCTCCCGCGAAATAAAAAAGAGCTGCCAAGTAACTGGCAGCTCTCTTGTTTTTGATTATTGCTCTTCAGAAGCAATCACTGCATCAATGTCAACGGGAACCACGTCTCCGTCATCCTCTGCCTTAGGCTCGGGAGCAAACATTGCCTTGATGCTCAAGGAAATCTTCTTGTCTGCTTCATTAAAGTCAACCACCTTAGCGGTGATCTCCTGTCCAACGGAAAGAACGTCTGCAGGCTTCTCAACGTGCTCCTTGGAGATCTGAGAAACGTGAAGCAATGCGTCAACGCCAACCTCAAGCTCTACAAATGCACCAAAGTCAGTCATTCTTGCAACCTTACCGGTTACAACGTTGCCAACTGCATACTTGGTAGCTGCATCCTTCCAAGGATTTGCGTCATCAAACTTCAGGGAAAGAGCGATCTTGTTTCCGTTGATCTCCTTGATCAGGACCTTTCTGGTCTCGCCAACCTTGAAGACCTTCTTGGGATGCTCGATGCGGCCCCAGCTCATCTCTGAAACGTGAAGCAGTCCGTCTGCACCGCCAAGATCGATGAAAGCGCCGAAATCAGTAATGTTCTTAACAACGCCTTCCACAACGTCGCCTTCGTGGATCTTCTCGAACAGAGCCTTCTGCTGCTCTGCCTTCTTTTCCATCAGAAGGCTTCTGCGATCGCCAATGTAACGTCTTCTCTTAGGATTGTACTCGCTGATCACAAACTCGATCTCCTGGCCTGCAAACTTGGTCAGATCCTTTTCATAAGAATCAGATACCAGGCTTGCGGGAATAAAGATGCGAACCTCGTCAACGATTACGGAGAGTCCTCCGTCAAGTACCTGATTAACGGTAGCCTTTAATACTTCCTTGTTGTTAAATGCCTCTTCGATTCTCTTGTTGCCTCTGTCTGCAGCAAGTCTCTTGTAGGTCAGTGCAACCTGGCCTTCGCCGTCATTTACCTTGAGAACTTTTACCTCCATGGTATCGCCAACCTTAACGGCCTGGGTGAGATCAACGGATGCGTCATTGGAATACTCGCTCTTCGGCAGAATGCCGTCTGACTTATAACCGATGTTCAGCACGATCTCGTCCGGCTTTACGTCAATGACCTTACCTTCAACTACCTCCCCAGTATGAATTGTCTTGAAAGATTCTTCCAGCATTTGTTCAAAAGTTAATTCTGACATAATTTTGAACCTCCTCAATTAATTTGTTTGGGGTGGAAGCCCCCGCTGTAATACCCACTAGGCGAACAGTTGTCGGTAAGACCAAACTTAAATCATCCAGTGTCTGTATATAATAGGTATTCGCACATTCCGAACTGCATATGTCATACAGCTTTCTTGTATTGGAGCTATGCTTTCCTCCTATTACAATCATCACGTCAGCTCTCTTTGCAAGTTCCCTTGCTGCCCGCTGTCTTTCCTCCGTTGCGTTACAGATAGTATTCACAACAGTACCATTGTAACCCCTTTGCTGAAAAATTTCAACTAAATTGTCAAATTTGTTAAAATTAAATGTAGTTTGAGCCACCAGAATTCCTTGTTTTTTGTCATCAATCGTTAACTTTTGCGTTTCTTCGACAGTTTCCACCACAATGGCATCCCCATGACACCATCCTCTGATTCCTTCGACCTCCGGATGACCGGGATTCCCGGCGATGAAAACCTGGTTTCCATTCCGGCTCCCCTCCTCGACGATTTTGTGTATCCTTTTCACAAAGGGACAAGTGGCGTCTACGCATTCCATTCCCTTTTGTTCTATCAATTCATAAATCTCCTTCGGGACGCCGTGGGCACGGATCACGACGGCGATTTGCTCACCGTCCGCCGGTGTCAGTTCCATCAGTTCCTCCTTGGAATTCAAGACCTTTACCCCGAGATCCTCTAATTCCTTTACGACCTCCTCGTTATGCACAATCGGTCCATAGGTGTAAATGGTCTTTCCCGTCTTTAATTGTTCATGCACGGTATCCACCGCGCGTTTTACGCCAAAGCAAAAGCCTGCGCAGGCAGCCAATTCAACTTGCATGGTTCCTCCCGTGGTTATGGAATGACTCGAGGTTATTGCAAACGTGAGACTTAATCACGTATGGTTTACTTCTTAATCTGTTGGCAGACGTATGCCAAAGAATTGGCTGCCTGCCGGATAAAAGAGATAAATAAGTTCAAAGCATTAGAAAACTATTTAGAGGGGGTGGCGGTGAGGGAGAGGATTTTGTCAACGACTTCGTCAATGGTCATGTAGGAGGTGTCGACAAGGATGGCATCCTCCGCCTGTTTTAGGGGGGAAATCTCGCGGTGCATGTCGCGATAGTCACGCTCTTCGATGTCTTTTTTGATCTGTGCAAGATCGCATTCCTGTCCCTTGGCAACAAGCTCGTCGTAACGGCGTTTTGCGCGAACCTCGCTGCTGGCCGTCAGATAAATCTTCAGATTTGCGTCCGGGAGAACGCAGGTTCCAATGTCCCGGCCGTCCATGATGCAATCTGTTGTTTTTGCAAGTTCCTGCTGTTTTGCCACAAGATTGCTTCTCACCTCGCCGATCACGCTGATGGTGGATGCCATGTTTCCAACCTCTTCCGTGCGGATCAGCCCATTTACGTTCTCACCGTTCAGGTATACCACCTGCTGGCCATCCTCATGACCGAGGGTTACGTTGGCCTCCGCGCATTTTTTGATAATGGTCTCCTGATCTGCGGGATCCACTTGATTTCTCAGCATGTAAAGTGCCATGGCGCGATACATCGCACCCGTGTCCACGTAAATGATTCCCTTCTTCTTTGCCACAAGCTTAGCTATGGTGCTCTTTCCAGCCCCCGCCGGGCCGTCAACCGCTATGTTATAACTCATGCTCTTTACTCCCTTTTTCTTAGTTCTCTCATCCGTTTTTTCCGGATTCCCGTTTCCCGTATCCCCGGATTGCTCTTCAGCCGCATTCTTGCCTGCCAGATACCCCGTGGACCATGCGATCTGAAGATTAAAACCTCCCGTAAGCGCGTCCAGGTCAAGCACCTCACCCGCAAAATATATACCCGGAACCAGTTTTGATTCCATGGTAGAAGGATTGATCTGCTTGACGGCAACGCCTCCCTGGGTGATGATGGCTTCTGCAAAATCCCTGGTACCCTTCACCGTCAGGGGAAGATTCTTGATCAGCCGTCCAAAAGAAGCCCTTTCCTCCTTGCTGATCTCAGAGACTTTCTTGTCGGGATGAATGCCTGAAAGCCTGATCATCACCGGGATCAATTTTGCCGGGAACAGCGCCCCCAAGGCGTTCTTAAATTGTTTCGCCTTATTCTCTTCAAATTCCCGCAAAAGTCTGCGGTCCAATTGTTCCTCGTCCAAGGCAGGCTTTAAGTCGATCCAAAGCATTGCCTCTTCCGCTTTTCCGATGCTTTTCCCCTTTTTTTCCTTCTTATCGGCGACGTGATAAAAACTGCTGGCCGAAAGAACCAGCGGCCCCGTCACGCCAAAGTGCGTAAACATCATTTCTCCGAAGCCGTCATATAAAACCTTTTTTCCCCTCGTCATTTTAAGACTCACGTTTTTCAGGGAAAGCCCCATGACCTCCCCGGGCCAGGCCTCCTTCGTCTCTAAGGGAACCAATGCGGGACGTCGTTCCGTCAAGTCATGCCCCATCTCCCTTGCAAATGCATAACCGTCACCGGTGGAACCCGTGCTGGGATATGACACGCCGCCGGTACAGATAATGCATGCATCTCCTTCGATTTTTTCCCCATTTAGGAGACGTACGGCATGAAACTTGCCATTTTCATGCAAAATTTCCTTTACCGGCACGTTCAGCCGGACCTTTACGTTTTCTCTTCCAAGCAAGCGTTTCATCGCCCCGATCACGTCAGAAGAATGGTCTGACGTCGGGAAAACGCGTTCTCCGCGCTCAATCTTCAATGAACAGCCCGCTTTCTCAAAAAGCTCCATTACGGCCCTGTTGTCAAACGAATAAAAAGCGCCATATAAAAACTTCCGGTTTGTGCAAACGTTTTGAAAAAGCGTTTCCATTTCAGGAGCGGCATTGCATATGTTACATCTGCCCTTTCCAGTAATGAAAAGCTTCTTTCCCAGTTTTTCATTTTTCTCTAACAAAGTGACGCTTGCGCCGCAAACTGCCGCCTCATAGGCTGCCATCATTCCCGCCGCGCCGCCGCCAATTACAATCACGCGTTTCATGTTTCGATACTCTCACTATCCTGATTCCAAAGAATCTGGTAATCTTTCCATGCTTCTTCCAGCCTATCCGCGTTTGCACGGGTTTCGCCTGGATTCTTTAATGCCAGGGCCACAACCAAAGCATTGATCACGCTCATGGGCGCGACCAGGGAATCTACCACCGATATCATTTCACTTCTCGCATAAAGCCTACAATCAGCAAACGGGACTAATGGTGAATGATCGTCATTCGTTATGGCAATTGTTTTTGCAATTCTGTCTTTCGCGAATTTCATCGCTTTGGAAGCAAGCATGGAATGACTCGGAAAGCTAACTCCGATCACACAGTCTTTCTCCGAAAGATACAACATTTGTTCAAACAATTCACTGACGCTCGAAGTCGTAAGCAAAATGACGTTTCTCCGGATCATGCCAAGATAATGGCTTAAAAATCTGGCAAGCGGTTCACTTCCACGCAAGCCACAGACATAGACTGAGGACGCCTTTGCGATCAGATCCGTCGCCGCGTCAAATTCCGCAGCATCTATCGACTCCATCGTCTTTAAGATTCTTTCCTGATCCGAAAGCATCACGGAATTTAAAATTTCCGACTGAGACCTTCCATATGCCGCGTCGGAAAGCTTCTCCTGTCCGTTTAACCTTTCCCTCAGGCAAAAGGCGAGAGCCTTTTGGAATTCGGGATAACCTGACAGACCAAGTCCACTCGCAAAACGAACCACCGTGGATTCGCTTACGGACAGTTCCCTTCCAAGCTGCGCCGCCGTCATGAACGCTGCACGGTCCATATGATTCAGTGCAAACGTTGCTATCTTTTTATGGCTCTTACTCATGTTGCCGAGCCGTTGTTCCATTAAACCCAGAATACTGACGTCTTCCATGCGATTCCTCCCTGGAAAGCATTAATTCATGAAGGATTGGCATACGTCATTCAGGAGTTTTCTTGTCTCCTGATCAGACAAGTCATAATCACCCGTCATGGTCATGCAGGCTGCACCATGGATAAAAATCCAGATCTTCATAAACAATCCGCCCGGATCCTGACAGCCGGAAGCTGCAGCCCTTTGTATTTCCGCCTTAACGTTCTCCGTCGAGCCATTCAGTATTTCATATAAGGATTTACCTGGTTTTTCGGGAACAAACAAAATCCGGAACAATTCCTTTTCCTCACGTGCAAAAGCCACGTACGCCATGCCAAGATTACAAAACGGTGTTTTCTCAAGCCTTGGATACAGGCGATAATAATCCTGAAAAAACGCTACGGCACGATCATAGACGCCGTCCGTCAGTTCATCCATGCCCTGAAAGGAACGGAAAATTGGCTGCGTGGAACAATTTGCCCTCTCTGCCACGCGTCTTGCAGTGATGTTCTGCATGCCTTCCTCTCTAGCCATCATAAAAGCAACGTCAAGAATCATTTGCTTTGTAATGCTTTCCTTTCTAGCCATGTGAAACCTCCCATTTTCCATTCTTAAAGCCATCCTGAATGGCACAAAAAAACAAGTGCACAAATCATCTGACAGGCATGTTTTGTAACACTTGTTATTTTATATGTTTTTATAACGCTTGTCAAGCCTTTTCAAATTGCTCTTTTAGGGTTTTGCTATCCCCTAAGGTCCAGGTCCAGCGGAATGCTTGCCAGCTCTTCCATCATTTCTTTTTCTTTCCGCAGCCGCTCTTCTCTTTTTCTTTGCTCTTCTGCTTTTTCCTGTTCAAGGCGCTTACTGATTACGCCGATCAAAATATTCTCTTTGAAAATCTTCATGGGATAGGTATCCAACGTATACTTATCTGCAAGATAAAAAGCCAATTTGTTGTCTGCATTGATAAACGTGATCCATATCATTCTGAAACCTGCAATTACCATTGTTGCTCCCAGAAGAAGGCAGGGATACGTCAAACTAAACCACGCTTTTGCAACTGCTTTGTTTGTCAATTTCACGTCTGGAATTGCGATTCCAAAAAGGACAGCCCCAATTAAGCCGCAGAGCCCGCCCCAGATCGCCCATCTCACGGTATCCTTCTGATTCAGCTTTAATCGCTCTACGTAGCGCTGTTTCCTGACCAGTTCTTCTTTCATTGCATAATCTTTACCGCGAAGATAATGAATGTATTCCTGAGATTCTTCAAAAGGCTTTACGTCAACGGGATGAATTCTCTCACCTTTCCAATACAGGAAAAATGCAATGCCGCCACAGCATACGGCAAAAATCTCCCATGGCAGGGAAGCTGCCCATCCCTTTCCCTGTAGTGCGTGAACAAGTCCCAGTATCATGTCATAGACACCCAACAGCGCAACGGACAACGTCACCCAACAATACCTTGACGGCGTATATTTTTTCATGCCTCTTTCTCCTCCAATCGGTACCCCATTCCCCTTACGGTTTTAATTATGTTTCCATCCTCGTCGCCAATCTTTTCCCGGATTCTTTTCATTGTCACGGAAAGCGTGTTGTCATTCACGTAATTTCCATACAGATCCCATGTTGCCGCAAGGATCTCCTCCCTGCTAAAAATCTTTCCCGGATGGGAAAGCATCGCGGAGAGTATCCGGAATTCAAGCTTTGTAAGTGCCGTTTCCCGATCACCAACATAGGTTTTTCCCGTCTCAAGATTAAGTTTCAGATTGCCACACTGAAGCCACTTTTCTTCCCCGTCAGGCATTCCTCCGCTTCTTCTGAGACCGTTTCGGATCCTCGAGATCAATTCCCTGTTTCGAAAGGGTTTCATCACGTAATCCACGGCCCCCAGTTCAAAGCCCTTCACAACGTCGCTTTCTTCCTCCCGGGCCGTCAAAAAGATCACTGGCAACTTTTGTCGTTCCATGATCCATTTGCAAAGTGAAAATCCGTCCCCGTCAGGCAACGTTACGTCAAGAAGTGCCATGTCAAATGAATTCTCGCTCAAAGCCTTCTTTGCCTGCGAAACGCTTCCTGCCACCAAGGTTTGAAAACCTTCCTGCTCCAACAAATATTTTAAGCCAAGCACAATCGCTTCATTGTCTTCCACCAATAAAATCCGTTCCAAGCGTTTTCATTCCTTCCACGTCCATTCTGGTTTCCGTTGGCCGCCTGCCGCACGGCTATCTCAAACGGAATACTTTAAGATGCGGATACTAAAACACGTTCCGTCCGCGCCGGAAGCCACGGTAATCGAGCCATTCTGTTTTTCCACAATCTCCTTGGCAAGCGCCAGTCCAATGCCAACGTTTTCATTCTCCACCTTAGATGCCTTGTAAAACCGTTCAAACAAGTGCTTCTGATCGAGATCTGAAATGCCTTCCCCGTGATCCCTGACGGAGACCTCGGAGTATATTTCATTCTCAGACGTTGTAATCTCGATGACGCCTCCCTGCGGGCTGTGCTCAATGGCGTTTTTCACAATGTTTTGCACTGCTTCCGTCAGCCACTTTTCGTCACCCTTCACTGTCACTTCTGAAAGAATTGTTTCGAATCTTATCTCCTTCCATTGTGCCATCATTTCCAGATTTTGTATAGCCTCTTTCACTATCTTTTTTAATAACACGTTTTCCTTCTGAAATTCCACGACGCCGGCATCCATCCTTGAAAGCTTTAGCATCGTAATGACCAGCCATTTCATTCCCACAAGTTGTCTGCTGATCTCACGCAGAAACTTCGTGCGGACGACCGGTTCCATCTCGGGCGATTCCAAAAGATTATCCGTGAGGATCACCGCGCTGGTCAGAGGCGTTTTCAGCTGATGAGAGATGTTTGCCACCGAATCCGCCAAGGCCGTCTTCCCCGCCTTTTCATTCTCCGCCTGCTCCTTATACAGCACTGTCAGTTTGTAGAGTTCATTCCGCAGCCCGCTCAGTTCATCCTCCATGTTCTTTTTCAAATCAAGTTCATAATTACCGTGGCTTATTCTGTCCACGTAATTTCCAAGTTCATTCAGTTTTTTGCCGCGCAGCCACCAAAAGAAACAAAAAAAAGTAAAAGAGCCGATGATCATTAACGCCAAGATACCATTGATCAAGAGGGCAAACTTTGTCCTTTGCAGATTCTGGCCATGATACAGTTCTCCGCCCTCCAGGATGCCATATTGTTTCATGATCCTCTGTCCGGCTTCCTTAGCATCCAAATGCGTTATCATGCGAATCAAATCCTCTTCCGCAACGTTAGGATACTTTTCCCTGACCGCACTTATGATTCCTCCATAGGTATCAAATTGCTCATTCCGGATCTGTTTTGCATATCGAAAAAAGGCGAGGTTTAGAAAAACCCCGCCAATCAGCCAGGTCATGGCCATGACCAAAACATATTTTTTTACGTCTTTATTCCAAAAGGCACTCATCGGTTTCTCCTTATCGCGTCGCAGCCAAGGCATTCTTCATCCCCTACTAATTATAGCGAGTTTCTCCTTGCGGCGCAATAAAAAGTCCCTACAAATTCTCATTTCGGATTGTCTCGATCACATTCCTCTTCATTGCCTTTTTCCCATAGCTTTCAACAATCAAAAGCAAAAGCACGCTCACCACGATCACAGAGCACAAAATTTGCATCCACGGAATCTTAAACGCAAACGTAAAACTCCTGTCGCTGATCTCCCAGCAAAAACGATATAAAGCATACGAAACCATGCAACCTATAACCGTTCCTCCAAGCAGTCCCTTTAAGTCAATAAACAGACCTTCCATCCAGATCATTCCGCGAAACTGCTTACGTGTCATGCCAATGGCGCGAAGCTTTGCAAACTCCGAAGACCGAAGTTCTAAGTTAAAGCTTACGGCATTAATCACGTTTGTCACGCCGATCAAAATGATCACCGCGATCAAACCCGAAAGCAACATGGTCGCAAGCGTTTGTTGAAACTTGTTTTCCTGATAGATTACGTCACAGTCATAGCATCTGCTGTTTAGCAGATTCATGTCGAGCACGTCATTCATAAATTGATTTGCGTCTTCGCAATCATAATAACCCGTCACTCCGGAAGTATATAATTCGGAATGCTCCGTCGCCCAGCTTTCTCCCACGTAGACGCAGGTTTTCCCTTCCAGATACTGATAATACTCTCGCAGCGCCTCTCCCTTAACTGCAATGCCTGCCAGTTCAACTTCCACGATACTTGGCGGCAATTCATTTATTCTCTGCTCATAGGTTTCATGCGTTCCGGATAGAACCATTCCCTCAGCATAGTCCGCAAGCACGTTTGTCACAAGTCCCTTACCCTTTGCTTTCTCGGGATCAACTTTATTTTCCCGGCAAAGCTCCGCAAAGGAATTCTCATCCATTGCAAATACGGGAAACCAATTAACGATTTTTCCTTCCTCGTCAGCCTCTTCCGTAACGACTATCGGTTCATAGTTGATTTTGTAAGCAAGAACGTCCGGCCGTCTTGCCAGCTCCGCAAGGACGTAATAATCCTCCTTGTTAGATACGCTTACGTAAATCTGATACTGCCGCTCCTCGTATTCATATAGTTCATCAGCCGTTTTGAACAGCAATCCCAGAAAGCTCATTCCAAGAAGCAACGAAATGCTGACCACAATGGATACGATCGTTGCCCGGTATTTAGCCTTAGACCTCTTAAAATTCTGCCATGCGACGCTTCCGCCTACTCCAAATAGCCTTTTTAGGAGTTTGGGCGTCTTTTTGTTTTTCCCGTTACTCGCGATCATCTCATTTGCACGGATCGCCTGAATGGGAGAAATCTTAGACGCCTTTACCGCAGATTCAAAGGCTGACAACGCGATCATAAAAATAGCCTGAATTGCTGCAATGGCTATTGCCCACCACGCGACGGAAAAGTACATGACAAAAGTCGAATTGCGCACCGTTAGGTGCAGAAGAAGGTTTGTTCCCTGAACAAGCAAAAAACACACGCCAATGCCAAGCAAAACGCCAAAGGGAATGCCGATCACCCCGATCACAAAGGCCTCCTGCCAGACGATCATCCTTCGCTGTCTCTTTGTCGTTCCAATGGAAGACAGAATTCCATATTGACGGACTCTCTCATGTAAGGAAATGTCAAAGCTGTTATTGATGCAGAACACGCCAGCCAAGACAAAAATCAAAAAGAATAATTCGGCCAACGCGATAACGCCAACGGTATCCTGCGTCAAATGAAACAGGCTCATCCCTTCCAATCTTGCCAACGTAAAATAACTCGAATAAATTTTTACCCTTCTGGAAACCTGGTACTTCTCCTCTTCCGTTCGCGTATGAAAATCCCGGTAAACCTGTCCGTAATATTCTTCCGAAATTCCCAGAAGCGCACTGTCAACTTTTGCGCGATGATACAATCCGTCCTTAGTATACCGGACACTGACGCTGTAAGTGCCGTCGGTAAGCTTCGCCGCATTCAGATAAGTATATGCCCGTACGACATTTACGCTTCTGCGTTCTTCCCTCAAACTTCCTTTTCTGTCAGCATATAAATCTCCCCCATCCATCTTTAGAAAGCCAACCACCTCAAACTCGCGTTTTTCAGTGTCCGCAATCGTTTCATCATCTTGAACGTCCACGCCCATTTCCACTTCTTGCCCATTGGAGTATCTCTTTCCAATATCCAAAGTCACGTGATCGCCTATTTTTACGTCGATTCCCATCTCAGACCGGATCCCTCTGGCAAGAACAATTTCATTTTCCTTTTCCGGGAATCGCCCCATGGCCAATTCAATTGCTTCAGCCTCATACCAATCCGGCCCTGCAGCACGAACGTCCAGATAAAACAATGCAGCATACTGATTGGAACCATGCATTGCCACGTATCCCAGATGCTTTTCGAGCCGCAGTTCTTCTATGCTTTGATTATTATGAAAGTATTTTAAGTCTTCATACGCCACGCCCCTAAAAATACAATGCGTGTTTCCTTCCGTACGCTTTGCCTCTTGGATCGTGCTCTCCAAAAGGCTCGTTCCAAGGCAGGAAAGTGCCGTGATCAGTGCCGTTGCAAGTGCCACGCCAATGATCGTCACGATGGTTCTCGCCTTATTCTCCTTTAAGGACCGTAAACAGCATTTCCATAAGACTTTCATGCGTCTCTCCTCTTCCCTTGATCCAAATTCATCATAACAGGTTATAGATTCTCATTTCTGATCGTTTCGATCACGTTGCGCTCCTGCGCCTTCTTTGCGTGCTTATTCATAACTGCGAACAACAAAAGCCCTACGATTGCCGCGCAACCTGCGATTTGCAATACCGGAACTCGAAAAGCAAACTTCACTTTTTTGTACGGATCTTCCCACAGCATGTCTGCGCTGCCTGCAAAAGATTTCCAAAGCACGTAATAGATTCCGCAGCCAATCAGGCACCCCCACAGAAGCCCTTTTCCCCCAATAAACAGACCTTCCGTAAAGATCATGCCCTTGAATTGCTTTCCCGTCATACCAACGGCCCGAAGCTTTGCAAATTCCGGAGCACGCATCTCCATGTTGAAATTCACGGCATTGACCACGTTTGTCACGCCAATCAAGATAATCAAACCAATGAATCCGACCATAAACAT
Source organism: Acetatifactor sp. (assembly GCA_024693365.1). Taxonomy (GTDB): domain Bacteria; phylum Bacillota; class Clostridia; order Lachnospirales; family Lachnospiraceae; genus Acetatifactor. The sequence continues at coordinate 82,736 of JAILLF010000010.1, read as the reverse complement.
AGTAACAAGTGCTTTGGCAAGTCTGGTCATTTGATAGTATTGATCATAATTATAGATTGAGATGCCAAGGTAGTTTTGCTCCTCAATGGTTTCTATAAATTTGGTAACGTCCTTGCTCTGGAAATACCCATACGCATAACCCCGGAATAATTCCAAATGCTCCTTTGCCCAACTTTCACTCACGTAAACGTCCCGTGCAGGATCGACACAGTATTCGTTTTCAAGATTTAGCCCCGTTACCGTGGATATCGTCTTGGAATCGATCACGCCGCCAATCTCTACCGAAAATCCAATGCCTGGAAGCTTTTGGGATATTTCTTCATTGCTTCTCTTTTCACCATTGCAAATCTCACCCAATGCCTGGCTTTTGTTTGCTTCCGTGATCAACCCCTTTTCAAGCATTTCCCCTGGATCCAATCCATTCTCAAGACAAAGCCTTTCAAAGATTTCATCCTCCCAAGTAAAGAGATTAAATGCATAAACCCAATGATCATCTTCCTCTCTTTCCGGATCAACCCGATAAATGAACTCATATCCTCTGTGGATCAGGCTTTCCGTGACAAGCGGATCCGCTGCGATCTCTTTCATCTTCTCATATCCAGTGGCGTCATATATGTCTATCTCCACCTGGGAGTCTGTAACCCCCATGATTTCAAACTCCAGGTAACGAAACAAAAATGGGATGAAGGTCATTCCCAGGACTAAAGCCACGCTGACCGTGATTGAAATGATCGTCGCGCGATATTTGATCTTGGAACGCTTATAATTCTGCCATGCAATCCCGCCGCCAACGCCAAATAGCTTTTTTAACAGCTTTGGCGTCCTGCGCAGTCTTCGCTTACCTTGAATGGAGTCATTTGATCGGATTGCTTCGATCGGCGTAATCCTTGCTGCCCGAAATGCCGCTTCCATGGCAGACAGCACAATCATAAAAACAGCCTGAAGTGCCGCAATGAGGATTGCCCACCATGCGGGTCGAAAAACCATAGAGAACGTAACAGATTTTATAATTGCCTTTAGCACGAGATTGGTTCCAGTCACTAAGAGCGCACTTAGTCCCATTCCGATTAGAATTCCCATGGGTATTCCGATGACTGCAATCACAAAAGCCTCCATCCATACGAGCATCCGGCGCTGTCTTTTGGTGGACCCAACAGAGCTGATCATTCCATAAAACCGCACCCTCTGCGTAATGGATATGTCGAAGCTGTTATTGATGCAGAATACGCCGGCAAGCACAAAAATCAAAAATATCACTTCGCCAAAGGCGATTGCCCAAACGGTCGTTTGCGTCAAATGAAAGGGACTGATGGAATCCCATTCTTCCAAGGCTTCGTTTCTCACAAGAGTAGCTTCAACAGCTTCCAAAATGGCCGCGCTGATTTCTTCACACTTTAATAGCCCTGCTTTCGTAAAACGAATGCTTACGTCATATACTTCATCATTGCTCGTCTTACCATCCCATTTGGCATAAGCCTTCATGATCAAATAATGCTTTTGCTCTTCTTTATCATAAATGCTGTCATAATTCTGATCATAATATTCATCCAACTCCAGGCCGCCATTATCATGCGCATAAAAGCCTACGATCTCGAATTCTTCTTCCGCATCCCCAATTTGAAAAGCCAAGCGATCATGAATGATTACGTCAATACGTAAATCACTTCTCACGGCCTTGGGGATTACTATTTCATGATCGTTCTCCGGCATCCTCCCACTCGTAAGCTTAAATCCCTGCGCGGAAAACCAATCCTCCCGGGCCGCATACAAATCCCATAGATAAACGTTATAGGTATCCTTATTTCCAGTAAGCTGTTTCCGCGAAAGCTTCTTTTCCATCCATATTTCGTCAATGCTTTGATTATTTATGAAATATTTCAGATCCTCACCACGTATTCCAACATAGGTTTCATGCGCACGCCCCTGCGTTATCTGCAAATACCTGCTTACGCTTTCCAAGATGCTTGATGCCATGCATGAAAGCGTTGTGATCAGAACCGTTGCCATTGCCACTCCAATGATCGTCACGATGGTTCTTGCCTTATTCTCCTTTAAGGACCGTAAACAGCATTTCCATAAGACTCTCATTGAATAGTCTCCTCCTAAGCTGTCTCTTTTCGAAGCAATTCCAACAGGTTTTCCTGATCCAAATTTTTTGCATTCTGCCTCATGACGGCATATAACGTAAAATAAGTAAGAAGGATGCACAAAAGAATCGCAAGGATCGGAACGCGATATGGCATAAACATCTGCACGGCAGCGCCCAGAGATGCATGCAAAACGTAAGAAAGCATTATTCCCATCGCAATCCCCGGAAGAAGTGCCTTGCTGCTCATAAACAATGTTTCGTATGCCAGCATTCGATTCTGCTCCTGCCTGGTCATGCCAAGGGAACGAAGCATTGAAAATTCTCTCTTCCGGGCATCCATGTTTGCATTTACCGTATTCATAAGATTTGTCAATCCTATCAAGATCGACACGCCCAAGATGCCCCAAATCATAGCATAGAGCATTAGGGAAATCTCCTTCATGGTCTGAGCCTCCTTAGCAAAATTAGACAGATAGTAAATATCTTCTCCCGAATCCATGATCCGTTTTTCCACCTCGTCCGCATCCCTTGCATTCAACAAAATGCTGGCGTTAGGCATCTCCATGGATGGATAATTCTTATGTAAGAAGCTGGCACTGACAAAGATCTGTAACGACTCACTGCTTTTTGTCATATTTCTCAGAAATACCGGGCCTGCTTCAGCTACTTTTAAGACGGAGAAAGAAACCTGGATCTCCTCACTTTTTTGGCCGTTCTTTACAAAATAAAAATCGCCTGGGATCACGTCTCCGTCATGAAGATTTGAAATTTCTTTTTGGTATAAGTATTCCTTTCCGTCAATGTGTTCTTCTGCCAAATATTGATTCCTTACGATCACTCTTTGATCAGTGTCTTCAAACGGGACGTCCAGTTCCGCGCAGTACTTTTTCATACATTCGTCGTCCAACACGTAAACGACAATAGTCTCAAAATCCCGTGCCGTATGCTCCGATAGATCCAAATAAGGAATGGATTGCGGGGCAACCTTTAATGCCAGGGAAGAAAAAAGTGTATATTCTTCCACGCCATCATACATTGCAACCTCTTCCAGCCATGCGCGTCCATTCTCTGCATTTGTAGTGAGCATGATCTGGTAACCCATCACGCCGTACGACATATTCGCAAGATCCTGCGGCAGATTTGAAAACTCTGCGAAGCCGATGGCCAAAGACACGCTCAGGAAAATGGTGAAAATAACTCTCCCATATTTTCCTCTGGTTCTTCTGTAATTCTTCCAGGAAAGAATGCCTGAAATTCCAAACAGCTTTTTTACGTAAAAAGGACACTTACGCACTCTCTTTTGCTTTTTGATCTGATCGCTTCCGCGTATGGCGCTGATTGGCGTTATTTTCTCCGCCCGTCTGGCTGCATGCACCGCAGAAAGCCACACCATGGCGGTGGAAAAAAGAATCGTCCCAAGAAGCATGGTTCCGGAAACGTAAAATTCCAGATCGATACCCGCTACCGCGTATATGCTTTTGATAATCGCCATCGCACCATAGCTTCCGAGTAGTCCTGCAAGAATTCCCGCAGAAATGCCAATCCCGCCAACAAACAAGGCCTCCCAAAGCACGATCATTCTGCGTTGTCTTTTCGTTGCGCCAACGGATGCAATTTGTCCATAAAAAGCTAATTTTTCAGTCAATGATATCTCAAAACTGTTTTGTATGCATGCAACGCCAAGAAGCATGACCGCAAGCATTTCAAGCGTCTGCAATCCTATATTTGTCCAGTATTCAAGATTCGAAAAGCTTTGCTTCTCCCATCCGATAAGCCAATAATTTTCCAGGATGCCCGATGCAAACTTTGTTAATTCTTTTTCCTCTTCCTTCGTGGGTTCCTTCCCCTGCAAAACCTTTTCCATCAGAGAAGTTTGAACGCCAAGAATGCCCGCCGTCACTTCCGCGTTCTTGTAAATGCCTTTTCGATCATATCGTGCATAGACGTCCAGCCTGTCCGCCCCTCCCACGTCCGTTAGCAGCGTCAAAGCGGTATATCCGGGTGTTTGACTTACCTCCAGATAATCTGACGGTTCATTGAACGTGCCGACGATTACGTAAGTTTTTGTTTGAATCGGAACTAAGACCTCATCCCCTTCATACTCTTCATAAAACGAGAGCCCCGGTCCTTCCTGCTGATCCCCTGCTCGATATCTCCTGCCCAGTTCCAGCGTAACCTTGTCTCCTATGCCTAACTTAGATCCGCCTTCCGATCTCATGGCACGGTTGATGATAATTTCTTCCTCCGATTGCGGAAGCCTTCCACTGTATAGAGTGACGAATAAACGTTCAAAGCAATCCTCATCAAGACTACATACGTGAACATAGGGTTTTCTTTGATTCTTTGACTCCTTAAACATCGCATATCCTTCATCACGCAATAGTCCATATCCTTCCACGTGCTGATGAAGAGAAAAAATTTTTACGTCCTTGGCAGCCATTCCTTGAAAACAATAATGAAAATTACCGCTGTCCCGAAGTTCACTTCTCACGGCTGCCTGACGAAAGCTCTCCATAAAGCAGGCAAATGCCGTAAGTAGGGCGGTTGCCAAAGCGATGCCCACAATCGTTATGACGGTGCGACGTTTGCTTTTTTGCAAAGACCGCATGCTACATTTTCTTAATACGTTCATTTTGCCCCCTGCTTTCGTGAAACATTCAGCGTTCTTTGTTTTCATAAACGCTTGACGAAAGACGTTTACTCACTAAAGTTATCACTCTCCCTGACAATGCCGTCCTCCATGATAAGGAGCCGGTCTGCCTGTTTTGCAAGCTCTAAGTTATGCGTGATCATTATGATGGTCTGCTTATATTTCCGATTGGATGCCTTTAAGAGCTCCATGATCTCATTGCCGTTTTTCGAGTCAAGATTACCAGTTGGCTCATCTGCCAAAAGGATCGCCGGTCTTGTGATCAGCGCCCGGCCAATGGCAACGCGCTGCTGCTGACCTCCGGAAAGTTCGTTGGGAAGATGAGTCCTTACCTTGTCAAGACCGAGGGTTCCGATCAGTTCCTCCAAGAGCGCCTTGTCCACCTGCTTCCCGTCCAGTTCGCAGGGAAGCGTTATATTTTCTTCCACGTTTAGCACGGGAATCAAATTATAAAACTGGTAGATCAATCCCACCTGCCTCCTGCGGAAGATGGCGAGCCTGTCGTCATTCATGGCATAGATGTCCTCGTTTTCCACAAACACCTTACCGGAAGTGGGCCGGTCAACGCCTCCCAGCATGTGCATCAGCGTTGATTTGCCGCTGCCGGAGCTTCCGACCACTGCGACGAACTCCCCCTTCTCCACGCTAAAGTTCGCATTCTTTACTGCCTCTACCGCATTTTCATTTTTCCCGTAGGTCTTACACAAATTCTCCGTTCTTAAAATTTCCACGTTCTCCCTCTCCTTTGATCTGTGAATGATATTCTTGTTCTAATTCTTTTTGCTTTTCTTCCTGTTCCCTAAGTTTATTTTGCGTCACGGCGATCATCTTTGAACACTCCTCAATCTTCACGCTGGTCGTCCGAAGCGCAAATTTTTCACTGATCTCCCTTGCAAACGGCATGCGGGAATTTACGTACGCTCCATAGACCCAAAAAAGGCCAAGGCCTTCGACGTAGTATCCTGCCAGATGCCCAATCGGTAATATGGGCAAGACGGACGGAAAGACAAACCTGTCAATCCCTGACGAGATCAGATTTATCACAATTCCAACGAAGAAAATACCAAGTCCTTCCCACATGGTTTTCCTGATCGTATTCTGTTCCTGATAATACTGCTCTTTGTTTTTCTTCTCTCTTTGAAGGATAACCTCCAGATCATTCGTCATCCCCAAAAGACATTCCCTGTATCGCTTCGTATCTTCAAAGGGCGGAACAATTTCCGCCTTAAATCCTCCCACCGTCAGAAAAAGCAGAAAGGAAATTCCAATACAGACCAAGCCCAGAAACCAGTTCTCAGAGCCCGTAAAAATTCCCAAGAAAAATCTAATTCCCGCATAAAACAGATAAGCCGTCAGCTTAAATGCCTTCTTGGGTTTTAAGCAACGCACGTTCTCATCCACCCACTTTCTTCACAACCCACGTCTCATAACAACGTATTTCTTTCACGATATCATCTTATCAAAGAAAAATGACGTTTCGGTGACATTTTGTAAATTTTCACCGAAACGTCTTTTTATAAATCCTATTTCCAATCACAACCGAAAATCAAGCAAATTTGCCTAAAAGAGTATTCCCCATGGAATCTTCACCGTACAGGTAAATGTCTTTGTTTCCTTGTCATAATTTAATTTGTATTTCCAGGAATGCCGGTCGAGCACGTTTGCCACAATGGCAAGTCCCAGCCCCGTTCCCTTACCCGTACGGCTTTCATCGCCCCGGACAAAGGGTTCCCAGAGATGCTTTAAGGAACCTGCATATGCAATCTCTGTCTCATTTTGCACGGAGAATCCTCTTTTTTCAAAGTTGATCCTGACGCTTCCGCCCTTTGGCGTATATCGGATACAGTTCGTGATAAGATTTTCCGCAACCTTTTGCAAGAGCTCCTCGTCTCCCTTTGCAATGAGCTCTCCTTCCCTGGAAACCTTTAAGTCATTGGCTTCCAACTCATCCTGATAACGGTCTAAAACCTCCTCAAAGAGTTTGCGAACGTTCACTTCCTTTCGAATACATTTCTTGTGCTCCTTGTCGTATTTCAGAATTTCCAGATTCTTCATTACGATCTCATTCATGTACTTTACGGACTTTTGGATCTGCTCCGCATAATGATCCCTTTTCTCGTCATTGACGTGCTCTCTCAGACTGTCAGCATAGCCGCTTGCCGCCATCAGGGGTGATTTCAAATCATGTGCCATGGAATCCATAAGAACGTTGCGATATTCCTTTGTCATAAAGACATGGCGATTCTTTAGGTACGTTACGTAAGCAATCATTCCTGCCAGGATGGTAAACACGAGAAAAAACCAAATCCCCCACCAGAAAATGAAACCAAAATTACCTCTGAATAAATCAGAAATGGTCTGATAAGTACATACGCGATAATAGTGCCCCGTCCCGTCTTGAAAATATGCGCTCCTCATAAACACCATTTTTCCATTTAGGAAGTAGAGAGCAGGGTTCCCTATGGATTTTCCTTCTCCCACGTCACTGCTTCTGCTTTTGATCCTCATGGATTTTATGGCATTCTTTGCTTCCATCCGAAAGGCATCATCCGCCTTCCATTGGGGAAAACCATATATGTCATTGGAAGGAATCCCGTAATCTTCCGTGTGATAAGAAAGAATTGTCGTAATGGCAGTTTCCTTTTCTTGTTCCACTTCATGCAGCAGATATCCTTCGTAAGAATCTGGTCTAAAGCTTTTCTCCAACAGGACTTCGTCCGGAAATCTGTCCTTTCCGCGCACCTGTCGGACGTCCCTGGCATCGTAATAAATCAAACTAACCTTTGCGGGATAAAATTCTGATCCCTTTTCGTAAAAAGAATCGATTTGCCATTTCATCCTTCGGTTTCCATATTCCGGATCCGTCTCCGTAAGTTCTTTCATTTTTTCATTGTAGCTTTGATCTAATTCTTCCAAAACAGATCGCAGTTTCCTTACGTCACAATAATATCTTTTTGCGTATTTCAAGCCTCCCAGAACGTCACTGGAAGCTATCTGGCTTTCCATATTCCTAAGGTACAGAATTGTCCAATTGGGATTCATCACGGATTCACAAACAATTTCCTCCGTCTCCACGTCCTGAACGTAACCCCAGCCTCTCCCCTGACCACCAAGATACGTATTCCCTTCTCCGTCAGAAGATAAGCCGCTGATAAGAAAAAAGTGCTCAAATTTGTCCAAACGGATCCCTATAATATTGCCCAAGTAAAATCCCAAGGGAAATTGAAGCTGTCCATCATATGCATTTCCGGCAGAACTCATGGATGCCAATAATAGAGAAAGATCCGGTCTGGTATTTTCCAATGGTTCATCCTTTATCAGATATTGAATTGCTTCCATTCCCTCATAAAATTTTATGGATGTTTTTTGTTCTACCTTTGAATATACAACAAAATAGGCTATTTGAAGAAAAACATAAAACACCAACAGCCAAACTAATGTCATGATTCCAAACCACTTTCGGAAACACTGAAAATACGTCTTTTTCCGTCGTTTTTTCATTCCGCCTCCTCCTTTCGATAGCAATGATTACTCCGTAATTTTATATCCTTTGCCATAGATTGTTATTATTTGTCTTCCTGCTGCCCCCAGACTCTTACGGAGCTTCTTTACGTGATTGTCTACAGTCCGGTCCGTCCCGTCATAGTCCATGCCCCAAACCAATTCCAGCAAGATTTCCCGCGTAAAAATTTGATTGGGATGATGCAGCAGCGTGATCAAAAGATCGAACTCCTTGGGCGTGAGCTGGATTTCTTTCTCCGATGCCCATACCTCCCGCGTCTTTGGATTCAAGGATATCTGCCCGCAGACGAGCTTTGGGCTTTCCCGTTCCGTCTCATCACCCGTCACTCCATTTCCCTTTGCCCTGCGAAGGATGGCGCCAACCTTCGCATAAAGCTCTGACATAAGAAATGGCTTGCAAACGTAATCATCACATCCAAGCTCATACCCTCTTAGCCTGTCCTCTTCCCTTACCTTTGCCGTGATCATGATGACGGGCGTATCCTTATGCTTTCGCAGTTCGCGAAGAAGCGAGAAACCGCTCATTCCGGGCAGCATGACGTCAAGCAAAATCAGATCGAAGCTTTCCTCCCGCATCAGCCTTAGGCCTTCCTTTCCCGTGGATGCGCATTCCACTTCATAAGCCCGCTCCCGGCCCTGCAGATAATCACTGACCACTTCCCTGATCATTTCATCATCCTCTACCAACAAAACCCTACCCTTCACGTTACTGCCCAACCTTTCCAAAAAAATACGTTCTCCCTTTTGATAATTCTATTATAAAAGGAGAACGTATCCAAATTATATCCTAGAACGTGTCAACGGGACGTGTCTACTGTCACGTTTTATTTCGGCCATGAAGGTATCTTCACGATACACTGAAACCGTTGCGTCTTTTTATTATATTTCACTTCGAGGCGCCATCCGTGTTCCTTGATAATACTGTTTGCAATTGAGAGTCCAAGTCCGTGCCCCGTCCCGGCCGTTCTGCTCTTATCCCCCATCTCAAGCGGCTCTAACAGGTGTTTTACGTTCTTTCGGTAATGTAAATCCGCTTTATTATCCACGATAAACCGACTCTCTTCCGCAATTACTTGTATGATTTCTCCCTCAGGCGAATACTTTACCGCATTACCGATCAGGTTATCAATCACAATCTTCATTAAAGCCTTATCCGCATATAAAATCATGTTTTTCGACTTCTCAATGGTTAATTTCTTTTGCTCCAACAAATCCGCATATCTTTTTTGAGATTCGTCTACCAGATCCATTAAGAGTAATTTTTCCTGACCATCTAACGTTTTTTGTTCATACCTTGAAATATCCAAATTCTTATCAACAAGTTCATTCAAATAATGAATATTATTCAGGATCTCCCGTGCATAGTATTCCTTTTTCTCCGTGTGCACGTTCTCTACTAAATTCTCGCCAAAGCCCTGCATAACCATGAGCGGTGACTTTAAGTCATGTGCCATGGAATTGATCAGTGATTTATGAAAACCATTTTTTGCGCGCAAGGAATAAACCGTACTATATTCCAGCCATCCCAAGAATGCCAAAAACAAAAAGGTAAGTACATACGTTTTCATAAGTTTTTTTATCACGTACTTTATTTGGTTTTGTAATTCTCCAGGGATGACACATCCTAAATTCAAGCGCAATGTGTTTCCATCGACGTCATAAATATATTCATTGTACTCATATGCCAGATTTCCCTTCATGAATGAAAACGGATCATATAAGGCCGAATTTCCTATTTTCACGTAGTCGGGAAGAATTTTAGCCCTAAACACATTGATTGGTTGCAAACCATAAAATACCGATCCCCTAAACGGAACGCACAATCCGGTAACTGGCCATCTGTCTCCTAAATCATTCACCTCTGCCGCTGTCGCGTTGATCCATTTACCAGTATCTTCCGGGAACACAATCTGATTGACGTTACTGTAACCAATTCTCTTATATCCATCCGGAATGTCTCCTGTATAGCACTGATACACGTGCCCATCGGTTGAATTACCGCGACAGACTTTAACTTTTACGGGCAGGAATTCGCATTCTTTATAATACCCTTCCTCCAGAGTAATATTCCAAGTGCCGTTATCATTTTTAAACGACCAATCCCATCGCGTATGCGTATTTTCCCATGCGTCAATAGATTCCTTCTTAACTGTTTCCAAGTAACTCATGGGACATGACAATATTTTTTGTTCTCTGTAATTAAACGTATCTATTGTCTCTAACAACAAGAACGCCCGATCTATTTCATCAGAATTAATGGAATCTATTCCTTTTCCATAAATCGTACTAAATGCATATACTTTATTTTTACAATACTCTGTTAATTCTGCAATCATATCCTGTGAAACGTAATGAAGGAAATATTGATCGTTTGCATCTTTGATGGTTTCCGTAAGTAATTTGGTTCTAAGCTTTTCTACAATTTGATTCACGGACATGGTAAAATCGCGTCCGTAATCTTCTCTTACGTCATCATAATACTGATATCCAATGGCACAGGTGATCCAAACGCAAATGATCATGCCAATAATGGCATAACGAACAACCAAAAAAGGTATGGGGTGTTGATATCGAATTTCATTCCATTTTCTCCATAAACGTCTCAAAAAGATCATGCCCCTCATCTCCTTTCCGTGCTTATCCCATAATTTTATATCCTTTGGCAAATACCGTCTTGATCTGATTTCCTGCTTCTCCCAGAATTTGCCGAAGTTTTTTCACGTGATTATCCACGACTCTGTCATTGCCAAAATAATCCTTGCCCCACGCCAGATCCAATAGCATGTCCCTGGAAAAGGTCCAGCCAGGTTTTTCCATCAAAATCGAAAGAATGGCCAGCTCCTTAGGCGGCAAATCCACTTCTTTTCCATTGACCTTTACCGTCAGCGCTCTCTTATGAAGCTCTATGCTTCCACAAGAGATCACGTCACTCAAAACCGTCCCTTTTGATCTCTTTATCTGCGCATTAACCTTTGCCAAGAGTTCCGCCAGCGAAAAGGGCTTGCATACGTAATCGTCACAACCCAATTCATATCCATACAACCGGTCCTCCTCACTGGTTCTGGCGGTCATAAAGATCACCGGCACGTCCATGGTGCGCCGGATCCGGACGATCAAGTCGAAACCGCTCATTCGAGGAAGCATGACGTCTAAAAGTACAAGGTCATAGATCTTCTCCTCCAGCTTTTCTTCGCCTTCCGTTCCCGTTTTTGCAATATCCATCTCATACTCCGGAGCCTTCTCTGAAAAATAATCCAAAATGGCCTCACGGATTTTTGCATCATCTTCCACCAATAAAATCTTTGCAATCATCTCTCCACGTCACCTCAATAAAAAAGATACGATCTTTAGGCTATAAAATGATTATAACGTGAAGTCGTATCTTTTTTATGTCTTTTTTTGATGATTCTTTATTTTTTATGAGTATTGTAGTAAGGTGCGAAATTTGTAAAAACGTCGTCCCCAAACAGCTTTTTGAACTCGTCTGCCCGCTTTTTATCGGGATCCTTCGGTAACTCCCAAAAACCATCCTGTCCAAACTCATAACCTATGCTTTGCACGGCAGCGATATAATCGCGCATGAAAGTATCTCCGTAGGTTTCTTTAAGATATGCACAAAGCAAATGTCCAAATGCATACGCTTGATCATAATGATCTTCAAAATCGTTATAGAATAAGGTCTCCGCATTCTTTTCCGTGACCTTTTGATCCACGCGGTATACAAATTCAAAATGATCAGCGCATTTAGCAAAAGACTCTGACATCGGAACAAGCGAGCGAATGGTTTCTTCCGCGAAATAATCCGCACCGCCTTCCGTCAAAATATCTGGCAAACTCGCATGTCTTAGCGTAAGCACGTGAGTAAGTTCATGTGCGATCACGTCATATTGAACGTAACCATCATAATACTCATAATTAATTCCTAATTTCTTACAAACATCGTCAGAGTATAATCCCGGCAGGTTTATATAAGTATATCCTGCTAAGGAATGGGAAATCCATGCCTTGCCATCGTGATCCATAACGACGTATATTGGTACTTTTTGACCAAATTCAAAATCAGCCCACGGATCATAGCAGCCAACCATGCTTGACATTTTGTAAGGTTCCCCCCAAAAATCTACGTACTTTTTTGAAGTTGCAAACTTTAAACCCACTTTCTCTTCCAGCGTATCCATGATCATGGCTACGTTGTCCGCAAAATCTCCCGGCAAGTCTAGATCCTTATCCAGAAGAAGATAAAACTTATCGCCTTCAATGCAGCAATAATCCGTAGTGATATAGTGGTCTGCCTCGATTCCGCTCAGCGTGATCATGGGCGGGAATTTCGAGAGATCATTCACAACGACTTCCGGAGTGCTTTCGGGCATCACTTCTTCCGACGCGCTCTCCGTCACCATTTCCTCCGGCGTGCCATCAGTTATCGCTTCTTCTGCCGTGCTATCCAGTATCTCTTCCTCCGTTTCGGTCCCTTTTGATTCAGCAACCACGGAAGAACTCTCCACCGTGACTTCGTTTTTTTGCACGTTGCTTTCCGTTGCCACGCTTCCTTTAGCTTCCTCTTCCGTCTTCGCCTGCCCGCAGGCTGCCAGCATTAACGCCATCATCAAAGCAATCCATGTCAATTTTCTGTTTTTCATGTTATTCTTCCCTCCTCTTAACGTGCTGGTTAACTGTTTACAAGATTACTTTAACGTGAAGACGTATCTTTTTTACGTCCTTTTATTCTTTGGGATGGAGTAGTTTTATTATTTCCATATGTTTTTATCATGATTTTCCTGATACCACGCGGCAAACTCAATAAAAACGTTTTCTCCAAATACTTCCTTAATAACGTTCACGTATTGAATCATGTCATTTTTTGTTTTTGTACCATAAAGATCCGCCAATCCAGTTTTTCTCATTGCTTTCGAATAATTTAGATGCAAATTTTTTTCGTAAGTTCGATCCAAGTACGCATAGAAAATCCTTCCATAAGCATAATGCATCTTCTTTATTCTATTAATAGGATCTTCGTAATCTAATACAAAACAATTCTCCGCATTTTCAGAAGATATATCGTTTAACAGTTGCTCTTTATAAGCATCATCAATACTCTCGTAATTATCTATAACGCTAGCTAAACTATCATGGAAGTCTTCCGTTCTGTCTGCGAGCACTTTCATAACTTTCCACGCATAATAATCTGCAATGCCTTCTGCCGTTATCCTTGAATACCATGCGTGTCTTAACGTGAGAACATGCGTTAACTCATGCGCAAACAAATCATATTCACAGTAACTCGTTCCACTCAAATTAACTAAATATTCCGAAGCCATTAGACTGTTCATATAGATGTTGACTCCATTTTCAGTTGCCCCGGAGATCCATCCTTCATTGTAACGATCACACCAAATATATATGGGAACTTTCATTCCAAAATATAGATCTTGCCATGGTTCGCCCAGAAGACCTCCCATTAATATAACTGCGTCATCATTTGTTGGTTCCAAAAAGGATAATCCCATAAGATTCTCCAGTTCATCCATAATTAGCGCAACATTATCCGCCAAATCTCCCGGAATATCTAAGTCCTTATCTAACAAAAGGAAAAACTTTTCGCCTTCAACATAACAATATTGTTTTGTGATCAAGTGATCGTTCCGATTGCCACTTAGCGTAATCTTGTTTAATCCACTTTCAAATTCCTTTACTTTTACTATTTCGCTGGTAACGCTATTGCCCTTTTTGTCTGTAGCAACACAACGCACCTCCATGCCCGGATGGCCATTTTTCATTGTAAAATGATAGTTCGATGTTTTTGCTGACGGCGCAAGAGCATTTTGAAATTCACTTTTCCCCACAAATCTCACTTGCCATTGATAGGAAATATTGTCGCCAACCGCGATCGCCTCAAATTCCGCCTCTTCTCCAATATTGAAAGTTAAATCCCGTGGCTGTTTTACAAATTCAGGTTTTTCGGGTTGTTGCCAAGTACACTTAGCGGTCTTGCTGGTAACGCTATTTCCATACTTATCAGTAATAACGCATCGAACTTCCATTTCTTGATGTCCAAACTGCATTGCAAACAAAAAATTATTTGTCTTTGCCGTTTCAGAAAGAGCATTCTTAAACTCTGTCTTTCCGGCAAATCTTACCTGCCATTGATAAGTCAAATCATCTCCGATCGCCATTATTAAAAAAGAGGCATTCTTCGAATAATCCCATGGCGTGTCTTGGGGCTGGTAAGTGATTCTCGGTTTCACCGCCTGCTCCAAGACAGTTACCACCTTACTTTCAACGATCTCACCATTCTTGTTCGTTATGAGACAACGAACTTTCATCGACTTATGACCATTTTGCATAGTAAAATGATAATTTGAAGTTTTTGCTGACGGTGCAAGCGCGTTCTTAAATTCAGAATCCCTTAAAAACTTTACCTGCCATTGATATTTCAGGTTTTCTCCAACGGCTCCTATTTTAAATGATGCCTCACTTCCAACCTCCCAAACTTGATCCTGGGGTTGGCTTATAATAGTCACTGGAACACTTTCTGCCCTTGCAATCAAAGGTGCCAAAAAAATGATCATCAACGCCACCAACGACATCATGGTTTTTTTCATTAACTGTTTCATCCCCTTCTCCTTTTCATAAATAGATTAACGTTCATTGTATCCTAATTATTGCTGATGCGATTGATAGTACGCAGCAAAATCCGTAAATACTTTCTCCCCAAAAAGCTTTTTGAATTCATCTGCGCGCTTTTTATCGGGATCCCTTGGCCATTCTGCGTATCCAGCCCCTCCGTAATAATATCCAATCTTCTGAAGGGCTGCGATATAATCATGCATAAAAGAATTGCCATAGGTTTCGGCAAGAAATGAGCAAAGTAAATGCCCGTACGCATAGCTTTGGTCATACTGATCTTCGAAATCATGATAGAATAGCGTCTCAGCGTTTTGGGCCGTAACGTTTTGATCCACGTGATAATCAAATTCAAAATGATCAACTGCTTTGGAAAATGACTCCGAAGTCTGTGCAAGTGAACGGATGGTCTCTTCGGCAAAATAGTCAGCGCTTCCCTCCGTCATAATAGACGTCATGCTGGTATACCTTTGCGTAAGCACGTGGGTGAGTTCATGTGCGATCACGTCATAGGGAACAAAATCCTTATAATACTCTTTAGATCTTCCCAATTTGTTGCATATTTCATCAGAGTACAATGATAATAAATCAAAATACGCGTAACCTGCCAAAGCATGAGAAGTCCATGCCATGCCATCATGATTTACTATAATATAGATGGGTACTTTCTGTCCAAAATAAAACTCCTCCCATGGATCATGGCAACTTACAATAGCGGCCATTTTTATTGGATCAAACCCCATGATTGGGTTCTTTGAAGCGCTTGTAAAGGTAAGCCCTACTTTTTCTTCCAAAGCGTCCATGATTTTGGAAACATTGTCTGCAAAATCCCCTGGAAGATCCACGTCCTTGTCAAGCAACAAATAGAACTTATCGCCTTCAATATAGCAATAATCCGTTGTAACGTAATGGTCTGTCTCTTTTCCGCTTAGCGTGATCAGGGGTGGAAATTTTGACGGATCATTTACGATGACCTCGGGAGTATTCTCCGGCACCACTTCTTCCGTTTTATTTTCATTCGAGACGGTAAGCTCAGAAGCATCCTCTTTGGTTGCGCTATCCTGGGTGATGCTTTCCACAGTGCTGTCTGTATCCAGTTTTTCCTCCGCATGGCCTGCGTCAGCCTTTCCAGCCGTCGTGCCTTCTTTCGTGTTTTCCTCCGCATGGCTTGCGTCAGTATTTCCAGTCGCTGAGCCTTCTTTCGTGTTTTCCTCAGCAAGGCCTGCATCTTTGGAATTATCCGGGGCTTCGCGTTCTTGTACCGTGCTTTCCGTTGCCGAATCGCCCTTGATTTTCCCTATCGTTGAAGTATTCTCGCAGGATGACAACATCAACATCAGCGTCATCGCCAAAGCAAGCATTATCAATCTTTTATTGCTCATTTTGTTTTGTCCCCCCAAAAATTTTCGTACCTTTCTTTTACGCGTTAGGTCCAGGTTACCGGATTCCCTTTTCTTTCAAGAGGAATCCTAATCAGTTGTCCGCCTTCCGCATATCCCAAGATCAATCCGCCCGTGACGGTCTCACTTTCCAGAAGCCCATACTTGCTCAGGAATCTGCGAATGGTTTCATTTTCATCCAGCCAATGCAATTGATTGATCCAGCAGGAGCCAAGATCCAATGCGTTTGCAGCGATCATCATATTCTCCAGCGCACAGGCACTGTCTGCCAAGGCGTTTCCGTAGTCCTTCTGATTTGCCGTCACGATAAGAACCGGAGCGTTGTAATGAAATACGTAACCGCCCTTCTTTGATGAGTTAATCGAGTTTCTAAGCGACGCATAGGTATTCTCCCCTGCCTCCATCTTGGAAAACTCCTGACAAACCAGTTCCGCCATCTCCTTAAGAACCGCCTTGTCCGTAAACACAATGAAATGCGTCGTTTGATTATTTCCTCCGCTGGGCGCAAACCGCCCCGCTTCGATCACCTTCCCGATCAGTTCGTGATCCGGCATCACTTCCGCATATCTTCTGGTACTTCTTCGCGTCAAAATCGCTTTCATGGCATCCATACGCATTTCCTCCCAAGCCGCACTATGTTTTCATTATATCAATCCCAAAATAAAGCGTCAATTCCACGTCATCATCTAATTTATTCTGAAAAGCCCCCTCAATTTTATCATCGACATAAACATATTACAAACAAAAACTTTTTCAGTAAATTATCCGGCACCAAACCGTTTCAGTTAATTATCCGACACTTGACATCATTTCAATACTGCTTCAATCTTTTTCCGAAGAACTGCAGTATTAAGCGGACATTCCTCCGTTTCAAACGATATCATCAAAGTATCTCCAAGAAGAATTCCATTTTTCTCATAAAGCGCAAGCTTTTCATGATTCTTGCTCGCATACGCATCCACGTTCAGCAGCCCCAAATGCTCCCAATAGATTGTCTTACGTTTTCTGACGTTCAGGCAGGTAAAGTCCGGGTATGCATTGTAATTAGGCCCTAAACTCAACCGTGCTTCATACCGATAAGGTACCTTCATCTTATAAAACGTATCTGCAAGAATCTTTTCTGATTTCGACCGAACGTATTCCCCTTGTTCCGTCTCATATTTTCCCTGCTCTGGATATGGATTCTGCTCACCCCTGTGTTCTTCCAGCCATTTTTCAACATACGCGGCGTCCGTTATTTCGAGAGGTGTTACGATAGCCTTTCGCCCTTCACAAAGATTTTCATACAAATCCGTCATTGCGTTGACGTCATAATTCTTTAGAAAACGCGTAAGAGCTCCTCTCATTTCTTCCAGTTTCTTCAATGCATTCCTGTCGAATTCACGCTGCACCAATTTACAAGCTAATTCTCGATCCCTCTCTCGTATGTATATTGATTTGGGATCCCCTTCTTTTCGAAAAAAGTATTGGTGCTTTCCCCTGTCCGCAGTAACCCTAATTACACCTTCCGGCAATTTGTCATAAGCTCTTTCACGCTTTTTTAACTGCCTCAATAATTCTTCAATTTCCATTTGTTGAGTTTTCAATTCCTTTGAATAATCAACCATAAAAAACACCTCCCATGAATTTTGCTTTTCCGCTTGCCTGCAAGCCAATTTTCCTTCTCAGGCAAGTAACATTGGTCTTGTCCACTTGCCTGCAAGCCGATTTTCCTTCTCAGGCAAGTAACATTGGTCTTGTTCACTTGCCTGCATGTCAATTTTCCTTCTCAGGCAAGTAACATTGGTCTTGTTCACTTGCCTACAAGCCAAATTTCCTTTACAGGCAAGTAATGCTGGTCTTGTTCACTTGCCTACATAAAGATTTTTCTCTACAGGCAAGTAATGCTGGTCTTGTTCACTTGCCTACATAAAGATTTTTCTCTACAGGCAAGTAATGCCGGTCTTGTTCACTTGCCTACATGAAGATTTTTCTCTACAGGCAAGTAATGCCGGTCTTGTTCACTTGCCTACATGAAGATTTTGCTTTACAGGCAAGTAATGCTGGTTTTGTTCACTTGCCTACAAACCAATTTTCCTTTACAGGCAAGTAATGTTGACCTTTTGCACTTGCCTGTAAGAAGATTTTTCTCTACAGGCAAGTAATGTTGACCTTTTGCACTTGCCTACAAGAAGATTTTTCTCTACAGGCAAGTAATGTTGACCTTTTGCACTTGCCTGCAAGAAGATTTTCCTTTACAGGCAAGTAACATTGGTCTTGTTCACTTGCCTACAAGCCATTTTTCCTCTACAGGCATGCAAAACTACATATTGATTCAAAATAAGAATGGATTTGCGGCGATTAGAAGCCCCGCCACGGGGCGAAAAATGAAAGAAATCATTGGCAGCGCGGATTCGCACTGCCAATGACAAATGAATCTTGTATGAATTTTCTTCCTGCGAGAACTGCGTAGCAGTCTGTGCTTTGCTCTGGACCGTAACAGGTTAGCTAACAAATCTCGCGTAAATTTCTCAACTATTAAACAGGATATGCGCCGTTCTTGGTATCAGCAACGGTCTGGTCAACCTTCTCCTGCTGCGCCTGACGATACTTGAAGAAGTCAGTTGCAACCTGAGGGAACAAAGCGTAGGACAGAACGTCCTCGTCCTGCTGCTTCCATTCCTTCATCTCGCTCTCAAGCTTATCCAGCTCGTTGGGGATCAGGTCTGCAGGACGGCAGGTAATGCGCTTCTCGCCAGGGATAACCTTGTTGATGACGTCCTGATTCATGGGCTTGATGGTCTGACCATATTCGCCGCGAAGTACTGCCTTAGTCTCCTTCGTTGCCATCTTGTAACGCTCACCCATCAGCACGTTGAACACTGCCTGAGTACCAACGATCTGGGAAGAAGGCGTAACCAGAGGGGGCTCACCAAGATCCTTACGAACTCTGGGGATTTCCTTGAGCACGTCATAGTACTTATCTTCTGCGTTCTGCTCCTTCAGCTGGCTCACCATGTTGGAAAGCATGCCGCCGGGTACCTGATACAACAGCGTCTTAATGTCAACGCCCATTACCTTAGGATTGAGCAGGCCCGTCTTCAGGCACTCGTCTCTGTAAGGACGGAAGTAATCAGCGATCTCAGCAAGAAGGTTCTGATCATATCCGGTGTCATAAGGCGTACCCTTGAAGGTCTCAACCATAACCTCGGTCGCCGGCTGGGAAGTACCCATGGCAAACGGGCTCATTGCGCAGTCGATCACGTCAACGCCTGCCTCTACGGCCTTTAAGTAGGTCATGCCTGCCACGCCGGAGGTGTAGTGGGTATGTAACTGGATGGGAAGATTCGTTACGCTCTTCATGGCTGCGATCATCTCAGATGCCTTGTAAGGAACGAGAAGACCTGCCATGTCCTTGATACAGATGGAGTCAGCCCCCATCTCCTCGATCTTCTTTGCCATGTCCATCCAATAATCGATGGTATATGCATCGCCCAGGGTGTAGGAAAGGGCAACCTGTGCATGGCCGCGGCCCTCCTGAACCTTGAACTTGTTGGTAGCATCTACGGCTGCCTGCAGATTTCTCAGATCGTTCAAGCAGTCGAAGATACGAATGATGTCGATACCGTTGGAGATGGACTTCTGTACGAAGTACTCTACCACGTCATCTGCGTAAGGTCTGTAACCCAAGATGTTCTGTCCGCGGAACAACATCTGCAGCTTGGTCTTCTTAAACTTGTCGCGAAGCTTGCGAAGTCTGTCCCAGGGATCTTCCTTCAGGAAACGAAGCGCTGCGTCAAAGGTAGCGCCGCCCCAACACTCTACGGAATGATATCCCACCTGATCCATCTTCTCTGCGATGGGGAGCATCAGCTCGGTAGGCATTCTCGTTGCAATCAGGGACTGATGCGCATCACGCAGCACAGTCTCTGTAATTTTAATAGGCTTCTTTTCGATTTCAGCCATGATTTCATCCTCCATTTTTCTTTTATGCCTCGTCAGTCAGCTCAGCTGACCTTTTTCTCCCTTAAAGGAGAGGCGTTACGATCATACTTGAATTTAGAACACTCCGAACACGGCCATGAACGTACCAGCCGCAACTGCCGTTCCGATAACGCCTGCAACGTTAGGTCCCATTGCATGCATCAGAAGGAAGTTGGTAGGATCAGCTTCCGCACCAACCTTCTGGGATACGCGGGCTGCCATGGGTACCGCAGACACGCCTGCAGATCCAATCAGTGGATTGGTCTTGCCCTTGGTGACTACCATCATCAGGTCGCCGAAGAGCACGCCTGCCGCCGTACCAAAGATAAATGCACAAAGACCAAGTGCAACGATCTTTAAGGTATCTAAATTCAGGAAGGCCTCAGCGCTGGTGGTTGCACCTACGGAAGTACCAAGCAGAATAACCACGATGTACATAAGCGCGTTAGACGCGGTATCGGTAAGCTGTCTTACGACGCCACTCTCACGGAACAGGTTACCAAGCATCAGCATGCCTACCAGGGGCACGGTGGTCGGAAGAATCAGACCTACAACAATGGTAACGATAATGGGGAACAGAATTCTCTCCAGCTTGGAAATGGGACGAAGCTGGCTCATCTTGATCTGTCTCCACTTTTCTTTCGTGAGGAGCTTCATTACGGGAGGCTGAATGATGGGCACCAGAGACATGTAGGAATATGCCGCCACTGCAATGGGTCCAAGAAGTCCCGTCTGTCCAAGCTTACTAGCCAGGAAAATGGAAGTAGGGCCGTCAGCACCGCCAATGATGGAAATGGCTGCGGCTGCCTTGTCATTAAATCCAAGTGCGATTGCTCCGAAGTATGCGGCAAAAATACCAAACTGCGCGGCCGCACCAAGAAGAAAGCTCTTGGGATTTGCGATCAAAGGACCAAAGTCCGTCATTGCACCAACGCCCATGAAGATCAGGGAAGGAAGGATTGCCCACTCGTCAAGTAAGTAGAAATAATGCAGTAATCCTCCGACGCCGTTTGGTGAATTCTCGATCGACATCATAATGTCAGGATAAATGTTTACCAGGAGCATACCGAATGCAATGGGTGTCAGGAGCAAAGGCTCAAACCCATGCCGGATGGCCAGGTAGAGGAAAAAGCACGCAACGCCGATCATCAGATAGTTTCCCCAAGTCAGGTTAAAGAAGGCTGTCTGATGGATCAGATTGCTAAACGTATTAACGATATAGTCCATTTGTAGACCTCCTGTTGTTATATTCTTATGCGCCTTTTATTAGTTCATGGTTGCAAGCAGCGCACCAGCCTCAACAGGATCACCAACGCCAACGTTAATGCTTGCGATGGTACCGTCCTGAGGTGCAACAACGGGAATCTCCATCTTCATGGCCTCAAGGATTACAACTGCGTCACCCTTCTTCACGGCCTGGCCAACCTTGCCTTCAATCTTAAATACTTTACCGGCTGCGCCTGCTTCGATCTTTACGCCGCCTGCCGCGCCGCTTGTTGCAGTTGCAGCTGCGGGAGCCTTGGGCGCTGCCTTGGGAACTGCAGGTGCCTTAACAGGTGCTACGGCGCCGCTGGATGCGCCTTCTTCTACAACAACGTCATAAACGTTTCCATTTACGGTAATGGTATAATTCTTCATTTTATTCTCCTTCTGCCGTTCTTGCGGCTGTCATTTTATTATCTTCTGCGGATGGATCTTACCACAAAACCATCCGTGTTCGTGCTGCCCTCATAAGCTGCGATTGCAGCGGCAATGACAGCCACAAGTTCCGTATCATCATCTTCCTCTTCCGCGATCGTCGGCGCAGCGACAGGTGTTTGGGCAACAACTGGCTTTTTCGGCTCCTCTTCCTTTTCAGAAAAGGCTGCCTGGATCTTCGGAATCAAGCCAAACAAAGCAATGATCAAACTAATCAGGATCAGTACCGCAAATACGGTACCCATGCCGATCAAGGTGTTTAATCCGGCTTTCTCCATCAGCTCTCCAAACGTCGATTTTGCATTCAGCGAACCGCCTTCCAATTTACAAAAAAGGTCATTGGAATAAATCATCTCAATATCGGCATTTCCGCGTTCGCACTGTACTTCTGCATGCGCAATGATCTGTTGTCCCTTAACCTCAGCAGTGACCGTGCCAAGCATGACATTTCCGGCGTCATCCACCTTCAACGCACCAGTCTGCTGTTTGGAAAGCTTAAAGGATTCAACGACGGTTTTCAGGCCGTGTCCGTCAATGAGGAAGGATGCCTGATCCGTATTGAAAATGGCTTCCAATTCTTCATTTCCAAAATTTACAAACTTTGGATAAACTTCGGAATCGGAAAGCAAGTCTGCGTTCTGGACGGATTCCAAAAACAAGCCTGAGGTGATAAGGGTAATGCGATCCTGTTGGATCTGGGCCGCTTGCTGCTTGATTCCCTTTTCCTCTTCCGTCTCCGCACAAGCCGCAAGACTCAAGACGCAAAGAAGCGTGCAAAGCAATGCAACAATTTTCTTCATTCTTAAGTCTCCTTTCCTAGACCGTCAGATGCTTCTTTGCAGGACGATCTTCGGTCTTGGTGTACAGCATTTCAATGGCACCGATCACGTACTTTCTGGTGAGCGCGGGCTCAACTACCTGATCTACGTAACCTCTTCTTGCAGCGCTCAGTACGTTGGACTGAAGCATTTTGTAAGCTGCAGCCTTATCGTTAATGACGTCAGCACCTTGACCTTCATACATAATCTTTGCTGCAAGCTTGCTGTCCATGGTTCCGATCTCAGCATTCGGCCAAGCGATTGTAAGATCAGCGCCGATAGCCTTGGAATTCATAACGGTATAAGCGGTGCCATAAGCCTTGCCAATGATTACGTTCACCTTGGGAACGGTAGCATCAGCAAATGCTGCGGTCAGCTTTGCTGCAGCCTTTGCCATGCCCTTTTCAGAACAGGTCGTTGCCTCAAAACCGATAACGTTCGTCAAGGTAACGATGGGAATCTCAAATGCATCACAGAAGTTCACGAACTCTGCAGCCTTAAGGCATCCCTTTTTGGTCAGAACGGTATCAAACTTTTCAATTACCTTGCCAGTATCGGAGGCGATCTCGCTTCTGTCAAGAACTTCGCTTCTATTGGCTACCACGCCAACGGTTGCACCGTTCAGACGCATAAATCCGGTTACCATACTCTTCTCGTAATCTGCCTTCACCTCAAAGAAATCGTTGTTGTCCGCGAGAATTGCGGCAGCAACGGCAGTATCTCCAACGAAGCCTTCGATTTCAGGATTTACCCTGTTCAGGTCATCCGTGCATTCCTCGAGATAGCTTGCATCATCTTCATTATTTGCGGGCAGCATGCTTACCAATTCCCTGATCTTTGCGATCACGGATGCCTCATCGCCAACAAAATCTACGATGCCGGCCTCTTCAGACTGGAACTTTGCTGCAGCCGTGTCACATTTACCGGTATTGTTGCCGGCAAGACAGTTGGGCGCATTTACAAAGAGCTTTGCGTTCTTCTCTTCCATAAAGGTGAAGTCTGCCATTGCGGAAAGAACGGCAAGTCCGCCGCCACAGTTGCCCATAACTGCGGTGATCTGTGGGATCACGCCGGATGCAAGGGTCTGCTTCAGGTAAAGCTCGCCAAACGCGTTCAGAGCGTCCGTTGCTTCCTGGAGACGAAGTCCCGCGCTGTCCAGAAGTCCGATCACGGGTGCGCCGGTCTTCATGGCGAGATCATACAGGTTTGCAATCTTCTTCGCATGCATTTCACCCAGGGTACCGTTCATCACGGAAACGTCCTGGCTGTAAACGTATACGGGATTGCCTGCGATCACTCCGTAGCCGGTAATGCAACCGTCCGAAGGAGCGTCGGTGGGTTTCATATTGAAATCCGTTGCCCTGGCAGTCACCAGCGCACCGATCTCAACGAAACTGTTGTCATCGAGCAAAGCTGTGATTCTTTGACTCGCTTTCGATGTGTTACTCATGCTTTCAGCCCTCCATTTATTGTAAATAAAACACTAACGTAATTGAACTTTGGGAAAATGAAAAACCAATTCTCCCCCATTATTCAAAAATCCTACTCAGTATAACACAAAAAAAGCAATTCGCAAAGAGGCAAATTGCTTTTTTTTCGTTATTTTTTGTCTTAACTCAATCTCCATAATTCGTCGATCATGTTGCCAATCCACTCGATCGTTTTCTTTAACGGTTCGTCCGTCGTCACGTCAACGCCCGCCTCCTTGGCAAACTCCACCGGCGTAAGAGTTGCTCCTGCCGTAAGCACTCTCTTCCAGTCTTCCACGGCAGGCAGTCCCTCAACGTCGATTCTCTCCGCCACCTGCGTGGCAATGGTCAGCCCGGCGCTGTAGGTATAGGAATAGAGACCCATGTAATAATGCGGCTGACGCATCCAGGTAAGCTCTGCGCCTTCCGTTAATTCCACCGCGTCGCCCCAAAACTTCGTAAGTACGGATTTCATAATTCCATTCAGCGTATCTGCCTGAACGGAACCACCCTGGTCAATGATCTTGTAAACCTCTCTCTGATACGCTGCCTCCAAGAAATGCGTCACAAAATTATGATAATAGGTATTTCCGATCAGATTTGCAATCACCCAGCGGCGGAATCTTTTATCCTCAGAGGTTTTAAGCAAATACTTTGCCATAAGCACTTCGTTCATGGTAGACGGCGCTTCCACAAAGTATGTCGACACGTCCGTGTCAAACAGGCTTTGTGCTTCATTACAAAGCTTAAAATGTCCTGCATGTCCCAGTTCATGAGCCAAAGTAAACACGTCCGACATTCTTCCGTTCCAATTCAACAAGATGTAAGAATGGCATCCGTAAGGGCTTGCACAAAAGCCCCCCGTAGACTTTCCAAGATTCTGCGCAAAGTCCACCCAGCGCCCCTCCAGCGCCTCCTTCAGCATGGCACCGTATTCTTCGCCCAACACGGAAAGGCCCTTGAGCACGTAATCATTTGCATCCGCAAGCGTAACGGCTGGACTGTATCCGGGATCCAGCGGGAGCTTTAAGTCAGCATAGGTCATCTTTTCCAGACCATGCACTTTCTGCAGAAACTTTGCATATTTGCGCATGTGCGGGGCAAGCCGTTCCATGATCACGTCAATCTGACGGTCATACAATTCCCTGGAAACCATCTGGTCATGCAACAGATAATCAAACACGCTGTCATAGCCCCGAAGGTCTGCCATCGTCTTTTCAAACTTAACCCGTGCGTTATATGCCGCCGCGGTCACGTTTACGTAATCCGTCAGTTTTTTCGAGAATGCCACAAAAGCGCCTCTTCTGACGGCAGTATTCTCCTCATATTCATAATCGTCTTCGAACAGGGAATATCCCAGGGGATATTGTTTCCCATCCACTTCAAATTCCGGAAACGTCATGTCCCCAAGCTTAGCGACGTTATAGATCTCATAAGGTGTCTGGAAGGTCTGGCCCAGCGCGGCTAATGCCTTCTCCGTCTCAGGCGTCAGCTGATGCGGTTTGTCCATGAGAATTTTCTTCAGATAACCTGCGTTTCTTGCATTCAGCTTTGCCGCCTCTCTGATCACGCTTTCGTCGCACTGACCAATCTCAACGTCAATAAAGGAAAGGCAGGCACGATATTTCGCACCTTCCAGTCCAACCTTCCCTGCCAGCTCCTGTAAATGCTGGTCCTGATAATCCACGGATTGCGCCAGCTCCGCATAACTCTCTGCCAGATAGATCGTCTCATGAACCTTTTGATATTCCGTAACGCAGGCAGCGATCTGCTCAGGCGAATTCAGCTTTCCGCGATAAGTCGCCTCGATCTGCTTCGCCGCGTTCATTGCTCTTTCCAAATCCTTTAGCATCTCTTCCTCATTCGGATAAAGATCCTCCAAATTCCAGGTAAGCTCTACCGGGACGTCTTTTCTTGCAACCAGTTTTTCAGCCATGTCTCTTTCCTCCCTAATCCCAGATATAAGCGCGTCACCTGCTTCAGGCACCACGCAAAATCAATTTTTTCAACGCTTTCTGCAGCGATCACGCATTCCGTTTGTAACAATTCTTCCCCCACAACATACCGGATCTCACCAAGAATCTGTCCTTCCCTTACGGGAGCCGTCAATTCCTTTGGAAGCAATATCTCCGTACGAAGTTCTTCTCCTTCGCGCAAAAGAACGCCTGAGGTTGTTTGTCCTTCCCGTGCTTCCGTTCTTTCCTGAATCCTAAGCTTTGCGCTTACAAGCTGGTCAATCTCCGTTCCCCTGCCTCCAAGGACGCGAACTTCCGGCAGGATATTTTCCTGAACCAGAATCTTGTCATCACGCAGGTCCAATCGCCGGAAATTCTCCAAGCCATAATTCATCAACGTTTTCGTGTCCTTCCATTTATAGGTTCTGTTATTTGGCCAACCGCAGGCAAGCAGAGCCACCACAAAGACGCGTCCTTCACTCTCAAGCGCACCAACGTAACAATAACCGGCTTTTCCCGTAAATCCCGTCTTTCCACTGATCGCGCCCTGCATCATTGACAGAAATCCGTTATGATTGAGAAAGGAAAAAGCTCTTTTGTTGGCAGTAAACGAATAATCCGGTTCCCTCGTGATCTCCCTGGCCTTCTGATTCATTAAATCCGCAAAGGCCTTGACCGCCTGCATACTCTCTTCCTTCGAAAATTCCTTTTCTTCCTTTTGCGCAAGTGCCGGAACCGACCGTTTTCCAACGTGCTCCGCCAGAGCGACCGCAGAATCATTATGGGATTCCAACATCAAGGAATATAATAATTGCTTCACGCCATAGCTTTCACCTCGCATGGCACCAAGCTTCACCTTCGGCATGGAAGCCGCATAGTCTGATATGGTGACGGTCTCGCCAAGTTCACAGTTTTCCAACGCAAGGATACAGGTCAAAACCTTTGTCGTACTGGCATTCGGCATTGGTTCATTCTCCGCCTTCCCATACAAAACCCTTCCAGACTCTCCGTCCAAAAGAACGGCGGAAGTGGCATACAGGGAAAGCTCCGCTTCTTTTCCGGCCAAACTTGGAAAACCATTGGCAAGAAGCAATAAAGTCAGGAACAAAAACAATAATGATTTTCTATACTTTTGAAACAAAAAACACCCCACGCCATGAACTGTGTCTCTACACATTTTATGACGCGGGTGCGGTTTTATGTCTTACAATCAATCCAGACGGATCTTTACCTCTGCTTCCGCCTGCGCCTTAAACTCTTCCATTTGAACCGTGCTGAGTTCCGGCAATTCCTCCAGGCTCTTTACGCCAAAGGTGCGAAGGAACTGTTCCGTCGTTCCAAACAGGATTGGACGTCCCGGTGCGTCAAGCCTTCCAAGTTCCGTGATCAAATCATATTCCAACAGTTTATTAATCGCATGATCACAATTCACGCCACGAATGTTTTCTACGTCAAGTCTCGTTACGGGCTGCTTGTATGCGATGATGGAAAGCGTTTCGATCACGGTATCCGTGAGCACGATCTTCTTTGGATTCTTTGCTATCTTGATCAGATACTCATAAGTCTCCTGCTTCGTACAGAGCTGAACGGCATTCTCAAACTGCGTGAGCATAATGCCGCGTTCCTGCGACTGATACTTTTCTTCCATCTTCTTTAAGATCTTTTTTGCAGTTCTAAGGTCCATTCGCGCAACTTCCGCAAGCTTACTGATCTCCACGGTATCTCCCATGGTAAAGAGAATTGCCTCAAACACGGCTTCCGCTTCCGTCTCAGTTAAAGGGGGAAGCTGACCGGCATTATTCTCATCCGCCAGCGTCCCGGCCTCACTCTTCCCTTCAGAGGCGGTCTGATTCTTTTCTTCCTCTCGTTCACTCATCTTTATGTCCACCGATCTTTTTTAATCTTTTTGTTCCGAAGCTTTCTTGTCATGACAGGACGTGATCATAATGTCGTCAAATAAGTTCTCCTGACTGATCATAATCTTTCCGGTTTTCATCAATTCCAGAATGATCAGGAACGTCACGATGATCTCCGCACGACTCTTTTGCTTCTCCAGAAGCTTTCGGAAGCTAAAGGTTTTGTGTTCTCTCGCGTAGGCCTCCACGTACAGCGTCTTGGCGCTCATGTCGATCTCTTCCTTTTCGATGCGTCCATACTGGCTTCGAATGGGATCGATCTTGTCCTCCTGACGCCTGATCACGCTGCGAAAGATTTCCTGAAGCTTCCCAAGATTCAGGTCTCCAACCAGTTCGTCATAATTCAGCGGCGGCTTGTATTTTGCAACCTCCTCTGGAACGTGCTGGCTGCGATACATGTTCTTCGCGGCATCCACCTGCCTGTCCCTAAGTTCCAAGGACATGTACTTATACATCTTGTATTCCAAAAGCTTTTGTACCAATTCGGCTCTGGGATCTTCCTCTTCGCCTTCCTCATTCACCTCTGCGGGAAGAAGCATCTTGCATTTAATGTCGATCAACGTGGCTGCCATGACAAGGAACTCGCTCATGACGTTCATGTCCTCTTCCTGCATCTGTTTTACGTAATCCAGATACTGGGCCGTGATCTCCACAATGGGAATGTCATAGATGTCTATTTTATTCTTTTCGATCAGATGGAGCAGTAGGTCCAACGGGCCCTCAAACTTCTCCAGTTTCACCGAAATTGCCATAACGCAAAGTACCTTTCCAACTTACCTCTAACTTTAAAAACCAGTAATTATTCTACCATAAAATGGCTTTTTTTCAAAGCGCTTTTTTCTTCTTTGGGAATTTCCCGGAAAGCTTTTCGATGCCTTGCCTGTCTGACTTTTTAAATTGTAAAAAGATCAAATCCCCAGGGTTAAATGCTCGAAACGGAATGGTATGACAGCCAAGTCCCCTGCTAAGCAGCATGCGGGAATTCCCTTCTTCAAAAAGACCGCCGTCATATTTGGGGAATAACTTTACGGATGGAGAAACGACTCCCTTATTCCAAAAGGGAACCCTGACCACGCCGCCATGCACGTGCCCTGACAGCACGAGATCTGCACCCCATGCCGCATATTCCGGAAAATAATCAGGATTATGTGCCAGAAGCACCGTGAATAGGGATTTGTCCGGCTCACCAAGAATTCCCGGGAGATACGAATCCCGCATCGGCGTTTTCTTCTTTCTTCGATAATACTTGTGGTGGATCTGGAGGCCAATGACCTCAATTCCGTATTCCCCGAAAACCCTTCGCTCGTTACTCATAAGCTTAACGTTGATTTCCGAAAGTGCTTCCCGGTAGAGCGTCCCCATGTCTCCGTATACTTTTCGGTATAATCGGATGCGATGCTCGTGATTTCCAACGCCGTAACAGATGGGATATTCCTTTGCAAGTTCCCTAAGAAGCTCGATCGCGGGCGCAAAGTCCTTTCCAGGCTTTGCCGTCATCAAGTCTCCGGCGATCAAAACGACGTCCGATTTTCCGTCACGGATCGCACGTAACAGAAGTTCATTGTCCCTGCCAAATTTTTGATTGTGAAGATCCGCAAGAACCACGGCCCTAAAATCCTTTTGAATTCGCGGATCCGTCACGACATATTCCGTTGTCTCAAAATGCGTCGAGTCATGAAGCATGATCCAAAAAAGGATCATGACCAGCACGCCCAGCGTTAAGATAATCACGTCCATTGATTCGCGCGTCCTCCGCATTAAAATCAAGTTTTCCCTCGTAATCTTATCATAAAAATAAGCCTTGGTCAAAACGTATTTTACCAAGGCATTGCCATTCACTGCTGAAACAACAGACTTTGAAACGCATAGAGCAGGTATGATCCAAACCCAGCCCTTTCGACGGAAGTCTGATATCTTATGGGTACTCTTCCAAGTTCAGCTCCCTGATAGGAATAAACAACGTAACCAGCCAATTCTCCGGCCGCCACCGGAGCCTGGACAACTTCCGGAAGTTCCAATGCTTTCTCTATCGCATAGAAATCAATGCTCTCAAGATCAAGATAAGAAAAGATACCGTCCGCTTCGATCGCAATCTCCTTTTCCAACGCATTTTTAATCAGAATTTGCGTTGGTTTTAATGGTTCTTGATCCTCGTAAAGTCTGCAGCTCGCATAACCGTAAGTCAACAAGGTCTGGGCCTCTGAAAATCTTGCCTTGGGATCAGGCGCGCCCATGACCACCGCAATCAAGTCAATCCCGTCCTTTGACGCCGTCGCGGAAATACAGTATTTTGCTTTTTGCGTCGAACCCGTCTTCAGTCCCGTGCAATATGCATATCGCTTTAGAAGCTTATTTGTGCTGCTGAGCGTAAAGGTACTGCTTCCCTTGTTCGTTACGTGCGTCACGTCCTCCATCCAAATCTTCGTGTAATCAAACACTTCCGGATATTCCGTGATCAATTCCCTGGACATGATCGCCACGTCCCGCGCCGTCGTATAATGATTCTCTGAATCCGACAGGCCACAGCAATCCTGGAAATGCGTTCCTGTCATTCCTAAGGCCGCCGCCTTGTCATTCATCATCTTGACAAAGGCTTCCTCACTTCCCGCAATATGCTCTGCAACGGCAACGCTGGCATCATTTCCCGAAGCAACTGCGATGCATTTGATCATCGTGTCTAAGGTTTGTATCTCTCCCTGTGCGAGATATACCTGTGATCCGCCCATGGAAGCGGCGCGTTCGCTTACCAGTACGTCCTCCTGAAGATTCGCTTTTCCTGCATGGATCTGTTCAAAGGTCAATAGTAGCGTCATGATCTTAGTAATGCTTGCGGGGCTCCTTTTCTCATCCGCATTTTTCTCATAGATCACCGTTCCGGTGGAACGTTCGATCAAAATGGCTGAAGGTGCCGTAAGTTCAATCTGCGCCTTACAACGCATCGGATTACTTAAGACGAAGCACAACGTGACAAACGCACCCATCATTCCCGCGAGTAACCTGTTTCCTTTTCCATTCCATTTGCGCAAAACGGCCATGCCTCCTTTTCTGGATTACTTCAGAATATGAAGGCATGGCCGAAATTATGACTAATTATTTACTTTTCCCACGAATGAATTATTCTGCATCCGGATGATTTACTCTGTTTGCGCGGCTAATGTCAGGCTTTTCCTTCATCCCCTGTCCGCCAAGAGCCTTGGGCCAGCCAAAGATCTGGCTAAACTGAACCATGTAGTCAATGAAGACAAGGAAATAAATCACAACCAATAAAAGAATGCCCAGACGCTTATCAACTGCATTGATAAAATTCATCATGGTTCCATGCAGGAAATGTACCACCACCAGTGCGTAAATGCCCCAGGCCAAAGTACTCTCCAGACAAATGATGCCTTTGTAGTTAAAGGGCTTGTCTTTGTAGTCCCACCAAAGCTCCCCAAGGTATTTAATCATCATCTTTCCGACAATAAACTCAAACGTGGTAGCAACAATGCATCCGCCTATGTATATTCCCAGATATTGCCCTTTAAATGGTGCAAAGATCAGATAACCGCCAATGCATCCGAAACCATATATCGGACAAAAAGGTCCTCTGGCAAATCCTCTGTTCGTCACTCGCTTGTTGCAGATCGACATGTAAATGGATTCGATCAGCCAACCCATCATGCTGTAGATTGCAAAGAGTGCAAAATAATGATAGACGTCAATGCTTAACGCTTCTTCAAGCCACATCATTTTCGACTCCTCTAAAATTTCCGGCTATAAGCCTAAATTCCGTGAATCAAAATCCCCAGTCGAAATCGGCTGGGGATTGACTTTTTTAGTTATATTTGCGCTTTCTCGCAGCCTCAGACTTCTTCTTACGCTTCACGCTAGGCTTCTCGTAATGCTCACGCTTACGAATCTCCTGCTGAATACCAGCCTTTGCACAGCTTCTCTTGAAGCGGCGCAATGCACTGTCCAAAGTCTCGTTTTCTTTTACGATTACGTTTGACATGTTCTACACCCGACCCTCCCTTCAGTCCCGCTAGCATTTCTGACTGATTGGGTTATTTTTTGTGGCGCTTATCACGCACACTAATGACATTATATCATAAAAATTTCATTCGTCAACAGTTTTTTCTGAAGAGTTTATAATTGCCCTTCCAAAACCTTCTCGGCTTCCGCGATTGCAGCGGAAATTCCTGCGGGATTCTTGCCGCCGGCCTGAGCCATGTTCGGGCGACCGCCGCCTCCACCGCCTACCAATGCCGCAATTCCCTTGATCAGGTTGCCTGCATGTGCTCCGGCCTTTACTGCGCCGTCCGTTGCCATTGCAATCATGTTAACCTTACCGTCCTGTTCGGAAAGCAGAACCACAACGCCCTCGCCAAGCTTATCCTTCAGCTGATCTCCCAGATCGCGAAGCCCGTTCACGTCTACGCCTGCTACGCTCGCGGCAAGGAGTTTCACGCCCTTTACGTCCTTTACCTGATTCATCACGTCGCCAAGGGAATTCTTGGCAAGCTTGGATTTCAGGGACTCATTCTCAGAAGAAAGTGCCTTAACTTCCGCCTGCAAATGCTGGATCTTTTCTACCAGATTTGCAGTCGTGGACTTAGCTGCAGCGGCTGCCTGCTTTAAGGTCTCCTCGATCGCCTTGTAATGCTCGATCACGTTTGCGCTGGTCAGTCCCTCAATTCTTCTCACGCCTGCAGCAATGCCGCTCTCAGAAAGAATCTTGAAGGATGCAATGTCGCCCGTTCTCTTAACGTGCGTACCGCCGCAGAACTCCTTCGAGAAATCACCAACGGACACGACGCGGACCGTCTCGCCGTACTTCTCTCCAAACAGAGCCATGGCGCCGCTCTTCTTTGCCTCTTCGATATTCATGACGTCAGTTACAACGGGAACATCTTCTAAAATCTTTGCATTGACGATCTCTTCTACCTTAGCGATCTCATCTTCCGTCATTGCACGGGAAAAGCTAAAGTCAAATCTGGTTCTTGCGCCGTCCTGATAGGAACCTTGCTGATGAACGTCATTGCCAAGAACCTGCTGAAGCGCTGCCTGCAAAAGGTGCGTCGCCGTATGGTTTTTACAAGTGCTTGCGCGGTTTGCGGCATCCACCTCCATGCGAACGCGATCGCCTGCGGAAAGCTTTCCGGAGACCATCTTACCCACGTGACCAACCTTACCGCCGGGAAGCTTTACGGTTTCTTCCACCTTAAACAAGCCATTCTCACCGCGGATTACGCCGAAGTCACCCTTCTGACCGCCCATGGTTGCATAAAATGCCGTTACGGGAACTACGATAGTGCCCGCCTCGCCCTCAGCGACCTCATCCACGCGTGCATCACCGGATGCAATCGCAGCAATCGTCGTTTCATTCATGATCACGTCATAGCCGACAAATTCGGTCGTGAACGCATCTCCAAGATCCTCAAAAAGATTTGCGTCAGCGGAAAGCTTTGCGGAGAAGTTTGCGTTCTCACGTGCCTTAGCCTTCTGTTCTTCCATGGAAGCTGCAAACCCTGCCTCATCTACGGTAAGGCCTTCCTCCTCGGCGAGTTCAACGGTGAGCTCGATGGGGAAACCAAAGGTATCATACAGATAAAACGCAGACTTGCCGTCGATCCTGTCGCTCTTCGCAGCAAGCTTCTCCTCTAAGATCTTCTTAAATTCCTTCAGGCCATTCTCAAGAGTTGCCTCAAAACGTTCAATCTCTTTGCCAAGCTCAGAAAGGATGAACGCCTTGTTCTTCTCCACAAGGGGATAGCTTTCTGCATAAACGCCAATGTATGCTTCTGCAACTTTTAAGATATTCTCTTTCTTTAAGCCAAGAGTCCTTGCATGTCTCACGGCACGGCGGATCAGTCTTCTGAGCACGTAGCCCGCGCCGGCATTGGAGGGAAGGAGCTTTTTCTCGTCGCCGATCAGCATCACGGCCGTACGGGTATGATCCGCAAGGATTCTCATGGATCTGGTCATTTTCTCGTCAGAATCATATTTGATGCCGCTTGCCTGCTCAATATAAGCGATTGCAGGGGCATGCAGGTCAATCTTGTAAACGTCATCCAATCCATTCAGAAAAGCAAGAATTCTCTCAAGTCCCCAACCGGTATCCACGTTTTGTTGCTTTAACGGAGTCAGATGACCATCCTGATGCTTTTCATATTGCATAAACACATCGTTACCGATCTCCGTGTACTTGCCGCAGTGGCAACCCGGCTTACAATCGGGGCCGCAGGGCGGTACGTCATCCTTCACGTAGAACATTTCGCTGTCAGGACCACAGGGTCCGTATTCCAGTCCCCACCAGTTATCCTCTGCGGGAAGATAAAAAATATTCTCTTTCTTGAAGCCGGATGCAATGCGGTACTGCGCACCCTCCTCATCTCTGGGAGCATTCTCATCACCCGCAAATACCGTTGCCGCAAGATGATCCGCGTCAAAGCCGAACAACCCGGTCAAAAGCTCATAGCTCCACTGGCAACGCTCCTTCTTGAAATAATCTCCAAGGCTCCAGCTTCCCATCATTTCGAAGAACGTGCCGTGACTCTTGTCGCCTACGGAATCAATGTCGTTGGTACGAACGCAGCCCTGCACGTTACAAAGCCTCGTTCCCATGGGATGCTTTTCGCCAAGAAGATAAGGCATCAGCGGCTGCATGCCAGCCACGTTGAACATAACTCCGGTGGATCCGTCCGACACAAGCGATACGGCTCCCACGTCCTTATGACCTCTCTCAATATAAAACTCTTTCCAAGCTTTTCTAAGCTCCGTTGAGGTAAATTTTTTCATGATGTTTTCCTCTTTCTTTGGTTGTTAGAACGTAAACTTGTCTGCGAAATATGCATCTAAGTCCGCGATGGCAACACGCTCCTGCTCCATGGAATCACGGAATCTTACGGTTACGCAACCGTCGGTCTCGGAATCAAAATCATAGGTTACGCAGAAAGGAGTACCAATCTCGTCCTGACGGCGATATCTCTTACCGATGTTTCCTCTGTCATCGAACTCGCAGTTATATTTCTTGCAAAGCTGAGTATAAATCTTCTCTGCGCCCTCGTTAAGCTTCTTGGAAAGAGGAAGCACGCCGATCTTCACGGGTGCCAGTGCGGGATGGAAATGAAGCACGGTTCTCACGTCTCCGCCTTCCAGCTCCTCCTCGTCATATGCAGCGCAAAGGAAGGCAAGCACTACGCGGTCTGCGCCAAGGGAAGGCTCAACCACGTAAGGAATGTATTTCTCATTGGTCTCATCGTCAAAATAAGTCATGTCCTCGCCAGAGGTATTTGCATGCTGAGTCAAGTCATAATCCGTTCTGTCGGCAATGCCCCAAAGCTCACCCCAGCCGAAGGGGAACAGGAACTCAATGTCAGTGGTGCCCTTGCTGTAGAAGCAAAGCTCCTCGGGGCTGTGGTCGCGAAGACGGATTTCGTCCTCCTTCATGCCAAGGGAGAACAGCCAGTCACGGCAGAAGCCTCTCCAATACTGGAACCACTCCATGTCAGTGCCGGGCTTGCAGAAGAACTCAAGCTCCATCTGCTCAAACTCTCTGGTACGGAAGGTGAAGTTACCGGGAGTAATCTCGTTTCGGAAGGACTTTCCGATCTGGCCAATGCCGAAAGGAAGCTTCTTACGTGAGGTTCTCTGTACGTTCTTGAAGTTTACGAAAATACCCTGAGCGGTCTCGGGGCGAAGATATACGGTATTCTTTGCATCCTCGGTTACGCCCTGGAAGGTCTTGAACATTAGGTTGAACTGACGGATATCGGTGAAGTTATGCTTTCCGCAGGTAGGGCAGGGAATGTTCTGCTCTTCCACAAAATTCTTCATCTTTTCC
This sequence comes from Acetatifactor sp., assembly GCA_024693365.1. GTDB lineage: Bacteria > Bacillota > Clostridia > Lachnospirales > Lachnospiraceae > Acetatifactor. Next base: position 46,810 of record JAILLF010000010.1, on the reverse strand, counting down.
TGGCTCCAGGCGTCAACGCTCTCGTCCAGCTTGATACCCTTCTCCTCGCAGTAATCCTCGATGAGCTTATCTGCGCGGAAACGTTCATGACACTCCTTACAATCCATCAGAGGATCGGAAAAGCCGCCGAGATGTCCGCTGGCCACCCAAGTCTGGGGATTCATCAGGATCGCGCAGTCAACGCCCACGTTATAAGGATTCTCCTGAACGAATTTCTGCCACCAGGCCTTCTTTACGTTGTTCTTCAGCTCTACGCCGAGATTACCGTAATCCCAGGTATTCGCCAGTCCGCCGTAAATCTCGGAACCGGGATACACAAAACCTCTGGCCTTCGCCAACGCAACGATTTTTTCCATTGTCTTTTCCATAGTCTTTCCTCTTCTCTCTTCTCTAAAATATTTATCTTATCATCCAAGGCACTGCCACGGACGATTCATTCACTTTTTCAGCAGGATGACAGCCACGTCCTCACAGCCCGTCGTATCGGCCGTTCCATTCTCCAGCATCTTTACGTCATGACTGTAATACTGAGCATCATAGGGTAAACTGATTAACGTCTTTGCATCCGTCACAAGAACGTGTCTTGTTTTCATTTTCTCCTTTGTTGCTTCGTCCAGAGTGATCGTCCCAGATGCGCCGTACAGCTCAGATCCAGTGAAAATGAGTTTTTGCCGGATTGCTTCTTCCAACGTGCCGTAATAAAGCTTCGTACCCACAAATCCCGTATAGGATTCATACCCGTCGAACTGATAGACCACGCGAACCTCGTTTCCGTTCTCATTGATCTTTGCGATCTCTGCGATCGTCACGGGGGTACTTTCGCCTCTTTTATGCTCCCCGTTATACTGAGCGGCCTCTTGCACCGCCATTCCCGTCAACTCTTCCAGATCATAGTAGTTTTTGTCAAAGTTGTCCGTTACGCAGTAAGTGATCTGGCCGTCTTTATCAATCGCCATTTGTTCCTGCGTCCATTTCTTCCAGGAATCGTCCTTTCCGCAGCCGGCGAATACCATTCCCATGACCAAAACGACGCCCAGACTGGCAAGCATTTTTCTCTTTTTTTTCATGCATGAACCAGCTTTCCGCAAAAAGTCATCGTTAATTCAATCTATTATAACCGCTCACGCGGAAAAATTCAACAGAGAGTTTTTAGAATTTCAAGGCTTTTGAAGTCATGCCTAAGGTATTTTTTACAATATTCTTCGGCAACCGACGAAAGCTCCGCCAAAACCTCCTCCGTCACCGTGAACGTATAGAGCTTCTCCAGGCTACTGCTCGCAATATACTCCAATGCATATACGGCCGACGCGGACAACTCGCGGTCCCTTGGCACGCCCGGAAATTCACCGTTGACCGCGATGGCCTTGCACTCATAGATCACTTTGACCAAGGGTCTCGGAATTGACGGCGCGGATAATGCTTTTAACGATTGATACAAAAGCCCGAGGAGCATTCTGTCGTCATTGTTCTCCCTGGCATAATAATCCGCGATCTCAGCGAAATACATGCCATAATACGCCCCCTCAAAATCACTCATCAAATTTTCAAAATAATTCTTGATTTCGGCATCTGCAAGCGTATAGGCATCCCGGCCTTGATATAGTTTAAACGTGCCGAAGGCAAAGGAATTCGTGGCGGCTGCCAGCTTATTCCCCTGCCTTCTTGCTCCTCTCGCAAAGGCCACGATCTTTCCGCATTCCTTCGTAAGGATCGTCACTCTTCTGTCATATTCACCGGAGGGCGACTGCTTCAAAACAATCCCGGTCACAAAGATAAAATCCTGCATCACGCCCTCCCCTTTCCGTTGTCATTTAGTCATTCCCCTTGGCTTCCTTGGGATTATAACCAAAGTTCTTCATCAATACGTCACTGTCTCTCCAGTCCTTTTTCACCTTGACCCAAAGCTGCAGATTTACCTGCATCTCCAACATGTCCTCGATCTCAGGTCTCGCCTTGGATCCAATCTTTTTTAGCATTTGACCGCCCTTACCGATAATGATTCCCTTGTGAGAATCCTTCTCGCAGATGATGGTGGCTTCAATGTGGCATATGTTCCCAACTTCCTTCATGCTTTCGATGGTCACTGCCACGCCGTGAGGGATCTCCTCGTCAAGGCTTCGAAGCGCTTTCTCGCGGATGAGTTCCGCAACAATCTGGCGCATGGGCTGATCAGTCACGGTATCCTCATCATAGAAGGGATCCCCGTAGGGAAGGTATTTGAAAATGCATTTGATCAGCTCATCCGTGTTAATCTCCTTGAGTCCGGAGACGGGTACAATCTCTGCAAAATCATATTCCTTACGATAAGTGTCAATAAAGAGAAGAACCTCCTCTTTCTTTACGGTATCCACCTTATTGATCACAAGGATCACTGGCGTTTTTGTCTTCTGCAGCTGTTCGATGATGTGCTTTTCGCCTGCGCCGATGAAGGTGGTCGGCTCCACAAGCCAGCAGATTACGTCCACTTCGTTCAGCGTCCGTTCCGCAATGTTGACCATGTAATCTCCAAGCTTGTTCTTTGCCTTATGAATTCCAGGCGTGTCAAGAAACACGATTTGTCCCTCATCCGTCGTCAGAACAGTCTGGATGCGGTTTCTCGTAGTCTGAGGCTTATTCGAGGTGATCGCGATCTTCTGTCCGATCAAATGATTCATCAAAGTGGACTTCCCCACGTTTGGGCGGCCGATCAGCGTTACAAATCCGGTTTTATATTGGTTTGAATTCACTGCATTTCCTCTTTTCGCTTTTTTTTTACATCCTCAAAGTATACCAAATAATTGGTTTTCCGTCAACTGTCACGGCCGCCATGCCCCCATGCTTCCCGTCGGGGCTGCCAAGGCCCTCCTGCTTCCCACCTGGGCTGCCAAGGCAATCCATGCTTCCCACCGCGACCGCCAAGGCCCCCCTCCTGGAACAATTAGCCGGCAGCACTTAGCGAACCAAGGAACTCAAAAGACGAGCCTAAGATTTATAATCTTAGGCTCGTCTTTGCCTGAGGGCCGCAGGTGAGCTTAGTGCAGTCCGAGCCGTTCCAGGAGGAGGGCCTTGGCGGCCACGGTGAGGGCCGAATTGTTCCCAGCGTGGGCCTTGGCGGCCACGGTGGGGGCCAAATTATTCCCGGCGTGGGCCTTGGCGGCCACGGTGGGGGCCACATAAGATCACATATCGTATTTAGCAGCGTTCGAATACGGGCATGTATTCGATGGGGGCATCGACGGTCACGTTCTGGCCACCTTCGAAAATGGTTCCGTCGGAGGTGAGCTTCCACCGTCCGGCAGGCAGATATACGTCGCGCTTAAACTGGTTCAGTGCAAAGATGGGAGCAACAAGATATTTTGAGCCAAACATGTATTGGTCATTCAGCTCCCAGCATTTTGCGTCGTCAGGGAATTCGAAGAACATGGCGCGGATCAGAGGAGAACCGTTTGCCGAAGCTTCTTCGTATAGGCTCTTTATATAGTCGTGCATGGCGATGCGAAGATCATAGTATTTGCGCATGATCTTGTAATTGTCTTCGCCATAGCTCCAAAGCTCGTTGGGCTGACCGGTGTGCAGGTATCCGCCGCCCCAGTCACGGTTATCCAGAGGCGGAATGTTGTAAGGACCTCTGTCGCCATGCATTCTAAGGACTGCAGAATATACCGCGAACTGAAACCATCTGATCAGAAGCTGTCTAAAATCAGGATCCTTTACGTCGTCCGTCATGAAGCCGCCGATGTCGGTGGTCCACCAGGGAATGCCCGCAAGTCCCATATTCAGACCTGCCATCACCTGTTCCTTGAAGGAATAGAAGGTGCTGGGCACGTCGCCAGACCAGATCACGTTGCCGTATTTCTGACTGCCGGCCCACGCACATCTCATCAAATTCACCACCGTGCCGTCTCCCATTTCCTTCATGGGATCATTAAACACGCGGCTGTACATCTGGGGATAGAGATTGCTGCACTCCAGCGCAGGACCAATGCTGTAACGATAGTTTTCAAAGTCATATACGCCATAGTCAGGCTCGGAGTTGTCCAGCCAGAATCCGTCAAAACTGAGATCATAATAGTTTCTCTTGCATACTTCCCAGACGTACTTGCGGCACTCAGGGTTAAACGGATCGATTTCCACGCAGTCGCCCTGATAATCATAGGTCTGTGCTGCGCCACGCTCCGTCTTGATGAGAAGCCCCCTGTCCATCATGGGATAAAAATTCTCACTCTTTCTGTCCACGGAGGGCCATACGGAAACAATGACCTTGATGCCCATGGAATGCAACTCGTCCACCATGGCCTTTGGATCCGGCCAATACGTCTTGTCGAACTTCCAGTCGCCCTGAACCGTCCAGTGGAAGAAATCGATCACGATCATGTCGATCTTAATTCCCTCTTTTTGATAGGCATGGGCAACCTCAAGAACCTCCTCCTGAGTGCGGTAACGAAGCTTGCACTGCCACAGTCCCATCAGGCTCTCAGGGAACTTCGGAGCGCGTCCGGTAACGCCGGTATAGGTCTTCAGGATCTCCTTCGGCGTTTCACCAACGGTGATCCAATAATCCATCTGTCTCGTAGACCTGGCAATCCACTCGGTATAGTTATTTGCAAAGCTTACTCGGCCAACTGCCGGGTTGTTCCACAGCATGCCATAGCCCTTGTTGCTAATATAGAATGGAACGGAAGCCTGTGAATTTCTCTGTGCGAGTTCGAGAACGCATCCCTTCATGTCCATGTAGCTCTGCTGATACTGTCCCATGCCGTAGATCTTCTCGCCGTCATTGGCATCGAACTTCAGGTTCAGTTCATATCCGGTGCCTCCAATGATACCCTTCCACTCACGGTTTACGAGCTTTAAGCATCTGCTTCCCTGGGAAATGGTACCGTCATAGGAGCGATAATACTCTCTCAGCAAGAGTTTTTCTCCCTCAAAGAAGGAAATAATGCCGACAAAGTTCACCTCCGCACGGATCTTTCCGTTAGTGATCGACGCATATTCCCGCTTGTCAACGTTTCCGTCTCCCACCCAATGATCCCGCTCAAAAAACTCTACCTTTCCTTGCGTCACGCCTGGTTTCTCCGTCAGCGCCCAGTCATTTCCGGTAAACTCCGGCAACATTGTTGCCCGCACGCGAAGGGAATTCTCTCCCCAAGCTTCGATGCGAACCGTCTCGCCCGCACGCTTAAACACAAGCGCGCCGTTGTCGTTCCTAAACTCCATCGCCTTTCCTCCTGAATCCATTAGATTTCATCATAAACGTACGAATTACGTAACCGTTTACGTTCTATATTCAGCCTACCGATTCTTCGCGTAAAAGTCAATGATTATCTTGGCTATTCCATGTATTATTTTGAAAAGAGCCAAAAAAGTCAGGGGAACATGTCTAGTGAATGTCCCCCTGACCCATTTTTCAAACCTTTATTCACCACGGTTTACGTAGATAATCGTATTTTTTTCTATGTGTTCCCCGCTTTCTCCAGAAGCGCATATGGTAACATATATCGTTCCTGCCTCATCACCCACATAGAGTTTTGTTATATAGCCAAGGGAATACCACCATTCTTCACCATCCTTATCTAATCTCCTCGTGAGTATCCCGTCTACAGGATACCCATCAGTGCTAGTAAAGTATCCCTCCTTAAACTCTAAGATCTTTACAGAAGAAATATCAGTCCTGAATTGAAAATGTGAAAAACAGTCGCCTTGACAAGTAATTTCGCACAAATCATCCAAGGTAACCACGGAACCTGTTGTCATAACAAACGGCTCCTTTTTCAACATAATCTTAGGTGTATGGATTTGATAATCATATAACTCCCAAAATAAAAGGCAAACAAAAAGTATAAACAACGCAAGTAATGCCCATCCAATCCAATGCCATTTTTTCCTACCGCCATCTAATTTTCCCATGCACCTTCTCCTTAGACAAAGTTCGGACGGTTTACAGCAAGCTCTCCAACGTCTCGCGAATTGCCTTGATAAAATCAAGACTGTTCAGGATTACGGGATTTTCGCAGGTAGAGATCAGGGAAAGGCTCTTCGTCATCTTGCCATCCTCGACGGTCTTGATGCAGGCCTGCTCCAGCTTCTCTGCGAATGCAACAAGCTCAGGGATCTGATCCAGCTCACCGCGCTTCTTTAACGCGCCGGTCCATGCAAAGATCGTTGCGATGGAGTTCGTGGAGGTTTCCTCACCCTTTAAGTGCTTGTAATAATGGCGCTGTACGGTTCCGTGAGCAGCCTCGTATTCATAAGCTCCGTTCGGGCTTACCAGTACGCTAGTCATCATAGAGAGATCGCCGTATGCGGTTGCCACCATGTCACTCATCACGTCACCGTCATAGTTCTTACATGCCCAGATGAATCCACCCTCGGAACGAATCACGCGTGCCACCGCGTCATCGATCAGGGTGTAGAAATATTCGATGCCAAGCTCTTCAAATTTCGCCTTATATTCGTTGTCATAGATCTCCTGGAAAATGTCCTTGAAATTATGGTCGTACTTCTTGGAGATGGTATCCTTCGTTGCAAACCACAGATCCTGCTTTGTGTCAATTGCATAACCAAAGCATGCCCTTGCAAAGCTTGAGATGGATTTGTCCGTGTTATGGATGCCCTGGATAATTCCACTGCCAGTAAAGTTATGGATCGTCTCGCGGATTTCCGTGCCGTCCTCACCGGTAAATACAAGTTCAGCCTTGCCAGCGCCGGGAACCTTGATTTCCACGTTCTTGTAAACGTCGCCATAGGCGTGACGTGCGATGGTGATGGGCTTCTTCCAGTTTGCCACGTAGGGGACAATGCCCTTTACCAGAATGGGTGCGCGGAACACGGTACCGTCAAGGATTGCGCGGATTGTACCATTCGGGCTCTTCCACATTTCCTTCAGGTTATATTCGGTCATTCTTGCCGCATTGGGGGTGATGGTAGCACATTTTACGGCCACGCCATACTTCAGCGTTGCATTTGCGGAATCAACGGTCACCTGATCGTCCGTATCGTTCCTGTGCTCCAGTCCAAGATCATAATACTCCGTCTTAAGGTCAACAAAGGGAAGGAGCAACTCATCCTTGATCATCTTCCAAAGGATGCGGGTCATTTCGTCTCCGTCCATCTCCACCAAAGGGGTTTTCATTGCAATTTTAGCCATCTTGTTTTCCTCCCGTAATCTTTTACTCAAGTAATCATCTGGTACCATTTAAGTCTTTTCTAGTTCTTTTCATCCGTGCTCTTTTCCGAAAACAGTTCATGCAAGCCGCACTTCAGCATGTTTTCATAGGCATTGATCATGTGATCATGTGCCAGCTTTTGAGCCAATTCCGCGTCCCCCGCCTTAATGGCATTCAGAATCCCCTCATGCTCCAAATTTGACTTAGGTCCGCGGTTCTTATTGCTCAACGTCTTCTTGCGCACGCGAAGCACGTACTGATGAAAGTCCTTTAATTGATGCTCCAGCATCTTGCTATCGCACGCTTCGTACAAAATCTCATGGAAGCGGTTGTCCAACTCGGTCATCTGATCCAAATGTCCTTTTTCCGCATGGAATTTACCAAGATAAACATTCTCTTCCAATTCTTCGAGCTGTTCCTGCGTGATATGCTCCGTCGCAAGCTTTGCGCAAAGCCCTTCCAAAAGAGAACGGATCAGATAAATGTCCTGAATGTCCTTCTCCGTGATCCCCGTGACGTAAGCGCCCTTATTGGGGATAATCTGGATCAGGCCCTCCAGCTCCAACTGACGGAATGCCTCACGCACCGGCGTTCTCGACACGCCAAGCTCTTCCCCGATGGCAACCTCCTTCAGTTCTTCGTTTTCTTCATATTTACCGCTTAAAATGTCATCGCGAAGCTTGCTAAAAACCCTGCCTCGCAGGGAGTACTTGTCCGTTACTTCCTTTTTTACGTCATACCCCATAACGATGCCCCCTTTATTGTCCGAGCTTATAGCCCTTTTCCAGGCACACCTTGTTCACTTGTGCAATGATCTCACTGTCCGTCATGACAGTTACGCGTCCGCCGGCATATTCCTCATCCACCCATGCCTTCAGATCTCTTACAAGATCGTCCGTTTTCTGTACCATCTTATCGCCCTTCAGCTTGTAATAGGTATTCAGCCAGTGAGCGATCCCGGCAAGTCCGGAAGTATTGGAGATTGCGCAAAGCACGGGTCTGTTCAGGAATTTCTCCGTGTCAAAAATATTATAGATCTCCTCATTCTTAAGGAGTCCGTCTGCGTGAATGCCGGCACGCGTCACGTTAAAGTTCTTGCCGACAAATGGAGTTCTCTCAGGGATGTGATAGCCGATCTCCTTCTCGTAATACTCCGCCAGTTCGGTGATCACCGTGGTGTCCATGCCGTTTAAGTCGCCGCGAAGCTGCGCATACTCAAATACCATTGCTTCAAGGGGCGTATTACCCGTTCTCTCGCCAATGCCAAACAGGGAAGTATTTACTCCGGAGCAACCATAAAGCCAGGCGGTCGTAGAATTTACCACTGCCTTGTAGAAATCATTATGTCCATGCCACTCTATCAGCTCGCTGGGTACGCCCGCATGCACGTGAATGGCATAAATAATACCCTGCACGCTTCTGGGAATCACTGCGCCGGGGTAGTTTACGCCATACCCCATTGTATCGCAAGCCCTTACTTTAATTGGAATTTTATACTCATCCATCAGCTTCATCAGTTCCAGACAGAACGGAACCACGTAGCCGTAGATGTCAGCCCTGGTAATGTCCTCCAAATGGCATCTTACGCTGATGCCCTCCTCCAGGCAGTCACGTACAACGCTCAGATAGTGATCCATGGCCTGACGGCGGTTCATCTTTAACTTCATAAAGATGTGATAATCCGAACAGCTGACAAGGATTCCCGTCTCCGGCATGCCTAATTCCTTGACAAGCTTAAAGTCTTCCTTGCTTGCGCGGATCCAGCTTGTCACCTCAGGGAACTTATATCCCCTCTCCATGCATTTGTAAACCGCATCGCGATCCTTCTTGCTGTAAAGGAAAAATTCACTTGCGCGGATCATGCCGTTCGGTCCGCCTAATTTATGAAGATAATCATAAATCTTCACGATCTGCTCCGTGGTATAGGGAGCCCTGGACTGCTGACCGTCACGGAACGTCGTGTCGGTAATGAATATATCCTTAGGCATGTCATGAGGCACAATCCTGTCATTAAAAGGAATCTTCGGAATCTCCGAATAAGGAAACATGTTACGGAAGACATTGGGTTTTTCCACGTCATCCAAAATGTACATGTGCTCCTCTATCTGTAACAGATTGTTCTTGCTGTTCATGGTAACCGGCCTATTGGCAAACATGCTTTCATCTTCACCCAAATAACTCATATCGTACCTTGACCTGCCTTTCCCTCTATGTTCAAATTGCTTACTTGTATGATTGTATACAATCATACGAAAAGTGTCAAGTCGTTTTCATAAACTTCTTGGAAATCTTATGATTTTATGCTTCCATAACTCTTTTCAACATCGCATGGGGACAGACCATCCCATAACCCTGTTGGTTCCAAGGCTTGTGCAGATCCGTTGCAGTGGAAGTCAGAAGCCTTTTCAATTCCAGATTTGATAAATTTTGATCGATTTGCAATACTTTTCCTAGACACCCCGTGACGATCGGCGTCGCCATCGAAGTTCCGCTCCGTCTCTCATATCCGTGATTCCGAAAGGCATATAAACTGCTACAGGAAGTAATCTTCGTTCCAGGCGCCACAACGTCAGGCTTTCTAAGGATTGCATTCCTTCTTCCCCTTCCCGAATGGTACTCACACCTTGCCGGATCTCCCAAGAAGTATTCCCCGTCATCGCATCCTACGGATACAACCAAACTCCCATCCCCCAAAAAAGAAATCGTTTCCTGGGCTGGTCCCTGATTTCCTGCCGCACAGATCACCAAAATACCTGCCTCAGACAGCTTTTGCAGCATTTCACGCAGCTTATCCTGATTCTCCTTCTTGGTTGAGTTCGAGATGCCAATGGACAGGTTTAGCAGTCGGACGTTAAATTTCTCTTTCAATTCAAGGATCCATATCATTCCTTTGATCATATCCTCTGCCGCACCATCTCCTCGGGCATCCAAAATTTTACCTACGACCAGCCTCGCCCCCGGGATGATGCCGCGGAATTTACCGCCAGACAATGCTCCGTTTCCTGCAAGGATGCCGCACACGTGTGTCCCGTGACCATAATCATCATATGCCTCAGAATAGTAATGGCGCTTCCCGTCCTTCCCGTTTCTTCCCGAGAAGTCGCGAAACGCCACTATTATGTCTTTTAAGTCGGGATGCATCACCACGCCGCTGTCCAATACGGCTATGGTGAAACTGTCATTCTTCCCAACGTAATCATATTCTTTTGTCAGACCAAGCTGCCTTCTGACCCGATCCATTCCGCCGCCCTCCTAGTCTATCCTACATTTTATGCAGGATCAACTTGGAAGTTCCAGGCTTTTTTCCCTTTATTTTGCCATTCTAAACATTATCCGCTCCAGACAGTAATTGCTTCATCCTCGGCCTTAATGCCGTACTCACGTGGGGCGTTTGCCTTGTTAATCTTAGCAGGAAACGTAACCGGTTTTTCATCTTTCATACAATCTCTAAGTATTCCACTCTGGCCTGATGATCTAAGGGATCCCGATCTTCGTAATGGAACAACGCCCAGACAGTATTTGAAGTACGCTCAGGAAATTCCTTTACCCCTATTTCATCCTTGGCAGGAAAGCGGTAATGAAAAGGTTCCGCATGGCTTAACTTTCCGTTTGTACAGTACTTTCTCGTCATCTCCCGCAAGGATTCGACTGGCGGTGCCCAGTCTGGCCGGGTTTTGCAATTCTCCCTGGCATACAAGTCAAAGGTAAGCGCCTCCTGAAGGAGCTCCTTTGGCGTAACCTTCTCCTCAAGGAATTCTAAGAGAATCTCACATCTCCTTAGCCTGGAATGCTGCATGCCGGCGTATCCTTTCCTCTCATAAAATTCCCCTAATTCCAGAAACAGATCAAACACGCTGTCCGTTAGTGCGTACAAAAGCTTCATCGTAACCTCAAACTGTCCGCTGTTGTAATAGACCTCAAGCATTTCCTCCACGCGTTTGATTTTAAGGATCTCATCGTAGCTAAGCCAATTCGTGTAAAGCACCTCATAAGGCGGTGCGTCATGATAAGCGATACCATACTCCTTCGCATGCTCATACATAAACGAACCCTTTAACACCTTTAAGAAACCTAGCTGTAGCTGATTCGGCCAGAGCGCGTAGATCTCGTCAAAGGAATGCCGGAAGCTCTCATAATCTTCATAGGGCAATCCGGCAATCAGGTCCAGATGCTGGTGAACGTTACCGCTTTTCCGAATGCGTCTTACAACCTCCTTCACGCGCTCTAGCTTCATGGTACGGTGAATCTCCTTGATTGTCACCTCATTGGCAGACTGCACGCCGATCTCCAATTGGATCAGCCCGGGACGCATCGTCTCGATAAGTTCTATCTCTTCTTCCCTTAACAGATCTGCCGAGATTTCAAAATGAAAATTCGTGATGCCGTTATCATGCTCCGTAAGATAGTTCCAGATGGTCATGGCGTGCTTGTGATCACAATTAAAGGTTCGGTCCACGAATTTTACCTGTGGTACCTTTTTATCCAGGAAAAACTGCAATTCCTTCTTGACCAATTCCAGGTCACGAAATCGCAGCTTCTTATCAATGGAGGACAAGCAATAGCTACAGGAAAACGGACATCCCCGGCTACTCTCATAGTAAATAATACGATTGGCATATTCCTCCAGATCATCATAGCAAAAAGGAACGTCACTTAGGTTCTTTGGATCGCGTGGAGCCGTAAAGCAAATCTTGCCAGCCACGTCGCGGTAAGCGATTCCTTTGATCTCAGAAAGCTCCTTCGGATCCTTCCCATGATAATAAGCACATAATTCACGGAAGGTATCCTCTCCCTCACCGATCATAACGCCCGTAACTGATTCATGCCTCTTTAAGAAAGAATCCGTCTCATAAGAAACCTCCGGGCCACCCATCCAAACCGGAATGGACGGACAAAGCTTGTGAAATTCCTTCAAGATGGCTTCCACGTACTCCAGATTCCACAGATATACCGAAAAGCAGAGAACCTCAGGGCTTCGAAGATATAAATCCTTTAAAATGTCATCCTTCATTTGATTAATGGTATATTCCGCAATCGATACGCCATCCTTGTACGCACCCGCGCTTGCACGCAGGGAGTGCACCGCGAGGTTGGAATGTACGTATTTTGCATTGATGGCTGCCAGTAAGATTTTCATAGGGCTTTTACCTCCACTAAATTCATCATAATCGACCATAAAAAAGACGTCAACCTTTCTGCCATTCCTGCATAGTATAAACTACAAACAACCTTGGAGGCATTCAAACATGAGTGACTTATCCGCAACGAACTGTGGCTGTAACAACGGCTACAATAATTCCTGTTCCGGAAATAACCTGCTCTGGATCATCCTGCTGTTATCCCTGACTGGAAACGGCAATGGGATTTTCGGCTGCAATGGAGGCAATAATGGCGGCAGTTCCTGCTGTGACACTGTCATTTGGCTCCTGCTCCTTAGCAATTTCTGCGGCGGAAATAACAATGGCGGATGTGGCTGCGGCTGCAATTAATACGCCACGGAGCGCCGATAACTAATCCTATTCCGGCGCCGAAACAGGCCCCCCGCGCGGGAGCCTGTTTTTGAAGGATAAAAAGCTCGCGGGCACGTGGAAAGGGATCTCTATGGAAAACAACACGTTTGATTCTCTGTTTACCTCTGGAAAACTGCAAATGCTGAAAATCCTTCTTCCTTGCCTGCCGACGGACAAGCGAGGCGGCTTGTCCATCTTTATCCGCATGCAGGAGCTTCTCTATACCATGCATTACGTTCAAAATACCGGCAACAAGGTAACCATGGATGATCCGCCCGAGGGCGATGCCCTTTTTGACGCGCTGCTCCCCTATTGCGATCCCGCCATGAAGGCGCAAATGCAAGGGTTGCGTCAAACAATGAAACAGTACGAACAGCTAAAGGATGCCATGGATATGATGCAGATGATGAAGGACGTGTTCCCGGAAGGCTTTTCCGGAGATGCCGTGGACCTCTCTGCCATGACAGAGCTTTTTGGAGTCCACTTGCAAAATGAATCATGAATAGAATCAACCACAGGGAAATCATCATGCGTAAAGGAGAATCAAGCAATGAAAGAACCATGGATGGAGGATGAACTGGTGCATTCCATTCCCAAAGAAAAACTGGATCTGCTGTCTAAACTATTTACTCACGGTCAGGGGAAAACACAAAAGGAACTCCTTCGTGAAATTCTGCCTCTCCTGAAGGAGGCGAAGGAAAAAGGCCTTGCCTTCACTCCCTCAGAAATGTCTTCCGCCATTGCTGCCATACGCAAACACAGTTCCGCAGAAGACAACGCCAAGATCGACGACCTCATAAAAAACGTGTCACGGGGACGTGTCAGTTGACACGTTTTTGCATGCCACGGGAACGTGTCAATTGACACGTTCCCGTGACACAACCCGTGACATAAAAAAGGGGCTGCCGGCGGCAACCCCTTCCATCATACATTTATTTAGCTACAATGTTTACAAGTCTTCCGGGTACGTAGATCTCCTTGATCACGTTGCCGGTCAGTTTGTCGCCAAGCGCTTCCTTTGCCTTTGCGATGGCATCTGCCTGAGCCTCATCCTTTGCGATCATGATGGTGGTCTTTACCTTACCATTGATCTGTACGGCGATTTCAACAGTGGATTCCACGGTCTTTGCCTCATCATGGGACGGCCAGGTCTGCTGATATACCCTGCCCTCAAATCCAACCGCCTGCCAAAGCTCCTCGGTGATATGAGGCGCAACGGGATTTAAGAGGATCAGGAAGGTCTTGTACTCAGCCTTCGTGATGGAGTTCTTCTTGTAGAATTCATTGATCAGTCCCATCATTGCCGCGATTGCCGTGTTGTACTTCAGGCTCTCAAAATCTGAGGAAACCTTCTTGATGGTCTGATGCATCTTCGTCTCTAAGTCAGCGCTGTAAACATCTCCATCCACAAGGATGTCCTGCAGCTTCCAAACTCTCTCTAAGAATCTGCGGCATCCCTTTACGCCGTCCTCACTCCATGCTGCGGAGAGATCAAATGCACCAATGAACATCTCATAGGTACGAAGCGTGTCTGCACCGTAATCCTGTACGATGTCATCAGGATTTACCACGTTTCCGCGGGACTTTGACATCTTCTCGCCGTTGGATCCAAGGATCATGCCATGGCTCGTTCTCTTCTGATAAGGCTCTGCGGTGGGTACCACGCCCTGGTCATACAGGAATCTGTGCCAGAATCTGGAATACAGAAGGTGCAGGGTCGTGTGCTCCATGCCTCCGTTATACCAGTCAACGGGAAGCCAGTACTTTAATGCTTCCTTGCTTGCAAGTGCTTCCGTATTGGTAGGATCCGTATAGCGCAGGAAATACCATGAGGAACCAGCCCACTGAGGCATGGTATCCGTCTCTCTCTTTGCGTGGCCCCCGCAGCAGGGACAAGTGGTATTTACCCAAGCAGTCATGGTTGCCAGAGGAGATTCTCCGTTATCGGTGGGCATGTAGCTCTCCACCTCAGGAAGCTCTAAGGGGAGCTCCGACTCATCAATGGGAACGTAACCGCACTTTTCACACTTTACGATGGGGATGGGCTCACCCCAGTATCTCTGACGGGAGAACACCCAGTCACGAAGCTTAAAGTTCGTCTTGCTGGTGCCAATGCCCTTCTCCTCTAAGAATGCAATAATCTTCTTCTTTGCATCTGCAACGGAAAGTCCGTTCAGGAAATCAGAATTCACTAAGGTTCCGGTCTGTACGTCGGTGAATACCTGCTCCTGCACGGAAACGGGGCTTCCGGCAACAACCTCAATGATGGGAAGACCAAACTTCTTTGCGAAATCCCAGTCACGCTCGTCATGCGCAGGCACTGCCATGATCGCACCGGTACCATAGCTCATCAGTACGTAGTCAGAGATCCAAATCGGAATCTCCTTTCCGTTTACGGGATTGATCGCGGAAAGACCGTTAATCTGAACGCCGGTCTTATCCTTTGCAAGCTCGGTACGCTCGAAATCAGACTTTCTTGCGGCAAGCTCTCTGTAAGCGATCACTTCGTCCATGTTCCCTATTTCTGCCTGATACTTATCGATCAGAGGATGCTCAGGAGAGATAACCATGTAGGTCGCACCAAACAGGGTATCAGGACGGGTCGTGTAAACGCGAAGCTTATCTTCCTTGCCTGCCAGCTGGAAATCCACCTCAGCACCGGTAGACTTACCAATCCAGTTTTTCTGGGAAACCTTTACCTTTTCAATGTAATCAACGGTGTCAAGGCCCTCAAGAAGCTTATCCGCATACTCAGTGATTTTCAACATCCACTGACTCTTTACCTTACGGACAACTTCGCTTCCGCAACGCTCGCAGACGCCGTTTACCACCTCTTCGTTTGCAAGGCCAACCTTACAGGAGGTACACCAGTTGATGGGCATTTCCGTCTTGTATGCAAGGCCTGCCTTAAATAATTTCAGGAAAATCCACTGGGTCCACTTATAATATTGGGGATCCGTGGTGTTGATCTCGCGGTCCCAGTCAAAGGAATAGCCCAGGGAATGAAGCTGCATCTTAAATCTTGCAACATTATTCTTCGTTACGATCTTGGGATGAATGTGATTCTTGATCGCATAGTTCTCAGTAGGAAGACCGAATGCGTCCCAACCCATGGGATACAGCACGTTATAGCCCTGCATTCTTCTCTTTCTGGCTACGATGTCAAGTGCGGTGTAAGGTCTGGGATGACCTACGTGAAGCCCTTGTCCTGAAGGATAAGGGAACTCAACTAACGCGTAAAACTTCGGCTTGGAATAATCATTGGACGTTGCAAATGCCTTCTCCTGATCCCAGATTCCCTGCCATTTTGATTCTACTTCATGATGATTATAAGGAACTGCCATAATTTCGTCCTCCCTTGAATCTTGTTAAAGCAATATTTTACTCGTTTTTCCCTGCAATGTCAAGGCATGGAAAAGCTCCCTGAAGTAGAATTTCCGAGGGAGCCTTAAGTGCATTATTCCGTTAAGTCTTCTCCGTAGGATACGGCCAATTCTCCGCCGTCCCTTCCTGCTTCCATGACCTCCTTGCGCAGGGAGACGCAATCCTTTTGGAGCAAGAGCATGATTGTGGAGCCGCCAAATTCAAACCTTCCCTTTTCCTTGCCCCGCACGGATTTTCTGTCCACGGGCCGTTCATTCGAAATGCGTCCAATCATCATCGCGCCAATTTCCATTTGCACGATTTTTCCAAGTTCATTAGTCTCGATCACCTGATATTCCCTGGCATTTTGGGCATACACGGGAACCTGTCTCGTACAGATGGGGCGAACACTGTGCAGAATGCCGCGAATCCTTCGCCAACTTAAGATTTCTCCGTCTGCCGCATAGGCATATCGATGATAATGGGACGGCGTTAGGCGAAATACCAATGCGGTTCCGTCCGTAAATTCCCCTGCAAGCTTCTTGTCCTGCAGAAGATCCTGCAGGCTAAATCTCGTATGCTTTACGTCGAAGATTTGATTCTTCTTTATCGGAATGCAGGTCAAATATGCATCGCACGGACTGGATAGCTTTGCATTTTCACTCACGCCTGCATTCTCACGCTTTCTGCAAAAGAATGCGTTAAATGACGGAAATCCGCCCTTTGGAACGATCACGCCCTCCATGGAAATGCCGTTCTTTTTCCGAAACCACGGGATCAATGCAGCCGACGCTTTACTGTCCAGCGCGGCTCCGGCAATTTGGGAGACAAAAGGACATACAAGAACCTTTAGAACCATTCTGCCGAGAGCGGTATGATACAAAAACCAAAGTGCCAGACTCTCCGAAGGCTTATGATTTGTTTGTTTCATCAGGTTGCCCCCACAAGTGCAAGCCAAGTCATGGCGATGATCTCAAGCACTCCAAGAATCAAAAGGACGATTTTCCCCATCACCTTAGGTTTTTTGATCTTTACCGGCGTCACAAACGCAACCGCCATGATCGCCAGAAGGCCGCCAAGCCAGAGCTTTGCATGCGCAATGTTATCGTCATAAAAGAAATATACGGCCGGCAGCGTAATGGCGATAAAGGTCACGGGCAATCCCATATATACCTTCTTCTCCTCCTCCATCACCTGCGTCTCCAGACTTTGGTCCGCCATTTCCTTCAGATGCTCCGTGATCCGGTCCTGTCTCTCCTCTTCGAGCACGTTATAATACGCAAGGCGGATTAGGGCACAAAGCGCGTAAACGATGCTGACCACGCCAACTGCCAAAGCCCTTCCGGACATTTCATATACGAGAAGTGCGGGAAACACGCCAAAGCTTACAAGATCACTCAGGGAGTCAATTTGAATGCCAAAGCGCTTTTCCTGATGCGTGCGATTCTTTTTGGTCGCCGCAACGGCCCCGTCAAACATGTCGCAGATTCCCGTAACCATCAGGCAAAGAACCGCATTCAGGTACCGTCCGCCTACTGCCTGCATGATCCCGCAGAGCGAGATAATGAAGCCAAGATAAGTAAGCACTACCGTATAATCATAATAGCCAATTTGTTTTCTATCCATGTTCGCGAAATCCTTTTCACTCTCTAATTAATCATTCCAAAGATAAGACTATACGCCAAAATGCACCACGGCTTTCCCAAGAGAATTATCCCAATGAACTTGCGTCTGTTCATCTTGATCAAACCGGAAAAATAACATAAAAAATCATCTGGAAACAGCGGCAACAGCGTTGCAAAAAACAAGAAAATGCCATACGATTTGCTTTTTTCGATTCTGTGAGACCATTTGTCGTAAAACTTTTTGGAAAACATGGTCAACACAATGTCGATTCCAAATTTCCGTGCCAAAAAATATGCAATGATGGAGCCAATACTGATTCCAACGTAATTACACCAAAATCCCGTGGCACTTCCAAAGGCGATGGCTCCCGCGGCGCATCCAAGATATCCCGGAAGAATTGGCACGACAACCTGAAATGCCTGGATCAGCGTCAGTAATGCAGGAGCAAACACTCCAAATTGTTTGACGTAAATTTGTAAATCCTCTATGGATCTGATCTTATCCTTGATCAGAAGCTTTAGGCCAAACGCCAGTAGAATCAAAAGTCCCAAAACCGTCAAGGATTTAAGCTTTTTTTGAAATTCGTTTTCCGAAAAATCCTCCAATGGCGGTTAATCTCCTTTCATATCTGCGAACCAGCCCCGTTTTATGCACCACGAAATAGCAAAGTTCGGCAAAACCAATGCCTCCCACCACGTCCACAAATGCATGCTGTTTCGTCGTAAGGGTAGACAGGCAAATGGCAATCGTCGTAATAAGTGAAAACCACCGATACCATTTGGGAATCTTCTCGTTATCCCTTACGGCAATCACGCAAAACCAGCTCACCAGGCAATGGATCGAGGGGAAAAGATTATCCGCCGCATCCACATGATAGAGCGCAAGCATCCATTTGTCAAAGATTCCCGTTCCCTCGATAACGGGGCGCACGTTCGTCGTGGGATAGACGATGAAGAAAAACAGGCAGATCAGCTTAGCGCAAACTTCCGCACAGAAGAACCGATAAGCGATTGCCCTGTCCCGTCTGGCGGCAATAATATAATTTACGATCCAGAACAGATAACATCCCCAGTAGATCACAATCGTCCAGGACCAGAGGGGAATCTTATTCTCCCATGCAAAGGTGATCTCATGATGCGTCAGGCTCGTTGTAAAGATCCTGGAACCAAAATAAGACGAAAAATTGACAACTACGGTAATAAGGAGCGGAAGTATCATCTCCGCCGGAACTAGTCTTTTCTTCATTGTATCCACCAAATAACAAAAGATTACAAAATAATATCGTAACGATAAATTACGTATGTTTTTCTCACATAACTATCTTATAACATATTTCTAAATAATCAATACTGAAAATTCTTAAAATTTCCTAATGCAAAAAGGAGCCCCGCAATTGCGGGACTCCCTTGAATTAACGGTAATGAAATTATTCTTCCACTGCGTTCTCTGCAACCTTTGCTGCTCTTGCTGCAACTTCCTTCTCCTGCACGTCGCTGGGTGCCTGCTCGTAACGGGCAAATTCATAGGAATAAGTGCCACGTCCGCCAGTCATGGAACGAAGATCCGTGCAATAGCCAAAGAGCATGCTCATCGGTACGTCTGCCTCGATCTGCTGCTTTCCTCCGGCGATGGGGTTCATGCCCAGAACGCGTCCTCTTCTCTTGTTGAGGTCGCCCATAACGTCACCGGTATAGGAATCAGGAACCACAACCTTCAGGGATACGATAGGCTCAAGCAGTACGGGCTGTGCTTCCATGAAGCCCTTCTTGAAGGCCTGGATCGTTGCAACCTTGAAGGCCATTTCCGAAGAGTCTACGGGATGGTAGGAACCATCATACAGAACTGCCTTCACGCCAACAACCGGGTATGCTGCCAAAGGTCCCTTCAGGACGGAATCCTGCAAGCCCTTTTCCACTGCGGGGAAGTAGTTCTTGGGAACAGCACCGCCAACAACCTCCGTCTCGAACTCATAAGGCTTCTCAAGATCACCGGAAGGACTAAAGCGCATCTTAACGTGACCATACTGGCCATGTCCGCCGGACTGCTTCTTGTACTTGTATTCCACGTCAGAGTTCTTGCGGATCGTCTCGCGATAAGCAACCTTCGGCTGTGCCAGGTCAACCTCTACCTTATACTCGTTGAGCAGCCTGCTCACGATGATTTCAAGATGCTGATCGCCCATTCCGTAAAGAAGAAGCTGGCTGTTCTCGGAATCGTTCACGGTCTTCATGGTCAGATCCTCGTGGCCAATCTTCTGAAGTGCCTGGGAGATCTTGTCAACGTCAGCCTTATTCTTGGGCTTATAGCGCATGTAGGTGTAGGGCGTCGAAATCTCAAATTTACCAAACTTAATCGTGGTTGCCTTCGTGGAAAGGCTGTTTCCGGTGCGGGCAGCGGTCAGCTTAGCCAGTGCGCCGATGTCGCCTGCGTGAAGCTCGGGAACTTCGATGGGCTTGTTGCCCTGAAGCACGTAAAGCTTGCCGATCTTCTCTTCAATGTCCTTGTCAACGTTGTACATCACGTCATCCGTCTTCAGAACGCCGGAGTTCACCTTGATCAGAGAGTACTTACCGATGAAGGGATCAACGATGGTCTTCCAGATGTATGCCGTCTTCGCCTTGGAGAAATCATAATCTGCGTGATAAATTTCACCAGTCTTATTGTTGATGCCGGCAACCTCACGGTTCTCAGGACTCGGGAAGTATTTGATCACGTCATCCAAAAGCGTGTAAATGCCCTGACACAGAACACTGGAGCCCATGGTCATGGGAACGATCTGGCAATCACATACGTTGATTCTGAGTGCGGAACGGATCTCGGCTTCCGTGAATTCCTCACCGCCAAAGTAACGCTCCATCATTTCCTCGCTGGTCTCAGCAACGGATTCCATCAAGGTATCACGGCAAATCTGAAGGTTTGCCTTACTGTACTCGGGAACTTCGCAGGGAACAACTTCCTTGCCATTCCAACGATTACCGGTCTCAGTGATCACGTTAACGTAACCGACAAATTTCTCGTTCTCACGGATGGGCAGATGGAACGGAGCCATCTTCTTGCCAAACATCGCCGTCATGTCTTCCACCACCTGACGGAAGGAAGCATTGTCCATGTCCATGTTGGACACATAGATGATCCTGGGCAGCTTATACTTTTCGCAAAGCTCCCAAGCCTTTAAAGTACCAACTTCGATGCCGGCCTTGCCGTTTACGACGATGATTGCTGCGCCTGCCGCGCTGACTGCCTCTTCAACCTCACCAACAAAATCAAAATAGCCAGGGGTATCCAAAACGTTGATCTTCATGCCTTCCCATTCGATGGGGATCACGGAAGTGCTAATGGAAAACTGGCGTTTCTGCTCTTCCTTGCCGTAATCGCTGATGGTATTTCCGTCAGATACCTTGCCCATTCTGGAAGTAATTCCGGAAATATACCCAAACGCCTCTGCCAAAGAGGTCTTACCTGCCCCGCCATGTCCAAGCAGCACTACGTTACGAATCTTGTCTGATGTGTAAACATTCATATGTCTTTCCTCCAATAGCTGAATTTTGGGAAACCCCATAAAGCTATTTTACTAAATATTCAGTCAAATTACAAGGAAAATTCTATATTTCCACCAATTTTTTCTCCGTTTGCAGTAAATTATTTTTTTTGCATCCGAGATTTCATACAAAAACTGGCGCGGGAAATGCATTTTTTGATTGATTGTTATGCCTTCAAGTGCTATAGTACAAACGATATATCTTATTCATCGATAGTTCCGGCATCGTACCGGAAACTTAATCCGGAGGACAACTACGTGAAGACTTATGGATTTATTGGTTTGGGATTGATCGGCGGGTCCATCGCCCGCGCGATCAGGGAAACGCAGGAAGACGCCAGGATCATCGCCCATGACGTCAATCAGGAATCTCTCCGTCTTGCCCTTTCCGACGGCGTGGCTAATGAGATCACTGACGCGATCGATGATCGTTTTTCCGCGTGTGACTATTTGTTCTTGTGCGCGCCCGTTCAGAAAAACGACTCCAATCTCCTGCTCCTCAAGCCTTATCTTTCACCCGGCTGCCTGTTGACCGACGTCGGCAGCGTAAAGACTGACATTCACGAAAACATAAAAAAACTGGGCCTGGAGACTCAGTTTATCGGCGGACATCCCATGGCGGGCAGCGAGCGCGTGGGCTACGTTAATTCGAAGTCCGTTCTGTTACAAAACGCTTATTACATTCTGACTCCCACCCCCGAGGTTTCCAAGGAAAAACTGGAAAGCTATCGCGAGCTGGTGAGCAGCTTTGGTTCCATTCCCCTGATCTTATCCTGCGAGGAGCACGACTACGTCACCGCAGCCGTAAGCCACCTGCCGCACGTGATCTCCGCATCCCTCGTAAATCTTGTGAGGGACAGCGACAATGCGGACGGATTGATGAAAATGATTGCGGCCGGCGGTTTTAAGGACATCACGCGCATTTCCTCCTCTTCTGCCGCCATGTGGCAGCAGATTTGCCTGACCAACACGGGGAATATTGAGATTCTTTTGGATCGCTATGTGGATTCCCTGGAAAAATTCCGCACTTACTTAAAGGGAAGAGACTCTGAAAAGCTTTACGAAACCTTTGACAGTGCGCGCATTTATCGCGATTCCTTTATCAGCGCTTCCAGCGGTCCCATTAAAAAGAGCTTTGTCCTCATGGTGGACATCGCGGATGAACCCGGTGCCATTGCCGCCATTGCAACGATCCTTGCATTGAATCAGGTGAGCATCAAGAACATCGGCATCACGCATAATCGCGAATACGAAGGCGGCGTGCTGCGCATAGAGCTTTACGACAAGGAAAGCACCGAAAAGGCTGAATCGATTTTAAAGGGAAAAGGCTATACCATTTATACCCGTGACTGATCTTTGCAAACCTAAAAGGGGTTGGCGTCATGCCAACCCCTTCTTTTTCTTTCGTGAAGTTATCCAGCAGAAAAACAGGCATAATAGTAATCCAAAGCATCCACCGCTCGTATCCAAAAGCACGTCCCAGAAATTACCGCACCGGTCCGCGATAAAGGTCTGATGCCATTCGTCCAGCGATGCGGAGACAAAGACCCAAACGATGATCAACAAATTCTTTTTCCAACCCTTTTTTAACCACGGATTCCAGACATTGAAGACCAAAATACCCATCACCATGTATTCCGTAAAGTGCGCCAGCTTCCGGACGGGATGTTCCCAATACGTGATCCACGCGTTTTTTACGTCCTCCGTCCAACCTCCGCCAATGAGCCGTTCCCAACTTTCAACGATCCATTTTGTCACTTCATGGCTCAGATGTCCTGAAGTCTCACCGTCCTGTTCCGAAAAGCTAAAAATGGCATAATATAAAATTACAAGAAAGATGGCAGCCAAAATACTGACTGCCACCTGGCACTTTTTCTTTTTGGGTTCGAAAGATATGACCTTTCCCTTACTCATCCTTGGACTCCATTCTCTCATGTATGGTTTCCTCTACGGTCTGGTATACCTCAATTCGATTGGCTTCCATCTCCGGCATGCCGACAAACCTTGCACCGTAACCATACTTTTTATTCTCATCGCCGTCCTCAAGGAGTTCAATTCTGACGATCTGAAGAAATGCATGGATCACCTCATGCGTCCAAATGGTCAAAAAGCCTTCATAGACGGCACCGATCTTCAAATCGCGCGCAGCCGTGAATCCGACGCCATCCTTTGAAACGTCAATAATGTCGATTTCCACTTCTCCGCCATCCCGCGAATCCAGTCTCTTAACGATCAATCTGGAAACCAACTTGGTCCGTTTGCTCTTTCTTCTGTCGTCCATGTCCGAACTCCTTTCAGTAAAAGTCTTTTTTTCATCATATCATGGCAGTCTGGAAACTGCAACATAATTTCCGCTATAAAATGATCATTGCGTCGCCAAAGCTAAAAAAGCGGTATCTCTCTTTAATGGCTTCCTGATATGCCGCGAGTACTCGCTCCCTGCCGGCCAGCGCGCTGACCAGCATGACCAGCGTGGATTCCGGAAGATGGAAATTGGTGATCAGCCCGTCCAAAACCTTGAAACGATATCCCGGGTAGATAAATATCTGCGTGTCACCGCTTCCCGCCTTCACTTTTCCTGTTTCATCCGAAGCACTTTCTATGGTACGGCAGCTCGTCGTACCAACACAGATCACTCTTCCGCCGGCCGCTTTAGTCTCATTGATCGCGTTTGCCGCTTCCGGCGTTACCTGATACCACTCGGAATGCATGTGATGATCGAGTACGTTCTCTTCCTTTACGGGGCGGAACGTTCCTAGTCCCACGTGAAGCGTTACGTAAACAATCTTGATCCCCTGCGCTTCGATCTGCGCCAGCAATTCCTTGGTAAAATGTAAGCCTGCAGTCGGTGCCGCCGCAGAGCCTTCATATTTGGCATAAACCGTCTGATAACGGTTCTTGTCCTTCAGCTTATGGGTAATGTAAGGCGGCAGGGGCATCTCGCCGAGCCTGTCCAGAACCTCTTCCCAAATGCCGTCATAGAAAAACCGGATCCTGCGGTTTCCGTCCTCCAGCGTCTCCAGCACTTCTGCTTTCAAAAGGCCGTCACCAAAGGTAAGTCTCGTGCCCGGCTTGCACTTTTTCCCCGGTTTGACAAGCGTCTCCCAGACGTCGCTCTCTTTTCTCGAAAGAAGGAGTACCTCCACGTGGCCGCCGGTTCCTTCCCTCTGTCCCAGAAGCCTTGCAGGGATTACCTTCGTATTGTTTAATACCAGGCAATCTCCCGGCCTTAGGAACTCCGGCACTTCCTTAAACACGTGATGGCTGACGTCACCCGTCGCCTTGTCCAAATGCAGGAGTCTTGACGCACTCCTGTCCTCCAAAGGATCCTGCGCAATCAATTCCTGCGGCAGGTCGAAATAAAAATCTGACTTCTTTAATTCCATGACTTCATCGTCTTCCCGTTTTCTTTCTGACAAATCTTAAAAATCTGCATTCTCTGCAAATGCCTTGTATCCGCGATAGGCCTCGTAGACGTCAGCCTTGCTCGTACATTCCCAGGGAGCGTGCATGTTCAGCACGGCAACGCCGCTGTCGATCACGTTCATGCCATACAGAGCAAGCACGTAAGCGATGGTTCCGCCGCCGCCCACGTCAACCTTGCCAAGCTCTGCCGTCTGCCATACCACCTTTTTGTCATCCAGGATCTTGCGAAGATGCGCGATATACTCAGCATTCGCGTCATTGGATCCAGACTTGCCGCGAGCGCCGGTAAATTTATTAAAGCACATGCCGCCGCCAAGCCAGGCTGCGTTTTTCTTTTCAAATGCCGAAGCATAGGAAGGATCATACGCGGCACTGACGTCAGAAGAAAGCATGCAGCTCTTTGCAAGACATCTCCTAACGTTTAATTCGCTGTATTCTCCCGTCAGGTTCATCACTTCTGCAACGGTATTCTCAAAGAACGCGGACTGCATTCCCGTAGCGCCGACGGAGCCAATCTCCTCTTTGTCCACAAGGATGCAGCAAAGGGTTCTGTCAAGATTCTTTACGTCCAAGGCCGCGCGCAAGGACGTGAACGCGCAAACCCTGTCGTCCTGACCATAGCCAAGGATCATGCTACGGTCGAAGCCGGCTTCCCTTGCCTTACCTGCGGGAACGATCTCAAGTTCCGCAGATAAAAGGTCATCCTCGTCAAAATCATAATTCTCTTTCAGAATGGAGAGTACTCTGGCCTTAATGGGATCCTTTCCCTTGCCTTCCTCTTCATCCTTCTTTATGGTCAGGGGCTTAGAACCGATGATTAAATCCAATGCTTCCCCTTCGATTACCTTAGCCGCCTTCTTCTCCAACTGTTCCGCAGATAAGTGGATCAACAAGTCGGAAACGAAAAATACGGGATCGTCCTCTTCCTCGCCAAGATTCAATTCGATTGTCGTTCCATCCTTCTTCACCACGACGCCATGGATTGCCAAAGGAAGCGTAACCCACTGATACTTCTTTACGCCTCCGTAATAATGCGTGTCAAAATAAGCAAAGGAATGATCCCCATCCTCATACAGCGGTACCTGCTTCACGTCGAGTCTCGGGCTGTCGATATGCGCCCCAAGAATGTTCATTCCCTCCGCCAAAGGATTCTTTCCAAGCTGGAACGTAACGACGGTCTTGTTCATCCAAACGGCGTATACCTTATCTCCGGCCTTCAGCTTTTCTCCCTTTTTGATCACGGCATCCAATTCACGATAGCCCTCTGCCTCGACTTTATTTACAATGACATCGACGCATTCGCGCTCCGTTTTTCCGTTGTCGAGGAACTCCCTGTACTCCTTACAAAGCTTCTCGAGTTTCTTTAAGTCCTTTTCTTCATAGGTCTCCCATGCACGATTCTTAGACACTTTACGCCTCCTAAATTCCTTTTTACTTCTTTTATTGATTTAATTCGCCAAACAACTCCATCGCCCTTTCCACGGTACGATCAGAATTGTAATGCTCATGTTCTCCCCAACGGCCAAGTCCAATCACGCCGCGTTCCTTTGCATACGCAAGGAGCTGTTTCATCACATCAGGCTTGTCTATGGTATTCAGGGGATAGGTATACTCATTCTCATAGGCCGCCTGCTCGCCGCCCTTCGTCACGGCGGGATACCTTTCATCAAGCTTGTCCAAGCGGTTTAGATTGGTCTCAAGCCAGTATCCCTTGCTGCCATCGCAGAAATTGCTGCGCACCAGGATTCTGTGATGCGCCTTCTTCTCATCCGGCACGTAAATCCAATGTGCCTTTGTATCCAAGGTCTCCTCCACGTAGCGTATTTCCGTGCCCGTATGCTTCAAGGCTTTCACCCAACCGGCAAATTCCGGTCCGCATCCCTCATACGCCGAAATGCTGCTCCAGGGAATTGTCGTAATAATCGTATCCGCGCCGTAAGAACTCCCGTCCGCGCAGGTCACAACCTTTTGGGCAAAATCAAGCTTAGAAACCACAGTCTGGTAACGGATGCTTTCTCCCAGTGCCTTTGCCATGCGGAGCCAAAGCTCACCATAGCCGAATTTCTTAGGATAATAGAATCTGGCATGCCCCGGTTGCGTCCCATAGGGCTTACGATTCAGGCAGGACAGCAACGTCTCCTCAAATGACACGTTCGGAAGCTTGTCAAGCCAATAGGTTCCAAGGCTGTCCAGCTCTCCCCCGAACATTTTTCCGTTATAGGGAAGCATGTAAGCTCCCGCAATCATTTCTCCCAGCTTCCAAGTGATCCAGTCCACAAATTTCTCCGGCTTGGGCTGTCCGAGATTACATCCTGCCACCGCAATGGATTTCAGGTATTTCACTTGCTCCTCCTGCGGCATCTGCCAGATGTTTGCCTCAAAGGGATGTCCAATCTCATAGGTTTCCATGTCTATGCGGGAATCCCTTTCATACACGTTCCACTCTTCCTCGGGCATGAAGGAGAATAAAAACTCATTAACCTTCGGTCTTCTTACGTCCAAGAAATGTCCGCCGCCTACGTCAAGCGGACTTCCGTCTACGTCCTTTGAACGGCAGAGTCCTCCGGCCTCCTCTTCCTTTTCCAAAACAAGAAACGTTTTCTCTGGCCAGTTTCTCTTGATCAGATTTGCAATTGACAAACCCGCAGGTCCCGCGCCGAGAATCAAATAATCATATCTTTCCATAGTTCCTCCGCCATCCAAAATATACGATTTCTAAGAACAGTGAGCAAAAATACAATGCATGAAAATATACCAATTGTCCCGCCGGCATCACAAGCACAATCGCTGCATACTGTCCAAGCAGCACGATTGCCATGCATGCAGGACAAAGTTCGCGTAAGACTTTCTTCTTGTCCTTCGACTTAAAGAACCGGATCAATTCGCGCAATACGATAAAGCACGCCACTAGCGGAATGATGACCAGTATGATTCCGTAAACCTTGATGCGGATCATGATCCCTTCCGTCGTCCACCAGACCTTTTCCACGAGTCCAGCCAACGCAATTCGCTTTCCATATTCGATCCACGGCTTGGCATATGGATTCTGATACAGATCCAGGATGCCAGATTCCCATGCCGGGAACGTCCAAGGCTCATATTCCATGGAGAGCTCAACGCTTGGCTTTTCGGAATAATAGTAATCCGAAAACTTGTATACCACCATGAGCATATTCCACTGCGTCCGAAGATACGTGACGGGATTATGGAGCACGATCCTGTAAAATGCCTTTACGTAACGCTTTCCCGTCTCATGGGAAGTGATGGACTGATTAATGTCCACGTTTCCGTTCATGACGTTATATCTGCGATAGCCGTCCATGTCATATACCTGAATGGCCTCGATGGGAACGACAGCCGCAATGGCTGCCAGATCCTCCTCAGCGCCAGGATAACTCAGATTGGAATCCGCACGGTTTAGGATATTGTGCAGCGACGGAAAGGAATTGATAATGGCATAATCGCTTCCGTAATATTTCACGTCGCCAACCTTCTGCGGGAAGGAAACGATTAAAAACGCCACGGCATACAATGCCAGAAAGATGAAATGCTTCTTTAGGCTGCAGCGGTTAACAAAGAACAGGATGATAAGGAATCCCAACGTTCCCAGGATAATGCCCTCCGTTCTCCATACTGCCAACAGCGCGCTGAGGAATGCCAAGCATACGAGTTTTGCGTTGGAATACGTCTTCCCCTCTAAGGCGTCCATGAGAATGGAAAACACGTAATAGATGCAAACCAGGGAATACAGTTCCGTCCGGTAAGGATCATTAATCAAAAGGAGCACTCTCGGCACGATGAAAACCAAGATCAAAAACGGCCAAGTAAAGCGCCGCATGCAAGGGCTGTTTTTCAAGCGTTTGTACGCATAGATCATGTCAAAGAAAAACAACGTCCACTGCAGAAAACATATGGCAAACGGATGCGGGATCGTCATAAATGACGCCGTATACAGTATGCTGGTATAGGCATTGTGCCAATACTCGGGATATAAGCGGATTGCATAGGTATAGGTAATGTAATTGTCTACGTCATAGTAAAAAAGATTCGGCCAGGTAACGGCGAAGCATGCCGTTCCCACCAGAAACAACAGTGCAAAAAAGATCAGTTCCTTATCTTTCCAGAAATTATGAATGAAATAAAAGACCATTTTCCATAACAAAAAAATGATCAGGGCGGCAAAGAGCTTTGCCAGCCCATATTCCATAACGCGTTCAAAGGTATCACCGTACGTCAGGTCCTTTGCCCGTGCCGTGACCGTGATCTTCTCTGGCTTCCACTGCAAAATCGTCCACTCATAAAAAAAGGAGCTCAAGAAATGGATGCACGGAAGAAGTATTTCCAAAGACAATTTATGCTTCTTTTCAAATCCGTCCTTCATGTCTTCTTTCAAAGTCCTTTCTCAAATGATCACTTGAGTCCTCTTCTTATTTCAAACCATAGATATTTGAGCAGCTTTTTTCCAGTCGCAAATGCCTTAAAATGGCTTTCTCCGGAAATTCTTGCGCTCTCCGTCGTCGGAAATTCAATGCGCTTAAGGTGCAGCTTGTAACTGCGACAAACCATTTCGATATCTATGGAGGGTGACATGTCCGTGATCTCACAGCGGTTGAATGCATCCACCGTCATGCCGCGGAATCCGTGCAACGTGTCCCAGACCGTATTTCCTTCTCTCTTAAACAGAATCTTTGCCGCAAGTCCAAGGCATAAAACAAACCATTTTCTTGGCTTGAGCAGCTTGCCGTCCTCTTCGTTTCTGGCACCCTTCATCATGCGGCTGCCAACGACGAATTCATAACCTTCCTCATAAAATTTCCGGAAGCGATAGGTATCCTCTACCGGGATGCTTCCCTTCGGATGAAAGAAAACAAAAGCGTCACAATGACAATGCGCGGCTCCGTCCTTGCAGGCCTGATTTAATCCCTTTGCACTCTGGGGATAAACGGTGATTCCCTGTTCTTCCAGGAATTCCACCGTACCGTCTGTGCTTCCGCCGTCAATGCAATAAATCTCGTCAAACTGACTGCGATCGATCAAGGGCACGTCGTGCTTACATCCTTCGATCTCATTCCAGGTTAACAAACAGAGCGCTAATTTCATTTTCTTCCTCCCAGATGGCCTTGTGCCTCCTTCCGGTCATAAAGCCATTTTCCAAAATATAAGCATTGTAAAACAAAAGAACAAAAATACACTGCACTAAAATAATATAATATGCCTGCAGGCATAACCAGCGCGATCGCGGCAAACTGTCCCAGCAGCATCATGGTCACGTATGCAAAAAATAAATCTTGCAGCTTCTTTTCCTTTCTTGGCGTTCTGAGAAACAAGATCGCCTCCCTAAGGAAGATTACGCCGTCCAAGAACGGGATCAGGAATACCAAGAAAGTCACCAGGTAAATCCGGATAAAGAACTGCTCCAGCGCCCTTACCAGACTGGTCAAGTCATCCGCAAACGCCTTCCTCGCAGGCCAATCTGACCATTTTTGCACGCCGGGATAGGAAAAGAAATCTTCCTTTCCATCCTCCCATGCCTGAAATTCCCAGCCGGGATAATCACGCGACAGCACGGCGCGGGAACCCTCCACGTATTCCTCCGTCCTAAGCCGGAGAACTACCTTTAACATGCCAAGCTGCGTCCGTACGTACGTGACGGGATTGTGAAGAACGATCCTGTAATAAGCCTTTACGTACGCTTTTCCCTGTTCCATGGGAGCTACGGACTGATTAATGTCTTTATTGCCATTTAAATAATTATATCTTCTGTATCCATCCATTCCGTATGCCTGGATGACTTCAATCGGAACCACTGCTTCAATGGCTGCCAGATCCTCCTTCGCCCCGACGTAGCTAAAGTTGGAATCCTCACGGTTCAGCACGTTGTGCAGGAACGGAAATGAGTTGATGATGGAATAATCACTGCCGTAATATTTTTCCATTCCGACCTTCTGTGGAAACGACGTCACCTCAAAGGCAATCACAAAAACGACTGCAAAAATGAGAAATTGTTTGAACCTGCAACGGTTAGCAAACAGTAAAATGGCGATAAAACCAAGACCGCCCAAAATAATCCCTTCCGATCTCCAGGTAGCCACCAATGCGCTTAAGAACGCCCATAAAACCAGCCCGTAAGCGGAAAACTGCTTTCCCTCCGCAACGTCAAACAATATCACCGTCACGTAGTAAATGCACAAAAGCGCATAAATCTCCGTTCGATAGGGATCCGTGATCATAACAATGGTTCCGGGTAACGCAAAGATCAAAAGTGAGAACCACTTTGCCTTTGGCGTAACCTTCGGACACTTTTCCAAACGATGCCATAAGTATGCCAGATCAAAAACAAAAGCCAGCCACTGAATGACAGAAATCGCAAACGGATGCGGAATCGTCATGAGGCACGCGCAAAACATGATGCTGGAATATGCATTGTGCCAATATTCCGGAAAAAACCGAATGGCGTAGGAGTACGTCACGTAGTTGTCCGCGCTTCGAATAAATCCATCGGGACAAAAAAAGATCAAGCAAAGTAGTCCCAGAAAAAAGAACCCGGTAAAAGCCCGGATCATCCTGCTTTGCTTCCAATGGCCAATGACGTAAAATATCAATTTCCACGTTAAAAAAATGATAATTGCGGCAAATAGTTTAGATAACGCATATCCCATGATCCTCTCAAACAGATCACCGTACCGCATACTCTTTGCATACGCGGCAACCGTGTTCTTTTCCGGCCGAAACAAAAGTATGCTTCGCTCATAAAGAAATGATGCCAAAAAATGGATCAAGGGAAGAATCTTATCGATCGTAAAGCCACACGCCGAGGCATTTGTCATCTTCTTCATCCCGTCACGTCCTTGTCAATTTAGCTCCGTGCATAAACATGGTTATTATACAATATTTCATTGAAATAAGCAAATGAATATTCCCTTAAGAAAATGCCTCCCCGGCGAATCTCCGGAGAGGCATTTGGGATACGTTATTAGCTTCTAAGATCAATGTCTAACTGATTCTTTAAGTTCTTGAGGATCTTCTTTACGAAATGATCCACGGAATCAGCTTCGAAGGGCTCCTGTCCAGGCACAAAATCGATGGTGAATGCCATGCTCTTCTTCGTCGGAGGGATCGGTGCGCCTTCGTACTTGTCGAACAGCTTAATGCCTTTTACGTACTGGCAGTTCTTCTGGATGCAATCCTCCACCTGACCGCAGGTGATCTCCTTGCTCATAACCAGGGCAAGGTCACGGCTCTCGCCGGGGAACTTCGGAAGAGGCTCAAAGCTTGCCTTTCCTGCAGGCAACGTGCCAAGCGTTTTCAAGTCAATCTCCAAAAGATAAGCATCCGTTCTTAAATCCAGCTTCTCAGCGACGGGATATGCCACCTTTCCAAGGTATCCGATCTCGGTTCCGTTACAAACGATCGTGGCCGTCTGATAAGGATGAAGGAAACTTACCTTACCAGGCACGTAATCAAATTTCACGTAGAGGCTCTCTGCGACCTTCTGCGCCATGCCCTTTAAGGTGAAGAAGCTTTCCTTCTCGCCAAAGATGCCGATGCAAAGGGTTTCGCGCTCATCAGGATAATCCGTCAGCGGAAGCTCCTTCGCAATAAATTTCTTGCCAATCTCGTACAATCTTCCGGAGAGATTTCCCTTCTTTTGGTTGCGGCTAATGGCATTCAGCATGGAGGCTGCGAGCGTAGTTCTCATCAAGGAAAGCTCTTCATTGATCGGATTTAAAATCTTGATTGCACGGCGCTCCGGTGCACTCTTGGGAAGTCTTAAAAGATCCAGATCCGAGGGCGAGAAGAAGGAATAATGGATGCACTCATATGCACCCGTCGTGCAAAGATCCTTCTTAAGCTTCAGTTCTCTTCTCTGTTTAGCATTCATGCCGCCGGTCGTCACCAGCGCATCCGGCATGAAGGTGGGTTTTACGTGCTCATAACCGTACATGCGGATCACTTCCTCCGCAACGTCGGGATACGAATCCATGTCCTCACGATACGCCGGAACATGGATCTTAAGTTCGTCGCCATTTACTTCCGGCGCAAAATTCAAATTACTCAAAATGTGAAGCACGTCCTGGGTGGGCACTTCGATGCCGAGCACGTCGTTCACCTTTTGAATGCTGACCTTCATCTCCCAAGGTTTGATGGAGTTGCCGGTATTTACGTCCAAGTGCGTGGAGGACACCTTGCCGCAGCCGAGTTCCTCGATCAAATGAAGGGCTCTCTTCATGGCATGAACGGTGGAATACTCATCAACGCCCTTTTCATATTTTGCGCTTGCGTCCGTACGCTTTCCCAATGCCCTGGCCGTCTTGCGGATGTTGTCCCTTGCAAACTTAGCGGACTCAAACAATACGGCCTTCGTCGTATCGCGGATCTCGGAATTCAGGCCGCCCATCACGCCGGCTAGTGCCACGGGCTTTACGCCGTCACAAATGACCAGATTGTTGGGATTCAAAGTATATTCCTGCTCGTCAAGCGTCGTTATCTTCTCGCCTTCTCCGGCCCTGCGCACGCAAATGGCATTGCCCTCAATATATTCACTGTCGAATGCATGCATGGGCTGACCCTGTTCCAACATTACGTAGTTTGTAATGTCTACGATATTGGAAATGGAGGACTGCCCAACCAATGCAAGCCTTCTCTTCATCCAAAGAGGAGACTCTCCGATTTGGACGTCATATACGTAATGTCCGATATATCTCGGGCAAAGCTCCGGAGCGCTAACGCTTACGGTAAATCCGTCCTTCTTTACGTCAGTCTCATGATATTCATAAGAGGGCTCCTTTAACGGCAGGTCCAATACGGCAGCGACCTCCCGTGCAAGGCCAAGAATGCTTTGGCAATCCGGTCTGTTTGCAGTAATGGATACGTCAAACACATAATCGTCTAATCCAAGGATCGGCTTTACGTCTGCACCAACTTCCGCATCCTCAGGGAGTACGAGAAGCCCATTATATCCCGCACCTGGGAACATGTCCTCGGATACGCCAAGCTCCACGCCGGAACAAAGCATGCCCTCGGAATCATATCCGCGAAGCTTACCCTTCTTGATCGTCATCACGCCTTCCACGGTCTTATGATCTTTTGCGGTGGCATATACGCTTGCGCCCACAAGCGCAACGGGATACTTTCCGCCCGCCTGCACGTTGTCCGCACCGCAGCATACCTGAAAGGTTCCGTGACTGCCTGCATTTACCTTGCAAACGTGTAAATGCGTCTCGGGAATGGGTTCGCACTCTTCCACGTATCCAACAACCACGTTGCTTACGTCCTTGCCAACCTCCTTTAATTCTTCTACTTCAAAGCCGCAGGAGAAAAGCTTTTTTTCCAGTTCCTCCGCGCTAACGTTCACGTCCACGTATTCCTTTAACCAACTGAGTGGCACTAACATGTCTTTATCCTCCTATCTTCCGCATCCTAATTATTATCGATCTGCTCGAGTACTTTTATGTCTGACTCGAACAACAGCTTGATGTTGTTGATGCCATATTTCAGCATGGTGGCACGCTCAAGGCCAATGCCAAATGCCAGGCCGCTGTATTCATCAGGATCGATTCCGCAGTTCTGCAATACCTTGCGGTTTACAATGCCGGCACCAAGGATCTCGATCCAGCCCGTTCCCTTGCAAAGCTTACATCCCTTTCCACCGCATTCAAAGCAGCTGACGTCCACCTCAACGGAAGGCTCCGTGAACGGGAAATAGGAAGGACGCAGTCTGGTCGTCGTACCTTCGCCGTAAATCTTCTGCACGAACACGTCAAGCATGCCCTTTAAGTCGCAAAGCGTGATCTTCTTGTCAACGACCAAGCCTTCCATCTGATGGAACATGGGAGAATGCGTCGCGTCGTCATCCGAACGGAATACCTTACCGGGACAAAGAATCTTGATCGGAGGCTTCTTTGCTTCCATGGTATGGATCTGCGCTGCAGAAGTCTGCGTTGCCAGCAGGAATTCCGGAGAGAGATAAAACGTATCCTGCATGTCTCTTGCCGGATGATCCTTAGGCGTATTCAGCGCAGTGAAGTTGTAATAATCATTCTCTATCTCTTTATTCTCAAACACCTCGAAACCCATGCCCGAAAACACGTCTATGATTTCGTTTCTCATCTGGGTAATGGGATGCAGATTTCCGGATTTCATCTCCTCGCCGGGTTCCGTCACGTCGATCTTTTCCTGTTCGTAACGACGCTCTAATTCCTTCGCCTTGATCATTTCATCCAGATCCGTAAAGCGCTGCTGTGCCCATTCCTTTAGGTCATTAACGCCCTTACCGAAGCTAGCGCGCTCCTCCGGCGCAATGTTCTTCATTTCTTTCATCAGAAGGCCGATCTTGCCGGCTTTAGAATCCAAAAACTGCTTTTTGAATTCATAAACGGCCTTAGAACTTGCAAGTCCGCCAATGCCATCCAAAATCTCCTGTTTGATCTCGTCAAATCTCTCGCTCATGCTTCTTTCCTCCTTTATCCTTACAACCGTCCGCCCTGCCGTTTTGCAGTCACGCGGACGCTTTTTTCCCAAATAAAAAATCCCCTGCACAGCTAACCTGTGTAAGGGACGTAAATATGTCTACGCGGTACCACCCTGCTTCCTGATCACTTTGAAAAAATCCATGGACCAGACGCTCTTATGCGGATAACGGACGCTTCCGGCTTCAACTATTCGTCTTGCGACCTTCATCAAAGCAGCTCCGGTGGGAAATTCAAAATCTCATCTTTACCTGGGAAGCTTTCAGCCGGTGGCATTCCCTCTCTGATCCGTTTAGGAAAATGAGTTCCTACGGCGACCTTAACGGTCTGTTTGCACCTTCATCGCCTTTATATGTTGGTATTCTAATGAATTACCGCGAAATTGTCAAGTCTTTTTATCCCGTGGAGCCAAAACGGTTTCCCGCCTTGACTCCACAAGAAAACCACATGTCAAAAAGAATGTCTTGGTAATACTAAATTTTTAACTAATCATGCATGATTAATCACAAAGAATGATAAACATCCTTTATTATTTCTGAAGGCGAGCCTTCTTTGCGCAAACAACTGCACCTGCCATCATCATCATAGCAAGGATTGCAGAAATAGCGATAACCTCACCGGTCTTAGGAGCAACAACAGCCTTAGCTGCGCCCTTACCTAAAGCGAAAGGTGAGAAGGAATCGGAGCTGAAGGTAAGAGTTCCATTATTGTTGGTAATAGGAATTACTACCCAAGCTTCAGGATCATATGCAGCATCATTCTGCCAGTCTTTGCCGATGTAGTGAAGCATATAATACTCACCATTGGCAGCGGCATATTTGCTCTTGAAAGAAACAGTAGCAGGACCGTCATGGGTGATGTTGGAAACCGTGTAGATCTCGCCAAGACCATGATCAGCAGCATACTTTCTTGCACGAGCAAGCCAGTCAGGCTTAAGGCCATCGAACTTAGCACCGGTAGCGGTGTAGTTCATGTCGATGTTATCCTGAGCAATCTGCGTAGCAAGCTGCTGGTTAGCATCGGTGGTCGTCGTAGAAGTACTGCCGGCTGCAAATACCGTCATGCCGAATACTAATACGGCTGCAACGGTAAGAGCAATCGTTCTCATAAACTTTTTCATTGGATTGGTCCTCCTTTCTTTAAGAATCATGTGGTTATATCAAGCCTTACGGCCTAATACCAAAATAAAAGCGGTTACCGTCAATCTTCGATTACTTCATAGAAGACCTTCAGTATCAATTCATACATGCCTTTTTCATCGACGTAGAACTCTTCAAATTTCTCTCCCATCTGTGTTTCGCCGGGAATTGAATACATGTGTTCCTTGTCAAATTTATAATCGGCAACCTGTGTTGAGAAATAACTTACCTCATCTATCGTCACGTCCGTTACCATGTATTTTTTAATGGTATTATATAACGTGACTAGCAATGATACGTCTTTTTTTACGGCTTTTTTTGCCGTATCGGCATAGGCAAGCAAATATTGCTTTTGCCGCTCCGTCCTTCTTCCCGCGCTCCCAAAGCTGGTACAGTCACGCGACTGAAGATACGTAATGGCCTGATCGCCTTTCAGATGAACCTTTTGGCCTTCCTTGAAAACCAATTTATTGGCTTTGCCGATATCCTCTAATGCGACTAATTCAACGCCGCCTACGGCATCATTAATCTTGGGAACGGCTCCGAGGTTGATGGCACAATACCCATGAATGGGTAAATTATAAAACAATTTTGAAACGGCTGCAACACTTCTTTCACAACTTTGCTCTTTTCCGTCTCCGTAACCATGCTGTAACGTAAGCTGTGCCTTCACGGTACCTAGGAACGTCCCGTTTTGGGAATACATGTCAACGTCAGTCATGGTATCACGGTTAATGCCAATAACGGAAGCATCCATGGTTTTCGGATTCAATGCCAAAAGGAAGATTGCATCTGACTGACCGCCATCGAGGGAATCCTTCGCTTCCTTTACCGTCCCCTTCTTGTCAATGCCAAGAAAAAGGAACGTGAGCATTTCGTCATTATATCGGTAGTGAACGCCCTTATATCGTATGTCTCCCTCTTCCCAGTTTTCATTATCTTCATCGATCTGGATCAAGGGAACCGTCTCTGCGGAAGCCTCAGCTTCATTGCTCTCTTCCACGACCCAGTCAGTCATCGCCACGTTCAGGTCAGGTCTCTTGTTTTCACTTTTACGATACAGCCTGTTTTTACCGGAAATCCTAAGTCCCAAAAAAATTGCAAATCCAATGATGCATATAATAATAAGCCACATCAAAAACTTTAGGACGCCACGGCGGATCTTGAAACTATTCTTCATTGATCAATACTCCCTGCACCAAAAATCGATTCTCAGGTTTATTATTGATACAAGTGGATAACGTTATAAAATACTCTTCACCGCTTAGTTCGATACTGTCATCATAAATCCGGTTCATGTTCCGCTCCGTCCTTATGGTCTCAAAATAGAGCGCTGCCATTTCCGGAAGATCAAAATTATGATTGTACAGCAAGTGTTCATTGCTGTGAACGTATGCGGCAAAAATCTTGTAAACCAACAATTTTTCCTGCGTATATACGTATATGTATCGGTTCTCGTTAAAGAATTCTTCATCCTCATATCTGTGAATGCTGCCAAACATTGTTCCATTTTTCATGTTGTGGCCATAGAGAACCGTGTTGTGATCCGTAAAATCTTTATTATTGTACGTCTTCTCTGAATAGATGCAGCCCGGATATCCCTTGCTTCCGTCGAGATTATAGTTCAAATAATAAGAATCATCCGTCGGATGCTGTAAAATAGGGTAATTCACTTTCGTGCCCGGCACGTAAATCCATGCATAGATGTCAGCATTTACGGTTTCCTGCAAATTCTTCAGGTCAATTTCCAAATCAGGAACGGGAGCTCCTGCCTCCTGGGCAAGCCGAATGCTTTCTTCAAAAGGATCCACCGGTTCCGGCGTCGCCGTCGGTTCCACGCTGTCGCTTGACGAGGTACTTTCAGAGCTTTGAGAAACTTCGGAAGAAGTCGCGCTAATCTCCGTACCCGTTATGACTTTCACCAGATCAGACATTTCATCAGCTTTTCTCTTGCTGTCAATTGTCGTTTTGATCAGAAAGCCTATGCAGACGCAAGCGCCCAATGCCAATACCACGGCTATGATTCCCCATGGATTTCTTCTGTTTTGATTCTTGTTTTGTTCCATAATCCTCGTCGATCATCGCCTAATCATCGTCACGTAATAAGCGAACAAATCTGGTTTCAAGCGAATACCATACTTCTCCATTCAAATAATTCAGTATCATTTTACAAAATAACGCATGAAAAGTCAAGAAGGAATCTATACCGTTTCCACGTATTAATCCACAAACTTATCCACGTTACGACTGCTTATCGTGCGTTTTTCCCAATTTTGGGGCTTTTCCGTCCCTCGCCTGAGTTTCCAAATTTATAAAAATTTTGTTAATATATGCCCCAATTAGAATGATGTACCTGCAAAAATACAGCCACAACATGATTAAAATGATCAGTGCAAGGCTCCCGTAGACGCTATAATCCGTCCAGTCAACATACATGGAAAACCCCCACGAGAATACGCTCCATCCGACGGCAGTAAGCGCAGCTCCCGGAATCTGCGCACGGAATTTTAGCGTACCGTTTGGCACGTACGAATAGATTGCCGCAAACAAAAAGGTTAACAAAACCCAGATTGCCAAGAAACGGAGTTTCATGAGCATTGCCACAAGTGGCTGGAGGCTTGGCAGTTTATATAACAGCATGTCCACAAAACGATTGCCAAATACCATCACAGAAAGGCAAAGCACTACCATGACCAGCATTACTGCCGTGTAAAAGCATGCCCTTTCCTGCTGACCACAAAGTCAGCAGCACTGCAATCGGCAATAATCCCTCCGATTTTTCATAGACGTCCCGTATTACGCCCTCTGCCAGGGGAACCATCTTTTCCGGTATGATCCCATTAATCGCATACAACAGGTTCTCCTCCGTCAGAGGCGTATATGGAAGAATCGTGCAGATCATAATGAGCATGGGCACGAGCGAGAGAAAAAAGAAAAAAGCCGTACTCGCCGCAAATGCGTTAAGGTTCTGATTTCCAACATCTTTGCCAAAACTCCGAATCCTTTTTATCATACGCCCTCCGTCATTCCACCTTAAACAAGATGCAGTCATCATAATAGTATTTCAAATATCTTCGGCCTCCCTTCCCTGAAGCGCCATTTTCATCGCACCGTTCTGGCTCATGCCAACGCCATGGCCAAATCCGCCGCCCGTCAATCGATATCCTGCCACTTTTCCGTCCTTTTTCCCAATTTCCATCAAGAAAAATGCGCTTGGGAGCAACTTAGAACAAAAGCTTTCGCTTCCGTCCTTTCTTTTTGCCATTGTTTTTCCGTCGCAAAGCAGTTCCCTGATCCTTCTCTCCCCCCTGATCCAGTAGGTGCCTTCCTCAGAAATGATAGCCAGCTCCTTTGCGGCGCCGCCTTTTGCGCGCTTAGTAACCACCAGATCATGAAGTATATTTATCCTGAACGGTTCGTCAGTTTCCATGAGTGCTTGTAATCTGCTTTCAAATGCCCCAAGGTCCAGTTTCTGTACTTCATAAGTCCAGCGGTACCAAGGCAATTCATATTCCAAGTCTTCCCGGGATTCCTCTAAAAGGAAATCCGGATCATCAACGGCTTCCATAAAAGGATTCACCATCTTTCCTCCCGCGTCGTCCCATACGGATACGTCCGTCCCCTTTCCACAGGAAGTGGAATAATAGAACGTATCTGCTAAAACGCCTTCCCTCGTCAACAACACCATTCCCTTCGTCTCTTCTATGGAATTTGACGCATTTTCCTGTTCCGGTTGGTTTCCATATGCCTGAAAAGCCGTGGAATCATCTAAATGCGCGTTGAAATCCGGATAACCCGGAGTTAACAAATGGCTAACTGCATACGTTCTCGCACAGATTGCCTGTGCCTTTAAGGCTTCCCTAGGGTAACTTGCAGGCATTTCACTTGGCACAACGCCGTGAAGGTATTCTTCAAGTCCCAGCGAATTGATGACCATCATTCCGTCTGAAAGCTTCCGGATCTCCAAAGTTCCGCGATAAGAAGGAGCGCCCTGTTCCCGCTCTACGTTCTTTAAGATAATTCTCCCATTTGTCTCCGCGGTTCCAATTTGAACGCAACTGCTTTCGCGTGAAAAGAACATGCTTTCTTCCGTGATCCATATCGTCTCTCCGGCATCATGCCATTCTCGTTTTTCCTGCTCTTCCCCATACTCCAAATACCACTTTTGATCCGAGCTGATCAACAATTCTTTATGAAACAGATTCTCAAAGCGTGAAGTTCTGATCAAAACCCGCACGCTTCGCTTCGCCAGTTCTACTAGCGAAGGCTCACGCGAGGCATCCGCCTGCGACGTCATTTCAGTCGCCGGCGTCTCTATGATTTTTAACGGCACCGGTGCTTCCGCCGTTTCAATCTCTTCATTTGTTTTCGCATCCTTTGCCCGAAACGCATTCAACCAACTTACACTGATTAGAATCAGTAATAAGGCAGCACAGGCAAAGCCCCACATTCTCACCCTGATATTTTTAGGAATATTACTCATCCCATCCTCCGGCTCCCGTAAGACTTGAGAAATAAAAAGCAGCTTCCGGTCTCCCGAAAAGCTGCTTTTTATCTTTTGTACCGCATCCGTCGGACGCTTTTTTTGCCCCCGAAATGCCGCGTCTTGTTTTTTGACTCCTAGCTCGCGCCAGGTGGGTAACCGCAACCAAGTTTTTGCCTTCCCTTCCAATCCTCTGGTCCAGGCATGCCTGGGAGTGAGGGCTTGACAGCCGCTTGGCAATGTAAGAATCCCATGAAAGTAAATGTAGGTTCAAAACTAACAAGCTTTATCGAACATTTCAGGTTAGTTTTATTATAACCCATCTGCCTCAAAAATTCAACAGAAAAATTTGCCATTTTAGGTATTTTTTCTGATAATTGCGGTTATTAATTACATTTTTTGAGCAATTCTTCCCATCTCTTATCGACTTCTGCCTGGAATGCCTCGATCAAATATTCATTTCCGGGCTTAAACAGATGCTTGAATCTTCCCTGCTTCTTCAAGAAATCCTCCAGCGGAAGCTTATGCTTCGGCTGATAATTCAGTCTCCACTCGCCTTCCACCACTTCAAATAAAGGCCAATAGCAGGTCTCAACGCCAAGCTTGCAGATCTCAATGATGTCAGGAGCGTCATAGCGCCAGCCTCTCGGGCAGGGAGCCATGATATTCAGGAATGCCGCACCGGGCGTATAGATTGCGCGTTCCGCCTTTACGTAGAGATCCTTCATGTTGCCAATAAAGGTCGTCTGCGCAACGTAAGGAATGTTATGGGCTGCAATAATGGTCGCAAGATCCTTTCTGGACTGCGGCTTACCATTCGACTGCGTACCCACGGGAGTTGTCGTGGTATCGGCATACATGGGCGTTGCAGAGGATCTCTGAATGCCCGTGTTCATGTACGCGCCGTTGTCATAACATACGTAAACCATGTCATGACCGCGCTCCATGGCGCCGGAAAGGGATTGCAGTCCGATGTCATAGGTACCGCCGTCACCGCCAAAGGTAATAAACTTGTACTCAGAACCGATTTTCCCCCGCTTTTTCAACGCGTGATAAGCCGTCTCCACGCCGGAAAGCGTCGCGCCGGCATTTTCAAACGCATTGTGGATGTAACTGTCCTCATATGCCGTATAGGGATACATGTAAGAGGAAACCTCAAGGCATCCCGTGGCATTTCCGATCACGGCCTTGTCCCCGGGATGAAGGGCCTTCAGTACGTTTCTAACGGCGATGGTTCCGCCGCAGCCCGCACACATTCTGTGTCCGGGAGCAAGCCTTTCCTCCCTCGCCTGAATCTCTCTAAAATTAAAAGCTCTCTGCTCCATCATTCTTCTCCTAATTTCAATTGCCTTCAGCGATATTTATTCCGTTTGAATCAAATCGCCGTAGTTTTCTTTGATCTCCTCATTCACTGCGCCATCTTAAACACAATCTGATTCATCGGCACTTCTAAGACCAAGGTAGGGATAAGATCCAAAGACGTTCTCTCCCACAGCAAGCTTCTCAAGCTTTTCGTAAACGCGCTCCACGTCGGAAACCCTTACGTCACGGCCAGACAAACCATAAATGATATTTACGGTCTCCGCCTGACACTTCGCGCGGTACATTGCCGCGGTAACTTCTGCGCCAACCGGTCCGCCAACGCTGTTGTAGCCTTCACTTCTGTCAAGGATTCCAACTGCCTTACAATGCTTCAGCGCATTCGCAAACTCTTCACCGGGGAAGGGACGGAACACGCGGATCTTCAAAAGCCCCACCTTCTTGCCTTCCGCGCGAAGCTTATCAATGGCATCCTTAATGGTACCGCAAACGCTGCCAATGGCTACCAGCGCATAATCCGCATCCTCTAAGCAATAGCCCTCGTAGAATCCATATTTTCTGCCAGACAGCTTTTCAAATTCCTCAGCGACTTCCAAAATGACCTTCTTCGCGTTGATCATGCCCTGTGCCTGCGCACGCTTTGCCTCCATGCAATAAGGGGAAACGGCATAGGGGCCAACGGCCATGGACTCGTCTTCCTTGAGGAGATAATGCTCCGGATGATACTCTCCCACGAATTCCTTTACGGGAGCATCAGGAAGGAGCGTGATGTTTTCTACGGCATGGCTGGTGATGAAACCGTCCTGGCATACCATGATGGGAAGCTTTACGTCAGGGTGCTCCGCAATGCGGTATGCCTGAAGCGTATTGTCATAAGCTTCCTGATTGTTTTCTGCATAGATCTGAAGCCAGCCGCTGTCCCTGGCGCCCATGCTGTCGGAATGCTCCGCATTGATGTTAATGGGGCCGGAAAGCGCACGGTTAACAAGCTCCAGCATGATGGGCAGACGATTGGACGCTGCCACGTATAATACCTCCCACATGAAGGCAAGGCCGCAAGAAGAGGTTGCCGTCAGGGTTCTTGCGCCTGCCGCTTCGGAACCGATGGCAGCACTCATGGAACTGTGCTCACTCTCTACGGGAATAAATTCGGTATCTACCTGACCATTGGAGATCATGCTGGATACAAACTGCGGGATCTCCGTGGAAGGCGTAATGGGAAATGCAGGCATGACGTCGGGATTGATCTGACGAATGGCTTCCGCAACCGCCTCATTTCCGGACATTCTCTGAGGAATTCCTTGTACGCTCATCTTATTGTCCCTCCTTCATCTCGATGGCACCAAAGGGACAAGCCTTTACGCAAATGCCGCAGCCCTTGCAGTGGTCATAATCAAACTCTTCTCTCTTATTGTTCTTTGCGATAATGCAGCTGTCGGGACAATAAGGAACGCAGAGCAGACATTGCTTGCACTTCTCCTTACTCCAGACGGGCGTGTTGGTACGCCATTGTCCGGTCAAAAATCCCTTGCTGGTTGCAGGCTCATGGATCTGCAGGCCTTCCGTTACGTCCTGCCAAACTACGTGTTCATCGATTTCTTTTGCCGGTAAAGCCATTAGTGCACCTCCTCCATCGCCAAACGGAGTGCCTTCATGTTACCGTCCAGCACCTCCGGTTTTTTCGCAAATTTATGTTCCAGGGATTCTCTCATCAAATTGATAAAGGTCTCAGGCTCAATTACTCCGGATACCTTTACGATCGCAGCCAGCATGGGCGTGTTGGGGAAATACTTTCCAAGCGTCTCATGACAGACCTTTCTCGCGTCAATGATATGAACCTCACCCTCGTAGCCCTTTAAGTGAGGAATGATCTCCTCCTTGGACTTCGTGGTGTTGATCAAAATGGCACCCTCTTTCTTCAAGCCAGCCGTTACGTCAACGGACTCGAGCAGCGTGTCATCCACGACTACCACGTAATCGGGCTCGTAAATGTTGGAGTGCACGCGGATCTGGTTATCACTGATCCTGTCATAAGCGGTAATGGGCGCACCCATTCTCTCAGGGCCATACTCAGGAAAGCCCTGCACGTGTTTTCCAAGCTGAAATGCCACGTCAGCCAACAAAAGAGCCGCCGTCTTGGCGCCTTGGCCTCCGCGGCCATGCCATCTGATCTCCGTCAAACTGTTCATTTTCCAATCCCTTCCATCCTAAATCATTACCTTTCGTACCCCGTTCGGGCATACGCGAAACATATTATACGTCATTTTTTTTCATTAGTAAATAGTTTTTTCCACTCCCATCAAAAAAACACCTCTCGGAAAAATCCGAAAGGTGTCAACGTATAAATTAAGATTCGTCAGATAATCCCACGTAACCGCAAGCTTCGATCATTGTTTGTCCTTCCTCGGACAACAGCCAATCAACAAGTCTGGCGACTTTTTCATTTTGATTATCCTTGCGATAAACGGCATAGAATTTCGTGCTGATAGGATAGGAACCGTTTCTTACGTTCTCTGCACTCGGATAGATTCCGTCAACGGCCAGCATTTTGACGTGATCATCTGCCACCATGCCCGAAAGATAATATCGGAAGGAATAACCAATCCCTGCGCCAAATACGGACAGAAGCCGTCTGG
Source organism: Acetatifactor sp. (assembly GCA_024693365.1). GTDB lineage: Bacteria > Bacillota > Clostridia > Lachnospirales > Lachnospiraceae > Acetatifactor. The sequence continues at coordinate 2,155 of JAILLF010000010.1, read as the reverse complement.
ATGTCAGCATCTTGTCTTCCATAAACTTATCCATCATGGTTTGACTGCCGGAGCCTTTTATTCTGGTCAGCGGATTGATCATTTTTGAAGCGCCGCCAACCTCTTTCCAGTTTGTGATCTCTCCCCTGTATATGGACCGTATCTGTTCCGTCGTAAGTCCGCCCACGGGATTGTCTTTGTTTACAAAGAATACAAATGCTTCCAAACCGATCGGCACGATCTCCAGCTCGACGTCCTTTTCCTTAGCAGACTGCATCTGCTCTTTCGAAGGATGCGCCGTAAAAAACAGGTCAACGGAGCCCTCAACGAGTGCATCAAATCCTCTGACGGTGTTTTGATATTGCATCACGCTGTCAGGGGCAAAATTCTCACCATAGTAATTATCATCAGAAAACACGCCGCCCTCATAAGTGACGCATCCCGCGGGATAGCAATTCTCTATTACCGATGCATAAACCGGAACAAGGGCAGCCGCACCGTCTAATACAGGTAAGTCATCATCCCTTTGAAATTTCAATGACGAACCTGTTCTAGCAAGTTCTGAGGTCTCCTCAAATGGCAGGAATTTTGCCACGTCAACCATTTTAAGCTGGCTTGTACCGCTGAAATTATTGGCAAGGCGGCTTGTAATTGTCACGTACAAGAAGACGTTTACAATTATAAACAGGAAAATAATTCCCGATATAGCGATAATCTTCTTCACAGCCACAACTCCCTCGCAATAAATTGTATGATTGAAGAATTCTGATAGGCAAAGTAAATATAAATGCAATGAGCAACAGTCACCAGCATTCCCAACAGAACCACGATGATCAATAATCTGATAAACGTACGATCACTCACGTTACATACTCCTCATGATAAGCATTGCAAGAATGTTTAAAAATATGACGCCCACTATAAATAATCCTACGATCACCATACTAACGATAAACATCAACGTATAGATTACTTTTCTGCTCCGTCCTTCTTTTTTTGAATCTATGCCATCCTTAATGAACAACACAATGGAAGCAATCACAAATAAAGAACCTACAATTATGACTAACCCGCCAAAAACCTGTATCAGAATATCCATGGACGTTCTCCTTTCCTTTGCTTATCTACTCTTATTTTATCAAACTTGCTTCCTCTGGCGTACGTGCCATACGTCACTGTTTTCCTGTTTACAGGAAGTGACAAACGTCACAAAAAGCCCCATGGCAAATGTCTTTCGGTTCACCATGGGGCTTGCGTATTACTTATGCGGCAGTTTTATCCGCTTTTTCATATTCTGGCTTGAAATTACAGCTGAGGGCCTGCAGCAACCAATGCCTTACCAGCCTCATTGCCTTCATACTTCTTGAAGTTCTTGATGAATCTCTCAGCAAGATCCTTTGCCTTGGTCTCCCACTCGGAAGCATTAGCGTAGGTGTCTCTGGGATCGAGGATCGCAGGATCAACTCCTGGAAGTGCAGTAGGAACCTCAAAGTCAAAGATGGGGATCTTCTTGGTAGGCGCATTGTTAACGTCACCATTCAGGATTGCATCGATGATTCCTCTGGTATCCTTGATGGAGATTCTCTTGCCGGTGCCATTCCAACCGGTATTTACAAGGTAAGCCTTTGCACCACTCTTCTGCATCTTCTTAACCAGCTCCTCGCCGTACTTGGTAGGATGGAGCTCCAGGAATGCCTGGCCAAAGCATGCGGAGAAGGTAGGGGTAGGCTCGGTAATGCCGCGCTCGGTACCAGCAAGCTTTGCAGTAAATCCGGAAAGGAAGTAGTACTGGGTCTGCTCAGGAGTCAGGATGGATACGGGAGGAAGTACTCCGAATGCATCTGCGCTCAGGAAGATCACGTTCTTCGCTGCAGGACCTGAGGAGGTAGGATTAACCTTCAGTACAATGTTGTTAATGTGATCGATGGGGTAAGATACGCGGGTGTTCTCGGTTACGCTCTTATCATCGAAATCAATCTTGCCGTCAGCAGCTACCGTTACGTTCTCAAGAAGAGCATTTCTCTTGATCGCATTGTAGATGTCAGGCTCAGACTCCTTATCAAGGCCAATAACCTTAGCGTAGCAGCCGCCCTCGAAGTTGAACACGCCGTTGTCGTCCCAGCCGTGCTCGTCATCACCGATGAGCAGTCTCTTGGGATCGGTGGAAAGGGTGGTC
>JAILLF010000057.1 GCA_024693365.1 Acetatifactor sp. | reverse complement strand
AAAACTACAATCAATTGAAGTTTATGGAATTATAGACCGTGACTTTCGTGGCGACCATGAAATAGATATGCTCAAAGCTGACGGTATTTACACTTTGGGAGTAGCGGAAGTAGAAAATCTCTTTGTTGTTCCGGAATTATTAGATATTATAGAGAGAATTTTGGGATGTGATACCGGTACCGCAGAAGCAGCAAAACAGTTTATCGTTGAATTGTTCGATAAATTGAAGAGTAGGGATTACCGAATGGTTACCTAGTGCTTACCAGCTGCTTACCGCGTGTCGGTTGCAGGGCATTTTTGAACGTGATAATATTAAACTGCGAAAAGAAATGAGACGGGCGAAAACAAAAAGGCTTCGGTCCCGTTTCTTTTCTTTTTTGCGCACAGGTTTTGGAAAGAGGAAGCACCTGCCGCCCCCTCGCGGCATGGTGTTTTTTTTGTGCCCAAAATCATTCGCCGGAAAAAATATCACGCGGAAAGGTAACGGAGGAAAGAAATGTTTTTTACAAAGGAAGACGGGGAGGCGTACCTGTTGGAAGTGATGATGAGGCAGGTGCCTGGATTTAGACAAAGGCGAAGCGGAATCAGGATCTCGCAGACGGATCTTGAGATGGACGACGTTTTTGGAAAGGAAGGAAAGGAGGAAATGAAGCTTAGGATGGAAAGATATGAGGTCCCAGGGCGGCTTAGGCGTGACGCGCAATCGCGAAACGGGGACGAGGACCTGTTTAGGGACGATGGCCACAGACTGCGCTTTAACGGCCTGCTTAACGGTTCATGCAAGGAAAGGATGCTTTCAAGCGGCAGGTACCTTGCGGCGGCGTTCCTCATTTGCGCGGACGAATGGCTTTGGGAAAAGTCGAAGGGATCCGTTACGGATCTCGGAATCTTCTTTGACAACATGACCCTTTTGGTACATGAGGGATTTGACATCAAGCAGATTCAAAAGTGGGTCGGGCATGCAGACCCAGAGACGACATTGAAGATTTATAGCAAGGTAAAGTCTGGGCAGGCCAAGGAAGAGATTTCGGCAAAAATGAGTTCACTGATCCAGCTTCAATAGGAAACTGCCCTCAGAATCTGGACGGATTTTTGGGGCAGTTTTCTTGTTAAAAAAATCAAGTTTTAGAAAAAATTCGTAGACAATTCGTAGACGGAGGTCGATTTTTAATGAAAAATAAATGGGAAATTGGGAATTTAATATATGAGAAAAGAGAAACTGACAATTCTAAATCGTGTGAGAAATGCTGGAAATAAAGGGCAAAAAAGAAACGGGACATCATCTGCATGATGTCCCGTTTTTAATCGGCGCGACGTGATTCGAACACGCGACCTCTGCGTCCCGAACGCAGCGCTCTACCAAGCTGAGCCACGCGCCGCCTTGGTAACAGTAAAATAATATATAAAAAAGTGGTAAATGTCAAGGGTAAAATGACAGAAAATTGTAGGCGCAAGGGGGCTCGGTATGCTATAATGGAAAAGACGGAGATTTGGACTGGGGCGTAAGTCAGAAATGGAGGTAGGGCAATGAAAGTATATGATATCTCGCAGGAAGTGTTTTCATGTAAGGTATATCCCGGGGATCCGGCGCCGGAGAAGCAAGTGATGTTGCAGATCGAAAATGGAGATGTTTGCAATCTCACGGCATTTCAGATGTGCGCGCACAATGGAACTCACGTGGATGCTCCCTATCATTTCATAAAGGGCGGGAAGACGATTGAACAGGTGGCGCTGGAGCGTTTTGTCGGTCCGGCTTACGTTGCGGAGCATGAGGGAGAGATAACGGCGGAGGATGCCATGACTATCCTGGGAAAGGCGCGAAAGACGGATTCCCAGGCGGCGCGGAGAATTCTCGTGAAGGGGAAGGCCGTGGTCACGGAGGATGCGGCTAAGGTATTCGCGGAAGCGGGACTGCTTTTGTTTGGCAATGAATCGCAGACCGTTGGACCGGAGGATGCGCCGATGGCGGTGCATTTGATCATGCTGGGAGCAGAGATTGTGCTTTTGGAGGGCATCCGGCTTAGTGAGGTAGATGAGGGCACGTATCTGTTGAACTGTGCGCCGCTGAATCTTGGGGGTTCTGACGGAGCACCCTGCAGGGCAATCCTGATGAGCATGGAGTAGTGACCCGGTGCAGGCGAAAGCCTGCGGAAGACGGGCCTGGATAAAGGGTTAGAGCAAAACTGTAAGGAAAAAGGAGGACAACAGACATGATTTGGTACGTAAACGCAAAGGCGGGCCGTGACGGAAATGGTTCCAAGGAGATGCCCTTTAAGCGGATCGGCGATGCCGCAAAGGTGGCACAGCCCGGCGATGAGGTTCTGGTGTATCCGGGAACGTATCGTGAGTACGTGGATCCGAAGAACGCTGGAACGAAGGAGGCCAGGATCTCTTACAAGAGCGTGGAGCCTCTTGGCGCGCATATCACGGGCGCGGAGCTTTTGACCGGCTGGAAGAAGTATGACGGCACCGTTTGGACTGCCAGCGTGGACAATGGCATTTTTGGAAAATATAATCCCTATACGACTTACGTATACGGCGACTGGTATTTTGCAGGCCGCTCCAAGCACACGGGCTGCGTATATATGAATGGGAAGGCTTTCTATGAGGCTGCTGGCATTGAGGCCTGCAAGGAAGCAAAGAAGTCGGAGACGTCTTGGGTGCCGGAGGATTCCGTTTATCAGTGGTATGCCGAGCAGGCAGACGGCCGCACGGTATTTTACGTGAATTTCCAGGACAAGGATCCGAATCAGGAGACGGTGGAAATCAACGTTCGCCGGGAGTGCTTCTTCCCTTCAAAGACGGGCGTTGGCTATATTACGGTCAGCGGCTTTAAAATCAGCAAGGCGGCAACGACCTGGGCACCTCCCGCAGCATTCCAGGACGGCATGATCGGCCCGAACTGGTCGAAGGGCTGGATCATCGAGGATTGCGAGATCAGTGACAGTAAGTGTGCGGGAATCTGTATCGGTAAGTATTATGATCCTGCAAATGATCATTATTTCACCTATAAGCACGTAAAGAGCCCTACCCAGATGGAGCGCGACGCGGTATGCCGCGGCCAGTATCATGGCTGGCTGAAGGAGAAGGTTGGCAGCCATATTATCCGTCGCAACAATATCCACAACTGTGAGCAGGGCGGCATCATCGGCCGCATGGGCGGCGTGTTCTCCATCATCGAGGACAATCACATCCATCACATTAACAACATGATGGAGCTTGGCGGTGCGGAAATTGCCGGCATCAAGATGCATGCGGCCATTGACGTAACGATGCGCAGGAATTACATTCATCACTGTACCATGGGCATCTGGACGGACTGGGAGGCACAGGGCACGCGCATCACGCAGAATCTCCTGCATGATAATCAGCGGCCTGCCTTCGCAAAGCGTCTTGGCGGCGGCATGGAGAGTCAGGATATTTTTGTTGAGGTGGGACATGGCCCAACGCTGATCGACAATAACATTCTGTTGTCCGACGTATCGCTCCGCATGGCAACGGAGGGCGTTGCCATGGTGCATAACCTGATCTGCGGCAGCTTTACGTTTGTCGGGGCAGGCTGTGACAACATGGTAGAGGGTAAGCTTCGTCAGAGGTATACGCCGTATCACATTCCCCATCGCACGGAGGTTTGCGGCTTTATGACGATCCTTCACGGTGATGACAGATTTTACAACAACATTTTTATCCAGAAGTGGCCTTCTGACAAGGAAGACAAGGATCAGGACAATTATGAGGTAGGAACGCACGTATTTGAGGAGTATCCAACCTATGACGAGTGGATTTCCTGGTTTGACATGGACACCGATACGCCTGACATGGGCAAGCTTGACAAGTATCATCACAGACATCTTCCCGTTTGGAGTGCAGGCAACGTTTACTTAAATGGCGCGAAGGCATGGAAGAATGAGAAGAACGGGCTTGTAAATGATGCGGACGCGGCATTTGTGGAGATTGATGAGAATGGCGGAAAGCCTGTTTTGAAGACGAACGTGTATGATCTCATCAAGGACTTTACTTGTTCCATGGTTTGTACGGATACTCTTGGCAAGGCGTTTGAACCGGAGCAGCCTTTTGAGAATCCTGACGGTACGGACATTGTCTTTGACCGCGATTATAAGGGCGACTCCAGGGGCGTTAACGTGATTCCCGGACCGTTCGCCTGCGGCGCCGGCACGATCGAAGGATTGTGGTAAGAACGAACTAATTAGAACCGTCACTTTTCCGGTGGCGGTTCTTTTTTCATTGTAAAAAAGGTGCGCGCGTGATATGCTTCATATTGGTAGGGATTTCGTAACGGTTGACGGAGTATGACCGCAACCAAGGAAATCTTGAAATGGATCAAGGAAATGCTAGATGAAGCATGACCGCAATCGAGGAAATCCTGAGATGGGTCATGAAACTAAGCTTTGTTGATGTTTTTCACGGGAGGGAGATGGTAGGATGGCAGCGGAAGAGCAGGTTGTTTGGAAAGCGGACAGCAACAATATCTATGAACGTTTTATAGAGCAGCTTGACGAGGCGATGAGCGGCGAGAAGGAGCTGACCGAGGGTGATCAGGACACGCGATATGCCTTGAAGCTTCAACAGGAGCGCCTGCGGGAAAAAGGAACGAAACTCCGTTATCATATCACGCCGCGAGGCTTTACGTCGAACGGTCAAAACCTGCCCCGGAAGTGGAAGGACAAGCATTACGTCAGCGAAGTCGCCTATTATACTTCCATGTGGGAGCGCGACATAGCGGTTGGGAACGGCAGGCCGTTTCGTCAAAAGAGCAAGATGACAATCTATGAGACTAAGACGGACGTGATCGGCGGCGTAAACGTAGAGGACGAGATTTACGTTTGTCCGGGGTGCGGCGCGCCCTCAAAGATCAAGGATCTTCTTGGCGGTTGTCAGTATTGTGGCTCGAGATTTCAGATGAGCGAGCTTTATCCCAAAATCACAAGTCATTACCTGGTCAAGGATTTTTCCTTCGCGGGGAATGAAATGAAGTATTATCTCATGAAATTTATGATCGGGACGGGAATCGTGATTCTCATTGGGATGCTGATCGGCATGGCTTCCCGGGGAGAGCTCAGCCCGTTAAGGATTGGAAGCTTGATCGGTACGATTCTGATCTCAGCGTTTATGGGCGTCGTGATGGGGTATTTCCTGGCGAGCATTACGTTGCTTTTTAAACTCTTTTTTGAGGCCGGAAAGACCGTACCTATGATGGGCGCCATCGGTGCCGGCAAGCGGTTTGAGGCATTCATGAAGAGATATAGTCCGGAGTTTTCTTATGAATATCTTACGGGAAAGACGGTTGCGCTCCTTAAGATGATTATGTTTGCAAAGAATCCGCAGGAGCTGCCTTTTTACGTGGGAGCACCTTTGGGAGGTCGCTTTCAAGATCTGGTGGACGTCATATTCCGCGGCGCCATGGGCTATAAGGGCATGAGAGAGAAGGACGGATATCTTCACGTGACGGTGGACGTCTTTCTGGAGAATGCATACGTGACGAACGGAAGGGTCAGGGCAGGCGTCAACGAAAAGCTTCGCGTGACGCTTGTAAAGAACCTGAACGTGCCGATTCAATACAATTTTTCCATTAAGAAGCTGGAATGCCCGACCTGTCACGCAAGCTTTGACGCAACGAAGAACAAGACGTGTCCTTACTGCGGCGCCACGTACCGGATCGAGGACGCCGACTGGGCAGTGGAGTCCGTTACCGTTATGTAGTGATTTGATTGAGGCTTAGAGAGAGGCTTTGGTGTTACGAATTGCGATCTTTTTTAGGTTGTCTGAGGCCTAAAATGCAACAGGGCAAGAGTGAAGGTTAATATATGTTGCTTTTCTCCGGTTGAGCAAAACAAAAATGCAACAAACGTGAAGCAAACGGGATTAGCAGGGCTAGTTTATGCAAAAATCAGGAGTCGCCAAGTTATGTATGTGATATGGGTCGCGAAAACCTGAAAATGAGTCAAGGAAAAAAGAAGTTGGCATGTGATCGGGGTCGCGAAAATCCGGAAATGGGTCAAGAAAAACGAGGCCGGAACATGACCGCAATCAACGAAATTGGGATACGAGTCAAAAAGAATGAAATAGAGTAAGGGGAAGAGAAAACATGGCAACAGTGATTTTGAAAAAGGGCGAGGGCCGCACGATCAAGGCGGGCGGCGCCTGGGTCTATGACAATGAGATTGCGAAGATCGAAGGGGAGTTTGAAAACGGTGACGTCGTTGAGGTGCATGACTTCGACGGTTACGTCATGGGGCAGGGATTTATCAATACAAACTCGAAACTCACCGTGAGAATGCTGTCCCGAAGGAAGGATGCGGTGATCGACGAGGCTTTTATGGAGCAGCGCGTGCGGGATGCTTGGAATTATCGCAAGGAAGTCATAGATACCTCGAGCTGCCGGCTGATTTTTGGAGAAGCGGACTTCCTGCCGGGCATAGTCATCGACAAGTTTTCGGACGTGCTGGTGGTGGAATCGCTGGCGCTTGGGATTGACAGGTGGAAGCTTGTGATCATTGATGCGCTGAAAAAGGTTTTGAAAGAGGATGGCATAGAAATCCGCGGCGTATATGAGCGGAGCGATGCCAAGGTGCGCCTGAAGGAAGGCATGGAGCCGAGCAAGGGTTTCATCGGCGAACCTTTTGACACAAAGGTGGAGATCGTTGAGAATGGCGTGCACTATATGGTGGACGTGGAAGATGGTCAGAAGACGGGATTTTTTCTTGATCAAAAGAACAATCGCGCCAGCATTCATAAGCTCTGTAAGGGGAAGAAGGTGCTGGATTGCTTTACGCACACGGGTTCCTTTGCGCTGAATGCCGGAATTGCCGGAGCAGCGAGCGTGCTTGGCGTGGACGCGTCCCAGCTAGCCGTGGATCAGGCGACGGAAAATGCGGCGCTTAACCACTTGGAGGATACCGTCAAATTCCAGTGCGCGGACGTGTTTGAACTTTTACCGGAATTGGAGGCGAAGGGTGAAAAGTATGACGTGGTGATCCTGGATCCGCCCGCGTTCACAAAGTCCCGCAACTCCATTAAGCAGGCGGTCAAGGGCTATCGCGAGATCAACGTGCGCGGCATGAAGCTTGTGAAGAACGGCGGATATCTTTGCACCTGTTCCTGCTCTCATTTCATGGATCCGGAGCTCTTCGCAAAGACAATCCGTGAAGCGGCTGTCGGTGCGCATAAGCGTCTTCGCCAGGTAGAATTCCGCACCCAGGGTCCTGACCATCCGATCCTATGGGCGGCTGATTCCAGTTATTATTTGAAGTTTTACGTCTTCCAGGTGGTGGAGGAGAGATAAAGGCTGAAAAGTGCCGATATGCTTGGATTTATTGGCGTTACAGAATTTAGGCTAGATGAGCAAAACTATCGTAAAGTATCGTAAAATACCATAATTTGATGATTAAAAGTGGTAAGAAAAGTGGTAAGGTAAGTGGTAAGTACTTGAAATGTGACAAGTGGTAAGATATGGAACGGAACTTTCTTTGATATCATGTAAAATGTAATAGGTATTTTTTTGACATGGAGGGGAAAATGATCACCATTGGCATTTGCGATGATGAAGAAGCCTATCGCGACCGAATAAAAACAATTTGCAGTGAGTACCTTGCCGAGCGGGAGATGGAATGTCAGTTCACCATGTTTTCGTCGGGTGAGGAAGTGCTTGCCTATCAAGGCGATCGCATGCTTTTGCTCTTCCTTGACATTGAAATGCCTGGTATCGATGGCCTCGAGGTGATGGAAAAG
>JAILLF010000052.1 GCA_024693365.1 Acetatifactor sp. | reverse complement strand
CTACTAACGCAGCTCCTCCTGCCACTGCCGCGATGATACTTAACAATCGCAAGTACAACGTCTTCATGACCTCACCTCCTTCAAGACCATTCTAGCCTTTGAAAGAAGGTTTTTATGGAAGTAGCAAATTTACGCCGTTAATTGACAAAATCAAGCATTCGCATCATCTATTTTGTGATTAGATCACTTTATTCATGTTTTAGTCGCGCAAACTCAAAAAACCGGCAGCGGATGTTTATCCACTGCCAGTTCCGTATGTTACGTCATATATTCCACCACTTCATTTTCTTACTGCTCATCAAGAAATAATTGAACGCGATTATTAATAATTATCGCCGTTTCTTTTTCATTCTTGTTTTCAGCGTACATGGCTCGCAGTTCTTCTAAAAGAATGTCCCGGACCTGATAACTTATCCTCGGTGCCGGCACACATTTTTCAAGAAATTGAGCCGCCTGTATCAAAGGATTGTCATCTGGCTCCATGGCGTCCACCAGGTCTGCACGATAAGAATTAAAATAATATCCTACTCCCTCTTTATCAACCGTAAGATATTCCGCCGGATTGAACTTTCGAATGCTGATCTGTGGATCACCGCTTGTCCCCTGAATCTCTTTACTTGTTACGCTTTCCAGGAAAATCTTGACCGCTTGGTCGTCAGTATTGTTTTTATTTATTACAAGAACGCCGTCCGCAGCAACCAAGTAAGCTGCTTTCCCCTCCAGCTCAGGAAATCCCATCATTCTGTTTTCTTGATAATCATTTGCCATAAACTCAATCAATCCGGGATAATTATTCAAATAGATCCAGGTTAGGTCATTCTGTTCGTCTTCAGTCTGCGCCTTTTTACTAAGATCATTTCTCGTTAATTGTAATAATTTAATAAATCGTTCATCGTCAAAATTACTCTTCCCTTGTTCCGCGTTAATTAAAAAGGAATTTGACAACATGTAGCTTGTCAACACGCTTACCGTGAGCAACGGTTCCAAATAGGAATTGGGTAAAAATGATGCTTTTAGGGCACCGTTTAGTCTGCCTTCCTCCATTAGCCTTGTTACCGTGTCAATGTCCCATTCTTCGATTTTGCCAATTCCCTTACCTACGACCAGAGTTTCTATCCGTACTCCCAACGGAATTCCCAAAATGCGGTTTTCAATTCTGCCAATCTCTAGCGCTCCAGGCAATAGTTCTCCTTTTCGTTCTTCACTAATATAGGAACTTACGTCAAGCAAAATCCCTTTCTCACTCAAATCATAAAAATCATCCATTCTTACAAACATGATTTCGGGACCTTTTCCCTGGGCTAATTCAATTAAGACTTGATTTCTGGCATCTTCCGTTGACGCATCTTCATATTGGTAAGTAACCGCCAAGTTCTCCATCGAAGCTACAGACGCACCCTTTTTCAAAATGTTTGAAGCTCCGGAAAAATCGGCAATCCTCATGATTTCTTTTTCATTTGTATTCTTTTCGTCTGAAACTGAGATGATCCAATCCTTTGTAATTCCGTATCCTCCCCAACTTAAAAAAATGGCCTGCAGATTGCTTTCATCAAAGCACCACCACTTAGTGCTCCCAGCCATATTGTTAACGTCAAGCCCAAGAATCCATTCCCTCTCGCCGTTTTGAACGTTCCACCTAACCACGCCCAGTCTCATACCCGAAACGGGATCCCTGGCTTGATAATACACGTTATTTCCTTCCATCCCACAGAATTCATTGATGAAATCCCTTCGAGTGTCAAATTCCGTGAGTTTACGCAGTCTTTTCGCCTCAACGTCACACCACTGTAATTCTAATCGATTATCCATTTGTATGGGTAAAATCACTTCCAGGTTTTCATTTAAGAACGGTTGCATGAACGCCTGTCCCTGATCTGCATTTACCGCCATCCGCTTATTTCCATCCAGGTCGAAAATACAAAACCTTTGCGTTCCCGTTTTTCCGTGGCTCATAATCCAGATTTGATTTCCGGAACATGCCCTGACTTTCCCTAGTGGCCACGATACCAATTCAAATGGCTCATATGCTTCCAAGTCTTCCTCCGCAAAAGCATCTCTGAAATCAACCGACGAGGTATCTCCTTCCATGTCGGAAATGATTATTTCATCCTTGCATTGTACGTACAGGTCATTTGTCAGCTCATATGCAGCCCATCGAAACAAGTATTTTCCGTCCTGCGTAAAGTCCATTCCAACAAATAATCCATTTTCTTCAATTGCACCAACATCCCTTGGAGAAAAAGTTTTGCAATTAATTTCTTTGTTCTTTATCTGATAGGTTTCCAATAAGTATGTTGCCTCTGCACCCAAGACCATATTGCCGTCTTCCCCAGCAATCATGCCCAAATACCAAAAAAAATCTCCTCTTGAACCCGCATCAATAAAATAAGTTTCTTTCGAATTTCCTTCATCGTCATGATCCCAACGGACGTAATTACACAGATAACTACTCTCACGTAATTTCACGTCTTCACCGATCATAAATCCATTTTTTTCCCAATCGCAAATGGCGGTTTTATTATCGTTTGTTTTATTTTCACCTTTTTTTACTTCACAACAAGACAAAAAAAGACATCCTATCACACACAAATAAAAACATGCCAGATTTTTCCCAATAATAAAACCGCCTCTTTGCATTTTCACATATCCTCAAACGTTAATAATAATATTCATTACTACCGCAATAAATACAACTATGACTTTCGTAATGATGTATGGCGCTGGAAACCGTCCCGTGTCCATTCGGACAGACCCAATCTATTCTATTTTCAGATATATGGTAGGTGCACCATTCCTTATGATGAACAACACCAATGTTATATTCTGCCCAATGGCCAGTTGTTGCATCCCATAAATGCGTTTCGTAAACTAAACATTCTGCATGAATTCCTCCTGCTTCACAAGCTGGACAAACTGCCGCATACACGGATGTCCCGGCAACCATAACCATTGTCATCAATAGTGCCAGCATACATATAAATTTCTTTTTGTTTCTCTTAAAAAGCATTTTCTCACTTATTTGTTTCATTTTATCTTCTCCACCTTTCCTCGTCAATATTTTCACCATCTTTCATGCAACACTCTCACAGTCCATTCATAGCCTCACCTCCTTCAAGACTATTCTAGCCTTTGAAAGAAGCTTTTTATGGAAATGGCAAATTTATGCCGTTAATTGACAAAATCAAGCATTCGCATCATCTATTTTGTGACGATATCACTGTAATGACATTCTTTTATCTTGCTCTGCAAAAAGAACCGGCAGCGAATTCTAAAATCCGCTGTCGGTTCCGTATGTCCCGTCATTCATCTCATAGGAAAAAAGGCCTCATTCCCCCTCTAAAAATCCCCGAATCCCCTCCAATACCTCTTTTCTTGAAAAATATCCATTATGATCCACGCCCTCCAGGATCACCACGTCCTTCAATTCCGGGAACTTCTCCGCCAAACTCAGCGAATGCTTGTAATTGATCACCTCATCCCCCTTGGACGTGAAAATGATCGTTGGCTCTTGTACGTCCTTGGCATAGGTTACCGAATCAAATCTATATTTTGCAAGGCTTTCCATGGGACCGTAAAAACTGTCTATCGCATCATTATACAAACTAAGGGCCTTGTCATATGGCGCGACCAAGATCAATCCGCTGGCCGCATTCTTGCTGGCACAATACGTGGCAACTCCCGTTCCAATGCTGTAACCCATGATCACGATTCTTTCTTTCTCCACTTCCTGCATGTTTGCCGCATGCTCAAATACGTAATTTGAGGCAACAAACATGCTGTCATCAGAAGGTTTCCCTTTGCTCATGCCGTATCCGGGATAATCGACGATCATCAGATTATACCCTCCAAACACGTCCTTCATTTTTCCGGATTCGTAATAATGGTACATTGTGTTGGAAGAATTCTGGGCATTGCCGGTAAAGAAAATGACTAACGGCGCCGGTCCTTCCGTCTTCTGGAGATTCCAAAACCAGCCCGACAGATTCACTTTCTCATTCTTGATCACAATCTCCTGAAACTCATCCAGCTTCTGAAGCTTTCGATAGGAAGTCAGGTCATTCCACGGATGAAAGAAGAAATACTCCTGAAGCTTGTTCCATCCGATTAAAAGAATTGCCGCCAACACAATGACAATGATTACAATACGCATGATTTTCCCTTTTTTTAGATTTCTACCCATTTTTGCTCCAAAACACTTTCATCATTAAAGACTTTCTGCATCATTACAACAAACCAAACGCTCCTTGAATGACAACATACACGGTAATTATTTAATTTACCAAATTCACGTGTATGCAAAATTTCTCTCTACACGTATATATTCATATTGCCACTTTTAGCGTGTCTTTTTTTCGACTAATTCAAGCATTACCTGCAACATTTACACGTATTCTCTGCCAAAATGTTTTTCGCGTGTAAGCCCTGAAGCAACATGAACATGCGTTATTGTATTGTCTTTCATTCCGCATGTATCCCTCAAAAAACCCGTACACGCAATTTAGTATTTTCTTCATCTTGCGTGTATCCCTCCAAAATCCGTACACGCAATTTAGTATTTTCTTCATCTTGCGTGTATCCCTCCAAAATCCGTACACGTCATTTTGTGCTTTCTCTCTTCTCACATGTATCCCTCCAAAACCCGTACACGTCATTTTGTGCTTTCTCTCTTCTCGCATGTATCCCTCCAAAATCCGTACACGTCATTTTGTGCTTTCTCTCATCTTGCGTGTATCCCTCCAAAATCCCGTACACGTCATTTTGTGCTTTCTCTCATCTCGCATGTATCCCTCAAAAATCCCGTACACGTCATTTTGTGCTTTCTCTCATCTTGCGTGTATCCCTCAAAAATTCGTACACGTCATTTTGTGCTTTCTCTCTTCTCGCATGTATCCCTCAAAAAACCCGTACACGTCATTTTGTGCTTTCTCTCTTCTCGCATGTATCCCTCAAAAAACCCGTACACGTCATTTTGTGCTTTCTCTCATCTTGCGTGTATCCCTCCAAAATCCGTACACGCAATTTCGCACTTTGCTTCCTTACGCGTGTCTGCAATCAAAACTTCCGTACATGCCACCCCGAAATCGTAATTTGTATGATTCTGACAGAAGTTCAAAGGTAAGAAGAAACCTATCTAATTCATCACGGGCTTTCTTACTGCGATCTCTCTGTCAAAGCTCTCCAGCTCCGGCAGAAATCTCCATGCCTTGCATACCATCCAATAACCGATCATGGCACCCATCGTATTGCAGATCAGGTCATCCACGTCGAACAGGCGGTAGGAACCCTTGAAGATAAAGAAAAGCCCGGTCAGCTGGCCAACCTCGATGAGAACCGTAAGGCCGATGCCGTAAAGAAGAACCTTCTTTGCATTCATTCCGTAGTAGTACTTCAGGTACATGCCAAAAGGGATGGTCATGATCACGTTGAACACCACCTGAAGAATCTCCTGCGCGCAGAAATGATTCTTGATGCGGATGATGGAATACAGAGGGATCAGCTGATACTGATAACTCAGGTTCGCTGCCTTCTCCATACTGGGCAGGGGAAGGAATACCAGCGCCACCACGCAGCACATGTAAAGGATGAAGGCTTCCTTCAAAAGGACCTCAAGGAGGTTGTACTTTTTGGAAAGGATCATGGGGATTACCGTCACAGGCACGAATACCGGAAGCGCATAGCAACCGAAAATTCTGAAACCCTCTAAAATACTGTTTACCCAAGTCATCATAAAAGCCACCTCCTGCATACTTGTTTCACTTGATGATTTAAGTATACCGAAGGTGGCTTTTTCCAACCATCGATTCAGCTTACAGTTTGAAGCATGAATCTTACGCATCCGTAAGCTTTGGGACACTATGTTTTCACGACGCTTAATCTTTGAAGATCATAGGCAGGAAGTCATGGATGCATCTTCTCCACACGCTCCAGTCATGTCCGCCGGGGAAGGTCTTTCTGGTAATATTCAGGGGCTTGTCCTTAAGCATCTCGTCGTCATGTTCGAAGCTTGCAAAGTAATTGTCCTCCGTGCCCATGGCGCGGTAGAATACCTTGTAGCTGGAGTTGAACTTCTCAGCATCCTCAAGGATCTCCAGGTGGGGTTCCTTGGAACCATCCGGACGAGGGAAGCTCATGAAGCCGCTAAATACGCCAACGTAGCTGAACAGCTCGGGATGGGACATAGTCACCTGGCTCGTCTGATAGCTGCCCATGCTAAGACCTGCCATGGCGCGATGCCACTTGTCCGTATAAACGTTGTAGGTCTTTTCGATATAAGGAATCAGATCCTTTACGATCACTTCCGTGAAGGCGCCAAAGCGAAGCGCGGGATTGTTCGTCGACGTCATGCCATAACCCATGACGATGATCATTTCCGTCATCTTCCCCTCATAGATCAGCTTGTCCGCGATGCGGCCCGCATGACCCTGATAGATCCAGCCGGTCTCGTTCTCACCGTAGCCGTGCTGTAAGTAGAGTACGGGATATTTCTTCGCGGGATCATAATTCGCAGGCGTGTAAACCAGGCAGATTTCCAGCTTTCCGCTCACGGATGACTCAAAATATCTTCTGGTCACGGCGCCGTGAGGAATGCCAGGAAGCTGATCCCAGTCCTCTTCCCCGGGAACCGGCACGTCCACGAAGTTCATGGGACGGCAGCACCCAAAACCGATGGGCAGATAGGGGTTGAGCACTTCATTTCCGTCAATCTTCAGGAAGAAGTACTTAAAACCTCTTCCAAGATCCACGGCGCCCTCCCATTCCTCTTCCGTCACCTTGGTCAGCTTCGTGATGGTGCCAAACTGATCAATGGCAACCTCCTTTGCTGTCGGTGCCTTGATGCGGAACAATACCTTGCCGTCTGGCAAAATCTCATACCCCTGATTGCCGTCGCGGTTCGGCTCTCCAAAATACGGATCAAACGACAACGCAACGTCCAATGGCCATTCTTTCTTCATTTTGTAACCCTCCTAGAATAAAATAGTCGCAGATTGCGAAATGCATCTGCGACTATTATAACACAACGTCTTGAATTAGTAAAACGATTTAACACCATTCACGAGGACTTATAATTCCGGGCGTCCAAGCAATTCCTGATAAGAAATATGGATGAAAATATAACCTGACGCATAGGGTCCCATGTCATAAGGAGGATAATAGTAGTCGATCCCGTCCTTGCCAAAGATCAGGTTTCCCTTATCCAGTAACGCATAATCATACGCCTGCTGATAAACCGTGTCTGCGTCTTCGGCAAAATAAGGTCTTCCGTCTTCCGAATAAGACAGGTAATCTTCCTTCGTCTTCGTCGCGATCAGCTTCTTGAAATCCTTCGAGGAACCCGGATAGAAATCCTGGAGGGTCATTTCCTCACCCGTGCTCAGGTCAAACAGGCGCTGATTCATATAGGGCATGCCGTGTGCACCGCCACCGTACCAATACCCACTGTAATCCACGGTCAGGTACTTTTCATTCAAAATCTGCACGCCGGAAATTTCCTCCTCGTAGGTCTCGCAATACTGTTCCGGATAGAGTTTGTGGTATTCACATTCTTCCGTAGAGTATTCCCGTTGATCCGCAGATTCCCGATATTCCTTGATCTGATTCTGCAGGTTCTTCATCAGCGCGTCATTGATCTTGTCCGCGGCGGGAGAAAACTCATCAAATAAAAGAAAGGTTTCTCCGTAGAATTTTGTAATGGGAATCCCGCAACCCTTACAATTGTTCTCGCAGGAGTCATAGGTAACGTTGCCATACTGAAAGACGGTCTTTTCCCCGGCGGAAAGTCCCAAATCAATAAAATTCGATCCGTCAGCATCCAATTCACGCTTCACCCACTTGAGCTGATCCCCCATTAATCTGATAAAATATGCGTCACCGCCCACAATCTGGAAGCCTTGGGTTCCCGGGGCAACGTCCGTGGCTCCGGGCTCCGTTTTCATTGCATACAATTGCTGATTCTTGCCCGTTGCGAGATCATATTCCCAAACGGCATTATTATAAATTACAAAAGAATCCTTGGGGTGCGTATAGTAATAAACCTTCCCATTGTAATAGTCCAAAATCCCCTGGTACTCATCCAGCTTTGCCGCAGAAACCGTTATCGCTTTTCCGTCTTCGAAATTCACGCCGCAGATCGCGTTAGATTTTAATTCGTTATCATACAGGGAATAAACGGCACCCTTCGCGTCATACTTCATGTTGTAAGAATAATCCGAGGGCATTCCGGGAATCTTCGTAATGATTCCGCCCTTTGAGATCTTATAATACTGATTATCCTGGTAACCAATGACAAACCCGGTTTCTTCAAATGCCCTGGTGATGCTGCAATTTCCACTCGGGTTGATCTGATTCTTGGAACACAGGAACAGGTTATAACCGAAGGTGTTCTGAACGGCTGCTGCCATAGGATTTTCAACCTCCGCAAATTTCAGTCCCTCAGAGGTTCTTTCAAATACCATTTCCGATTTGAGATAATTGTCGGCATTGAGCGTAAGATAAACCTTGCCTTGATAATAATCAAGATTGTCAAGCCACCAGCCCTCATCTAAGGTATAAATGGGTGCCACCGTAAGGGATGCCACGTCCACGGCATATACGTGGTACGCATAGCGATTTCCCGTGGGCTCGCTCTGATAATAGAAAATGAGTCCGTCACCCATTGCCGCTGCGGTACCGTTCACTTCGATCCCTTTTTCCTTTAATGCCTTGCGGACGTCTTCCCAGCGGTACTCGGAAACCTTTTCACCCTTTTCATTCACGCCGTAATAAACGTCATCGTAATATCCGGTGAATAAAATCTTTTCCTTTATGCTTTCCTTTGTCTCTCCGGAATCCGTCTTCCCTTCCCCGGAACCGTCCTCTTGGGACGCTTCTTTACCGGGACCGTCCTTTTCCGATCCTGTTTCGTCAGACTGCGTCTTGTCAGCGGAGCTCTCCGTCTGTGAGTTTGACATAACTTCTGCTACGTTCGTGCATGCCGTAACGCTAACGGACAGCGTCAATGCCAATAGTAAACCTACAACTTTCCTTTTCATTTTTTTGATTCCTTTCTAACATAAGATTTGCCGGCAACTGATCGTCACCGGCAAATGATTTTTCAGTATTCATAATAATAAACGCCAAAACGTTTGGTCGCGTTACGTAAAAAATTTTGAGGCTTTACTGCTGCACCTCGACCATGCGGAGCATCGTCATGATCTCATCCAGATGCTGCGGTTTATTCTTGCAAATATAGATATAAATAACGAATCCTTCCGTGTTTACCGGCTGGAAAATGAATTCCGCATGGTACGTAGGACCGTTGTTGGTGTACGCTTCGCTGTAATAATGATAGTTTGCTCCGTAGGAAGCCGTCTTTTTAATGATCTTCTTCTCCGGACTCTTCAGAATGTTATCCAGGATCGTTTTTTCGATCTGTTCCGTTCTGCCCTTGTCACTTTTGCGAAGAAGCAGCGTATCGTTGTCAAAATAGCACACAAACAGGCTTTCCGGTTCTACGGCCTGGCGGTCGATCTCATTTAGGCGATACTGATAACACTCCATGGTCGCAAGCTTGTCCTCCGCCTTGTCTGCGTGATACAGATCCTTTTCCACCGTCTTCCAGGAGGTAGGGATATAATACGTGATCGCCCCGTCATTCAAGACTCTCTTTTCAGCCGTTTCCTTGTCCACCGTCTTTCCGCTAAGCACGGAATAAGCAGATCTGGAAACACTTTTTTCATAGGTTTTTTCGATCTTGTGAATGGTCATGGTCCATTTTCCGTCCAGGAGACCAACCGTAAGCTTTCCGTAAACCTTTACGAGATCACCAATCCGCACGTCGGCAATGGTAGCGATCACGTCTTCATCTGACGTCGTGCAGGATAACACCTTCGGGGAATTGACCGTCGTCATTCCAATTTCCACTTTGGAATGATCGCTCGATTTGGATCTGAGCCTGCCATACATCATGAAATACTGATTTTGATATTCTTCCTTTAAACCATCACTGTTGCTGGCCGAACGGATCAAAAAGTATTCCACGGGCTCATTCCGGTATACGAAAATCTTATCCACGTCCATGACGGTTTCTTTGTTGTTCCAAACCCAACCGCTCAGGAACGCGCTCGTGAGGATCAGCATGACCAAAACCATGATTCTTCTTTTTTGTTTCATGATTCTCCTCCTACCATTCTTCTTCCCTATAGTTGAAACCAACCTTTTCC
Organism: Acetatifactor sp.; assembly: GCA_024693365.1. Taxonomy (GTDB): domain Bacteria; phylum Bacillota; class Clostridia; order Lachnospirales; family Lachnospiraceae; genus Acetatifactor. Next base: position 25,695 of record JAILLF010000052.1, on the reverse strand, counting down.
CGCATCGTCTCTATCACTGCGGCAGTACTTTCATAACAGTGAAACTCTGCGTAATCATCTGCAAGCACGACCGTGTCCTGACCCTTGCAGTCTCCGCGAAGCCATGCTTCCAGTACCGTCAGGTTATTGCACTTCCGCTCATTGTACCATATTTCCTCTGAGCGGACGCGGATGGTGATCGTCTTTTCCTTATTCTTTCCGTCTGCAGGATTCTCGGGATCCTTGCCTTCTTGGGCGGCCTCATTCCCGTTCTGCCCAAACTGCGCATCCTGAATGGCTTTGTCGAGATCGAGAAGCGGGGGCTTTTCACTAAGCAGTTTCACCGCCTGCGACCCAAAACCCGCGAGGAGCAATATTCCCATGCAAGACAGAAGAATCAGTACTTTTTTCTTCCATTTCTTCATTATCGAATCTCTTCTCCTTCAACATTCATGCCACAATCATCCAGTATCTTTTTTACGGCCTCATAAGTATTCGCTACCGCAAATTCATCCACGAGAAAAACGTCGCGCTTGCCGTCAAGTCCCCTGATAAAATCCGCAAAGGCCGTCACGTTTCCCTGAAACTCCTTGCAGTAACTGATGGTATTTTCATTCACAATGACGTAGAACGCATGCTCCACGCCCTTGCCGTCCACGTAATTTCCGTTGGGATTTATGAACTGTGTCACGTGATTCTGCATGGCGGCATCCCCCTGATTCGTTCCGGCCTCCACCTGCTTGGAAAACAGGGAATCCGTGCCCCTGGGACCATATTTCCAAAACCAGCCCCCGGCAAACAACAGCACGCCGACAATCAGGAAAAAAAGGCAGGAGCTTCGAAGGCTCTTCTTGTTTCTCTGCAGAAGCGCCTTACCGGGTTTTGTCTCATAATACACGTAATCGTCTTTACGCTTGAAGATGACCATGTACATGGTATACACGGGCTCTGACATAAGTGCGAGGAGTCCGAGAAATCCCAAGATGGCCAAAATGGCGCCGATTACCATCATAATCATTGCGATCATAGGCTTTCACTCCTATTTCCGATGCACGTACACGTTATCCTGCTCTTGCATCAGATCATCAAAAATCCCTTTGATCCTCTCCTGATCGCGATACAGGATCTTTTCATCGTTTTCATTCAGGGAAAGAATCACGGGGAACTCTGCGTTGGCAGTGACGTAATCCCTCAGTGCCTTCTCAAACTGGCTGTAAGCGTCGTCCACGTCCTTTCCCTTTCCGTGAAGGTCAAAGGTAAGGATCGCCTTGTCGGAACCCTTGCGAAGGATCTCCACGTGTCTTTCCGTCACGTCATTCGATTCAAAGTAGCAGTAAACGGAGATTGCGCAGACAATGTTTTGCAGCTGGTCCGCCGTATCTAACTGATCCACGTATAATTCGTATTTTGCGCGGGCATCCTCTGCCTGTGCCGTCGCCTCTTCCACGTAATTGCCGGCATTCATCTGTTCCTGTTGCTTCTCGGTCAGCGTCTGCTGCCGTCCAATGACAACCAGAAGCACGATGAAGATTACGTCCAATAGCGAGGTCAGGTCAATCAGAATGTCCGATTTCGCCCGATGTCGTCTCTTCTTCATGATTGTCCCTCCAGAAATCAGCCTTTTTCTTCCGAAGTAATGTTGCCGAGCTTCACCGAGTTATCAATCTTCTTGTCGTAATCATCCAGTACGATCTCCGTATCCTCGATCAGCTTCGCGGAAACGGTGGAACAGATCTTTAAGATGACAGTGACGATCAGGCCCCAGAAGGTGGACGACAATGCAACGTCGAGAGACTTGAACATCTCATCAATGTTCTGTGCCTTTACCTGTACCAAGAGGCCGGATACCGTTCCCAGAATACCAAGGAGCGGAAACAGGGGAATGAACTGCGTGCAGGCATTATAACCGGAAACCACTTCATTAAAGGATTTCTCGTAGTCGCGGATCGTGTCCGGCGTTACTGCCTCAGACTTTTCGCGCTCCTCCACCTCACCCGTCGATGCATTCAGGTAGGTTTCCTTGTTCTTCCTGTTCATGGCGTCATGGATAAAACTCTTTTTCGTGTATAACTTAATATAATTCTTGATCAGGAAAAAGAGTACGATCACACCGCCGGCGATGATGATCACGTTCATGTACTTTCCTAAAAATCCAACCATAGTCGCTCCCTCCCGTAGCTTTCTGTCACGTGAAATACTTATGCGATTATATTATAACACGAAACTAAATTCTTTACAATTCCCTTCCAAATACCCCAAAAGTCGCGCAAATCCGCGCCATGATCTTATTTTTCTTTCAAGTCCTTGTAGATATGCCATGCAAACAGGCAATCACTTTTGGAGATGATCTCCTTGGAAAAGGCTGCTGCCCTGACGATCTGCATGTACTTTGCAACTTCCGAAGTCTGCTCTGCTCCGAGGACCTCCGTCAGCGCCATTTCAAACTCCTTGTCCGTTCTTGCCTTTTTCACGGTCTTTCCCTTGCCCTTTACTTTGTGATAGACCTTCCGGTTGATCATGAGCGTGGCGGTCTTGTAATACTTTCCAACCATGGCCCTTTCCAATCTCACGTCGCTCATAACCTTACGGCCCACAATGGTAAGCACAAGTCCCACTATGGCAATCCCGGCGAAAACGATCACGATTCTGAACGTACCATTCCGTGCGCCGTCTCCGCTTCCTTTCCCGAAACCGGCACCCGGTTCCTCATCATCGGCCTGTTCGGACGATTCCTCCGCGTCAGAAGTCTCCTCTGGCGCTTCCGTCTCTTCCGGCCCAGGCGTCTCTTCCGACGTTTCTTCTGAGGACGCCGGTTCCTTGGAAGCTATAGGATCTATGGTAACGTTTGTCTTTTCTTCCTTTGGCTGCTGAAACGTCGGTACGTCCCCGGAAGTAGTTGCATAGCCCGGCGTCATCTCTATGGGAACCCAGCCAATGCCGTCATAATATACTTCTGCCCATGCATGACCGTTTCTGTCGATCACTTCTGCCACGCAGCTTCCGTCCTCCTGCAACACAAACGAAGCAGGCTTAACGACGTAACCGGAGGCATATCTTGCCGGGACGCCCAGACTTCGGAGGAGCATAACGCCTACGGATGCATAATGAATACAATATCCCCTTCTGGTATTTTCCAAGAAATGCTTAATGGGATCCTCTCCGCTCTCCAGCTCATCCAGATCCCAGGTGTAAGTCGAATTCGGACCCGTGAGGATACTCTGGACAGCCAACGCAGTAAGATACCGAAGCTCATTTTCGGTAATGCCGTAGTGTTTCTCTCCGTCTACCATGGCTTCCGCATAGTCAAATACCGGCGATTTCTTCACGTATTGGGGATATTCCAGATAATGCTCTTTTACGTACTCGTTATACCATTCCCAAAATTGAACGTCATCATCCTCCAGCGTTCCCGAGAATGACAATGATCCAAAGTCAAACTCATTTGTATCCCATCCCTGATAGGTAATGCTTCTCTTAAACCCGCCCTTTTGCGCAATGGCGTCCCGCATGAATTTGATTCCTGAAATCCCTTGCACGTCCATGCCATAGGGAATAAGCATGGTGGAATTCAAAAGGCTCTGGTAGTCTGTCTGATAATCCATCACCTCATACTTTTTAAATAGATCATCTCCCTCATAACCGAAAGGAACTCCCAGTAACGCCTCATAATATCCTCTCAGATCACCGTAATATCTTCTGAAGACCGAGGAAGCCAATTCCATCGCTGCCTGCTGCTCGCTGATCCCATGCTCCGCGCACGCTTGGGAGAAATCCTTTTTGGAGAACGTCCACGTGTTATCTTCATAGCTCTCGCCATAAAATTCCTGTAAGTACAGATTTCCCTGCGGCAGCTTGTCCGCACGCATCGTCAAAATCTTTTTGTCATCATATTCCGGCCTTGCATTGTTTATGGTCTGCTTCTTTACCAGATGGAGGGAGGAAAAGATATTTTTGACGTCTTGCTCGATGATTTCCTCGTATGCTTTCGCCTGAAGGGAGTTTTCAAGCAGCTTATCCGCTGAATTGCCAAAGATATGTCCCATAAGGAGTAACAAAACCAACAAAACGCCGAATACGTAAGTGACTCCGACGTAGGCTTCCTCACTCCGTCTATGGCTTTTATAGATCATAAAAAGCCCAAGTGCCATTGCCAATATATGTCCAAATTTCGGAGCAAGTCCCGCGTACATGATCAAAGAAAGTGTCGAGGCGGGCACGAGAAGCATGAGCCACTTGCGCCTCCCGATCCATGACAAAAGATAGAGCGCCAAGAAGACAAACGTTGCCAGAAAACCAATAAATATAGGGATCCAATCCACGGGGGCATCCCTTACGACGTGGGTAGTCTTAAAGAGATAATCGTAAGCCCTGTAATAATACTTGGTGAACATCCGAAAACCGCCCTCAAGTTCCGTTTCATAATCCGCCTGATACTTCAGGAAGATCATGCCAAAGGCGATGGCTGGCAAGACCTTGCTGCTAATCCGAAGGAACAACTTCTTTTTTCCTCCCGCGCGGTTAAGGAAGCGGGTCACCAAAACCTCATAAAAGAAAACCGTTCCGAAAACCAACACAATCAAGAGAAGGCCTCCGTTCACGCCGATCTCTACGTTCGACGAAAACATTCCGAGTATGGAAATGGCAGCAAAAAACAAGATCAAGATGGCGATGCTCTCCCATACGGCCCCAATGATCAGCCCTCTTCCGCCAATCTGCGGAAGCATTTTTTGTTTTTTCCATTGAACCTTCTTTAACTTTTGCTTCTTTGCTTTCATTCTATTTCAAAAACAGTTCCTTTCGCACTTCCTCAATGCCGCCTGCAGCTTCCCCGTCTATCACCACCGTACTGTTTGCAAACATACAGATACTGTGAAGGAACTGTTCTCCTTTATATTTTTCTTTGTATCTCTCCATGCAGTCCTCAACCGACTGGGAAGAAACATCCTGCATGTACGTGGTGAGCGCCTCATAAAAGCTCTCCTCGTCCGACACGCGCAAGCGCATGACGTCGCTCCTGCTCTTGGACTGCCATGCGACGTAATGGGCACACTTGGCATCCATCAACGAGAAGGATAAGGAAGCCGCGTAATCCAGCATCTCCCCGTTCTCCGCCGCACTCTCTGGCATAAACAGCACGATCGCGCAGGACTTCGGCAGGGAATCTTCCTTCACCATCAGTTCATCCATTCTGGCGCTGAGCTTCCAGTGGATTCTCTGTAACTTATCGCCGTCCTGAAATTCCCTGACGCCAAACACTTCACTGGAATCCTTTCCCGGATGATCCTCGTCATAATCCATGGTCTCGCCGTAAAAATGCTTTACGCTGTCACCAAGCTTTACGGGTACCTCCTCCAGCTTGGGCAACACCATCACATGGGCTACGCTCTTTCTCCTGCGCGTCACGTAAAACAGACCGAACGGATCATAGATCTGGATCTTTTTGACCCTAAAGTCGTAATAACCGGAACGGAATACGGAGAACCGCTCCCACGCATCGGTCTTGCCGCGCAACAGGTCATATAATTTCAGCACGCGCTTTTCCGTCTTGATCACGTGGTTTTCGCCATACGCGAGAAACAGCTTGAGTTTACCGACGGGAAAAATGGTTTTGTTTTGGATTGTCACCTTCAGTCCAATCTCCTGACCACGGTCGGCCACCCTTGCGGGAATCAGAAGCTGCACTTTTATCCCCTTCTGCGTCAGCGTAAGCCAAATAAAAGAAAGCACGGCAAAAGCCACTGCGGTGAATGCCAGCAGTGCAAATGCAGTGCTTTCAAATATCAGGGCAAGCCAAACCAAAACCAATACGATGGGCAGGACGATCAAAAAGCGCTTCACTTCTGGCTCCTTTCCATAAAGGTAGCCGGTTGCTGCACGCTGCCAAGGATCTCCGTGAGCACGTCGTCGCGGCTTATTTTTGACACTCTTGCCTTTGTGTTCATGACGATGCGGTGCGAAGCAACGTCCTTAAATACTTTCTCCACGTCCTCAGGAATGCAGTATTCCCTGCCCTCCATAAATGCCGTGGCCATAGCCATGCGGCTACACGCGATGGTTCCTCTCGGGCTGACCCCAAGCTCGACGTACGGATTGTCTCTCGTCGCCTGGACAAGCTTCACGATGTAGGCATAAATGTTATTGTGTACATATACCTGCGCCACTTTATTCTTGATGTCGACCAGTTCCTTTGCGCCGATCACTTCCTGCATGCTGTCAACGGAGATGCCGTTGTTGCGTCCCTTTGCGATCGCCACCTCATCCTGAAGCACGGGATAACCCATGCTCATGCAGATCATGAACCGATCCAGCTGGGATTCCGGCAAAAGCTGCGTTCCTGCGCTGCCCTTTGGATTCTGGGTCGCAATGACGATAAAGGGATTCATGACCTTTCTCGTCACGCCGTCCACGGTCCAGGCGCCTTCCTCCATGACCTCGAGAAGGGCCGACTGCGTCTTCGGTGAGGTTCTGTTGATCTCATCCGCAAGAAATAAATTACACGCGATGGAACCGGGATGGTATTCAAACTGATCCAATTCCTTTTTGTACATGGAAAATCCCAGGATGTCCGACGGCATGACGTCGGGCGTAAATTGGACGCGGTTCTCCTTTAATCTCATGGCGCGCGAAAGCGCCAGCGCCAATGTCGTTTTTCCAACGCCCGGCACGTCCTCGATCAGGACGTGACCTCCGGCGATTACGGCCGCAAATACCTTCCTGATACAATCATCTTTTCCCGTTACGGCCTTTGATACTTCCGTGATCACGGCCATTGCATTTTGTCGTTCCACGTTACTCATGTGACACCCCTTATTTGCGTTCTTAAAGTTTACGCTTTAGCGCATATCATATTTATGATGTCACTTTTCTCATACTTTGTAAAGTTTCCTGATACAATATTAAGAAATTATTTAAAAACGTGTCAGTAGACACGTCCCCGTGACACGTTAAAGCTTTAGTTTTTTGATGCGTTCCTGGGTGTATTCCGCAATCTTTTGCCAAAGGGATTTCAGTTGCTTTTTGTGGGTGCAGAGCTTTTCCGTACAGTTCTGACAATGGAGATAACCGTTTGTCGTCTCGGAAAAGCGTTCCGGATACTTATAAAACGTGATCTCCCACCGTGCGAGGAGTGCCATGGAAATCACCAGAAGGCTCCACGTATAAGATTTCTGCACAAAGAAGAGCGGCGTGAACATCATGGCGTAATCCCAGTTATAAATGCGGCAGGTACAGCAGCATTTATTCTTTAACAGCCAGGACTGGAAGGGACAGAAAAACAAAATACAGATCATGTCACACACGGAATAAAAGGAACACAGCAGGATCATGATGCCGTCGTCTAGAATCCCACGCATGTGCAAGGCACCAAACACGCCGTTAAACGCAATCCAAATCAGCGCCACAAGCATCACGGCATTGTTGTCCTGAATCTCAATCTTTGTATTGCCGGTCTTTACGTAGTTTTTTGCAAACTGTTTTTGACAGCCGGGACTTTCAAACCTGGAAGGAAAAAACCGAAGAATCATTTCCACGATAAAGAAAGCCCAGATAAAAATCAACGCGGCCGGATGGCTTTCGATCACCTGCTCAATTTCATCACCGCCCATCAGCCGATAGATCACGTAATAAACCAAAAGCACCAAAAACGTACAGGACCGCGCCATCAATCTTACGTAATGATAGGTGCTGACCACCGTCAGCTTGATCTTTCTTTTCTTTTTTTGCCCAGTCTCATTACTCATTAAAATTTTCCCCCACCCTCTTTTGCGTTCCATTCCCCTCGGCCTAAGCCTTCTTTTTCTATTTTACACGACTTATTATGATTTGCAAGTCTCCCCTTATGCGTTAACTCATGAAAACCCGCCTGTCCCGGCACCGCTTGTTTTCCCAACCAAAAAAGGAAGAGGTCTTGCCTCTTCCTTCTTCAAAACGCCCAAGCTTATTAATAACCATTATTTAGAATGCAGGGAACAGCCAGATCATTCTGTAAGCGATCCTTCTGTACCACTTATCCCCGTTATCCTCCAGATCAACGCCGTTCTCAACACTGTTGTAGATGGACTTGAAAATCTTTGCGCCGCGAAGGAACTTCGGTACGAATCTGAAATTGTAATAGATATATGCATGTGCAAAGATCTCACAGGCAAGCTGGCTAAGGGACATGCCGGTGATTTTTTCTTCGCTTGCGATCTGCTCTGCAATGGCTTTGCAGTTTGCCCTGCTGTATAATCTCTCTGCCATGGGGATGCTCATATATTTCTTTGCCACTGCTTCTCTCATTTTTCTTTCCTCCGATTCCTTCAGGTTTCCCTGTCTGTAATCTTAAGATAGCATATGGCAAAATTTCATTCCATCGGATCTTCTTACAATTATCTTACGTTTTTGTAAGAATTCCCATGTTTCGCAAGATCCAATTTGTCATCTTTACGTTCACTTCAAAGATGGACTTGAACTTTTCTTTTCCAGCAAACCACGCCGTTGCAATGAACTGATTGGCCAAAATGACATAGGGAATCGCTTCCTTTTCTTCATCTGAAAGATGAACCACGTCGTCATAACCGTACGCGATCTCCTTCATGACGGTGATCCATTTCTTCAGCTTCTCCTCGTTCCCTTCTTCATAGGTTTCCGAAAGGATCGCAGTCGCGGCGTAGCAGGGATCGTAAATCCGTACGTTTCTTTCGCTTAGGTCAAAATCGATGAAGCCCCATTTATCCCCGGATACAATGATATTACTGGGATTGGGATCCCTGTGGATGATCTGCTTCGGGAGCTTTGGATACAGACGGCTCATGGCCTGCAGATACTTTTCAACCTCTTCGTTGTCGATCTCGATGACGCCTTTTAATGCGGGCAACGCCCAATCGCGCACCCTCGAAAGAAGGTCTACCTCTTCCACCTCTATGTCAATCTTTTCGAGCGCAAGGTCCAGTTGCCCCACGATCTCGCCAATAAAGCGCGCCTTCCTTTCATACTCGTCCAAATAAACGAGGCTTGCCATGATTCCCTCGCCCTTAACGCGCTTCGACAAGAAGAAATAAAGCTCCCCGTTTTCCGCATATTCCCTGCCGTCCTTCGTCGGAAGGACGGTAAGGGACGCAAGTCCCACGTTCTCCAGTGCCTTGGAAATACTGATCGTTTTCAGCACGTTGCCCAGATTGTTTGTATACTTAATGACGTAATCCTCGCCGACGTACTTCGCCGTATCGCTGATCTCTCCGCTTTCGCCGTATACCACGTCGGCGATCTTTTCGTCCTGCATTCCCCAGAGCGTCAGCATTTCCGCAATTTTCTTATGACTTAACATGATCTGTTCCTCCTGAAATAAATTGATCCTGTAAGGCTTTTTCACCTTAAACTTCCGGAGGTAATCAGCAGGCGTATATCCCAGCTCCCGTACAAAGGATTTATAAAAGCCGGCGTAGGTTTCAAACCCATATTCCAACGCCGCGTCAATCTTCTTTTTGCCGGTACCGATCTCATAAATGGCATTCAGAAGCTTTCTTTTCAAGATATATTGCATGACCGGCATTCCCACTTCCGACTGGAAAATCCTGTAAAAGTGGAAGACCGAGTATCCCGCAAGCTCAGCCAGCTCCGCTGCCGTCATTTCCGCCCTAAGATTGGCTTCAATATAATCAATTGTGTCTTGAATGCTCTCCTTATACACGCTGCTACCCCCTTCCTACGAGTTTTTTGTAGCTACGTAAGAATCATACCTCAGGTTGGGGAACAAAAGATTTCCTGTTTTGTCACTTTTTCAAAAATTACCTAAATCACTTGAGTTGTCCGTCTTCGGTCAGAGGATAGCATGCGAAGGTCATCGGAATCAAAACCTCGTCCTCCTTCCACTCCATCGCCTTACTGTTAAAAGCGACGCGAATCAAATCGCCAACGTTAAAAGAGGCTTTCGTCTTCGGTATTTTGACCCTTGTCACTTCCTTCCAGTTCCACTCAGCAATGGGTTTTAAGACAAAATATGTTTCCGTGATCTCTACGACCTCTCCATTAAAATAATCACAGCTAGCGATGACTTCCTCTTTCTTTTCTGGTTTTTCTCCTAAGCCATGCCGTAAAATGATTAACAGGACAAGCAGGATTAGGAAAAGAACACAGAATATGACGTAAATTAGCTTATGAGTTTTTTTGATCAACGTTCTCCTCCACATGCGTCATAGACCTTGTTAAATATGTCTTCCGGGATCTTCACAAAGTACCAGCCAAGAGGTTCATAACCCACGTAACCGCCTTCGAACAGGCGAAGACAAACTACGGATCCATCCTCCAGGGTAAGGTTTAAGTGCGCCTGATTGTGATGATAGATGGACTGCCCTGCAGACGCCTTGGGATCGTAAGTGTCAACAAAACTGCAATTATCCGCCTGCTCCATAAACTGATCCCAGACGTCGGCAGCGAAACTAACCTCGTGATAAATACCCATGCCGTAATCCCAATCCTCATGGGTTTGGTATTCCATTTTCGCTATTCTTCCGCTAATCTTTAGCCGGTCTTCAAAAAGGTCTCTGCCTTTTGTGAGCGTGATGCCATTTAAGCATTCATAAAACTGGATCCAAAGCTCTGGCTGACCATTTTCATCAGGGGTTTCCATGCAGGTACAAATGCGAAAGCCCGCATCATATCCCTTTACCGCATACACCTCTCCCCCTATGGTCGAGGCAAACTCCGTGGCATAATCCTCCTGGGAAGACCATTCGTCGATATTGCCCTTCGCCGTGCCTACGTGATCTCCAACAAGAGACCGGATCCTTTCCGCATCCTCCCCAAAGTATTCAGGTCCCTGCGTATAGACGTGACCTTGATAAACGATCAGACCGATCATGTCCGCTGCGGCGTCCTCGGAAGACTTCGGCAATTCCCTGGCGGGTATGAAAACGCCCTCCTTGTCTGAAATAACCACTTGGTTTCCTTCGGACGAAGGATTCTTTGCTGAGTTCTTGTTTGTTGAAGCACCTGCCCGGTTATCCGCAACATGCCCTTGATTTCCGTTTGACGCCTTCCAATTCAAAAACCCTGCCAGCAGGACAAAGCATATGAACGCCGCGCACGCTGATGCCATTCCAATAGTCTTGCGTCTTTGTGCCTGCTTCGCGCGGTATTCTTCCCGGCGCTCAAATAAATCTTTTACCATTTCATCAGAATTCTTCATAAGAATAGCCCTCCTTTTCCAGCTCCGACTTTAAGGCCTGTTTTGCACGATAAAGGAGATTTCTTATTTGACGGGAATTCTTATTCATTGCTATCTTCGTTTCTTCGTTCGAGAGCTCTTCAAAATACGTAAGCCATAAGACCTGCTGATAATCCGGTGGAAGCATTTTTAGCACTTTGTGAACCAGGATTTTCCGTTCTTCCCGAAGGTAAGCTTGCTCTAAATTGGATTCATCGCTAAGATAAGCTTCCATGTCCTCGATGGGCGTGTCTGCCTGCTTGGAATGATGCCGCAGGTGATCAACTGCCACGTTCCGCCCTATGGCATACAACCATGACTTGAACGAAGATTTTCCTGAAAATCTCGGCTTCTTGACCATCAAACGAAAGAACGTGTCCTCCGCAAGCTCTTCCGCAACGTAGATATTCTTCACGTAACTGATCAGATAGAGAATAAGACCGTCTTTGTAATCTCCGACGATTTGTACAATGCCTTCATCATCGCCATCCAGGAAACGGCGGTAGCTACTTGCACCGTTGTCCATAGACTGTCTCCTTTCCAAAGGGAATTTCATTCCCTTCACCTATTAGTCGTAAAGAAGTGGTGATTGTCTCACTTTACTTGCTTATATTTTTGCGCCAGTCGCCAGTTGCGCAAGTGCGCAGCAATTCTGCAATCCTGAGCGCAGCGAAGGACAAGCCGAAGGGCTTGCCAGCGCGACACCAGCCTAATGCGCAGCATTTGGCTGATGGGCACCAACTCTTCGTTTTTGCTTGCCTGGGTTCCTTTTTTTCTTCTCAGGCAAGTATTCTCTATCTTTTCCACTTGCCTGGGTTCCTTTTTTGCTTCTCAGGCATGTATTCTCTACCTTTTCCACTTGCCTGAATTTCTTTTTTGCTTCTCAGGCAAGTATTCTCTACTTTTTCCACTTGCCTGGGTTCCTTTTTTTCTTCTCAAGCAAGTACTTTCTATCTTTTCCACTTGCCTGGATTCCATTTTTTCTTCTCAGGCAAGTATTCTCTACCTTTTCCACTTGCCTGAACTTCTTTTTTGCTTCTCAGGCAAGTATTCTCTACCTTTTCCACTTGCCTGGGTTCCTTTTTTTCTTCTCAAGCAAGCTTTATTTATCTGAGTCTCCTCCGGGATGCTTATACCGTCAGTTCAATCAAATTTCCTTCGATTGCAACGATGCAGGATTCATAGTATCCGTCGCCTGTCGTCCGGGGGCCGCTTAGAACTTCATAGCCTGCTGCCCTAAGCCGATCCGTAAGCTCATCCACTTTTTCCTTACTGCCTACGGAAAGGGCGAGGTGCGCATAGCCCGCGCGGTCCGGAGACTTTCCTTCCTCCTCCATGCCAGGTTTGTTCATGAGTTCAAGCCTTGCCCCATCCTCGAAGGAAATAAAATAGGAGCGAAAACCCGTGTTTTTATTATGGTATCCTCCGTTTGACGTTCCATTCAAAAACTCTACAAAGAAATCTCTTGCCTTCTCCAAATCATTTACGTACGCGGCAACATGTTCTATCCTCATTCTCTCGCACCCCTAACATTCTTTCCTCGCGGCATATCCGCTTTTCTTACGACACGGCCAGCTTTCCATGCGGCATGCCCACTTTTCTTACGACACGGCCAGCTTTCCTTACGGCATGTCCGCTTTCCCTACGACATACCTCGCTTTCCTTACGGCACGTCGGCTTTCCTTGAAAACGCCTTCACTCTGCAAAATCCGAGTCGATCAGTTCCTTCGCCTTCCGCAATATGGGCAACTCGCGGTTGGCGATCAGCCTGCCAATCTTTGTCTCCCTGCGCTTTTCATACTCGGCAACTGCCTCGTCAAAGCGTAGCCTCAAAGTAGACAAATGAAAGCTCTCGATCTCATCCTGGGTAAGGTGCTTCTCCCCAAAGGAAACCACCTTGCACAGGAAATAATTGTTGATATTATGGCGGTGGATCAAATTGTAATAGTCACTGACGGTTCCGATCTGACAAAGGACCTCGACGGTGACGCCCAGTTCCTCACTTAGCTCACGCTTGATCGCCTCGAGCAGGTCTTCTCCCGCCTCGACGCCGCCGCCAGCCGTCTCGATAATGGTAGCTTTCCCAAAATCATCGTCCCTTCTGGCTCTCACAAAATAAAAGTACCCATCCTTATCAAAACAGATCCCCCTTGCAATCCTTCTGTCATGATCCGTATATTCAAAGGGCCACTCCTCATCCCGAAGTTCTAACTGCATGCCGTCACTTTTCAACTCGATTCTCCTCCAGAATTTTCAATCTCTTTCCAGATCCTGCTTTATGATTTTTTTGCCTTCTGACTCAGTTTACTCGTTATCCGGCACATGGCTTCGATATGCATGATCCAATGGCGCGAAAACGGCATTTTGATCAAACCCTTTACGTCTTTTCCGCACCAATAGTCGATCAGCCAGAATGCGTTTTCATCCGTGCTGACGTAATTTCCAGCAATCAGTTTTTCCTTGTCAGCGTCCGAGAACTTACGCTTCAGTTCCTTATATTCCAAGCCTTTCAGCAGTTCATTCGTGGAATTCATGACTGCCTTCGCATACTCAAAAACTGCTTTCACGTCCAGCTTCTTTGAAAACTCGGCGATCTGCTCGCCCTGAAGCTCGTTGCCGGTGGTGATGATGGGACTCTTTGTCTTCTTAAGCCAATGCTCTCGGAAAAGGACCTGCTCATCTTGCAGGATCATCGAATGCGCCACAATGTCCTCGATCCGGGAAATATGCCAGATGGAATAGACCAAGGTCTTGGAATGATATCCTTCCGCCCCTGCAAAAGGCATTTGCCAAAAGGCTTCCGCCGGGTATTCCCTAACGATCGACGTGATTTGCTCAAACAGATCCTTTCTAAGCTCAAGAAGAACCTCGATCCCTTCCGGAAAAGTCTTTTCCTTTCCGATGAGTTCCTGCATTTTTTTGTTTTTTTCCGCCCATTCCCGATTCATTCATTTACCCCCCTATTTCGAAAAATGCTTCCCATATTGATTCCAAAAATAACCGTAATCTTCGTTCTTGGCAAAGATAAAGGCATAGTGCGCGTTTCGCTTTTCCTTTCTCAGCTGTTCAAGATACTCTGGCTGAAACGGCACGGAAAAGAGCCTCTGCTCATAAATCACGATCAAAGGCACTTCATAGCAATCCCGTCCAGACTCTGCCGTTTCGCTGGACCGTCCCTTCTCAGTCAGTCTCCCGGGATTTCCAGCCTCTGACATTTCACCGGACCGTCCTTCCTTAGTTAATCTACCGGGGCATCCCGTCTCTGCCAGTCTCCCGGAATCTCCCGCTGCCGCCATATCTTTGGCTGAACCCGCCTCGATCAGCCGCAGTGGGATCCTTACCAGCTCTGACATGAAGCATTCGCCCAAGTCCGGCATGGTCTTTTGACGTGAACCCAGGAACGCACGCACCCATTCCTCGCCCATGCCTGCTGCCGCGTACCGCTCTGCGGACGCGATGGACGGCGAGAACTGGGGCAGTTCCACTTTCTTGCCATAAACAAGCTTTTTTATGGTTTCCGGCGAAAGGAAAAACTCCTCCGCGATTTCCATAATGGACTGCCCCGCCGAGTAACGGCTGCAGATCATTGCATTTCGTTTATTCAATTTTTCCCGGTATCCGGAGGCTTCGCCCCAGCCCCGCCCTTTCTCAGTTCTGGGGACGTAAATCACCTTACCCTCCGCATATTTTTGTACTTCCTCTAAAAGCTTCGCAGGAAGTACGTCCTTGGCGTTTTCATATTTCATATGACGTTCCTTGTTTTCTTGTGACAGCTCTGACACATGCCCTTCCTAGGCATTGCGAAACCTTACGACAGCTTCGACATGCGCCCTTCCAAGGTGTTGATGAATCTTACGACAGCTTCGACATGCGCTCTTCCAAGGCATTCATGGATCTGACGATGGATTCGCAGGATTCCAGGTCATCGATGGAGGCATGCCATCTCAGGGTTGCAATCCCCTTGAAATAGGCCATGCACAGGAAGCGCTCCTTGAAATTCTCGATCTTAATTCCTCTCTTTTTCGCGTAATCCCACAGCTTTTCGGGAACCAAAAGGTAAGGCTTATTCAGATCAAGGATCGCAAAATCCATCAGATAATCCATGATCCCGGCCCTTCCCCAATCCGCCGGATGCACCTTTCCCGCTTTGTCCACGATCATGTTGCAAAAGAAGGTATTATTGTTGGCAAGGAATCTTTGCCCTTCGCAATAAGGCGCGTATTTCAATGCCTTCTCGGCGATCTCAAAATAATACTCTTTCTCCAGGAATGTGGTTCCAAACATCTGAGTCCAGTTCTTCCAATATCCTTCCGTCTTCTCGTTGACGATCTCGTCGCGGATGAAGTCCTCCAGCGTCTCATAGGGTGCCTGATTATTCTCGTCAAACTCTCCGTACCCGGATAAAGAAGAAATATCCGTGGCGGCGATCTCGTAGATCATGTCAAAGAAGTTCTCGTAGCACTTCTCGAATTCCTCCGGCGTCAGCTCATTGGAATTTCTTCCCTTCGGACTCATCTCTATTTTGTCTTTCGTCAAGTTTCTGATAAAAATGTCTCTGTTCATAAAACAATCCTCCTTTTTCCATGCTGTTTTTCAAGTGATTTCTTTCGTAAGGCGCTTTACGATTTTATCATAACAGCACGGAACACAAAGTGATATAGAGAGAATCGTTATAACAAAACTATACCTGCCCCATTTTCTCCAACCATTTCGCGACGCAGTGTCACCTTTTTACCGCGATTACCTCAATCCTTACGCCTCACAAACACAAGCCATTTATAGTCCTTTCCTGAGTGCATGCTACAATATACTTTGTCAGGCTCTCCTAATATTTTCCTCACGGAATAAATTTTTTGTTTCTTCCCATTCAACTCACAATAATTCTCTTCGCCGTCTAGGTTAACTACTTCAAAATCACTTATTCCGTAAAAGAATGCTTCGCCGTTCCAGTCATAGGTCTCATCCCCAATATATATCGAAATTGTCTTTCCCTCATAGCTCTTAAAAAAAGACATGTTATCAGCGTACAAGAGGCAATCCATAAAAATACTTCCGGCAACAACTACGTATATAAGGATCAGAAGAAATCCAAGAAAAACAACAAGCTTTTTCTTTCTCAGCAAATCAAGAATGCCAACAAACAAAACTCCCAACGCCGCAATCCAATAATAAATTTGATAAGAATCCGAATACTCGACCGCTTTAGACGTTCCCAATAAACTCAAAAACGCGCCGAACAATAAAATGATTGCTTCCAGGATGAGAAAAGCTTTCTTAACTCCTTTTGTAGATATGATTTGTTCACTTTGTAATAATTCTTCTTCCCGGTCACTTTTTTTCACCGCCTTGCCTCCCTTCGCACGTTCCAGCGGCCTGACTATCCCGTTTCTTCAGGACATTTAGACTGCAATATAGGCTCCCGCCTGAACCTTCCACATTTGCGCGTATTTTCCATCCATGGCAAGGAGCTCTTCATGGGTTCCCTGCTCAACGATGCTGCCCTTCTCAAGCATAATGATTCTGTCAGCGATCCTTGTGGTGGAAAGTCTGTGGGATATGAAGATGACGGTTTTATCTCCCGTTGCTTCCAGCATGGCATGGTTTAGCTGGTATTCCGCAATGGGATCTAACGCGCTGGATGGCTCATCCAATATCATCAGTCCCGCATTCTTATAGAACACTCTCGAGATCGCCAGCTTCTGGCTTTCGCCGCCGGAAAGGTTCACGCCCTCCTTGGAAAACTCCGTGGTGAGATCCGTATCCAGCCCCTTTTCAAACCGGTCGACGCGCTCCAAAAGGCCGCTTTCCGAAAGGGCCCTTCTGATGCCGTCTTCCTCAGCGTGATCTGCAACGTCCAGCACCACGTTCTCCCTGACGGTTCCTGCAAAGATCTGGAAGTCTTGGAATACCGTACCGATGGTTTCGCGATATTTCTTCACATCATATTCCTTAATGTCCCTGCCGTCAGCCTTGATCACGCCGCCCTTGGGGTCATAAAGTCTCATCAGGAGCTTTACCAGCGTTGTTTTGCCGGCACCGTTATATCCCACCAGAGCGATCTTTTCGCCGGGCTTTACGTGAAGACTGAGGTCCTTGATGAGCATGTCCTGATTCTTCCCATAGGCAAAGGATACCTTATCCAGCTCGATTTCCTTTGCGTCATAGGAAGGCACCAGATTCTCCTTGGAAACAATCTTTGGCTCATAATTCAGAAATTCTCTGATCTTACTTACGTACAGGCTTGTCTCACAGGCAAAGGGATAGGTCTCCGAGAACACTCTCATGCTGTTCTTGAGCCTTCCGTAGGAGCCGTAAAGGATGGCCACGGTACTGAAGGAAATACTGTGAAGCACGGCTGCCTGATATACAAGATAGCTGATGAACAAAACGTCTGCAACAAAGCTGTTGGCGACGTACCTCCTCATGAAGCCGAAGAACCACTTCTTCATGGCATATTTCTTTTCAATGGCATATACTTCGTCATTGGCCTTCTCAAACCGATCGATCAGGATGTCCGAAACGTCGGGATTGAGCCGGATCTCCTTGGCATAATCGTTCAGGTAATAGATTCTCTTTACGTAATCTCTTTTTCTTGACGCGGAGATGCCCTCAACCTTCACAAGATAATTTTGCTTGTTATAAAGCTGCTCAAAGATCATGGACAGCACAAAGGCGCCAATTGCAAACAAGATTGCGGTCTTATCCTTGTAGATGAAATAGATCGCAGTGGTTACGAATGCCGCAAGGCCACTGAGCGTATCGATCAAAAACCGGATGACTCTTCCGATCTGGTCATCAATCTGGGAGATGGCAAGAACCTGACTGTTGTAAAACTCCGGATCGTCATAGCACTCTAGATCCATGTCCCTTGCCTTTTCATAAAGCTTCATCTTGATCTTCTCGCGCACCTTGGGCTCTTCCCTAGGCACAACGTAGTCGCTTTGATATGCCGTAAAGAGCATTCCGATGGTGATCAGCGCCGCAAGAAGAAGTATGATCCCTGCAACACGCTCAAAGGGATAGCCAAATTCTGCCGCCTCGAGAACATAGCCGATGAGCATCGTGTGCTCAAGGAAAATGGATACCTGGCCTCTTACGGCATCCGCTGCCTGAAACAATACGAAAGAGGGCGAAGCCGCGTAGATGAGCCTTAGCACGTAGAGGTTGTTTGCAAGCACTGTCTTTACGGACTGCTTTGTTTTTTTTCTTTCTTCCTTAGGTACGTATTTCATTATGCGATCACCTCCTCTTCATTCTCGATTGCGAGGTAGTTCATCGCCTGTTTTTTGTACATTGCGGCATAGCTGCCGTTCTTTTCCATGAGCCCGGCGTGGGTTCCTTCCTCGATGAGCGTTCCGTTTTCAAGCATAAAGACCTTATCACAGTTCTTTACGGAGGAAAGTCTGTGTGAAATAAAGAGCATGGTATGATCCTGTCCTTCGCTGATAATGCTGTTGAAAAGCTCATACTCGGCTATGGGATCAAGAGCGCTGGAAGGCTCGTCGAAGATCTTCATTGGCGCGTTCTTGATAAAGGTTCTGGCAACGGCCACCTTCTGGCTCTCACCGCCTGAAAGGACGCAGCCGTTCTCATCAAATTCCTTAGTCATCACGGTATCGATCCCATGCTCTAAGGCTTCGATGCGCTCAAGAACGTCCGCCTTCCTCAGTGCCTCCTTCACCAGCTCGTCCTCGTTTTCATAATGCCTTCCCATGAAGACGTTTTCCTTCACCGTCATTCCAAAAAGCTTGAAATCCTGGAAGGTGGTGGCAAAGATATCCCTGTAAGCCTTCAGATTATACGTCTTCACGTCCTTTCCGTTGTAAAGGATCCTACCTGAGTCCGGATCATAGAGTCTCAGCATGAGCTTGATAATGGTGGTCTTTCCTGCACCGTTATGACCCACAAGGGCTGCGATCTCACCCTTGTTGATCTTGAAGGAAAGGTCGTGAATGATCTCCTTATCCTTGTAGGAAAAGGAAACCTTTTGAAACTCCAGACTCTGAAAGTCGGGATCGGGCATCTCACCGTCAAAATCCTCCGGAATCTTTTCTTCATACTCAAGAAATCCCTTCAGATTGTTGATAAACATGCCGTTTTTTAACACTTCCATGACATTTTCAAACACACGGATGAGAATCCACGTCATGGCAACCATTAAGCTTGTCATAATGGTCAGATCCGCAAGGGAAATGCTGCCCGTCACTCTGTTCCGGTAGATTGCGTAGAGGAGCACGCCCTCAAAGATCACGGTAAAGGTGAACGTGACGCGCCAGAAGTTCATGTTTGCATTGCGGAATGCATATTTCTTGGCAACCTTCACATTGTTGGCCGTAGCTTCCCCATATTGCTTTCTCATCAGGGAAAACATGTTGGAAAGCCTTATTTCCTTGGCTCCGTCAGGAAGATACGTCATACGGCTCACGTAGTTTAACACCTTCTCATTGGGAACCTGGTCCATGTATCTCATATAGTGATATTTGTTCATCCGGTTTCCGAAAAAGAAATTCCCGATCAGCGGCGAAATGATGAAAAGCATCGCATAGTGATCGATCTCATACATCATGTAAAACACCGACGCGGAGGCAATAGTGCCGATGACGGCGCCTATCATTCCTCTGATGACGGCGGTGACCTTCATCTCTGCCCCGTCCATGGCCATGGTATAGCGGTTATAAAAATCCGGATCTTCGTAGCATGAAAGCTCCACATTTTTTGCCTTGGCATAGAGCTTTTTGTAAATGCCTCCGTAGAGCCTGTTGGTCTTTAAGGGATAAACAACGTTGTCCACGTATCCCGTGTAAATCGCCAACACGCAAAAGACACCGCCGCAGATCAGGATGAAGCGCAATATGCTTTGAAACTCCTGACCCTCCGACAGTGCGTTGACGATGACCTTCATAAACACGCCGTCAAAGAACACCCACTCACTTTGCCCGATCAATCGCGTGATAACGGTATGCACGACGTAGCTTGGGCAGATCGCCGCCGCAAGCTTCATGGCAAACCATGCGTTTTTTATCGTGACGGCAAATGACAGTTTTTCCTTATTTTCTTTGTCCTTTTTGTCTTTGTCCTTTTTGTCTTTGTTCTTCACTCTTTCCACCTATTCCGTCGCAGACTCCAGTAACCAGATTGTTTTTTATCCTTTTCGCTTACCACGCAGCTCAATAATCGCAAGAATCCTTTGACCAGCTTTCCTTGTCGTCAACGCCCCTTTACCGGATCGATGGAAAACAGACCGTCACGATTTATTCATCCTCAACGCGTTCGATGAAAACCACGTGCTGCTCATCTGCATTCTCTGCCTCTAAAGGCATGAGCTGCATGCCGTGACAATGGATAGCCGCTTCACCCATGCCGTGTATTACGTTTCCGCAAACCGGGCAGACGTAAAACTTTGATCGAAGCATGTTTGCCGAAACATTCGCATTATGAATCGTATTGCCCGATATCAGTTCCGTTACTGAAATCCTAAATGCTTCCGCAATAGGTTCCAGTAGGGTAATGTCCGGATAACCTTTGGCCGTTTCCCATTTCGAGACTGTCTTGTCACTCACCCCAAGCTTTTCCGCCAGCTGAAGCTGTGTCATCTTGTTCTTTTCCCGTAGTTCTTTTATTATCGTTCCCGTAACGTATTGATTCATGTTCGTTTTCACCTCCATACACAGATTGTAAATCCTTTTTTCCAATGAAGGTACCTACGGAAAGTAGAGTTGCCGGAATTGTCTTCCCGTGCTATCCTTGGCAGGCTTTATCTGCGCTTATACAGAACAATCTCCGGATCTGCTCCGTTGCAACCGTATTCGCATACAAGAATAAACTTCTCATTGACAACCACGCCATAGCAGCGATCTGACCCCTCTCTTTCAATCTGATTACCGAAATATATGTCGTTATCATTTAAGAATTTCACCGTCGTTTTGTTGACTAAGGGATATTCCAAATTGACGTAGCCTCCGTTCAAAAGATTCAGGTCACTAACCTGAGGTCCTGCAATGCCCAAAGCATTAATCTCATCTATAATCGTAAGCTTTAGGGTATATCCGGGAGGACCTCCTTTGGAAGGCCCTCCCACGTAAACGTCACTGTCAAATGCTCTCTTTGAAATACCGGTTAACGTCAACGCATCTGAAGTACCGGCTTTTAGGAATTGCAAATTCATGGCCATACCCTTTACTTGCAGGCAATATAAACGTCCATGCTTTCTCCGTCCGTTTCAAAGCATGGGATCACTTCGCTCTCCACTTGTTCCAGACCGTTCGTTCTCATGAAATCAAACAAAGTGTGATAAGCACCCGGTATTGTTACAAAGGGATTATCATACGGTCTTTCAATGTGAATGGCCACGTATTTATGCGCGGATTGTTTCTTGATCTGATACCCTTCGGGTTTTATGCCCTCAGGCAATATCAGCGCTGCCGTATATCCATGCATATTAAAGACGTTCACCTGCTCCTGAGACAGATTCGGAAAATCCCATCCGATCACTCTCGGGATTTCAATGCCATTTTCTTTTGCCGTCTGACACATCCGGCCGATTGCATCGCTTTCCGGCTCCGTACTGATCACCGTATAGTCTATGTAGCAAAAACCGGCAACTTCCTCCACGCGCAGATTTGAATAGGCATCGCTGCGTTTATCCATTTCCTCCCGGAACAGATTGTCCAAAGAACAATTAAATATCCTGCAGATTTCAAGGGCCTTGTCCATTTCCGGATTTGCCGCATCCATTTCCCATTTTGAGATGGTCTGGCGGCTTACGCCAAGCTTTTCCGCAAGAGCTTCCTGCGTCATGTTTTTACTTAGCTGGCGTAAATACTGAAGGTTCTTTCCAAAACTCATATTGTCTCTCCTTTTCATCTATAATTGCTGTTTTCGTTTTGCCCCGCGTTGCAACTATAGATTACCTGAAAAATGCGAACCTCTCCACCAACCCGTAAGCGCTCTTTCCGGAATTCGCGCAACTACAAGTTGCATCCATGCAAATTCATTCCCTATTCCCGCGCCATGTAGGCGTAGAGCGTAACCCACTTGTTCTCTTCTCCGACGTTCCCGGTCTTGAATGCCGGTACGCTTTTCGACGCAGTCAGCACGTATCTGCCATTCTCCAGCCTGTGCTGATCCAGCACTCCGTACCCGGCCTGCATGGCCTCCGATTCCGGATCGCACCCTAACACGCGCAGGGCATATACAATCTGATGTGCCCCTATCTTGATGGGATCGGGGGGATAGAACGTACCCAGCATTATGTCCACCATGGGAGTTTTCATATCATCTGTCCGGTAGAAAATGTTTCGTTTGGTAAAGTAACGTACCAAGGCGTCAGCGCATTCCGGCCTGTACCCCTTAAGCGAAAGCTCCGCAACCAGCAAAAGATATTCCACCGTCAGGCGCGCGCAGCTCTTATGAGGCTTTCTGGGATCATTGATCTTCTTGTTGGTGCTAATGCACCTAAATCCGCCGTCTTCCTGAATCCGTCCGAGAACGCTGTCAATTTCATTTTTTATGATGTCTTCCTGACCGTATCCCAGTTTGACTAGGTTTCTCAGAAGGAGCGGCTCGCCGCACAGCATTTTGAAGCCGGTGCTTTCAATCAGGCCAAACACCTCGCCGTCGATGTCCTTTCCGATGTCGTCCCTTGTCAGTCCCCATTCGGCAAAGCCAAGGATCGCATCATACTTGTCCCAGTTCTTTTCTTTTCTGAGTTTTTTAAGTCCGCGCTCGTATACTTTGCTGCCAAGCAGGTCTCGTTTGCAGGCTGTGACCGTTTCATCCTTGTCTGGCAAACATTCATACTCTTTCAGGGTCCTGAGCCTTACCTCCGGATTTATATCCTCCAGAAGCCAATCCAAAACGGTTTGATCCATTCTTCCCGCCCTCCTGCTTATTTCTTCTTTACGGGAATCCAGATTGCGGCATGATAATCCGAAGCATTCGGGTCTCCGTCTCCATACCACTCAATGTTCACCTGGCCTGGAAACTCAAAGTCAGGATTGCCCGGCAGCCACTCTTTCCAGATTTTTGTGTTTACGTCCTGAAGTGCTTTGGGACAAGGACCGTAACAGTCGAAGATCGCCCAGTCAAAATCCGGAAGCTCATAAACGGTCATGCCTTCCGGCACTTCGCCGCCATTGTAAATTCCTGCAACAAAATAGCTGAACTTCCCGTCACCAACGTCATCAACGCAAACACCGTATTCACCAACGTTGTTATCAACGATTGCTTTTTCAATGGCATTTGTCGGTGCATTTCCCTTCCAAACGTTGTTCGCATACTTTTCTCTGATCTCATCCCAGAACTTGGGAATCTCAACGTAAGAAGTCTCTCCGTCAAATACTCTTGCAAACCCGATCACCTTAAAGCCGTTCATAGTTTTTATCTTGTAATCCATCTCATTACCTCCGTGAATGGAAATCTCAATTTTCAGAGGAAGAAATGCTTTGATCGGCGCGCCTTCCCGCACCTGTGAAGGGCTCACGCCATGAAAGCGTGAAAAAGCTTTTGTAAAGCTCTCTGGCGTTTCATAGCAGTAACGGAATGCAATATCGATGATCTTTTCATCCGTTTTCTGAAGGTCCAGTGCCGCCTTGTACAGCCTGCGGTTTCTGATATACTCCCCCAGCCCGTAACCAGTCATCAGCGAGAATCCCTTCTGAAAAAAGAATGATGACAAAAAGACCTGTTCGGCAACATCCTGCGCACTGATATTGTCTCCCAGGTGCTTTTCCACGTAATCAATCGCTTTCCGAATGCTAGTAAGCCACTCCATTTGTCCCGTTCCTCCCTTTGATGATTTCATTCTACACGGAGCTGCAAGAGAAATCCTGTCAATTTATGTCCCATTTTGTCCGGAGCCTTATTTTTCAACAGACCTTCATTTAGATCTTTTCTTTTTTTCCGGCAGCTCCTCCCACATGCTCTCGACCAGTTTGCACAGGAACTCCCTGTCATCAACTTCTTCTACCAGGATCATCTCCTTCGCACCTTCATAAGGAAGCTCCATTGATGCATCCGGCATCAGCTTCACCGCTGACGGAACAGGCTTTACCAGAAGCCTGTCATCATATATGCCGCCGAAAATCTTCCCTCGATGATAAAGGATATATTCTCCCATCATCGCCCGGAACGTAATTCCATCAAGCCCTGATAACTGCTCTAATACAAAATCCAAATAATCTTTTGTTGATGCCATGCCGATTCCTCCTATAAACCCGCCAACTTTAGGAACATCAGATCAGCTCTCCTTCAGCTTTATCGGATGCCGGATTACAGTTTTCAGTTTCTCCGGTGCAACCTTCCTTGCATCGCTCAAATAAATCTCATGGTGCATTCTCTGATCCGTAATATCCAGCTCATACCCCTGCCGTTCCATGAACTCATGCATCATGGCAACCGTAGCAGGCTCATCATCATACGATTCTATATGCATGCTTTATTTCAATTGATACGAAACAAATACCTTTCCATCGCATCTTCTCTTCATAATAGATATTCCATCTGTACGTCAAATGGTTCCTTCTCTGCCAAAACCTTATTAATCTCCTCTGCATGTTTACAGCCAAGCGCATGGTACGCTGCCTGTGATTCTTTCGAGGAATGGGCGGATACGTACAGTTTATCTGCTCCAAGCCGTCGAGCCTCCTCACAAATCATTGCAAAGAGCTTCCTTCCAATGCCTTGGTGCCGATATTCCTCTGAAACTTGAAAGCAGACCAATTCCACGTAATTCGCTGTTTTTCCAAAAACGTGACGTGATACTGTCGCAAATCCAACTATGCGCTCTCCATCAAATGCGCCAAACCCCGTTTGGTCATGGTTCATATGTTGCTCTATGTCTTCAGCGATTGCCCGGCACTGTTCTACTGTCCAGTTTTCAACAAAAGGATTCGGCACAAGTACCCATTTATGCTCCACTTCTCTTAGGCATTCCGTCACAGTCTGATGGCGGACAAAAGAATCCAACGAACGTGCATTAAAACAGTTAGTATCTAATCTCTTATATTGTATTTCCCTCATCTGTATAATCTCCCAGTTTTTTAACGTCGCATTTTTCATCTCTGTTCTCCCTCATACCTTTTTGCTATTTCAGAGGTAATCTGATAAAGCTTTTCTCCTCAGCTCATTATCGTCATTCACTGTTGCAAGCCTCGCTTCGCATGTCTCGCAGTCCTGCCCACAATATGCAATATGATCATTCATACTCAAAATCTCTCTTTCCGTCGTTTCACCGGGGTAAAGATTTCAGTTCTCTTCAAGTATATTCAACGCTTCCTTATAGTCCTGTCCGAGGATCTCGTGCACTTTCTGAAAATCATATTTCTCATGCAGCCTTGTCTGAGCCTTCAGAAATGCTTCCTTTCCATACTTTCTGATAAATAAAGACTGTGCCTTTGC
Source organism: Acetatifactor sp. (assembly GCA_024693365.1). Classification (GTDB taxonomy): domain Bacteria; phylum Bacillota; class Clostridia; order Lachnospirales; family Lachnospiraceae; genus Acetatifactor. Next base: position 137 of record JAILLF010000052.1, on the reverse strand, counting down.
CGCAGCTGCTCCGTCATTTGAGGACACGAAGAAGCCTTTATCACATACTTCAAGTTCGTTGCACTCATAACATCCATCCAGATTTTTCTCATTACAGCACTTTACATTCGGACATATCTTGCCCTCGGAACATGTGG
>JAILLF010000059.1 GCA_024693365.1 Acetatifactor sp. | reverse complement strand
AAAGGGGAAATAATCATCATAGGGGTAATCCCACTGGAACTTCACGTCCATGTCCGCGCAAGCCTTGCTGATGCGTTGCGGCCACTGCGCGTCCTTCGGATAAAGCGTGTACATGATGTTGACGCACCTGTGCGGGCGCCCGAGCTTGTGCAGAATATAGTCCTGATCGACATATTCCGCGCGCTCGCTCCCGTCCCCCAGATCCAAACCGCACTTTGCTTTTCCAAGCGTTACCTTATAGCTTTCCATAAGCACCTCCATGCTTCCTTTTCCCCATTCTACCGAATGCACCTTATTTCCGGCAACTAGTTTTCTTGACTATCTACCCGATTTTCTTGCCCTCTTGGCCCGGCGCCTGGCCTATGCCTTCGCCTCTTTCGTAAGCGGTAGCATGATCTCCAGCATAAAATAGCCGTCCTGCGCCGTGATGACACACTCTCCGTCATATTTCCCCGCCGCCTCGCGGATGTTCAAAAGCCCAAAGCCGTGGTCGCCCCGCTCCTTCTTTGTCGTCGCAATGAGTCCGTTCTCCACGACAATGTTTTCTCTCGCCGGATTCTTCTCCTCGATCAAAAAGAAATTATGATTCTTACGGAAGCTCAGCTCGATCACGGGCTTCTCTTCCTTTTTCGGAAGCCCTGCCACCGCCTCGATGGCATTGTCCAGCATGTTTGCAAGGATCGTACAGGTGTCCACCGCTGATAATGACACTCCCGTCATTTCTCCTTCCACCTGGATCTCAATTCCAAGCTTTTCCGCCTTCTGCTTCTTTTCCGAGAGGATGGCATCCGCAATCTCATTCCCAACGTGCACGGAAATGTCTGCCTGTTCCATCTCTCTTGTCACCTCAGACAGATACTCCTCCAGCTCCCCGTATTCCTTTCTCCGAAGAAGCTCCTTCATCACATACGCGTGATTCTTCACGTCGTGGCGGATCCTGCGTATCTCCTGATTCGCCTCGCTCTGTTGCTCGTAATGTTCCTTTTGGGTCTCAAGATAATACTCGTTAATGAGACTCTTTTGCTGAAAATACTTCGACTCCGATTCCCGCACTGCCAGCACCATAAAGACGATGAGAAGAAGGAACGCAAACGAGAGGATCAGGATGCTCCAAAACGCGTCCTCACTCCCGTTGTATACGATCCGGAAACGGAGTCCGGCCTGCTGTTCCTCCGCATATTCAAACGGATTGAAAAACCCAAGAACCATATCCGTCAAAAGCACGCTCAGGAAAACAAACAGCATCGTCCAAAGCGCCATGGGGGCTTTCCTTCGCCTTCCTGACAATGCGCCGGCGCACCAGACCAAACCCGTTGCGAGCAGATATACTCCCATGTTGACAAACGGAAGTCCATCTTTCCCGATTCCCGAAAGCGTCGCGATCCCCCGCGCCAGGGCCAAAAGAGTTAACAGACTCACAGTAAGCAATTCATCAGAAAAAAAGGCGATCAGGAATCCCTTTCCCTTCTTCTCCTGAAGCTGAAAAGGCAGGTAAAAGATCATGATCAGGGACATCAGGCCGCTCATGGAGACGATCTCTCCGTCCGCTTCTCCAATCGCAGGCCTTATGACCAGCGATCCCATGCATCCCATGATCACAAAAAACAGAAAGATTCCCGCCATCACATATTTTCTGCCAGCCCGTTTTTTCGCTGGAAAACCAAAAAAGCGCGTGGCCAAAGTCCAACTGCAATAAAGCGTCGTCAGCCCTTCCACGCCATAATACAGTATATTCTCAAGAATTCTGACTGCTGCCACGCCCTACTCCATCCTTCCTTATCTTACCTTGCGCTCTCCCGTACGTACCGAAGGAGCGCTTCCTTAAATTCCGCCGCCTGGCTGCGGCTCACGCTGAGCGCGTCCCCGTTGGAAACAAAAACCTCTGTGCCGCGATTCTTCGTGACATGCTGCAGATTCACAAGATAGCCCCTGTGGATCCGCACAAATAAATCCGACTGCTCCGAGAGCTCCTGCTCAAGGTCAGAAAGCTTTCTTCGGATCTGGTATTCCCTGTCCGCAAGCACGATCCGAAGGTCATTGTTCCGAGCCTCCGCATAGATCAGATCCGCAAGCGGCACCACCACGTCCTCGCCCTCGCATCGGATGAGGATGCTCTTGCCGTGCTGGATGGAATCCCTAAGATCTGCCAGGGTCTGCAAGAGCTTTTCCCTGCGCAGAGGCTTTCCCAAAAAGCGAAAAGCTGAAACCTCATATCCCTCCATGGCCATCTCCGTATGGCTCGTCAGGAAGATGACTGGCACCTTAACGCCCATTTTCCGGAGCTCTGCGGCAGCAGTCATGCCGTCCGTCTCCTTCATCTCAACGTCCAAAAAGAGCGCATCAAAAGTAACGCCCTTCCGTGCGGCCTCCAGGATTTCCTTGCCATCCTGATATTCCATGCAGGTCAGGTCCAGCCTGCCAAAATACTCATACAGCGCTTCGGATAGCTCCTCGCGAAACAGCTTCTCGTCATCACAAATGGCTATTCTCATTCCATCTTCCCCAGCAGCTCCTCAAAGAGCCCCGTCCCCTCGTAGAATGCCTTCACGTCGCCGTAAACGCGGCGAAGCTCGTTCCACTTATCTTTATACAGCGTCATGACGGGACGCATTTTCACGCAGGCAAGGATCTTCTTGCGATACGCCTCCAGCTCGTCAAGGCGCCCTTCGTCAGGCTCCTCTTGAAAGCTGGCCATCACCTGCTCCGAAAGCTGGCGGAAACGCTCTCCGTCCATGCTCTCCGCAGGGGACTGGAGATACTCCTTCATCTCCTTTAAGGCCTTTTCCTGCTTTGCCTTCTTTAGGGATTCCTCGCTTTGGTCTCCGTTGGAAAAAGCCCCTGCGGTCTCCGCCACTTTCCCCTTCTTCAGGGCCGCAAGCACGCTCACGTCACCTTCGAGCAGTGCCTTGATCCATTTGGCCAGCTCCGGAACCACATATTCGTCATACTCATAGTGCGTCATCGCAAGCCCGTCCGCCTGGTCTCCCAAGGGCGTCTCGTGATAATCCTTAATGAACTTGAATTCCTCCTCAAGCTTTTTCGGAAAAGAATACGGCCCAAACATGCTGTCGTAAGAACGATGCACATATCCTCCAAACTTCGCCATGATCTCCTGATACAGACGCTTTAGTTCCCCCTGGTCGAGTTCCACTTCCTGCTTTACCAGGATTGGATCCTGATCTTCCACGTAATACATGGCATTCCCTCCTTCAACCCTTTTCACCAAACGGTCCTTACGGTCCGCCAAATGTCCTTCTCATAATCTCAGTATAGCGAAAAGGGGCCATTGTGGCAAGTGGTTATGCGATCTGTCCGTTTTTGATCTCCACGACTCTCGTGCCATAGGCGGCGCATTCCGCCGAGTGCGTCACCTGAAGGATCGTGATACCTTTCTCCTCATTGATTCGCTTAAATAATCTCATGACCTCCTCGCCGGAGACGGAATCCAAGTTTCCCGTCGCTTCGTCCGCCAGCAAGATCTCCGGATTGCCCATCACGGCGCGGGCGATGGCAACCCTCTGCTGCTGCCCGCCGGAGAGCTGTGCCGGAAAGGCCTTTCTCTTTTCCGTAAGCCCCGTGATCTCCAGGATCTCCTCCAGGTCCTTCTCCAGCTCGGAGCGCTTCTTGCCCCTGACCATGAGCGGCAGAAGAACATTGTCCTCCACGCTCAGGTTCTGCACAAGATTATAAAACTGGAAGATGAAACCGATCTTTTGCAGGCGGATCTTGGAAAGCTCCTTTTCCTTCATCTTCCTCAGATCTGCACCGTCGATCTCAATGCTTCCCTCAAATCCGCGGTCCAGTCCGCCAATGAGATAAAGAAGCGTTGATTTCCCACTGCCCGAAGCCCCCATCAACGACACAAACTCTCCTTTTTCGATCTCCAGATCCACTCCCCGAAGCACCTGCGTACGATTCTCTTCTTTTCCAAAGCTCTTGCTTACGTTATTCACCTTGATCATAGTTTTGTCCTCTCTTTCTCATCACTCATACCGTATCTGCTCCGCCAGCGTCATCTTGCGAAGAGCCCGCATCGGAAACAGGGAAACCGTCGTATACACCACCCACAAAAGGATCAAAAACCAAACATAGGTTCCAGGATGCCATGAAGCCTGGATCTCCATGTCCAAAAGCCCCGTTAGTCTCTCAAAATCTCCAAAGGCCAAAAACGCCATGGGGCAAGCGATGAAGATAGCAACTGCTGCCAGAAGCGCGCTCTCCGCAAAGAGCATCCTGCCGATGCGATTTCTGCTCATGGCAGTGGATGCCAGCACCGCGCATTCCCTCTTTCTGCCCTCAAATCCGATCAGCTGGTTACTGATCATGCCGATCACCGTAAGTCCAACTCCCAAGGTAATGATCACCTTCAGCATGCCCTTTAGGCCGTCTTCCTTTTCTTGCCAATACTGATCCAAGTCACCAGTCGTCTGGATCTCACTCACAAAGTTGCCGGAATACTTCGAAACCAACGCCTTCGTCGCCGCCATGTCCTCGCATCTGATGAGGATCGTGCCTGGCTTGTCATGAAAAAGGCCCATATAAAGATTCTTAGAAAGCACGATGGAATTTGACGTGGAATCATATCCGTAACTGTCACTAAAGCCTCCGAGCCTAAGCGTCTTCTTGATGGGAAGCACGTGATCCGTTCCGAAGGTGATCTCAGCTTCCTCTCCGACGCTGAGCCCCAATTTCTTTGCCAGCTTCTCATCCAGATAAAACTCGTCATCCGACAGGTTTTCCGGAAGGTTCTTGATCCCGCAAAGGAGATGATACCCTCCCTTGGGAGCGCCGAATACGTTCACGGTAGCCTTCTTCTCCCCAACGCTGACCTTGATTTCTTTTTCATATACCAGTTCCACCTCGTTCACACCAGGCAGGTCGTTTAGATATTGATACATGGATGCCTTCTGCGCCCCGTCGCAGGTAACGATGAGGTCCGCCTGATAGGGATGGATCTCATAAAGTGCCTTTAAGTTGCTCTGAAAGAGAAAGAGGATCAGCGCCAGCGCCGTTGCGGTCACGCACAGGATCCCGCTTCCCACGGTACTCTTCCTGGCGTATATTTCCATGGCGGCAAGCCTCGCGACAGGCTTTTCCGTCTTCTCGAAAAATGCGGCCAGCGCCTTAGAACAGATCTTTAGGAGCATGGGGAACAGAAATGCCAGTGCCAGGATCAGGCTCACAAAGCTGACAAGCTGCGCCAGAACGCTCTTTACAAAGACCATGCATCCCAGTCCCGCAGCCAGAAGCACGAAGCCCATTCCCACTTGAATGCGGCTTGCCCGATACTGTGTATCCTTATTGTCAAAGATAATGTCGCGGATGGCCGTCTTGGATGCCTTCAGAACCTCCCGCAGCGAGCAGACACATTCCACCAGCGCCGCCCCCAGGATCACCACAAACCATGCCCATGCCGGCGTGGTCCCAAAGGTTTTCTCGACTGTCACGTTACCGCTTACCTGGATCATGCTGCCGAAGATCAGGTTCCGAACCCCTTTATAGAGAAGGCTTCCAAGGACACCGCCAAGGATCCCGTAAAATCCGCTTTCCATGAGAAGGAGCGCCGTGGTAAAGCCCTGCGTCAGTCCCAGACTTCGGAAGGTTCCGACCACCGACATCCTTTCACTGATCACCCTCTGGGACACGCTGACCGTCACAAAGATCACCAGCAGAAAACATATGGAAAACATGAAAAGGAAAAGTAAGCCCAGCACCTTTGTCATTTCCTGGAGCTCCTCGTCATCCGCGAGGTTTGTCACTTCCGCGCGATAATCCATGGCATATATGTCCGAAAGCACCTGTCGCACGTACGCGTCATCCAGTTTTCCCGATCCGTCCCTTGGGAGTTCCACATAGGCCATTTGCCAAGTGATCTTCTCCCCTTCATCGAAAAAGAGCCTCCGAAATCCCGCTTCGCTTAAGATCACCTCGATCCGTCCATTGGCGATCCCTTTTTCCGGAAGGACCTTGCGGATCACATAAGACTCTTCCTTGCCGCCATCTCCATATAACAGGATTTCCTCCCCCTCGCGCCATCCAAACCGCTGCGCTGCCTTGAGTGAAATGGCGGCCTCCCCCTCCGACAGTGACAACTCTTCCGTAAGCAGCCTCATATCCTTTGCCAGGGAAAAATCAAATGTCAGAATCTCCAGATTCTCCATGTGGAAATAGTTTCCAAATCCCTCCGGCACGGAGACCTGTCCTGACGCCCTCTCTGAGACCAAAAGCACCTTACCGCCCGTCACGCTTTCAAGCTCCTCACCTGACAAGCCAAGGTCATCCGTGAGGATCAGGTCCGAGGAACCCGTAACCTGGGAAAGAAGGCTGTGGACGATACCGGTGATGCTCCCCGTCACGTCAAGGCAAAGCAATGCCGCGAAGGAGCAAAAGGAAATTGTAGTCACCAGCAAGAGCGTCCGAAATGGCTTTGCGAATACATTATGAAACACATGCTTTAATAGGATCCCCATCTGTATGCTCTCCTTTCCAGTGCGACGTACATTCCGTCCCCTTCCTTCACGCCGTATACTTCATAAAACGCATTGGTTGCCGAAAGCACGGCATTCACTCTGACGCACTCCGGACTGTGTTCGTCCCTAAGGAGCTGATCGAGCCCCGCCGCATCCTCCTTCCAGAGGCACCAGATCTTTGCGTAATTCTCAAACAACCCCTCCCGTTCCTTTTTCCCCTTCACCAGGTTCATCATACACTCCATTCCGCCAATATCCGCAAAATTCTCTCCAAGGGTCAGCGTACCGTCCACGTGATACACATCCATTATGACATATCCGTCATAATATTCCGCCATTTGGTTTTCCCGCTCCCTTAGGATTTCTCGGTCCGCTTCACTGATCCAACCCGGATTATACTCGCCCTTTGCCGTGAATTTGATCCCGTTGGAATCAAAAGCATGTCCGATCTCATGTGCCATGACCATGCCGATCCCCCCAAGGTTCGTCTCATAGGAGGCCTTTGGATCATAATACGGAGCATGCAGGATCGCCACCGAGACCGTAAACACGTTGTCCGGACTGTAGCAGGCATTCAACACCTGCATTGGCATCAAGAGGGCATTTTCTTCCTTGGGCTTTCCGATCTTTTCCAGTTCTCGCTGACGCTTAATGCAGTTCAGACGACAGGCCGTCTCCAGCGCCGTGGCGCCGAGGGCGTCGCTCACGCAGATCTTTGGTGCGCTGGCTCCCCCGGGCTTTTGAAACCGCATGTCCTCAAGCTTTTGAAGAAGCCCCTGCCTGGTCTTTACGGAAAGCCACTTGGCGCCGCCGATCAGTTCGCGGTAGCTTGCCTTCACGTCCCCAAAGAGCCTGTCCAGGAAGACATCCATCTCTTCGGTATAATATGCTTCCTCATAGATCACGCTCACCTGATCCGACAAAATCTCGTTTACGTACTTTGCCGCCAATCTCTCATTCTCGTCGAAAACATCGCTCTCATAAAGCTTCAAAAAGGGATGCTCTTCTACCAAAAACGTCCGGTAAAGACAGAGAAGCTCGCAGGTCATCCAAGTCTTCAGGGCCTCAAGGTTTTCCTCGCGAAAGCACTTTCCAAACGCCGTAAGCTGCTCTGCGTCCGCCACGAAAAAACCGCCGTAAGGATTTGGTTCCGTCATGCCGTTGATGCGTTCGACGTCTCTTACGTCCATGCCTCCAAGAATGCCCGCCATCTCCTCCTCTTTCACGAACTCATAACAATCCAGAAGGTCGCTCTCATATTGGAGGGAAAGATCCGTTTGGACGCAAACGTCCAGCACCAAGTAAACAAAAGCCTTTGCCTTCTCCCGAGCATGTTCCGGCGTCTCACCACAGGACACAAGCGCGTCCACGGCCTGATTTAGGAGCTGTTTTCTGGGAGCATCCTCCTCGCAGATCTCCTCGAAGGAAATGCCGCAGGTCTCCAGCTTCTGCTCCAGATACAGCGCATTGGCGTCAGCCTTGTAATAGTCCTTCGAAACAGAAATTTGGAAAAACGGCGTCCATCCGATCTCCTTCTCCAGCTCCCCGGCCACTTCCAAAAGGTCTTCTATGGAGGCCGCGCCACGGATTTCCGCCAGTGCCTTCTCGATCGGATTATTTCCTATTCCGCTCTCCCAAGCGTTTCCCGCATCAGCCTTCGCAGCGGCATTTCCATTCTTCTTGGCGCCTGCCTCCTTCTCTTCCAGATACTCCAGATACTGCTTCCAAACGGCACGGACCAACGCTTGGGCGCTCCCCTCAGGATATTCATCCGTCGACCGGCCCACTGCGATCACTGCTTCGTAAATCTCCTCCGTGATTGCCTCATCCATCTCCTGGATCGGGCCCCCGTACGCTTTACCATATGCCAGCTTTGCCTTGGCAAGCTCCTCCCCGTTCACATACGCATAATAATCATCCTGCGCCCGTGCCTTTACTGCTGCGTATGTTCCCCGTGCTCCCGACTCTCCTGCATTGTCGTTTTCCTGCACATTGCTTTCCTGCCCATTCCCTTCCTGCCCATTGTTTCCGCCGGTTCGCTCAATCTTCAAGCACCCTGCCTGGGCAAGGACCAGACTGATCATGATAAAGAGTGCGATTCCCTTGCTGATCCTCTTTCCCTGCCAAAGATTTTGTCGCTTCATCCGTCCTCTCCTTTTCCTTCTGCAAAATATACCTTCGGCCATGCAACCATTCGCGCCGCATTCCCTACGGTTTTATCATGCCATATGTACCTTCCTTCGTGGGAAAAGCGTGGTGAATGAAGCAAAAAGCGTGGTAAAATGCAAAAATATATTGAATTTTTTTCAGAAAATGGTATGATTGCAATATGATTTTAAAAACAGGAGGAAATTAAGATGCGAACAAAAATCAAAGAGCTTTTCAGAAACACTTCTGAATATGCATCCAAAGAAGTGACCATCTGTGCCTGGGTCCGTACCAATCGC
>JAILLF010000039.1 GCA_024693365.1 Acetatifactor sp. | reverse complement strand
CTGACGAATGGGGAGATGATGCTGCATCATGGCCTTTAGATATCCAAGATACCTGTCCATAATGGAATTTGTGGCATTGATGTCTCCCACAAAGGCAATTTTCCGATGTCCCTTATCGATCAGATAATTTGTCAGCACGTGCGAACCGTACAGATTGTCGCTTACCACGCAATCCATGATCTCTTCCGGTGAGTAATTATCCACAAAAACATAGGGAGTATCCATCCGAAGAATGTTGTTCAGGCAGGCATCTGACATCGGTCCAAGCACAATGAGACCATCAAGCATCTTTCCCGCCGCGTTCATGGGCAGAATGCCTTCCTTCTCGTTCTTGTGGTGGATGATCTCCAGCATGCAGCCATAACCTAACTTTCCAAATTCGATGGCAAGATTCTGAAAAAGCCTGGAATAAAACGCATTGTCAGAGAAATAATTCTGAGAAACCATTACGCCAACGTTATAGTGCTCTTTTGCATCCGTCTTGGGCGAAACATATTCATATCCCATTTCCTTCGCCGTCTTTAGGATCATCTCCCGGACTGGCTCACTGACCCCGTCCTTACCCGAGATTGCTTTAGACACGGAGACTGCGCTGACGTTTAATCTCTTGGCGATGTCGCGCATTGTTACCCCTTTGCTCATACTAGTCTTGCTCCTCATCTGAAACCATTTTCTTGCATCTGCCTAGCATATAATATTTATAACTCATAGTCTATTTTTTGTCAAACCCAATATCCCCGATGCGTATTGCTTCCGGCGGGTGCCAAGTCGCCCGCCGGAGTGCAATTTTCTACTGGAAAATGGCGTTCAGTGCATCCTGAAATTCCTGTTTGTAAGTTTCCTGGAACTGTGCGGGCGTCATGGTACCGTTTATGATGGCTTCAAGATCATAGCCTACGCCAAGATCGCCATAAAGTTCAAAATTGGGATGGCTTAAGCAGTCCTTTTGTACCTCAAAGTTTGAGTCATTGATCTCCTTCACCTTAGCCGTCTCGTTATACCACCAGTTGAGAAGTGCCGGATTGTCACGCTTCGCGGTATCTCCCTCAAACCAGTTGTAAAGGTCATACAGGAAATTGTAAACCTGCTCGGGGTCCTTTACGCCAACCGGGATCACGAAGAAGTTGCTGTCATTTGCCTTATAGCCTGCATTCTGAGCCTTGTCTCCGGAAGGTCCAACGGGCCAACGAACAAAAGCGGTGTCCCAGGTAAGGTTTCCTTCTTTTCCTTCAGGATAGTTATCGTTCGCATTCTGTATCCATACGGCAATGGGGAAGAATGCAACATTGCCCTGATTATACTGCGTTCTCATGGAATCCGAAGGATTTCCGCCGTCAGCGGAATAATCATAAGGGTAGCAAACGTTATACTTGTTGTACATGTCCTGCATCAACTGAAGGCATTCGCCCACGGGTGCGGAAGTCAGCGTACACTGCGCGCTTCCGGCGATGGATGCGCCATTGGACATCAGGAGCTCTTGCAGAGTCTCCTCCGCATAACCGCAATATCCGTACTGATCGATCTGTCCGTCACCGTCCGTATCCTGTGTCAGCTTCTTGCAGTATTCTATAAACTTATCCCAAGTCCACTCGCCGCGTGCATAAAGCTCTCTGGGATCCTCGAGATTATTGTCCTTGAGCATCTGCAGATTAAAGCCCAGTGGATAGGTGTTGCTGAAGTTTCCGTTGACTTGAAGAATGCATGCCTTTCCGTCGCCAAGATCCAGATAGGAGAACACCTTCTGATCCGTGAAAAGGTCACTGTCCTCGGGAAGGATCGTCTTCAGATCCACCAGCAATCCATTGGACTGCGCGGGAATGGCCATGGAGGACTGTACCATGTAAATGTCACAGTCAGGAGACCCCGCCAAAATGGAGGTGTTAATGGACTCCTTTGTTCCTTCAAACGTCAGGTTTACCCACTTAAAGTCACAGTTGTACTTCTGTTCCAGCATGGAGACTCTGTCCCATTTGATCTGACATACTTCGCGGTTGATCTCCTTCTGAGCCACGGTTTCAGGGTCATCTCCCTCTGCAGGCTGTGCCGCCGTCCAGTCTGCGGAAACGTCCATGGTCTCATCCGTGGAATCATAATACTGTCTCCACCAGGAACCTATGGTAAAATGTCTGGTTCCCCCCTGTGATGCCTGCTTTTCCTTTGGCTTTCCGTCACAAGCCGTCATGGAAAGGGTCATGATAGTGGCAAGTCCGATGGCCACCAGTCTTTTCAAGTTTTTCATCCTTTTTTTCCTCCAAAATTTATTGCTTTCCAATTTCCACGCCGTAAACCTCCCAGTCCGAAGAGCTCTCAAACTGGAGCATGGCTCCCCACGTGGTTTTGTCTTCTCCGCACAGAGCCGCGATCTGCTCATAGGTTACGTAGCAATATCCGTCCGCGCAAACTGCTTCATCGTCCGTGCCCGCCTGACCGACACGCATCCAACCTGCCGCGGCCCAAGGAACAACAGCCCAAAGAGTACCGTCAGCAGACGCGTACTGCGCCCTGATCACGTCGCCGGGCTGAAATGCTTCCACGTCGATCTCAAAGCCATTCTGCGCCCATGCGCCTGCCTTGCATGCGAAATTATCCAGCGCCTTAAGGCCATGGAGCTTCGGAACGCTTGCTCCTGCCTTTCCAATGTTCACGGAATATACCTCCCACTTGGAGGAACTCTCTGCCTGGAGCATAGCACCCCACGTAGATTTGTCTTTTCCGCAAAGGGCCTCGATCTGCTCATAGGTTACGTAGCAATATCCATCCGCGCAAACTGCCTCATCGTCCGTGCCTGCCTGACCGACACGCATCCAGCCAGCTTCAGCCCAAGGAACGACAACCCAAAGCTTCCCGTCTTCAGACGTATACTGCAGTCTGATGACACTTCCGGGTACCAGGGCATTCAGGATATCTTCAGACATCTCAAATCCGTTCTGTGCCCAAGCATCTCCGGAGCATGCAAAGCCTTCAAATTCCACGCCAGGCTTGAAGGCGATATCCGCTGCCTTTTTGCCGACCTTAAGGGAATATACTTCCCACTTCGAAGAGCTCTCGCACTGCAGCATTGCGCCCCAGGTGGACTTATCTTCGCCGCACAGAGCCGCGATCTGCTCGTAGGTTACCTGTGCCACGTTCTTGGAATTGTTCAGGTAAGCATCATTCTGGGCCACGCGCATCCAGCCAGCTTCAGCCCAAGGAATGACGATCCACATCTCGCCGTCTTCGGAGGCATATTCCACCTCGATCACGCTTCCGGGCACAAGAGCATTCACAATGCTCTCAGGCATCTCAGCACCGTTTTGCGCCCATGCGTCTCCCGAGCATGCAAAGCCCTCAAACTCTACTACGTCAGAGAGCGCAAAAAGATTGCTTCTGTCAGCTTCCGTCACCTCAGGGATCACAAACTCAGCGGAAGAATCTGCCGCAAGCACCTTCCCCGCAGCGTCCTTAAAGGAAATGGAATAGAGATACAGTGCCGTCTGACGATCTGCCAAAAAGCTGTTGCCATCGTTAACTTCCAGGGACAAAACCAGCGTATTTCCTTCCACTGCCTTGGCGGGAAGCTCGTAGGACACGGTCTTGGGATTGCCCTTCTCAAGATAGATGGACCAGGCCTTTTCACTTCTTTGGTTGTCTTCTCCCAAATAAGCATAGATATTTCCGGAGGTAGCCACGAAATTACCCTTGTCCTTACACTCCGACTCCAGCGTAAACTCAACGGTCTTGACGTCGCCGATCTTGTCTCCCAACAGGGCATCCATCTGAATACCCGCATAGAGCTTCCCTGCGCCGGCCGACGTGATCTTTACGGCCTTTTGTCCGTCTCTGCTTACGCTCTCAAAAACTGTTTCCTTTGCAGCCGGGTTGATGGAGGAATCACTGCCGAGAAACCCCATTTTCCCATCCTCAAAGGTAATGCTTGCCGCGGTGTCATATGCGAAGGGTTTTACCTCCTCCACCACCTGGCTCTCCGCAACCTCGCTTTGCGACTCATCCGTGCCGCCTTGCTGATTGCACGCTGCCATGGACACTGCCATGGCTCCTGCCAAGAAGCAGGCTAATAATCTGTGCCTTTTCAACTTTTTCATCCTCCTTTTTTGTTGAAATTTGCATATATAAATCCTTTACGAAAGGATTTCATTCCGTTTATCCCACAATGCCGCTGCGTTCCACGCCTTCAATAAAGCGTCTTTGCAGGATCAGGTAAAGCAAAAGGACGGGAAGGATCACCAGCAGGATACCGGCATTGGTGTATTGCTGCTGAATGGTCACGTTCAGAATCTTGTCCTGGTTTGCCAAAACACTGGCAAGAGACGAAACCTTCTTACTGATCACCACGTCCTCGCTGACAAGAAACAGCTTTGAATAAAACGTGTCATTAAACTGCCAAACCAAGGAAAACACGGCAACCGTGATTACGGCAGGCTTGGCATTTACCAGCATGATGCGAAAATAGGTGTACCAAATGCCTGCGCCGTCCACCAGAGCGGCTTCCTCGATCTCCTTGGGAAGTCCCCGGAAAAACTGGTTGAAAATGTAAATATATAATCCCGACCTTACGCCGCACCCCAAGATCGTCATAAGATACATGGGGGCGACGGTTCCCATAATGCCCGGGGATCCCTTGATGGCCGTCACGATTCCAAAGGGATCAAAGGACTTGAACATCACGTAGATCGGCAGCATAATGGTGTGCATGGGAATGGTGATCATCAGAACGACACAGCCAAACAGCAATTTCTTAAAGGGAAATTGAAATCTGGCGAAACCATATCCCACCATGGAACATACAAGCACTTGGATTGCCGTGAGGGTCGCAACGTAGATCAGATCCTTCAAAATGGTCTTGTAGTAATCCATTCTCTCGATCACCAGGGCATATTTCTCCATGGTCGGATGCTTTGGGAGCAAAAACATCATGGGATTATAAATGTCCTCCGTAGAGGCAATGGAGCTGACGATCATGCCAATGATGGGGGAAAGTATGGTATATCCCACTCCTATCAGGATCAACGCTCTCATCAGTCCTATCAGAAATCTCTTGACCTTGATCAAAACGCGTCCTCCTCTCCTAGTTGTAATAAAATGCATGCTTTTGAATCGTCCTTACGAGCAGGGCCAGGATCAAAAGCGTGATCACCGTACTTATAATGCTGAACACGGCGCTAAGTCCGTAATTGAATTCCGTAAATGCGGTCGAATAGGCCAGCTCCACCACGTCACTGCGTGAAAAATGATCCACGATCGTATATACCATGTTTGTGATCACGTGCGGCATGACCAGGGGAAGGGTCACCTTCCAAAAGGTCTCGTATGCCGTTGCACCCTCGATCCGCGCCACTTCATACATGGAGGAGGGAATGGCCTGCAAGGCCGCAATGAAAATGATGATTTGAACGCCGGAGGCAGAGATAATGTCATTGATCCGTCCAACGGCAGCGGTCACATAACTCAAAACCTTTACGGGAAGCCCGAAATTCACAAACATATTGATCAGATAATCCAAATCAAATGCTAAAACGGAACTGGCAGCCCCGCTCACCTCAGCGGCCTGTGTTGCAATTCCTCCGTTCATCATGGCTTCGCTGAGGGAAATTGCCGCTTTCAGCGCATCCGAATTCAAAATGACCGGCAGAAAAAAGATTGCCCTCACAATGCCTCTGCCCTTAAACTTCTGATTTAGCAAAAGTGCCATGAATAGGCTGAAGAAAAGGATCAGCGGAACGTCGATCAACATGTTTCCGACAGAGGAGGTCAGGGTTTGCTTAAAGGAGCCGTGGGCCCGAAAGGCATACAGGTAGTTCTCCAGCCCTTTTCCCTCCAGGCTGTAGCCACCTGCTCCCGGCGGAACCGTAAGCTTTGCAAAGGAAAACTCCACCGTCATGATCAGGCTTCGAACGTAAAAGATTACAAACCCTATGAACCAGGGAAGTATGAACAGATATCCTTTTAGTCCTCTCTTCTGGGTGAGAGTCAGTTTTCTTTTCTCTTTCATCTCGTCCCCTCCAAATGGTAACTCTTGGCCGGCACCGTAATCCCTCCGTCAGAAAGCGCCTCCTCGGAATAGTTCACGCGGATGACTTTCCCATTGTCATAAGTGATCTTGCGAAGTCCGTTGTCTAAGATCTCATGATTTAGCATCTTGGCACCGTTGACCTCACGAAGCACTTCATTCACCTTTTCGTAGACAAAGGCCGCTTCCTCTTTCCAATTGGCAAAGGTCGTGCAATAGAAGGAATTCATGGCCGTGTTCTTCATTTTGCTCGATTCCTCGCGGGTGAAGACAAAGTGTGGCGACGCTCCGCTTTCAATCAGCTCGAGCAAGGCGGTCGCAAGGCGGTTCTTATCCTCAAAATTCATCAGCCCGCCAGCATAAGAAACGCTGCCATGGAGGATCATCCCATAGAGCGGAACGTCTGCGTCCGTGATCCGGTACTGATTCGCCGAAACCGGTGCATTGATCACGTCGTCGGAATATGCAAAGGCATATGCATTGGCTGCGTTTGTCATCAGGCTCTTGCCCGTTTTCTTCAGCTTTTCAAACTGTCCCTTGACGACGTTAAGGGCCTGCTCTCTGTCAACGATATTGGTTCTTCGCTTGTCGGAAGCAAGCACGTTTCCCAGATCCCGCAAGGATATCCCGTCCACGTCATACTTCTTGATCTGTTTTACAAATTTATTCACGTATCTTGGCAGATACTTCGGCGAAAGCAGGTTGTATCGGATCTCCTTATATCCCAGATTCGCCGTGTTTCGAAGGGTCGTCGGGTCCACGGCGCCAAAGCTTACGACATAGCCGGAGTAATACCGTGAAGCCTCCATGTTGTAGGGGAATCCATTATCCGCAAAGCTCACCTTCTGAAACTGCACGTCCAGATAGAGCCGCCCACCCTTTTCCCGTAAGAGTTCACTCAGCTGCCTTAAATCCTTTTTGCTTCCCAAAATCCGAAGCGGATGAACCACGTCGGCAGCATCGTGATAATATCCTCCGTTAAACCATCCCTGGAGATTCATCACTTGTTTGGATATCCCTGCTTCGGTCAGTTCCTTCGACATCTCTTTTGCCTCATCGTAGGTTGTCATGGCAAAGGAATGCAGGTACTGTACGCCAAGGAAATGGGACATTTCCCTGATCCCCGCGATCACGTCGCAGTAGAACGGAATGTCTCCCGAATCAGGCGTCGCCTTCAGTGCGCCTTCACCAAGAAGCCGATTCCTGTAATAGGTACCCACGCCCACGTATCCCTTGTTTTCTTCCGTCAAAAAGCTATATCTGACCGTGCAATCCACGTTGTATGGTTCCTTTTCCAGAACGTATACGTCCTGCGTGTTATCGCCAAACATCCTGAGATTGTCCGCATTTCTTACCACAAAGGTGGCATATGCGTAATTGTAATCATTAAACTTGCCTGCCACGTCCGCACTGATCAGAGAAAGGCTTGCACCGGATTCAATGGTGCCTAGAATGCTGCTCTTCTCGCGGCAAAGCGCAAACAACGGTAATTTGGCAGGGATCACGTTCTCGATGGTCGTGTAGTTGGAAACCAACGGATCCAGTTCATAGACATATTGAGAATATGCGCTCTCCTGCGTCTTTCCGTTGTTGAAGTAAATCAAAGATCCGGAGCCGTTTGGCACGACGGTATATCCGCTCTCCTTCGTGGAAGCTGCGCCAAAATACCGCAGCAACTGGATCCGGTAAATGCTTCCGTTATATTCCTTCACCTGTCCTGCGGGGACCGTCGCCTCGAGATAGTCATCCTTTAGGCGATACTCCAAGGGAACCTCAAAATGAATGGCATTCTCACCTGTCTCCCCCATGGCGTACACGAATCGGACCCCGTCCTTGAGTTTTTCAGCCGTTAAGCGCTTCTTGGAAACGCTAACGGAGTAAGAATCCATGGTGCCGGACACCACGTCGGAATTGTAATATTGCAAGATTAGCTGAGACTTCAGGTAATTCAGATTCACCTTGTTTGCCAGGCTGTCCTGATCCGCATCCGGAGGGTTGGAATAAACCGTCTGGCCGTTTCTCTTGTCATAGACCGCCACCTCGCCCGTCTTTACGTTGGCATACAGCTTTAGGCATTTACTTTCGGCCGCCAGTTCCATGCCTGTCACGTCCTTTGAGGCATCCGTAAGCGCCCGAAACGGCGTTCCCTCCTCATAGACGTTTTCGTTCAGGTAGGCTCGATATGCATGATAAAACTGGTAACGCACAAGGTAATGACAAAGCCACCCCGCCACGATCAAAACTAACGCCGCCAACGCGATCAAACCCCATCTTTTTTTCTTATGCACAAAGCTTATAATCTTTCCCGCTTTCATGATCCGACTCCTTAGGTTCTAAAAATGATCTCTACGTACAGGCTTCTGAAGAAATTGAACACCAGTGCAAGACGGTTCGACAAAAGTAAGATCAAAAAGATAATGATAAACAAGGCGATGACCGTCAAAAAAAGCGTAAGCAACGTTTTCCCCAAGGTGTAGTTATGGATCTGCATAATGCCGATCAGCATCATGATGGCACCGTATGCGACCCCAAGACCTAGGAGAATTCCATAGATAGCTTGTTCGTCATCCGCAACAAACTGGCTATAGATCGTCGCAATCAGCAGGGAAAGGCTGATGGGTACTGTGCCGTAACCAATGGCAACCGCAATGTCCTTAAGGCGCCCCTCCCCGTTCATCAGACAGGTGACGGACCAGTTGCTCACGCACAGAAGCAGGTAAAAAGCAAGCACTCCAAGAAGCTCATAAAAGCTGTCGATTCCCCTGGGATCAAGATCATTGACGACAAAGCTTGCGAGAAGGCGATTCGCCGTGAAGCAAAAGGAAAACAGGATCACGGACAAAATTGCAATGGGAACGTTCCCTTTCTCTCCATGCCGGATCCAGTAATAACCATCCACGGGATGCGTCAAAGTGTATAACAGATAAAACCAGTCATCTTTTTTGAATAACCTACGCATCCGTCATCTCCTCCTTTTCTTTTTCCGGAACCTGCGAGCGACAAGGAGTACCATCGCAAGGATCACCACGCAGCTCAGGAATGCGCTTGCGCCCTTTCTTAACATCTCATTCCGATAGCGTCTGTAGGCTACGGAGTAATACTCCCTCGCCATGCCTATCCGCAGATGCTTCATGGCTTGTTGATAGTCTCCTGCCGTCAGATAGGCTTTTCCAATCCCCACGTGGGCTAATTCGTTGTTTTCATCCAGCTTGAGCACTCTCTCCCAGATTCCTACCGCCGAAGCCTCGTCGCCGTCGTAACGAAGGGCCGTAGCCTCATTGATCAGTCTTCCGTATTCCGTCACCTCAAAGGTCAGGATCTCACAAAGAGTCCCGTCCAGCACCAGGATTTTCCCGTCCACTTCCTCGATGGCAGTGGGCAGACGGAACGTCCCGTCCTGGGTCCCAAGGCCACCGAAAACGTAAAGAAGATTTCCCTCATGATCGTAGGTAAAGATTCTTCCCCTCTTTCGGTCGAGGCAGGAATAAATGCCATTTTCACGATAGGTTACGTCAGTAAATTGGGAAGGTCCTGCATATTCCGTCGTTCCGGCCGTCCGGAGGTCTCCGCCAAGATTCAGATTTTGCCCTTTTTTGATCACGTCCACGCCGGAAGGGTTGAGGCGCCGCACGCCCTGAATTCCATTGGCGTCCAGATTTGTGGCATATACAAATCCCTTGGGATCCGTGTCGAGTCCGGTAAACTCCGTGGGAATGTAAAGCTTTTGCTTGGAGCGTTCTTCCTTCGTGGCCACCCTCTTCCAAAACTTGTCCCAAAGAGAGATCTCAACGTCGATGGTGCCAAAAAAGTTGGAAAACTTTCCATTCTCTTCAAACACCATGATGCCTTCAAACATGTTTTGGGCGATGACGTAAAGTCGGTCCGCATAATCCACGGCAATCCTTAAGGGCGTGAACACAAACCCGTCCTCCAGGCTTTCAGACTGCGGATCCGCTATAATGCGCACCAGGGTGTGGTCCTTTTCCAACACGACGACTCTCCTGTTCTGGGAGTCGGCTACGTAAATCTGCCCTTTTTCCGAAATGCATACTCCGCCAGGCTGATTGAAGCCATCCTCTTTCCCCTGATTGACAAAGCCGTCAATGACATCCTCTATGCGGGTCATGGCTTCGTCCATTACGACGATCCGATTGTTTCCCGTATCTGCCACGTAAACCCGTCCCTTGCCGTCCGCACAAAGGTCCTGCGGGGAAAGAAGCTTTCCTGCGGGGCTCCCCTGAAACACATAATCTGCAATGTCCACGTTTCCCGCGGGCAGATAGGCTGCGGGCGTATAGCGTATGTATTCGCGATAGTCATAATTGTAGCTGTCATATGGTATGGACTTTGCGCTGACCGGCAATGACTGCGACAGCACAAGTACGGCCGTTCCCAGCAGGCAAGCCAGTTTTCTCCAACAATGACTCTTTTTCAACGCCGGTTCCTCCTTATTCCTTGATTCCTGAAGTCGTCATGGTTTCCAGCACGTTTTTCTGACAGATCAGAAAGAAGGTAATGGGAACCGCCGCAATGATGAAGGTCACTGCTGCTGCCGCTCCGGCTCTGGCCGCACCACCTGCCGAAATCTGAAACAAGGCATACTGCAAGGGCTTCAGTTCCTCGTCCCGAAGGAAAGTGGACCCCGTATTGCCCCACATCTGCTGGAATTGAAAGATGGCCAAGGTAAGCCACGCAGGTTTCACGTTTGGCATGACGATCTGCCAAAAGACCTGCCATTCATTGGCACCGTCGAGTCTTGCCGACTCCATCAGGGAATCGGGGAGCTGTTCC
>JAILLF010000024.1 GCA_024693365.1 Acetatifactor sp. | reverse complement strand
AATGGCAGTAAATCGCACACCCGTATTAAAGAGATGCAGATCCTTGGATCTTGAGCCCGCTTACCTGGGTTACAGCAAGACCTCCAAGAGAAAGAACCCCAGAGCAGGCAAGAAGGTCAGTGAATATGGACTTCAGCTTCGTGAGAAGCAGAAGGCTAAGTTCATCTATGGCGTGCTTGAGAAGCCTTTCCGTAACTACTACGAGAAGGCCGACAGAATGAAGGGCATGACTGGTGAAAACCTTATGGTAATGCTGGAGAGCAGACTGGACAGCGTAGTGTTCAGAATGGGATTCGCAAGAACCAGAAGAGAGGCTAGACAGATCGTTGGACATCAGCACGTACAGGTAAACGGCAAGCCCGTACAGATTCCTTCCTATCTTGTGAAGGCTGGAGACGTGATCGAGATCCGCGAGAAGGCAAAGTCCATGCAGAGATACAAGGATATCCTTGAGGTGACTGGCGGAAGACTTACTCCTGAATGGATGGACGTTGACGTAGAAGGACTGAAGGGTACGATCAAGAATCTTCCTACCAGAGAGATGATCGACGTTCCCGTAAACGAGATGCTTATCGTCGAGTTGTACTCCAAGTAATACCGAAGCAGAGGGTTTTGGGCAGCCAAGGCTTGGCTGCCTAAGAGTTTCTATCCCATAAGGAGGGCGTTGCAGTGTTTGATTTTGAAAGACCCAATATTGAGGTTGCTGAGATTTCTGAAGATAAGAAGTATGGCAGATTCGTTGTGGAGCCCTTGGAGAGAGGCTATGGCATCACCCTTGGAAATTCCCTGAGAAGAATCATGCTCTCTTCCCTTCCCGGCGCAGCAGTGAGCCAGGTTAAGATTGAAGGCGTTCTGCATGAGTTCAGCTCCATCCCCGGCGTAAAAGAGGACGTTTCTGAGATTATCATGAACATCAAGAGCCTTGCAATCAAGAATCACAGCGAGACCAATGAAGCAAAGACTGCTTATATTGAGTTTGAGGGTGAGGGAGTTGTTAAGGCATCTGACATTCAGGTTGACCAAGACGTTGAAATCCTGAATCCCGGTCTTACGATCGCTACCCTGAGCGGTAAGAATACCAAGCTCTACATGGAGCTGACCATTACCAAGGGCCGTGGCTACGTAAGCGCTGACAAGAACAAGAACGATGATCTTCCCATTGGCGTGATCGCCATCGATTCCATTTACACTCCCGTTGAGAGAGTAAACGTAACAGTGGAGAATACCCGTGTTGGCCAGATCACTGATTTCGACAAGCTGACCCTTGACGTATTCACAAACGGAACGTTAGCACCCGACGAGGCAGTCAGCCTTGCAGCAAAAGTGCTTAGCGAGCATTTGAGCCTCTTCATCGACCTTTCCGAGAATGCAAAGACCGCAGAGGTTATGACTGTGAAGGAAGACGATGAGAAGGAGAAGGTGCTTGAGATGAGCATCGACGAACTGGAGCTTTCCGTTCGTTCCTACAACTGCCTGAAGCGTGCCGGCATCAATACCGTTGAGGAGCTCACCAACAGAACTCCTGAGGACATGATGAAGGTTCGTAACCTTGGCCGTAAGTCCCTTGAGGAAGTATTGGCTAAGCTTAAGGAGTTAAATCTCCAGCTGAGTCCCAGCGAGGAGAACTAATGCGTGATTTGTTCCGCTTGGGTAAGACCGAATGGCGCCGCGGAATTTATCTCTATGGAAACCTAAATAAATTAAGTTTCGCGTTCGGTAAGTAAGTCCAAAGAGCGTGGCCGGACGTACCAGAAATGGAGAAAGGATTTGTATCATGGCAATGTACAGAAAATTGGGAAAGACTTCTTCCCAGAGAAAAGCACTTCTTAGAAACCAGGTAACCCAGCTGCTTTGGCACGGCAAGATCGTGACCACCGAGGCTAGAGCTAAGGAAGTTAGAAAGATCGCTGAGGGCCTGATCGCACTCGCCGTTAAGGAGAAGGATAACTTCGAGATGGTTAAGGTAACCGCTAAGGTTCCCATGAAGGACAAGGACGGCAAGCGTGTTAAGGAAGTTGTTGACGGCAAGAAGGTGACCAAGTTCGATACCGTTGAGAAGGAAATCAAGAAGGATCTTCCTTCCAGACTGCATGCAAGACGTCAGATGCTCAAGGTTCTTTATTCTTGCGTTGAGGTTCCTACCGAGAACAAGGGTAAGAAGAAGGGCACCAAGGAAATCGATCTTGTTGCAAAGATGTTTGATGAGTATGGCGTAAAGTATGCTAACCGCAATGGTGGTTACACCAGAATCATCAAGAAGGGTCCCCGTAAGGGTGACGCAGCAATGGAAGTAATTCTTGAGCTGATCTAATTCATGAAGCGTAAAGAGGATCATGGCAATCGCCATGATCCTTTTTTGTAGCTTGGCAAAGAAATCAAGCGCCTGCTTCGCAGGCATTTGATTTCAGACGATCGCCTCTTTTGTTTTCTTGTAAAAAGTGTTATAATATTATATCTGTGAATTTGGAAAGGAAAAAAAGACCGTGTTATACGTTATGCGACATGGCAAGACGGACTGGAACGCAAAGTACCGTCTGCAGGGCGGAACGGACATTCCGTTGAATGAGGAAGGGCGGGAGATGGCCAGGGAAGCCGCCAAAAGATATAAAGACATACCGATAGACGTTTGTTACGTTTCTCCTTTACAGAGGGCAAGGGAGACGGCAGAAATCTTTTTAGAGGGCAGGGACGTGCCCGTGATCATTGATGACAGACTCCGGGAGATGGGATTTGGAATCTATGAAGGAATGGATCACGTATATGAAAAACCAGATTGTCCGATGTATACCATGTTTAAGGATCCGGTAAATTACGTCGCACAAGGAGGAGCGGAAAGCTTTGAGGAGCTTTTTGAGCGAACGGGGGAATTTCTGAAGGAGATAGCAGAACCTCTGGTTGCTGAGGGAAAGAACGTGCTGATCGTGGGGCACGGCGCCATGAATACCTCGATTATCAACCGCTATCGTAACATACCTCTTGAGAACTTTTGGGATACGCTTTGTAAAAACTGTGAGCTCGTGAAACTTTTGTGAGAAAAGAACCGACGTGGCGTTAACAAACAAGCTGGGAACGAAAACCGTTTGACGTATCGAAATGGGAGGGGAGAGACATATGAAGGAAAAGAAACCTTTAGAGGAAGTGATCCGGGAAGACATGCAGAAAACCTTGGAAGCGCAGGAGCGGAAATTGGTGCAAATGACCGCGGAAGGAAAGCTTTCCTCAAGCAGAAAATATGTCATGATGCTTTCCTGGCAAACCATGATCATTGTTGCATTGATCGGGACGTTCGCAGTTGGGTGCCTGATAGCAAATGGTTTTCATAACCTGAAGCTAATGAACGACAGGGCAGCGTATTTTGATTGGGGCTTCGCTGCAGTTTTAGGCGTGGTTGTCATTATATGGATCGCGAGATCCGTTGTTTTGCAGAAGCAATATAAGGCAGACCTTGAGAGTTACGTCTCTTCCGGACAGGCGAAGCTTGACTTCGATAAAGACATGGGCACGATGGAGCTGAAGAAGGCAGAGAACGTGACGATTCGTTATCCGATCGAGGTTTTTGAAAGGCTAAGTGATGATGAGATGTCCTTGGCTGAAGATGAGTGGGACGAATTTCTCTTGTTTGCGACGGATCGCTTTTACCGAATGGGTTTCATGACTCATGCGCATGAAGGAGAACTCTATCAAGTCTTTATTGAACTTCGATATCAGGAGTTAGGCGATTTGAATATTAATGAGATGGATAGCGTGGAGGAACGGATTGAGGATGGGTTGGAGGAATTGCAGGAGCATGACCCCGTGACGCAGGCGCGGGAGTTCAAGGAGGACGTGAAAGACCTCATTCGCAAAGTGCTTGCGGAACGCTTCCCGTATTTCCGTGCCGACGAGATCTGCATTGCGGTTAGGAAGATTTCTTAACAATTATTCCTATAGACACGTAACCTGAAAGCAGGAAATAACAATCAAAAATCAAGGGAAATGAAAATGAATGATTTGAAAAGGGCCTTGAGATGAATATAGTCAAAACGGAAAATTTAGTACATGAATATGAGAGGCGCGATGAAGAAGGGAACGTTGAGGGGATAACCACGGCCGTGGATCACGTCTCACTGGACGTGGCCGAGGGGAGCTTCATTGCAATCCTGGGACATAACGGTTCAGGAAAATCGACGCTTGCAAAGCATATTAACGCGATTCTTTCCCCAAAGGAGGGAACGGTCTGGGTGGACGGACTCGACACGGCGCAGGAGGAGAACCTTTGGGAGGTGCGCCAGCGCGCCGGCATGGTCTTCCAGAATCCGGATAATCAGATTATTGGTCAGGTCGTCGAGGAGGATGTGGGATTTGGCCCGGAGAATATGGGCGTGCCCACAAAGGAGATCTGGGAGCGCGTGGAGGAGAGCCTGAAGGCCGTTGGCATGTATGAGTACCGGAAGCATTCTCCCAACAAGCTTTCCGGCGGTCAGAAGCAGCGCGTCTCCATTGCAGGCGTGCTCGCCATGCATCCGAAGGTGATCGTGCTGGACGAGCCTACTGCCATGTTGGATCCGAATGGCCGTAGGGAGGTCATCCGCGCCGCCAGGGGCTTAAATCAGGTGGAGGGCGTGACAGTCATTCTCATCACGCACTACATGGAAGAGATTGTGCATGCAGATCAGGTTTTTGTCATGGATCACGGGAAGATCGCCATGCAGGGCACCCCGCGGGAAATCTTTTCCCAAGTGGAGCGTCTCAAGGAGCTGCGCCTTGACGTGCCGCAGGTGACCCTTCTCGCCCATGAACTTAAGAACTCCGGCGTGCCCCTTCCAGACGGCATCCTAACCCGCAAAGAACTTGTCGACGCCCTTACGTCACTCAAAACGTGACACGGGGACGTGTTTGTTGACACGTTTTACGTGACACGGGGACGTGTCTGCTGACACGTTTTACGTTACGGAACGTGACATGGGGACATGTCTGCTGACATGTTTTACGTTACGGAAAAGTGGAAGATTCGTGAAAAACACGTCACGTTATTGTAAGAGGGAATAGCATATGTCAATTATCGTTGAGCATTTATCGCACGTTTACGGCGACGACACGACGCTTGCCGTAAAGGCGCTGGATGATATTAACTTAACAATTCCGGATGGGCAGTTTGTTGGAATCATCGGTCATACGGGTTCCGGGAAGTCCACGCTGATGCAGCATTTGAACGGTCTCTTAAAGGGGAGCAGCGGACATATTCTCTTCGATGGCCAGGATATTTATGCAAAGGATTATCAGTTAAAGGACCTTCGCCGTCAGGTGGGCTTGGTATTCCAGTATCCGGAACATCAGCTGTTTGAGATCGACGTCTTTTCGGACGTCTGTTTTGGCCCCAAGAACCTTGGGCTTTCGAAGGAAGAGATCGAGGAGCGCGCCACGAATGCCTTAAAAGCGGTTGGCATGCCCAAGGAGTATTATAATCAATCTCCCTTTGATCTTTCCGGCGGTCAAAAGCGACGCGTTGCCATTGCCGGCGTTCTGGCCATGAATCCGAAGGTTTTGATTCTTGATGAGCCGACGGCCGGGCTTGATCCCCAAGGGCGTCAGGAAATTCTTGATCTTATCAAAAGCCTGCAGACGGAAAGCAAGATGACGATTCTTCTCGTTTCTCACAGCATGGAGGACGTGGCGGATTACGTGGATCGCATCATTGTGATGAACCATGGCCGCATCGCTTTTGACGGGGCACCGAAGGAAGTATTTGCCCATTATAAGGAGCTGGAAGAGATGGGGCTCGCCTGCCCGCAGGTGACCTACGTCATGCATGACTTGAAGGAAAAAGGGTTTGACGTCGACGTAAATGCGACCACCGTGGAAGAGGCGAAAAACTCGATCTTACGCGCATTACGCAGGGAATCCTAATTCATCCTTATGCCATCCCGCAAAAAATGTTGGAGAGTGCAATTTAGAAACATATTATTGTGAATTAGAATATAGGCATTTAGCGTAACATCCGCATAAATGCAGACGGGTAGAACTATGTTAAAAGACATTACGATCGGACAATATTATCAAGCGCAGTCGCTGTTGCACAGGATTGACCCCCGCGTAAAAATCGGGGGCACGCTTATTTACGTGATCACGCTATTCTTTTACAAGAATTTTGTCGGGTACGCCATGGCCATTCTTTTTCTGGCGTTGGTGATCCGGCTTTCCAAAGTGCCGTTTAAATTCATGGTAAGGGGCATGAAATCCATTCTGTTTCTGCTCATGCTGACTGTACTTTTCAACCTGTTTCTGACTCCGGGAACACCTGTTATTTCATTCTGGAAGCTGCATATTACGCAGGAGGGAACGACGCTGGCCGTGTCCATGGTGCTCAGGCTCACGCTTTTGGTGATCGGGTCCTCCCTCATGACGCTGACGACAACGCCCAACAATCTGACGGACGGCATGGAGAAGATGTTGGGCTTCTTAAAAGTTTTTAAGGTACCCGTGCATGACGTTGCCATGATGATGTCGATCGCGTTGCGGTTTATTCCGATCCTCATGGAGGAGACTGACAAGATCATGAAGGCACAGATGGCGCGAGGCGCCGATTTCGAGAGCGGAAACCTTTTTGCCCGCGCCAAGGCACTGGTGCCGCTTTTGGTGCCTCTCTTTGTTTCCGCCTTCCGGCGAGCAAATGACCTTGCCATGGCAATGGAGGCTCGTTGCTACCGCGGCGGCGAGGGACGCACAAAAATGAAACCGTTGAAATATCAAACGCGGGATTACTTGGCATATCTTCTGTTATTTATTTTTGCGGCGGGAAGTATCTGGGCTGGAAGGCTTCACTTGCCTATGTTGATGGTTGGATTAAATAACTAATGATATAATAACAATAGATATCATTATGAAAAGCCCGTATTTATTGACAAAACGTGAAAAGGCATTAAGGTATGTTGCCTAATGCGCAAAAGAGAGGGAGGAGCTCCGGATGAAGGTTTACATATACGTGATGCCGGTGGAACAGGAGAGTTATCCTGCGGGGCTGGCACGCGCCATTCACTTTGCCTGTGAGACGCAGGACGGCACAAGGATCGGGTTGAACCGCGATTACGGTATTTTATTTGCCCAGGGAGTGATCCGTGAGGATAACGTCATCGTACCCATGGGCGTACAAGAACCTGGAATATTCCGGATGAGTGACGGATGGATTGGCATTTGCGGAAAGAGAGTTCTCGAAAATGGTGATGCAGATCCCCAAAGCGCGGGAAAGATTCTTTTATGGATGACAAGGGATCTGATCCACTTTGAGGAAAAGGGATTGGCACCTTTGGAAGAGATTATGAAATACTGTCCGGCGGATCATTTGGACGTACCCGAGGCGGTCGCGCAGGAAGCCATCACTTATTGGGGGCGCATTCACGCAACAATGGTAATGCTTGACGTCAAGGGAGTGCTGAAGAGCCAGGGAACGTCGCAGGCCGAGGGAGAACTGAAGAGCCAGGGAACGTCGCAGGCCGAGGGAGCGTCGGAGTCAAACGGCGAAGCGCCGGCAGACGACGTGATCGAGATTGCGTCCATGGAAGAGCTGGATGACATTCGCGCGGCAGTTTTTTACAGTGACGGCTCCAAGACGTATAAAAACATTGCGTGGGACAAGTCGGGAATGGATATTGAAAAGCCTGGCGTCCATGAGGTCAGCGGGCGGATTGAACGCCCGTTCTTCCCTTTTCCCCTGACGAAGGGCTATGGGGATCCCGTGATCTTCCCCTGGGAGGGGAAATGGTACTACGTATCAACGAATGACAATTTAAATGACGTTGGCATTTACGTAAGAGAAGCATCGGACGTCAACGGTTTGTTTGACGAGAGCATACAGGAACGTCTGATCCTGCCCTATGATCCTGCGCGGGGCCTTGAGCAAACGTTTTGGGCACCGGAATTTCACGTGATCGGCGGGGAATTATATCTTTTGTTTGCCGTCAGCGGGCATTCCTGGGGACCGCAGTGTCATATGATGAAGTTAAAAAAAGGCGGCCGCATTATCGATGCGGATGCCTGGGAGGATCCCGTTCGCGTCATGAGAAAGGACGGAAGTCCGCTTGCGCAGGGTCCCATCACGCTTGACATGACATACTTAAAAACAAGGACCGGATCCTATGTCCTTTGGTCCTATCGGGAGTGCATCGGCACGCCGCTCGATTCAGGCTCCATGATTTTTATCGCAACTACGGACGAAAGAAGGCCGTGGATGCTGACAAGTGATCCTGTTCTCCTTACAAGGCCCCTGTACGGTTGGGAAAACGTGGCCGGTACCATCAATAACGAAGGTCCATATGCATTTCAGAAGGATGGCAGAGTCTACGTGACCTATTCTGGCGGTTCGGCGAATGGTTATACCTATGCACTTGGACTTCTGACGGCCGACGAGGATGCAGACCTTTTGCAACCTTCGTCCTGGAACAAGTCCGGCACGCCGGTTCTTACGTTCCGCTCCGTGGATCATGAATACGGTCCCGGTCACAATTCCTTCTTCACTCTTGGTGAAGACCTGATGATCGCGTACCACGCGGAGACGGGATTGCATGAGAGTCTGCGCTGCGACGGCATTCGCCGCGTACATTTCAGAAAGGACGGGACGCCTTATTTCCAAATGTCTGCGCAGGAGGATCTGCCGGATGAGAAAATGCAGATCACCGTAAAAATCAAAAAACGGCCTAAACGGCGGATCCGCCTTTGGGTTTCTTATGACGGAACGAATTATCACGGCTGGCAGATCCAAAGCAATGGCATTACCATTGAAAGTGAGTTAAACCGTGCACTTACGGAACTACACGGTCAGGAGATTCACGTGATCGGCGCGAGCCGTACGGATGCAGGCGTGCATGCACTCGGAAACGTTGCCGTCTATGACGTGGACAGCCCGATCCCCGCACAAAAGGTACGGCATGCCATAAACGCCAGGCTTCCTGAGGACATACGAGTGATGCAGTCAGAGGAAGTCCCCGCGGACTGGCATCCCCGGAAGTGCGCAAGCCGCAAAACCTATGAGTATCGGATTTATCTGGGGGAGATTCTGTCTCCCGTAAAGCGCCTGTATTGTCATCACGTCTATCGTCCGTTAGACGTTGAAGCCATGCGCCGCGCGGCTGCCTTCCTGGTTGGCGAGCACGATTTCAAGAGCTTTTGCCAGGAAAACGCCCAAGTCGAATCCACCGTCCGCACCGTTCACGCCCTCCAGATTTTGTGTCACGGGGACGTGTCTGCTGACACGGGCGGGGAATTGGTGATCCGGGTGACGGGCAATGGTTTCCTTTACAACATGGTGCGCATCATCGCGGGGACTCTGTTGGAGGTCGGTTACGGCAGGCTTAAGCCGGAGAAAGTGGCGGAAATCCTTGAGAAGAAGGACAGAAGCGCGGCAGGTCCGACGGCGCCGGCAAAGGGACTTACGCTGGTGAAATACGAATTCTTAGAATAAAACATTATAAAATTGACATGTGAATAAAACCGTGAGAGATTTTTGACGGGTATAGAGTAAAGGAGGACGTGCGAAACAAAAATCGGAGGTGGAACGTGAAGGACGCGGAGATCGTGGAATTATATTGGAAAAGAAGTGAAAACGCAATCGAGGAGACAAAAACGCAGTTTCACGCGTATCTTATGAAGATTGCAATGCAAATTCTTGGAAATGAAGAGGATGCGAAGGAGTGCGCCAATGATACCTACCTTGCAGCCTGGAATTCCATGCCGCCCAATCGTCCGGAGAGGCTGTCCGCTTATCTTGGCAAGATCATGCGCCAAACGGCCATTGATCTGTGGCGCAGACAAAACAGGGAAAAGCGAAAAGGGTCAGAATATGCCCTGTCGCTGGAGGAGTTGGACGAAGTCCTTTCAGATTACCATACCCCTGAGCAGGAGCTGGACGGCGTCCTGTTGGAACAGGCCATCGACAGGTTCCTAAAAGATTTACCGGCAAAGGAACGGAACCTTTTCCTCGGCAGATATTACTACTGCGATCCTTTGAAGGAGGTTGCAGCTTACTGCGGGATGAAAGAAGCCAAAGCTAAGAGCACGTTGTTTCGCACGCGAAAGAAACTGAAGGGTTTTCTGGAAAAGGAGGGCTTTACTCTATGATGCAGGAGCAGAAGGATCAAAAACAGATTGTCAGGGACCGCCTGACGGATGCCATCGGCAACGTAAATGAAGAAATGCTGTCGGAAGTGGCAGAACTGAGAAACAAAGTGATATCAAAACCAACCGGAGCCTGGAGAAAGTGGGCGCTGCCCCTTGCTGCGTGTGTCGTGCTTATGATTGGCGGCTTGACGACTTATGCCGTGCTGAGTTCCGGCGGAACGCTGGAGACGGGAAAGGATAAGCCCACGGACAGGACGAATTCCGCATATACTTTTTCCGTTTCGGGGGACATCCGGATTCCCATGTCGGAGATCAAGGGCGACGTGGTGAAGCTAACGGAGGAAATGAAAGAAAGGTTTAAAAAGCACGACGCAATCTATAGCAGTACGTATGCGGGGTGGAGGCAGCTTCCATTTGCTACGGTGGAAGATGCCAAGGCATATATCGGATATGACAAAATCAATTTCCCTCAACTTTCCGCCGTGCCTGACCAGGTTTACGTGGAAGCCATGGGGAATCCGGCTTGGGAAATGGAACTTAAGGATGGCGTGGCCATGGAAGGGACTTTGCCGGGCGGAGAGCACTACGTCGTTGCCGGCGAAGGGGAGTCAGATCTGGAAGTGAAACTGGTTTCGATCCGTCTGGAAGCCGAGTATCAGACAGATAAGACGAAGAGCACCTTAAGCTATACTTCAACGGCATCGCTTTCCACGGAATATGATACGGCGGATTCCGGGATCAGGGGCATCGCATGGGATGGCGTGGAATTTACGAGTCGCATGCAGACGGAAAACGGTAGGGAATTTTACGTTTTGAACGCGACGGGCTTTGAGAGCGGCTGGCTCTCGCAGCAGGTTTTTTGGCAGGAAAACAACGTGATCTACCGGTTGTTTTTGCACTATAAAGAACAGGATCAGAAACAGGCAGACAAAGTCATGCTGGAATGGATGAATGCATTCTGACGGCATAGGAGAGGGATATGGAGCCATACGAGGATCACAGGGAAAAATCTATCGAGGAACTCCGCATGGAAGAAGAGGAGCTTCGGGAATTACAGGAAAAGAGCCGTGAAAAAGAGCAAGAACTCCTTTATGACATGGCGAGGCGTCGTCTAAAATCAAAACTGAAATATCGCTTCATGCTGTCAAACGACGGCATGTTGCTTTTGCTTGTGGTGGGCGGCGCGATCGCATTCACGTTACTTCGCCTGGGACTTGTTGAGAAGCTTTTTCGTAAGCCGGAGGCCGCTTCGCGCTCCTTTGGGATCATGACCGGCATCCTGATCGTTATGATCGTTTGGCTCACCTATTCCCTGATCATGAAGATCTTCCTAAGGAAGGATGCAAAAGCCTTGGTGGATTCGGGTACTCTCACGATCAATGACCTGCTATATCATAACGGGGATGATAAGCTGCTAAAGCCAAAAACAAAAAAGGCCAGCGAGGTGAAGATCGAGTTCCCGATTGAAACGATGGAATCCCTTTCGGAGCTTGAGTTTGACCTTGCGGAGGAGGAATGGGACAACCTTGATCATATTGTGACGGACAAGTTTTTCCGCATGCCCTCCTTTCTTCAGTCCTTCAACGGCCGTGACGTCTACAGAGTTTACGTGGAACTGCGTTATGAGGATGCATATCCCAATTACAGGCTCCTGATGAAAACCCTTGACGAGATTGAAGCGGCCTTAAGAGAATCTCGCTTTGCGCCCGAAGTTTCGCTTGCATACTTTAAGAAAAAAACAAAACTAATCGTGCGAAAAAAGATGACGAAAAGCTTTCCGTACCTTATCCTTCAGGAGATCTGCATTGCCGTAAAGCAGATTGCCTAGAGGAGGCAGTTTTGACCAAGTTGGTAAATATTTGAACTTTTCGTTGACGTAATGCTTACTTCCCACTACAATAAACATACGCAGAATGTTACAAAATTGTTACAAATTTATTTAACAATTGCAATAATTTAGAATACTTGGGGAATCGCATGAAAAAATACAATGGATCTCACGGAATGCGCATACTGTTGGGAAGCATGGCCACAGCTGCCGTATTGTTTGCGGTGCCGGTGAAGGCACAGGCATCCATTCAGGTTGGTCTGAATCTGGACCCCATGCAGGGAGACCTTAGGGGCGTCCACTTTACGCGAGAGGATCTTCTGGCGGAGGCCAAGTCTACTTTGGAAAAGATGGCCCAGGAGCAGACAAGTGAATATGCAGATCTTGCCATTGCCAACGTGGAAAAGTACGTCAACGTCCGGGACTTACCCGGCACGGATGGCAAGATTCTCGGGAAAATTTATAATGGCGCCGTGGCGCACGTCATTGAGACGGCCGGCGAGGAAAATGACTGGTTTCACGTAACCAGCGGCAGCGTGGAGGGATATATCAAGGCAGAGTATTTTATCTACGGGGATGACGCGGCCGAGGTCATTGAGGATTACGTAACGCGTTACGCCGTGATCAAGGCAACGAGACTGAACGTGCGAAAGGACGCCACGACGGAGTCTAAGCGGATCGGTTACCTGAATCAGGGCGAGAGGGCGAAGATCGTTGAAAACCTTGGCGACTGGCTGAAGGTGGAGTATTCTGAGGGACAGACGGGTTACGTGTCCGCGGAATTTGCAGACGTAACGGAAGAGTTTACTTATGCGATCTCCATTGAGGAAGAGAAGGCGGAAATCGCCCGCCAGAAGGCTCTTGAAGAGCGTAAGCGCCAGGAGGAGGCCAAGGCGGCGGAGATCAAGGCCATGCAGGAACGTGCGGCAGCGGAAGCAGCCCAGGCAGCTGCAGGCGGCGACGTCGGACAGGCAGGCGCTGACGCGGCTCAGGCAGTACCGCAGGAGATTACTCCCGCGGCTGACTATTCCACGAATCAGGAGCTTCGCGATTCCCTTGTGGAATATGCGTTGCAGTTTGTCGGCAATCCTTACGTGAATGGCGGAAACAGCCTGACGGACGGAACGGATTGCTCCGGATTTACCAAGCTGATCTATGCGGAATATGGTTATTCCCTCGGGAGAACGCCGGCAAGCCAGTTATCCTCTGCGGGAAGAAGCATTGATTACAGCGAGATCCAAAAGGGTGACGTGATCTGCTATAGCTCCAACGGCGGAAAGAGCTGTACGCACGTGGCCATCTACATAGGGGACGGCATGATCGTTCACGCGGCCAACAGCCGCAAGGGCATCTGCACGCAGAAGGCGCTCTACAGCACCATTATGGGCGTGAAAAACATTATAGATTAACGCATCAAAAAACCAAGGGGCATATCGTGCAGGATATGCCCCTTTATGCATGCTCAAAGTGCGGCATTCTTTCTTACGTTTGTGACAAAATGACACTATAATAAGTACGTATATGGAAAACTTTCATAAGAAAAAAGCATTTTTACGGAAACTTTCCATGTAAAAAGTCACTTTTCAAGGGCATGAGTTTGTATTATAATTCCGTTGTGCGTTTATGAAACGGCATATTTTATGAACTTGTGCAAATAACACAAGGGAGAAAGGATGAAAAAGAAATGAAGAAGATGAGTTTTGTAACTAAGGGACTTGCCCTGCTTCTGATGGGCGCAATGCTTGCAGGATGCGGAGACAAGGCTACCGAGTCTGCATCTGACGATAAGCAGCAGGAGAGCTCCGTTGAAGAAAAGAGCAGTGAGTCCTCAGAAGTGAAAGAGAGCACGGAAGAAGCCAGCACCGAAGAGAGTACTGAGGAAAGCTCCGTTGCAAGCACTGAAGAGAGCGCTCAGGAGAGCTCTCAGGCAACCAGCCAGTCTTCCGGCAGCGCAACCGGATACGAGGAGTATTTCAAGAACTTCTCCATGGACGGAAAGAAGCTTACCATTGACATGGATGAAGAGGTAAATGGTCAAAAAGTTGCCGTTAAGATGGCAGTTGGAAACAATGACGGAAATAATTACATTTACATGTCCGTACCCAGCCAGGAAGCAGGAAAGAACAATGAGATGTCTGCATACTTCATGAGTGATAAGACCGCTTACGTAGAGTTCAGTGTTGTAGGTGAGGAACCCGTGGCACAGAGAACCTCCGGCCTGGATCCTGAGACTGCTGATCAGTTAAACTTGGCAGGCGGCTTTGTAAACTTCAGTGAAGATGGTAATCTTTCCCTGAACAATCTTGGACAGGAGACCATTGACGGCGTGACCTATGACGTACTGCAGCCTGTAGATTCCGAGGAAGTAACTTTATACGTTAACGTTGCAACCAAGGAGTGGGAGATGCTCAAGGCTTCCGAGGGAGGTCAGGAAGTTGTTGCATACATTCTTCCCAGCGAGAAGATCGAGCTTCCTGCAAACTATGCTTCTGCTGAGGAAGTAGGCTCTGATGATTTTACCATGACCTTAGTGTTTGGCATGATGGGCATTCTTTCCAGCGTTTCCGGTGAATAATCTGATATCTGGCCTTTATTTGGGGCGTGCGAAATGCACGCCCTTTTTTCTTTAGAAATTTTTTTCTTTTTTCTGTGTGGAATCTTAGGATTTTGCGTTATAATGGGAAAAGGAAAGGTGGGGAAGATTACCATGGATAAAAAATTTAGCATTTTGATCGTAGAGGATGACAAGGAAATACGCGACGGGATAGAGATTTTTTTGAGAAATCAGGGCTACGAGGTATACAAGGCGGCAAATGGTCTGGAAGGCTTAAAGATCGTGGAAAGCCAAGAAATCCACCTGGCCGTATTGGACATCATGATGCCCGTGATGGACGGCGTCACCATGCTGATCAAGCTTCGGTCAAAGGGCTATGAATTTCCCGTGCTGATGCTCTCCGCCAAGTCGGAAGAGGTGGACAAGGTCGTGGGATTGAACATGGGGGCGGACGATTACGTGACGAAACCCTTTACGCCCTTGGAGCTCATGGCCAGAATCAATTCTCATTTGCGCCGTTATGAAAAATACCTGCAGGTGACGAACGAGGAGGAGACGAAAGAGGACGAGAAGGTCTTTCGTCTTGGCGGCCTGGAACTCAACGAAGAGACGGTACAGCTGTCGGTGGACGGCGAGCCCGTGAAGCTGACGCCCATGGAATTCCGCATCGTTCAGCTTTTGATGAAGAATCCCGGCAGAGTGTTTTCCGCAGACGAGATTTATGAGCGCGTGTGGAATGAGAAGGCGGTCAACACGGACACCATTATGGTGCACGTGCGCAACATCCGCGAGAAAATTGAAGTGGATCCCAAGAATCCCCGCTACCTGAAGGTGGTTTGGGGCGTAGGCTATAAGATGGAGAAGCAATAGGGCATGAAACGATTCTGGAACTGGAAAACTGCATTAGTTGGCATCTTGACTGCCCTGATCCTGACGGGAGTAGCGACGGGAGCCTGTCACGCCTACGTAAGATATCTGGAGAAAAATTATGGTTCCGTTAGCAGCGTGTACATGTCAAGTACTTCCCAGAACGTGGATGATGAATACGTTATTGTTACCAGCGCCGACGGAGAGACCATAGAGGCGGAAGGCGCAGCCACGCCGAGCATTGAAAAGCTTCGGGAGCTCTTTGCCTATCATTACGTTTTTTACAAGGAACTGTGTGACAATAAGCTTGCGCGCGAAGGAAAAGAGCCTATTCTACGCTATCAGGATCTGCTCTTTGGCGACGTCCCGCCCCTAAACCTGCCAAGTGACCTGACGGAGGAAGAAAAACAGGATTGGCAGCAGCGGTATGAATACGTGGTTCGAACCGTTAGGGATACTGTGGAAAATTATCTTTTTACGCTCCAAACGGCTCGGTTTGCCGAGTTTAACAAGAACTGTGATTACTGGATCATAGACAAGGCCAATCCGTCGCAGTGTTTGACGAATACGCAGATTCGTGAGCCCGGAGGGATCGATCTGACGAAATATGCGTACATGTTCCAAGTGGATTATGACGAGCACGGCGTTCCGATGATTGCTGACCGCAACCTTTACGCAAGCGACGTGGAGTCTATGCGGAAGAACGTTAACAGCGTCCTTCATGAAAATACGTATGCCGTCCTTGGAGCATCTTTGAATCCTCTGGAGGAGAATACGCTCCTTAGGGAAGCAATCGATAAGGCCTGCAAGGTGAAAACCCCCATCAATTGCAGCATCATCATTGGCATTACCTGGTCAAAATACAAGATTTCCAACGAGATCAACTACGGAAATAGTGAATGGACCATGATATATAATCTGTTTGGCAGTTTGTCCGTGAGAGTATGGGCGATCGCGATCCTGGCCTGTGCCTTTTTCTGCGGCGCATTTTATCTGAATCCCAGACAGGAAGAAAAACGTGCAAAGCGTGAGCTTGTGCGGGCCCCAATAGAGCTTGTCGTCGCAATGGGCATGCTCCTGTACAGCGGATACGTAATCCTGCACGCGTGGATGACGAACCTGTACTTGCAATATGAGCGCGACTACGTTTCCCTCATTATGTTCGTGTTCTTTTATCTCTTGGTGGCATGGTACGTGGGAGGATGCATCGGTGAAATCAGTATCTTGGGTTTCCGAAAGTATTTCAGAGAGAGGTTTCTGCTGGGCATTGCCTGTCGTGCGATCCACAGGCACGTAAAGAAGCTCTTTGAGGAATACCGGCAGCTGAATCTTGGCATGAACCTGCGCGGAAAGATTTTGCGGCTGGTCATCATCAATGCCATTGTCGTGTCTGTCTTTTGCGCGGTTTGGTTTTTTGGAATCATTGGCGTCGTGCTATACTCTATTTGCCTGTATTTCCTGGTGATGCAGTATATCATTGCGGTGCAAAAGGATTATCAGGAATTGCAACGCATGACAAAGGAGATGGCAGACGGCAACCTGAAGTACGAGCCGGAGAAGAGTCTTGGTCTGTTTGAACCGGTAAAGGATGACTTGGTATTGATCAGAAACGGTTTTGACAAGGCGGTGCAGGAAGAGGTCAAGAGCCATAAGATGAAAAATGAACTGATCACCAACGTCTCTCACGACTTAAAGACGCCGCTGACGGCAATCATTACCTACGTAAATCTCCTAAAGGACAAGAACCTGACGGAGGAGCAGCTTAGAAGCTACGTGGACACTCTGGACAAAAAGTCCCTGCGCTTAAAGCGCCTGATCGAGGATCTGTTTGAGGTCAGCAAGGCAAACTCCGGCAACGTGCAGTTAAACCTCCAAAACTGTGATCTGGCAAACCTGATCAAGCAATGCTTCTATGAGGTGGAGGATAAGCTGGAGGAAAAGAACCTGACGACAAGACTGTCCATGCCGGAAGAAAAGATCATTCTGCGGCTTGACAGCGAAAAGACCTATCGCATTTACGAAAATCTTCTTCATAACGTTGCGAAGTATGCCATGAGCGGGACCAGGGTTTACGTAACAATGTCGGAGGAAGGGGAGCGCGTGATCGTCACGATCAAAAACATTACGGAGGCGGAGCTCTACGTGCCTGCGGAGGAACTGACGGAGCGCTTTGTCCGCGGCGACGCGTCACGCGGTAGCGTTGAGGGAAGCGGCCTTGGCCTTGCCATTGCCAGAAGCTTTACTGAGATCCAAGGCGGCAAATTTGACCTTGAGATTGACGGCGACCTGTTTAAGGTGACCACCGTCTGGCGCAAACCGCCTCAACCCTCCGAATAACGAACCACCCACGTGTCACGGGGACGTGTCTGTTGGCACGTTATCAACTTGCGTGTCACGGGGACGTGTCTATTGACACGTTATCAACTTGTATCTGCTTTGGGGAACGTGCTATACTTTCCTCAAAGCAGATTTTGATTAGGAGGAAAAACATGGAAAATTTTATCTATGACGTCCCGACGAGGGTGTACTTTGGAAAGGATCAGGAGTTAAAGGTTGGTGAGATCATCAAGGAATATGGCGGAAGGAAGGTTCTGATCCACTATGGCGGCGGAAGTGCGGTCAGGAGCGGACTTATCGGCCGGGTGGAGGAATGCTTAAAGGCTGAGGGGATCGAGTACGTGCTGCTTGGCGGCGTACAGCCAAACCCCGAGATCAAAATGGTGAGAAAGGGAATAGAGCTCTGTCAAAAAGAAGGCGTAGACTTCATTCTGGCGGTGGGCGGCGGTTCCGTCATGGATTCTGCAAAGGACATAGCGAACGGCGTGGCAAATCCTGACGTGGACGTCTGGGATTTTTCCATGGGCAAGGCGCAACCACGGAAAACGCTTCCCAAGGGATGCATTTTGACCCTTGCGGCAGCAGGCTCCGAAATGTCGAATTCCTGCGTCATCACGGACGAGGAAACCGGGATGAAGCGCGGCTACGGAAGCCCCATGAACCGCATGAACTTTGCCATTGAAAATCCGGAGCTGACCTATACCGTGGATGCCTATCAGACAGCCTGCGGCGCCGTGGACATAGCCATGCACACGATGGAACGGTATTTTTGCCCCGGTGAGGATACCTATCTCACGGATGCCATTGCGGAGGCGGTGATGAAGAGCACCATCAAGGCGGGCGCGGATTGCATCAAAAATCCCACGGATTACGCGGCGCGTGCAAACATGGCATGGGCGTCATCCCTGGCACACAATGGCCTGACGCAGTGCGGACGCCAGTTCCAGCTGGTCGTGCATCAGCTTGAGCATGAGGTTTCCGGCATGTATCCGAAGGTAGCACACGGAGCGGGACTTGCGGCGCTCTGGTGCAGCTGGGCGAGATACGTGTATCAGGCTAACGTGCCGAGATTCCTGCAATGGGCGCAGAACGTATGGGACGTTGCCATTGATTTTGAGCATCCGGAAAAGACCGTCCTAAAGGCAATCGACATGCAGGAGGAGTATTATCGCAAGATCGGTATGCCTACGTCCCTGAGTGAGCTTGGCGTAAAGGAAGAGGATTTAGAGACTTTGGCTTTACGCTGCAGTCGTGAAAAAACAAGAACCCTGATCGGATATAAGCCCCTGGCGTATGAGGACGTGCTTGCCGTATTCCGCATGGCACTGTGATCCGTTTCCGGCGGTGAAGGCTTCCGTAATCGTAAAAGGATTATGGAAGCTTTTTTATGAAAATTTACGTTTTCCTCTTGACGATTCGTGCTAGTGGTGTTATAACACAAGTAGAACAAGAGAAACGAAACGCCTGGCACGCGACGTTCCGCAAACGTCCCTGTTCTCAAAATAATGCATTCGTAGGAGGAAAAGTCAAATGAATACTTTAACA
The DNA here is from genome assembly GCA_024693365.1 of Acetatifactor sp. Taxonomy (GTDB): domain Bacteria; phylum Bacillota; class Clostridia; order Lachnospirales; family Lachnospiraceae; genus Acetatifactor. The sequence goes on along the minus strand of JAILLF010000024.1, from coordinate 3,989 downwards.
GTGCAAAAAAGAGACATGGCAAAGAAGGCAAAACAGCTCAGAAGGGAAGGCTTTGTAACGGGTACCCTTTTTGGCAAGGAACTGAACGGTTCCGTTCCCATCATCATCGAGAAGAAGGAAGCCGAGAGGATTCACCGCGAGTGCTTCAAGGGCAGCCAGCTGTTTGTTGAGCTGGAGGGCAAGAAGTACGACGTTCTTTTGAAGGAAGTAGACTATGACGCCATGAAGCGTCAGCTTTTGGAGATGGATTTCCAGGCACTCGTCAAGGGTGAGAAGGTTCATTCCGTGGCAGAGATCGTTCTTCACAACAAAGAGAAAGTAATGGGCGGCATTTTGGAGCAGATGCTGGAAGAGCTTGCTTATAAGGCAACGCCCGAGAATTTGGTGGAGAGGATCGATCTGGATTGTACCGGATGGAAGGTTGGCGACGTCATCAAGGTTTCCGATCTCGAGATCGCAAAGAATGACAAGATCGAGATCACGACCCACATGGACAGCGTCGTGGCAAACGTAATTGCACCGAAGAGCAATGAGCCGGAGGCAGAGGCGGCTGAGGATACGGAAGCAAAGGCGTGAGATGCGTTAGAAGATACCAGGCTTAAGCAGGCAAAGGCAATTGCTTAAGCACAAAGAGGCGAGTCAGAAAGAGCTTGTTGCCGCGAAATGCGTGCGATGAGCTCTTTTCAAATCGCACGTCGCAGGAAAAAAGAGTGCGGTCTAAAAAGTGCGAAGAGAATGGAGAAAGGAGTGAGATTCCATGGCAAAAAAAGATTACTATGACATACTTGGCATCCAGAAAAATGCGAAGGAGCAGGAGATCAAGAGTGCTTACAGAAAGCTTGCAAAGAAATGGCATCCTGACTCCAATCCCAATGACAAAAAGGCAGAAGCGCTATTTAAGGAGATCACGGAGGCCTATAACGTTCTGTCGGATGCGGAAAAGAAAAGGCTTTATGACAAGTACGGACACGCTGCGTTTGACGGAAGCATGGGGAATGATCCGGACGCCTTTGCAAAGGAGCAGGAGCGTTACCGTCAGTATTATGGCAGCAGGCAAGGCAGCGGAAGAAGAAACCCGGCGGATGGCGGTGCAACTTGGCATTTCAGCGGTAACGGATTTTCTGATGACGATGACCTGTTTGGTTCCTTCTTCCGCCATGGAGGTTTTGGCTTTGAGGCGGGCGGTGACGAAGACTATGTCTTTGACGCTCCCGGGAGCAATGACCTTTTAGGTGAGATCACGATCACCCTGCGCGAAGCAGCGCTCGGATGCGAGAAAGTGATTTCTCTTGGCGCGGAAAGCGGTCCTGCACTGGCCGTAAAGATTCCTGCCGGCATCGAGGAAGGCCAGTCCATCCGCCTTGCGGGGAAAGGAAACGTGGGACGAAACGGCCGAAAGGGAGATCTCCTCATCAAGATTCACGTGCTCGCAGATCAAATCTTCACCAGGCAGGGAAAGGACGTTTACGTCACGGAGCAGGTGCCCTACGTGACGGCCATTCTTGGCGGTGAGGCGGAGTTCCGTACCTTGTATGGCAAGGTGAAATGTAAGGTGCCTGCCGGAAGCCAGTCCGGCACGAAGATGCGCCTTCGCGGAAAGGGAATTCCTGCCGCGAAAGGAAAGGGTGAAAACGGTGATGAATACGTGACGTTGGAGATCAGCGTACCCAAGACGGTTTCGGAAAAGGAAAAAGAGCTCCTGAGACAGCTGCGGGACATCTCCGGCAAATCCGCATGACGGCATTGAAGCAGAAGAGAAATTGTAGTAAAATAAGAATCAGCATCAGACTTGATGATCAGGCGTTAGGAGGTTGAAGCATGGCAAAGAATGAGATTCAGGTTCACAAGGCGCAGGAACCCAAGAAGGTTAAGATCAAACCCTATGAGCATCAAACGCAGTATCACGAGACGGATCCGCAGGGAATCATTCATCACGCCAATTACGTAAAGTGGATGGAAGAGGCGCGCATGAACTTGTTGGATCAGCTCGGTCTAGGCTATAAGCAAATGGAGGAGTTGGAGATTATTTCTCCCGTGCTCTCACTTTCCATCGAATACCGCAGCGCGGTGAAATTCGACGAGACCGTCCTCATCGAGACGACGCTCTTGTCCTATGACAGTCTTGGCATGGAGATTGCCTACCGCATCTGCGACAAGGAGACCGGTGAGGAAAAGGCGGTTGCAAGAAGCAAGCACGGGTTCCTCAACAAGGCCGGCATCCCCATTTCCCTGAAACGGATTTACCCTGAGCTGGACACAAGCTTTTTTGAATTTAAATAATTATCGTGGACGCAATCTTTCAAAGATGGTATAATATTACGAGAGGGATTAAAGGCTATGCTAAGACGCTCCGCAGACATTCGTTTAATGCCTGCGGAGTTTTTTAATGCATATTGAGGAGGTAAATATATGCATGAACTGATCATCAGTTCGGAACCGGGCCTACTCAAGCAAAGAACTTACTTGTTCTTTAATGAAATGGACTTTATCTTAATCATGTTTATCGTGCTCATGATCTCTGCCTGCTTTTTTGGACGGCAAGTGGTAATTACGCGGAAAATGGTGATTGCGTCCATGGGCATTGTTTTAATTGAACCTGTAATTACCGTATTAAGAGAGAGGTTTATGAAGCAGGATCCACTGATAGGGGAAGCCATGCAATTGAGGCGAACGCCGCAATTCTTTGTCATTAAAATCACGAACTCTGCCAAAGGAAAGATAGACGTGGAAAAGCTTTTTGCCATGGAGGGCTATACCACAAAAAGAGACGCACGGGATCACGGCTTTGGACTGCGAAACATTCATCAGCACGTGGAAGCTTATGACGGCATGATCAAAGCAGAGTCAGCGGAGGACACGTTTGCGTTATCCATCATGATTCCCAAAAGAGATGGCAAAGAGGACGCAAATAAAGGGAAGAACGCAAAGAAAGAGAAAAAGTACGCATAAAGAAAAGGAGAAAGACGCCAATGAAACTGATCTCATGGAACGTGAATGGCCTTCGGGCATGTCTTCAAAAAGGATTTTTGGAGTATTTCAAGGAGGCGGATGCGGACGTGTTTTGCCTGCAGGAGACGAAGCTCCAGGCAGGGCAGCATGACTTAGAGCTCCCCGGTTATTATCAGTACTGGAACTATGCCGAGAAGAAGGGGTATTCCGGGACGGCGCTGTTTACGAAAAAAGAGCCCGTCAGCGTGACCTATGGCATTGGCGTTCCCGAGCATGATCAGGAAGGCCGCGTCATTACGGCAGAATTTGATAAGTATTACGTCATCGTGGTATACGTGCCCAATTCCCAGAGGGAATTGACGCGTCTGGATTACCGCATGCAGTGGGAAGAAGCATTCCTGAATTACGTGAAGGGTTTGGATGCAAAGAAGCCCGTAATCTATTGCGGTGACCTGAACATGGCGCATCAGGAGATCGACCTAAAGAATCCCAAGACCAATCACAAGAACGCAGGCTTCACCGATGAGGAGAGAAACTGCTTTACAAAGGTGCTGGCGAATGGATTTGTGGATTCCTTCCGTTATCTCTATCCGGAGGCAAAGGATGCCTATTCCTGGTGGTCTTACATGGGGAATGCCCGTGCAAAGAACGTCGGATGGCGCATTGATTATTTTGTCGTTTCGGAAAAAATGAAGGATCAGATAAAAGAGGCGAAGATTCATCCGCAGGTGATGGGGTCGGATCATTGTCCGGTTGAGCTTGACCTTGCTTGATGCCATGCGGAAGAAAGACCGGCGAAACATTAAACGGGGCTAAGCGGGGCTCTTTTTAGGTTACGTGGGGCTGGCCTTGAGGGAGTTTTTACGGACGTGATCCGTGCTATCTTCAAGAGGACGGAGGCCTAGAATGAAAAATTAAACCTGTACTTTGACAACTGAAAATCACCTAAAAAGTCTAGTTTACTGTTGCAATGGCTTCTGTTAGAGTTAACGTATCGATTGTCGTCTGCGGATTGGAGCGGACATGAATTATTACTATAG
>JAILLF010000005.1 GCA_024693365.1 Acetatifactor sp. | reverse complement strand
AAGGGTAAGACGCATCCTGTCGGCTTCGACGGCCGGCCTTGCGTTAGTGCTTCTGGCGGTGCTGAGTATTTTTACCGGCGTTGGCAAAGCGGGCGGAGAGACGCTTTATGGTTCGTTCCTCATGCCGGCAGAGGCGGGCGGCTACGTCCTGACGGCTTTGATCGCTTTTGCGTTTGGCGTGGCAATCACAATGAGCATAAAATACTATCGGAACAAAGAAAAAGGGGAAGGCGCTTCAGAAGAACAAAATGCGCAGGAGGAATTATGAGTAAAAGATATGGCAAGAGGACGGGTTCGAGAATTCTAAGCATTGTTCTTTCTCTTGTAATGATGCTGACTACCGTGGACGTCTTTTCCATTCCAATGGTAGCAAAAGCCAGTGAAACGAGTGATGCTGCGACTTGTGAAGGCGAAATCATGGCGTGTGCAAACCTTGTTGGCCGTGCGTGGAAAAGCGAGGACGAATTCGAATTCACTATCTCGTCACTGGGTGAATCACCATTACCCGAAATGACGCAGGTTACCGTGACCAAAGACTCCGCAGGATATACGGAGAGCTTTGGAAAGATCACGTTCACGGAAGCGGGACAATATGAGTACGTGATTTCCGAATCACACAAGGGTGAGTATCTTGGCGGCATAACCTATGATTCATCTGACAGGACGGTAACGATTAAGGTAAAGGAAGACGAAGAGGGGAATCTGGTTGCTGACGGGACGGAGCTGGTACAAACGGCCGTGTTTACAAATACAAGCATTGAAAGCATCCCCTATCTCGATCCTACGGATGAAGGTAATGCCAATAAAACGCAGGCGGATTATGATTTTGTCACGGATGGAACGACGGAGATGACTACCGGCTGGTACGTGGTGAATGCCAACGTGGCGGTTGAGAAGCGGATCACCGTTTCAGGCAACGTAAATCTGATCCTCTGTGACGGAGCGGAGCTGGCGGCAAGCGCAGGAGTGAATGTTCCTGAGGGCAATAGTCTTACGGTCTGGGCACAGAGCCTTAGCGAAAACACTGCGGGAAAACTTACGGCGACGACGCCGGGCCAGTATCAGGCAGGCATTGGCGGAAACAGCGGCGAAAGTTGCGGCACGGTTACCATTAACGGCGGCGTAATTAACGCAAACGGAGGCGAGAGAAGCGCTGGAATCGGCGGCGGGCTTTACGGTGACGGCGGTACGGTTACCATTAACGGCGGAAAGGTTACGGCAAACGGCGGCAACGAAAACGCATCGGTTACCGGCGGAGCAGGAATTGGTGGCGGCGGATCTAATAAAGGTAATATGATGGCCGGTTCCGGCGGCACGGTCATCATCACTGGCGGTACCGTTTATGCGAACGGATTTTCTTGGGCGGCAGGAATTGGCGGAGGCGGCGGAAACGGCAGTTCTGAAGATACGTCAAACGGAGGCAAGGGCGGCAACGTCCTGATCAGCGGTGGAACGGTTTACGCTAACGGCGGACACCGCGCGGCAGGCATTGGCGGCGCGAACGGAGCTCCGGGCGGCACGGTGGAGATCACGGGCGGTCTTGTCGTAGCCACTACGCTCAGCAAAGATGATGCGCAGGCCATTGGTCACGGCGAGCATAATGAAGGCGCCGGTAGCCTGACCTTGGGCGACGAAATGAACGTGATCGCAGGAGACGGCGAAAACAATAAGCAATTGTTTGAAAAGTCTGACGGCGTTTCTGCTTGTCACGATAATTATTGGGCAAAAATTACAGACGTTAAGGAAGCGACCTTAAGCGTATCCTACGTGGATGCCGCAGGCGTACCCCAAGGCCCCGTTGAGGCATATCGCATTGGTTCGTACAATATCCTTGGCAGCGGCTGGTATGCAGTAAATGAGAATGTCACGATGGATTCCAGGCTGAACGTGAAAGGCGACGTGAATCTGATCCTCTGTGACGGGGCGCAGCTGACGGCAAACGAGGGTGTTGGCGTAAATAAAGGGTACAGCCTTACCATTTACGGTCAGAGCGGACAAACCGGAGCCTTAAGGGCGGCGGGAATAGAATGCTATTCTGCCATTGGCAGTGACGATCAAAAGGATTCGGGAACGATCATCATTAACGGCGGCAACGTAACGGCCAACGGCGGTTATAAAGGCGCGGGAATCGGCGGCGGCAGGGCCGGCTCCGGCGGCGTGATTGCCATAAACGGCGGCACGGTGAACGCTACCGGCGGGCAATGGGGTCCCGGAATCGGCGGCGGCGGATGGATGAACAATGACATGGTGGCCGGATACGGCGGCGACGTTACCATCACTGGCGGTACCGTAACGGCTATCGGCGGCCGGCAGAGCGCAGGCATTGGCGGAGGACTGTACGGTGACGGCGGCAAGGTTACCATTAGTGGCGGAACCGTAACGGCCAATGGCGGAGACGAAGGTGAGCCGGTTACCGGCGGAGCGGGAATTGGCGGCGGCGGATGCGAAGTTAGCCGTTTAAAAGGCGGTGACGGCGGCACGGTCATCATCACTGGCGGAACCGTTTACGCCAACGGCTTTTCCTGGGCAGCGGGAATCGGCGGCGGCGGTGGAACCGGCAACGCTGCCACTACGTCAAACGGAGGCAAGGGCGGCAACGTCCTGATCAGCGGTGGAACGGTTTACGCTAACGGCGGAAACCGCGCGGCAGGCATTGGCGGGGCAAACGGAGCTCCGGGCGGAACGGTTACGATCACGGGCGGCCTTGTCGTAGCCACTGCGATCGGCAAAACTAATGCGCAGGCCATCGGCCACGGGGAACATAACGAAGAGGCAGGCACCCTGACCTTAGGTGATGATGAGATGGTCTATGCCGGAAATAGCGAAGGCAACGCCATGGCAACAGCGGCGGCGGATCGTGTTTCGGCATGCCAAAACAACAAATATGCGAAAATCGTGACGGTGAAACCGTTGAACCTTTCCACCGACGAGAATGGAATTTATCAGATCAAAAACGCATCAGATTTCGATGAGCTGGCACGCTTTGTGCGGGACGGCGGCGAAACGGCAGGACTTAACTTTATGCAGACTGCCGACATTAACGATGCCGTGGCGGTCATGGTGGGTACGAGCGAGAATCCCTTCCGTGGCACCTATGACGGAGACAATAAGAAATTGTCGGTAAACCTTACGAGAGCGGAGGCGGAGTATTACGTTGCGCCCTTCTCTCACGTCAGCGGCGCGACCATCACGAACCTCAAGGTATCCGGTAGCGTAAAAGGCTATATGCATCCGGCAGGTCTGGTAGGTCTTATGGATGGCACGGGAAATACAATTACGAATGTTTTGGTGGAGACGAACGTGACTGTCACCGGAACCCATGGCGGCGGCGTGGTGGGTCACGGGCATGATTCCACAGCGACGCTGGAGGGAGTTGTATTCACGGGCTCCGTCAGCGGCGGTCAGCACGTGGGCGCTCTCTGGGGCTGGAGTGACAGTGCAAACGTCACGCTGAAAAATTGCTTTGAAGACGGAACCTATACCGGAACCGGCGTGAATCCCGTCGGCATTGGCGGGACGTCAGGGAAGACGATTTCGAACGTTCTGTATAAGAGCACTCCGGTGGGAACGCCAGACTCCAACTGGTCCGGTGCGGGCGCGAAGGCGTATTGCATCACCTCAAAGGAGCCTGCCACGTTCTACGTCACCGACGTCACGGTTTATGGTGCTGAGGATTTTGTAGGTACGTATTTTACCGGCGGGCTTTCATTCGACGGTAAGTATTATGGCGGGCAGGGGCAGGATATTTCCCTCGAGATGAGTTATGGCGGGACGGTACCAGACGGCTGTGAGGTTCAGTACGTCGTGGACGGCGGTTCTTTGGAAAAGACCGATACGGGTTATGTTTTGCACATGCCGGCGCAGGACGTGACCATCAGTGCGAAAATTTCAGCTACGTATCCGCTGTACGTCGGCGGAGTGCAGGTGAAGACTGATAATTTTGATAAGCTGAACGTAAATCACTGGAGCTATGATCCTGATTCCAATACGCTCACGCTGCAGGATTATGAATTTGTGGGGCAGGGATACGTTTATTCCAAGGATCAAGGTGCGATCATCTACTATGAAGGCGATCAGGATCTGACCATCACACTTCTTGGAACGAACCGCATTACGCCGGACGGAACGAGCTATGGTGACAGCGGCATTGTGAGCATGAAGGCGGATTGTACGCTGATCTTTAACGGGAGCGGAAACCTTTTCATTGAGAGTACGGGTGAAAATTATAACGCGGCGATCTATGCGTACGGATCTGTTGTGGTGGATTGCAGCGGACAGTTTTACGTGGGAAATAATGATGCAAACGAGGGTATTTTCGTTGACACTGGAAAAACGGTGACGATTGGAACGGGCGTCAAGCAGTTCCAGGCAAGGGGCTACGTGAAAGGTATTGGCGGAACCGTCATCAACAACGTGGAAGGAACGGGTTATGACAAGTTTGACCGTTTGACCAGACTGACCGTTAATGCGACGGGCACCGCGCTGGATGACTACAAGAAGGTAACGTTCCCCGTCGGAGATTATAAGGTTGTTTTCCTGCCGGGAGAGGGCGGTTCCGGCTCCATGGAGGAGCAGGAGGTGTTCGAAGGAGAAACCTTTACCTTCCCAGAGTGTAAATTCACGGCACCGGAAGGAATGGGCTTTAGCAAGTGGGAGATGTCGGGCGTTGACGTCATAGGCATGCCGGGAGGAACGGAGGTGATCGTAAACAACTGTGCCTCGGGCGGAATCATTACCGTGACGGCAAAGTGGACGGACATGACGGATTCGGAGATTCTGACGGACTGCGAAGGAAAGACGCTAGTGTTCGATGGAAAGGCGCGGCAGCTGGTGACTAAGGGTTCCGCAATCGGCGGAAAGATGAATTATGCCATCGGCACAGATGATCAGACCGCTCCGGCTGCGGGCTGGCAGGAGACCATTCCGGAAGGGACGCTTGGCGGAACCTATTACGTCTGGTACAAGGTGAAGGGCGACAGTTTGCATTATGACAGCGACGCGAAGTGCGCCGTTACTACAATCAAGGCTATAGAGCTTACGGCTTACGTTGAAGATCGGGAGGCTGAATATAACGGATCCTTGCAGCAGGGAAGCTCGGAAGTAACGATTACTGGTCTTTTGGAGGGACATACGGCGGAGATTAGCTACAACCCCGCATCTGGAAAACTGGTAGGAGTTTACGAGGGAACGTTTGATAAGACGAGCTTTAAGGTCGTGGACGCCGACGGAAACGACGTGACGGGCGGCTACGTGCTGACAACAGTGACGTCCGGTAAGCTGACAGTTAAGAACAGAACTACAAAATATTTTATTAACGTCACCATGAATTATTATTCCGATTGGTATGATAGTTTTGAGCATACCGTAAGCGGATATCAAAAGGAGTATATCCGTGATGGCAATAAGTTCACCGTGGAAGGGTATGAGACTTCGACTGTGTCACGTATGTATGTTGGCAAAACGGACGTTGTAGTCACTGGAACGCCCGTTGTCAGGGATGAGGAAGGAAACGACGTGACTGCCCAGTTTACGGTAACCCATGACGAAGGTTTTGTGGAAATCAAGAAATGCAAGTTAGGCATTGTAATTACGTCCCAGTCAAAAAGTTTTGATTATGATGGGCAAGAGCATCTCTACAACAGGTATGAGGTATCTGTTCCGGCGGATCCTTGGAAGACGTTAGGCAACGAGGGAACAACGGAATTTTTGCTGAATGGTAAGGATTATTTGAGAATCACCCCGACGGCGAGCGGTGTCACGGACGTCGAAAGCTACGACAAAAACAATACGTTTATTTACCAGATGGATCATGCAGATCAGTATGATCTCACCGTGACTTGCAATTATGGTACGATCTCCGTGAATCCAAAGGCTGTCGTAATCACGGCACAGAGCAGGGAATTTTCTTATAACGGATTGGCGCAAAGCTGGGACCGTTATGACGTGGAAGGACTTGTTGGAGAGGATGCCATTATGGCAGTTGTGACGGGTACGATCACGAACCCGGCGGAAAGTCCGGTGGTAAATAAAGTTGAAAGCTATGAATTTACGAAGGGAACGGCAAAGAACTATACCGTAACCTGCGTGGACGGCGAATTAACCATGAAAAAAACGTCCGAGCTTAAGATCAGTAATCTGGTGACGTCCAGCATGGCATCAGATCTGGATCGGGAGTTTTCCTTTACGGTTATTCTGGACGATACTTCCGTGAATGGCACGTACGGTGACCTGACATTTTGGAACGGCGTGGCTGAGTGCCGTCTAAAAGGCGGAGAGTCTGCAACTTCGTCAGGATTATCCGTGGGAATGGGCTACGTGGTGACGCAGGAGGAGGCTGACGGCTTTACGACCATAAAATCCGGCGATTCGGGAACCATTTCCGTAACACCCGCGCAGGCGGAGTTTACCAATGTCCGCAAGATTACGGAGGCGGAGGGAGAGATTAAGGCGAAGGTTAATTTGACGGGTCGCGAGTGGATGGACGGAGATTCGTTTACGTTTACAATTTCGGCAATAGGCACTACACCTAAGCCGGAAAAGACGTCCGTGACCGTGACTAAGAATTCCTTGGACTACGTAGAGAGCTTTGGAAAGATAACCTTTGCGGAGGAAGGAACTTATGCTTATACCGTTTCCATGGCCAAAAAGGGAGAGACCATTAACGGCGTGGCGTATGATTCTACGGACAAAATCGTAACCATTAAGGTGAAGAATGACGGAAATGGACATTTGGTTGCGGACGGAACGGAGTTGGTGCAGACGGCAGAGTTTACGAATGCTTATCACGCAACGGGATCGGTAACAATCAGTGCTTCGGTGGCCGCAGACGAGGCTCTCGGGGATCAATCGTTCACGTTCGAACTGTTGGACAAGGATGGCATGGTATTACAGACAGGCAAATCGATCAAACAGGGTGAAACCGGGAACTATACTGCCATCAATTATGATCAGGCTGAAGCGGGAAGAACGTATACCTACAAGGTCAGACAGGTGATCCCGGGAGGCGCGATCCAAATGAGTACAAGCAGATACGTTATGGACGGCGTGAACTATGACGGGGAAATAAAGGAAGTTACGGTAACGGTGACCGATAACGGAGACGGAACGCTGAGCATAACCTGCAGTGGTTCACCCACGACGTTTACGAATAAGATTAAAATCCATGAAGTGACTGCTTCCGTGGCAGACGCGAAGGCAGAGTATAACGGTTCGGAGCAGGAAGGAAATACTAAGGTTACGTTTGAAGGTCTTTTGGACGGACACGTGGCATCAATCATTTATACGCCTTCTGAGGGTTCTCAAGCGAACTCTTATGATAACGGCAGCTTCGACAGTAGCAGTTTTAAGGTTGTCGATGGTGGCGGAAAAGACATGACTGCATACTATGCACTGGGAACGCTGACGGCAGGAAAGCTGACGATAGAGCCGAGGAAGGTGACGGTTTCCGTCAGGGATGAGACGAAGGAGTATAACGGATCCGAGCAGACGGGAAGCACGGGCGTTGTGTTTGAAAACATTGTATTGGGACAGACGGCAATCATTGGTTACGTTCCGCCCAAGGGGATGCTGGTTAACGCATATGATAACGGTAGCTTTGACAAGAATAGTTTCAACGTTGTTGACGGAGAGGGCAAGGACGTTACGGCAAACTACGTGCTGGGTGCTTTGACGGCAGGAAAACTGACGATAACGGACAGAAGCGAAAAGTATCAGATCATGGTGACGGCAAACAGTAATACGGCAAACGTTTATGACGGAAACGAAAAGAGTGCAGCCGGATTCGAGACGCTGAGATTCACCGTGGATGGCAACGTATACGTCGTGGAAGGCTTAACAACGTCTGATCCGAGAAGCATCAACGTATGCAATCTGGAAAACGCCATCAGCGGAACGGCGATTGTAAGGGACGTTCAGGGAAATGACGTGACCGCGCAGTTTATCGTGAAAACGACAAATGGCAAGCTAGAGATTACGGCCAGAACGGTTACGGTCGTGGCTGACGGAAAGATAAAGGATACGGAAAAGAAGGATCCTAAACTCACTTATACCGTATCGGGACTTTTGGGAAGCGATTCCTTGACGGGAGAGCTGACCCGCCAGGCTGGAGAACTGCCGGGAACCTATGCAATCCTGCAGGGCACGCTGAAGGCAGGGGATAATTACCGGATCCATTACGTTGGTGCGTATCTGACCATCCTGCAAGGGGATTATCTTGATCCGCTGCGCGAGCTTCTGAAATATGCGATTTCCCTTGGCGGGGAGCGTACGGTAACCTGGGATAAGGGAACGGGTCTGACGTATGACATTATGAAGACTTTGCAGGATCATCCGCAGCTCACGCTGATCTTCCGGTACAATTTTGCAAACGTGAGTTATGAAGTGACCATTCGGGGGATGGACGTAGTAACGGATCCGGACGTACCGTGGTATGGACCGATGAATTTGTATGGACGTTACGGATTGAGAATTTCTTCCTTCAATCCTTCTACAGGCGAAAGAACCTACAGGGTAGTCCGGGGCGACAATCTTACCAAGATTGCCCGTAGATTCAACGTGACGGTGGATTGGCTGGTGAAGAAGAATCTGATTAAGAATCCGAATCTTATTTGGGCAAATCAGATGTTGAAGTATTGATATAAAAAGTCTGTGTATTAATAGAATGTATTGACGGGTGAAGAGCCCCTGATATGTTTTTGAAACATGTCAGGGGCTCTTTCAGATAGTCTCGGACGATCGCAGCTTGTAATCTCTGGGCGCATATCCCGTTATCTTCTTAAAGCTTCTGCTGAAATGAGAGGAGGATGAAAAATGAAGCGCTTGCGCGATTTCCGTGAAAGACATCTCCGTATACTCCATGTAATGCTTTGCCCTTAGAATTCTTTGCTCTTCTATGTATTGGCCCATGGACGTACCGGTTGTCCGCTTAAAAAGCGCGCAGAGATAAGACTTGTTCAAGTAGAGCTTGCCGCTCAGTTCATCCAGCGAAATTTGTTGCGTCAAATGATTTTGGATATAATCCATGGCATCCCGGACGTGCTTCGGATAAGAGGAATTATTTTTTTGCGCTCTCATGCGGTTCGCATAATTGTAGACCATCTCCCTGTGGAGCGAACAGATCTTATCTTCATCCCGGAGCTTTGAGAGTGTCTGTATGTATAGATCACTGAGAGTATAAGATATCTCGATGTTCATGCCGCCATTGATGCAAAAGCGTGCAAGAATCGCAGCCAATATAATCGTATGGTATTTGAGATTTTCGATGGGATCTTCGCTGAGAAGTCCAAGCCCTTCTTTACGCGGGGTGATTCTGAATTTGTTCAGGGATTCAATATCGCCGTTTTGAACCATGCGATAAAACGCAATCTCTTTTTCATAGTTTCTGTGAAGAAAATTATTCTTTTGATTGATATCCAATTGATCGATCAATTGCTTGTCGATGTCAGGCATACCCGTTTCTCCCTTCTGAATGATTGTGATCGAGGATTATTTGAGAAATTCCGTCTGATATATCGATTATATCAAACGGAAATGGTTTACTGCAATATGAAAATCCGGGAGTATTCCGAGAAACTCTGTATTTTCCATTTTTATGAGATTTAGTTCGATTTGCATCTGGTTTGTTTTTTTCCTTACGTTGATAAAAAGTCGCAGAATGGCCACGATATAGTTTATAAGTACGGCGGGGGGTTACCGCGGTGAAAATAAGGAGGTACTTATGAGAAGGACAAAAACGAAAACAAAACGGGGAGTAAATGATGCTAAAAACATCGTAAGGAAAGCGGTGGCAGGAAGCATTGTTTTCTCCGTAATGATGACCGGCATTCCGTTTTGCAGCATGCCGTCAGTGGTTCATGCGGAGGGGGATAAGACCATAACTGGTCTTGGAACCGGTGCCATCGGAAATCCAATCTACCAGACGGGAAGCTGGCAGGATGCTAATTTGGAAGGAGCCGGAGAGGGAACCTATTGGTTTTATGATGACGGGACGACGGCTTACGGGCAGCCTTGCAATACGGGCGGGTGGAGCTTTGTCTATTACGGTTCGTATAACGGAACGGATCCTACCACGTACAGGGTGCTTGACAGAAATTCGGAAGATTTTGGCGTGGCGGGAGGAAGCCTTCTTCTTGATTGCGACAGGAGGCTCTATCGTACCTCTTTCGACGAAGACGGTATCGCGAATCCCGGAGCCGCGAGTGCCGGTGAGTGGCAATACAGCGATCTCAGAGCTGGATTAAACGGCGCAGATTTTTTGGAGAAGGAAGGGAATCTCACAAAGATAGAAAAGGATTCCATTGCATATAGCTTCAAAACGGCACCGGCACCGGGAGACGGCACGGATTACAATTTTGAACATGGTGACGCGGAGGCTTTGTACCGTTTTGCTCCGTTAAACGGCGACAAAGTATTTGTTCTGGATGCAGCGGAATTGGCTAGGCCTTCCTATGGCTATAAGGATACGGCAGGGAATGACGGGAATCGGTTTAAAAACAGCGATTTTTCTTATTTTCTCCGATCTGAACTGCAGGATCAGGTAAGCACGGGTGCACCTTGGATAGCAGTATGCGGCGCATATCCCATTCTGCCGGTTGCATGCAACAGATTACAGCACGTATGCCCAGCCTTCAACGTCAGTCTTTCCACCATTATCTCATCGACCCTAGTTTCAGGAGTGGCAGGAGAGAATTATGCCGAATACAAGCTCACTCTTTTGGATCCCGACATGGAGATAGACATACCGTCAGGGGAGGAGATCGTAAGGAATGGCAATGGCATTACCGTTCCCTATACCTTGTCCGGCGACGACGTAAGTAATGCAACGCAAGTGTCCGTAATACTTTTGGAAAAGGAATACGTGCCGGGCAAGGCTGTATCGGATGGCTTTGAATACATCATTCTTGATACGGATGACCTGAGTGACGGAACGGGAAGCTTTACGCTTCCGGCTGCATATGCGGCAAAAACCTGCGGGACCGATTATTTCGCTTATATTGCCGCGGAAGACGTAAATGGAGGAAAAGAGACCGATTACTCCAGTGCGCTTAGACAGATTTCCATACCCAATGCGGAGAATGCAGGGTTGGGAGATTCTGATGATTCACAGGATGAGCGGCCTGCGCCCGCGTGGGTTACGAGTATTGACGGAATGATTCTTGATCCGCTTCGGGAGGCATTGGATAACGCACTGAATTCCGGAAATGCAAAGACGGTATACTTTAAGAGCAATTACGCACTGCCGATTGACGTTATGAGAAAGCTTGCAGATCATCCGGAGCTTACGCTTGTCTATTCCTGTACCTATGAGGGTACGGAATATCTCTTCACCATTCATGGATATGACATTGTCGTTGATGAAGCCATTCCATGGTACGGGCCGTTATGGCTTGCTGAGAGATTTCTCGGTCAGTAAGGAGAAAACAGAGACTAGGCATTTATGTCAGAGAACGGGGAATGATTTTGACGTGACAAAAGTCACGTTGAAATCATTCCTTTTTTCACTACAAAAATCATTAGGGAATTGTTAGGATGGGATTGTAAACGGGAAAGCCGCGGCGGAAAGCGCGGGAGCCGTGAGAGCGATACGCAAAGAAGTGAGGGAACAAAATGGAAGTCATGCTGAGAACAAAGGATCTGACCAAAAAATATGACAACAGGGTGGTTGTGGACAATTTAAATCTGGAAATCCAAAGGGGCGAGGTGTTTGGACTCCTTGGGCCGAACGGCGCGGGAAAGAGCACGACCATGAACATGATCTGCGACATTGTAAAGCCGACGCTGGGGAGCGTGGAATTCATGGGAAAGGATTTTCGAAAGCACCGAAAGGAATTGGTGAGAAAGCTTGGCTACATTCCGCAGGACCTTGCCATTCACGGCAATCTGAAGGCCTGGGAGAACGTGGAGCTCTTTACCTCCCTGTATGGGATCAAGGGTGCGCAGTTAAAGGCGGCAGTGGAGGAATCCCTTGAATACGTGGGACTTTCCGAGCGGAGAGGCGACTATGCGAAAAGCTTTTCCGGCGGCATGAAGCGAAGGCTAAACATTGCGTGCGCGATCGGACATCATCCGGAGCTCCTTATCTTTGACGAACCCACGGTCGGAATCGATCCGCAATCAAGAAATTTTATTCTGAGCAAGATCAAGGAATCCAACCAAAACGGCGCAACGATCATCTACACTAGCCATTACATGGAAGAGGTGGAGGCGATCTGCACGAGGATTGCCATCATGGACAACGGAAAGATCATTGCGTGCGGCACAAGCCAGGAACTGAAAAAGCTTGTAACAAAAGACGCGGAGGACATCTCCCTGGAGGAAGTGTTCTTAACGCTGACGGGGAAGAAACTCAGGGATTATTAAGGGGAAGTAAGAAGATGATAAGATATTTGATCAAGAATAATCTAAAGTTAATGTTTCGAAGCCCGGCCAATCTGTTTTTGTATATCCTATGTCCCCTGGTTATTTTGTCCGTGCTGTCGAATGCCTTTTCCGCCTTAATGGAATCTTATCAGAAGCAGGGTCCGTTCCAGGTTGGCTACCGGATTACGGAGAAGAGTTTTTTCAGCGCAGGCATGGAGACCTTTAAGGCTGTAGCAAAAGAAGCGGACGTCATCTTTGAAGAGTATGCGGACGGAGAGCCCAAAACATTGATGGAAAGCCATGACCTGAAAGGGTTTGTGGAATTTGGCGATGATACTTACGTCGTATGGACGCGTGAGGACGCAAAGGCAGAGGGTATGACGCTGGAATATCTGCTGAATGCGTACGTGGAAGAAGCAGATCGCATAAAATTACAAATCATCAGTGCCATGGCGACGGGGCAGGCGGGGATGCCAAGCGAAGTGACGGACGAAGGAAAGGACGGCGAGATCGCCTTAGACGTGGAACGACCGAAGTTTATGCGGGCCATTGATTCCAAGGATTACTACGGGATCGTGGAGATCGTGTATTTTGGATGGTGCGCGCTGATCTGTGCGGCGGGGATCCTTGGAAATGAAAAGAAATATGGCATCCGGAAGAAATATCAGGTTGCCGGCATGTCACAGCTGCAGGTCTATCTTGGAAGGCTGCTTCCCATGTTTGTCATGGTCGCCGTCTGTGAGTTCATTGCGGCGTTAATCGCCCAGACGATGCTGGAGGTGCATTGGGGAGAGCATCTTGTGCAGAGCGCGGCAGTCATGCTTTTTATGGTACTTGCGGCGTCTGCGTTTGAATTGATGATTTACGCGCTTACGGACAGCATGGTGCTTTCGGTTATCATAAGCTTTGCCGTCGTGTGGACGTGGGGATTCTTTGGAGGTACGTTTGAAACCTATATGTTTTCAAGTTTGCCGGCAACCCTCAAGGCGATTTCCCCGATCTATCACGGGAACCGGGCGCTGACGGAATTGTCCTGCATGGGGCACAGCGATTACGTGTGGAGATCCCTTTTGATCTCAGGCGGAATGACGGTTGTTTGCTCCGGGCTTGCGCTTGTATTTGGCGCGGCAAGAAAGAGAGGTTAACCATGGGAAATCTCATCAAGACGAGCATAAAATTATTGTTCCGGAATAAGGGCTTTTGGTTCTTTCTGATCACGATGCCGATCCTGGCCACGTTCATTTTGAACGTCAACGGCAATTCTGATCTGGCATATTTCCGCGAGGAGCATACGCAGGAAGTAAAGGAAATTGACGGCGTGGACCAAAAGGTTGCTTATTACGGAAAAAACGGTGAATTCGTGATCAAGGCCTATGATGCGTCGGGGAGCGGGCTTTCAGAGGCGTTTCTAAACAATCTGGCTAAGTGCGGCACGCTTTTGGTCTGCAGGGCAAAGGCGCCCGGAATGACGAAGGGTGACGTTGACCGGCGCATGGAAAAAGACGGTTTTGAGGATCGCATGGGCGCCGCGCTGTATCTTTCGGAAGCGTTTGACGAGGCAATTACGGAGGGCGACGCGGCTAGGGCCATGACCATCTACGTGCTTTCGGAGGACGAGCGGTTTGAACTCTTTGAAAGGGAGAGCAAGGGATTCTTGCAGGAAGCCATGGACGTGGCCCGCTACAGCGGAAAGCAGGGAAATGAACTCGCGAAGGAAATGGAAAAGCTTCACGAAGAGGATCCGGCAAAGGAAATCCGGTCCATCGCGAAAAAGGGTGCGGCTGACCTCACGAGAAAGCAGGTCAATCAAAAGGCGCAGATGGGATATGCGTTTTCGTTCCTCACGCTTTGCTTTGTCTTCTGCGGCGTGATCGTGGCGCATACCGCGATCGAGGAGGAAAAGCACAGGGTAGTTACCAGGATCCAGCTTACGGGAACGGGCAATTTTACGTATTTTGCATCCAAATTCGTGACCTCCGTGATCGTATCCTTAATGATCACGGGAATCCTGGCAGTGCTGACGCTTTTTCTTGGACAGGAACAGCTTGGCATGAGCAGACTGTCTTTCCTTTTCATGGTATTCCTGATGGGAATCATCTTTAATTCCATGAGCCTGCTTTTGGGAATCCTTTCCGGCGACGTGATGACCGCGAATTTCGTGGCATTTACGATTTGGTCCCTCTCCTCTCTGCTGGCAGGTCTGTACTTCCCGCTGGACGATGCGTCAAAGATCGTGAAGACCGTTTCGTATATTATGCCACAGAGATGGTTTATGGACAGCATTGATCAAATTTTTATGGGAGACAAGTTGGGCTATTTTGTGGTATTATGTATTACGGTAGCATATTTGATCATCATTCTGAGCCTTGGCGGCGTGGGATTGAAGATGAAGAAGATGGAACAGTGATGCGGGGGCGACCGTGGGAAAAAGGCTGAAGGAATCTTATTTTTTGGCAGTCCGCATAGCTTTACTGCTTTGCTTTAGCCTGTACGGACTCACATATCGGATGGAAGAAGCAGAGGCATCGGTGACGATGCTTTTGCTTCTTGCGCTTTTTATTGGCGTGATCTCGCTGAAGGAACTGTTTAATGATTGGAAAAAGGGGGCGTTTTTGCTGCTGGGGACGGCATTCACCTGCGTGATCCTGGCCATCGGCGGAAACGCTTATTTTCTACTCACGTACTTTATGGCGTATGAGGTTTTATCCTACCTGAAAGAGCGGTTTGACGTTGCGCCGTTTTGGTATTTTCTGCCATTGGTTCTGACGTTGCAGCCAAGTCCCCTGGAAACACTTGCGAAGTGTCTTTTGCTGGTACTGACCATGATCTGCTATTTCCAACATGACTTTATCGTACAGACCTATCGCAGGCAGACCATGGAGGATACCATGCTGGAGCAACGCCTAAAGAAAGACATGTACCAAAAGGAATTTGAGACGAAGGCGCAGCTGCAAAGGAACATGTTAAAGGCGGAAAACCAGATTCTGGAGGACCGCGCGAGCCTGTCCCAGACCTTGCATGATAAGCTGGGACACGGCATCAACGGTTCCATCTATCAGCTGGAAGCGATCAAGCTGTTGATGAAAAAGGACCCGGAGAAGGCAGGGACCATGACCCAGGCCGTGATCGATCAGCTTCGCGTTTCCATGGATGAGATCCGCGGGATTCTCCGGAAGGAACGGCCGGAGAAGAAGGAATTGGCGCTGCTCCAGCTCTATAAGCTTTGCGAGGATTGTAATCAAAAGGGCGTGGAGGCCACGCTCGAGACGGAGGGCGACGCATCGCTCGTGCCGGAGGGAGCATGGGAGATCCTTTTGGACAATGCGTTCGAGGCCGTAACCAATGCCATGAAATATGCGAAGTGTAAGAAGATTGAGATGAGGATCGTCGTGATGAACCAGATGATCCGGTGCAGCATTTCGGATGACGGAAAAGGTTGCAGCGAGATCAAGGAAGGCATGGGCATCGCCGGGATGAGAAGACGCGTGAGAGAAGCGGGGGGAACCATCAGCTTTGAGACATACCCGGGATTTACGGTAAACATGCTGTTGCCATTCTAAGGAGGCGCGTGGATGGACAGGATAAAAGTAATTATTGCGGATGACAGTGATTTTGTGAGGGATGGGATGAAGATCATCCTTGAGGTGGATGAGGATTTTGAGGTGCTGGGCTGTGCGGCGAACGGGCGCGAGGCCGTGCGGCTTGCAAAGGAAACGCATCCTGACGTGATTCTGATGGACATTCAGATGCCGGAGATGGATGGCATTGAGGCGACGAAGCTGATCGTGGAACGGGACTTGGGGAAGGTGCTCATCCTGACGACGTTTGATGATGATCAGCTGGTGCAAAAGGCGTTGCAAAACGGCGCGAAGGGGTATCTTATCAAGAATCACACGCCGGAACATTTGAAACAGATGATCAAGTCCGTGTATCAGGGAACCGGTGTCATGGAGGAGAAGATGCTGGAGTCGCTGGCGAAGGGCGCGATCTCCGGGGCAAAGGAGTTTGGCGGCGGGTTTGACGCCTCGGGATATTCGGAGCGGGAGCTGGAGATCATTAAGGCTGTTGCGGACGGGCTCTCGAATAAGGAGATCGCGGCACGGCTGTATATATCTGAGGGAACCGTGAAGAATTATATCACGACGATCCTTTCGAAGGAGAATCTCTCCCACAGGACGGCGCTGGCCGTGTATTACCTGACAGGGAAGAAGGCGTAAGAACGATAAAGGGAAGCGCACGGCAGAGTGGAAACTCACGGCGAATTCAGCTGAGAAAATGGTGGACAAAAGGAAAGCTGGCGATTATACTTAGTTCAATTACGAAACGTTATGGAGAAGGGAACCGATGAAGGGTCCGGGACTTAGACATGGCAGGAGGAGCAGAAGGTTATGGTTGTTAGGGAAGAAGCAAGAAAGATGAAGCTGGCGGCACCGCACATGGCGGCAGCGTCTGAGGAGACAAGGAATGCGGCACTGGCAAAGATCATAGAAACCCTGGAGGAGAACCGGGACGCGATCTTCCGGGAGAATGCGGCAGACGTACAGGCTGCTGAGGATGCAAACGTGGCGAAGGCCGTGATAAAGCGCCTGAAATTTGATGAGAATAAGCTGCGGGATGCCATTGCAGGCATTCGTCAGATGATTGGACTGGAGGATCCCGTGGGAAAGGTGACGCTGAGAAGAGAGTTGGACGAGGGCCTTGTTTTGCAACGCGTTTCCGTGCCCATCGGCGTGATTGGCGTTATTTTTGAGGCAAGACCGGATGCGCTGATCCAGATTTCCGCGCTCTGCATCAAGAGCGGCAACTGTGCGATCTTAAAGGGCGGCAAGGAGACGGCGCGGACGAATAAGATCCTGTTTGGGCTTGTGCACGGCGCGGCAGTGGCAGCGGGTCTTCCCGAGAGTTGCCTTCTGCAGGTGGAGCTTCACAATGAGATTGACGAGCTCTTGAAGTGTCAGGGCGACGTGGATCTTTTGATCCCGAGAGGTTCGAATCAATTTGTGCAATACATTATGGACAACACGAACATTCCCGTGATGGGGCATGCAGCCGGAATTTGCCATATCTATCTGGATGAGAAGGCGGATCTGGCCAAGTCCGTTCCCGTTATTGTTGATGCAAAGACGCAGTACCCGGCGGTATGTAATGCCGTTGAGACGCTGCTTGTGAACAGAAAGATCGCGGCAGACGCGCTGCCCGTCGTGCTGGAGGCGCTGGTCGCAAAGGGCGTGAAGCTCCGCGGAACGAAGGAAGTGGCAGAGCTGGTGAAAGTACTGCAGGCAGCAGGGAAGCTTGGCGGGCAGAAGGCAGGTGCGGGGGTTGACGTGACTTGCCAAAACGCAGGGGAAAGCTTGATTGACGCGGGAGCTTATGACGTTGAGGTTATGGGCGAGGAGGATTTCGCCACGGAATATACGGACCTGATCATCTCCTTAAAGCTCGTGGAGGACGTTGCAGAGGCAGCGGATCACGTTAATAAGTTTGGTTCGCACCACACGGATTGCATTCTCACGGAGGATGACGCTGCGGCGGAATATTTCCTGCAAATGGTGGATTCCGCGGGCGTATACCGCAATTGTTCCACTCGCTTTGCGGACGGTTTCCGCTATGGCTTTGGCGCCGAGGTGGGCGTCAGCACGGGAAAGCTTCACGCAAGAGGTCCAGTTGGCCTGGAGGGCCTGGTAACCTACAAATACCGCCTGATCGGAAACGGACAGCTGGTTGGGGACTATGTGTCCGGTAAGAAGCAGTTCCATCACAGGGACTTCTAAAATAAATTCCCCTCGGGCGGGGCGGAATTATCCAAGAAAGTGACAGGAGGGAAAGCGATGCAGGAAGATTCCTACATGATCATTATTCCGAAGGATCCGGAGCTGATAAACGATCCGAAGGCTTTTTTTGTTAATATGAAGGAGAAGGAGAATATTGTTGTCGAGAGGGCGGGCTTTGATGAAAAGCGCGGCGTGGAGATTGATCTCAAGATCGACGAGAGACCTTATCGGATCTGGGTGGCGCCAACGGACGTTGAGATTCCGGGGTTTGTTCGCATGGGACATCAGTTTTCGGAGGAGGAGATCAAGCAGATCGATGCGGTAAAGCGCGGACTCAGCATGAACATGATCTATGAAGGCGACTGCAGACAGTGTTATTATGACCAGCTTCGTCTGATCGATGCCATGATCCCGGAAAAGCTTGCGGTGCTGGATTGCCCTTCCGAGAAGCTTTTGTCGGGAAGATGGGTGGAGCTCACGGCGAGATCTTCCGTGCTGCCTTCGCCGAAGTATCTTTTTACCGTGCAGGCAATCAGTACGGAGTCAGAGGAGCTCTGGCTTCATACGCATGGCCTAAAGCGTTGCGGCTTGTATGAACTGGAGATTTTGTATTCCAACAACGAGAGTTCGAACGACCATTATCATATCATTGAGACGCTGGCCTATCGCATGATCGAGGCGAAGGAGCCGATAAAGCCCGGAGATGCAACGTTTGTGGCACAGCTTGCGCAGAATATGTATCTGGTAGTGACGGCCGTGCCTTGGAAGGAGGCGCTGGAGCACTATCCGCAGGCAACGCTTGGCGTGGCGGAGGATCGTGAGGAGGATGAAGTACATTCGGAGGATACTTACGTTGTCATGGCGTATCGTTCCCCGCAGGACGAGGAAAACAGAAATTATTCGCCCGTACAGATCTATGACGAGCACTTGAAGAGGAACCCCATGTTCTATATCTCAACGGCTGAGACGGAGAGAATGAGCAGACTCGCAAGGGAACGCATGGAGTACATGGTGAAGGGCTTTGAGAATAAGGATAATGTTGTGCTTGCGAAGATCGGATTGACCACGGATCAAAACTATTGGGACGAGGACAACTCCGGATCAAAGCGGGAGCACGTTTGGTTTGAGGTCAAGGAGATAGACGGGAACAAGATCACGGCAGTCCTGACGCAGGAACCCTATTATGTCTCAGGCATGAAGGAGGGTGACGTCGGTACCTACTCCTTCGATGACGTGACGGACTGGCTTGTGTTTACGAAGGAATGCCGGATCTCGCCGGATGATGCTTATTTGCTGTAAGCGAAAAACGTGTCACGGGGACGTGTCTACTGACACGTTAGCAACCGAATAAACTCGGGGCCGAGGCTTGATAGTATCCTCAGGCACGCTCGCGCTATGAGTGCAGCGTATCGGTACTAAGGTGTCACGAGCGAATCCGTCACACGCGACAGATTCGCTCGTATACGCCACCTAAGTACCGACGCTTGGCACACATGCCTGAGGGATACTATTCAAGCCATCCCCTCGAGTATGTTCCATGTCAAGTTTCCTAACGTGTCAGTAGACACGTTTTGATTTATTTGAATGCAATCTGGGCGAAGTTGTAGAAGCCAAGATACCAGATATTGAAATCGTGGTTGCCGGGGAGCTCCTGCCAAGTGAAGTTTTCACCAGCGACGAACTGGTCGCAGACGGCGGGAAGATTCTTGGCTGCGGCGGAAGCTGCCCAGTAAGCGACGTTGTCTTCCGTGCCACAAATATTGTAGAAATAATGGATGGGCAATGTATTGTCCTTGAGAATCTCAGCGGTCGTGGCAGCAGGATTGCTGGTGGGAGCCGCGGAGAAAGCGCCGAAATAGCTGATGAGGTCAATGCATTCGCCTATTCCTATGTTGATGGTCTGCATGCCGCCCATGGAGAGGCCGGCCATGGCGCGGTGATCGCGGGAATCCTGCAGAGCCTTGTTGATCGAGTCTTTGTCTGCCGCGGATTTCTGAGCCTCATAGGCTTCCTTGTCTGCCTGCGCGTCGCCGGTTTGACCAGTGATCGCATCAAGGCCTGCCTGTGCCAGAGCCTCGCTTGCATAGGTGGAATAATGGCTTTCAATATAAGGCATCAGGTCGTTACGAAGCTCTTTCCCGAAAACATAAAAGGAGTTATAGTCGGATCCGTTTGCCGCATGATTTGTCGCGGAGCGCCCATTGGGAGTCACGACGATGAAGGATTCCACGTCGCCATAGTAGCTCAGGTTGTCCATGATGCATTTTACGCGGGAGGTGCTTCCGGTCATACCCCATTCATTCTCGTCACCGCCAATCCCGTGCATCAGATAGAGCACGTTATATTTCTTGGAAGGATCATAGCCGGCGGGCAGATAGACGTTTGCGGCTTTTTCCACTTCATCCGTGCCATTTCCAAAATAATCATAAGAGGTGTATGTGATCTTCTCGATCTTGCCGCACTCCGTCACGCGAAGCGCAGTGTATTTCCCGGGAATCTTGTCGCCAACTTCCGCGGTGGGAATGCGTTCCTCCTTTTGATCTGCAGTTACAGGCGTTTCGTCTACTTTTGAAGTCTCTAAGGCAATTGCCTCATCGATGGGGTTATTTTGCATCGTACTTTCCTCCTTTTGCTCTTCCGTTGTGGTATTTGTGGAAGGCTGGTCCGCGCATCCTGCAAGGAGCATGCCCGCAGTCACCAGAATTCCCAGTTCCAGCAAGATTCTTTTTCTCATAAATTTTTCCTTACTTCCGTGTTTTTTTCTTCACTATAACACTATATTAGCAAATGAGAAAATATTCAAGCGCTTAAAAAAATGATTGATCGTTATGCACTCACGTTGTTTATCAAAAATTTACATTGTTTATCCATAATTAGTTGACTTTCAGCGAATGATACCTCAAAATGATTTATTAGAAAACATTGAAAATGAAGGGTATGTTTTTGTAAATGAGCAATACTAATGAAAGCAAAAACAACTACTATTATTATATAGTTCATTTTATGTTACGCGTAAACATATGATAATGAAAAATTACTACTACTCGAAAAGAGGTGAAGGGGAAAGATATTAGGATGTATTATGACTAGAAGTATGGTAAAATATGCAAACGGAGATTCTGAGGACGGCTTTGTGGATAAATTACGTATTTTACTGATGGCACTATGCTTTTGCACAATATGTAGTTGCTCAAATAAAACAGGAGATCCAACTGTTTCGGATGATGCGGGGACGGAATTTGTAAAAGAATTTTACGATTGCGGAATTGCAATGAATGACAGGGTAGATGACATTTTTTTACTTGCATCTGATAAGGTATATTTTAGCAGGGAAGAAAACGGAGTCGATGGGAAAACGTATCTTAGATATTATTATGGAAATGTTTTTTCGAATGAGTTTTTTCAAGAGACGGGAGTATCCATTGAATACAAATATTCAGTGGCAAACATTGCATATCATGACCCAAATTCCAATAAAGATTTGATATGTATTGTGGATCACAACGAGCAGGAAATGGTAGTTTTGAAAAGATATACGGATCAGGGCGACATCGTAGACATACGCTCATTTCCAGAAGAGAAGATCAATGGAGAACATATTTCAGCTGTTCAGATAAATGGCGTAGGTACGGTATTTCTGCTCACGCATGACGGGGTGTATCAGTTTTCAAATGATGAAGAAATTAGGAAATTTGAGGGAATAAAAGGTGCCCAGTTCTTAAGTCTGTTTTTGGTTGATCAAAAGGCCTGTTGCGTTACGGCGGAAAAGAATATGCAAGGAGATACTGTCCGAAAAGTAGTTTTATTTAATGAGGACGGGGAAATTGATAAAAGTATGGAAGTCCCGGCACGGAGTTCGTTGTTCTCGTGTCAGGGAGAAATACTTTTTTATAATAACAAGTGCATTTTTGAGTTGGACAAAGAGTTTGATGGGTACGAAAAAATATTGGATTTTTCGGAAGAAGAAAGCTTTTCCAAGGAGGAGATCGCAATTGTTAAGAGCAATGGAAAATATGGTATTTTTTATAAGAGTCTTGCCGACGGGGCATACAGAACGGTTCTTTTTGATACGGAAAAAACAACTTCCAAAAGGCGAACAGAAATAACGATATATGATCCAACGGGTTTAATGGAATTTGATTGCCCAGACAGTCTGATTGATTCATTTAACGAAATAAACCAGACCTATCACGTTAGCGTAAAAGAATATGAACGGGATTTGAATTATGTTTTGCTTTCGGAGGACAAGCCAGATCTAGTGTTTCTTCCGGATACAATGATCAAATCTATTGGAAAGGAAGGCTATTTGGAGAATTTAACGCCTTACTTGGATGAGGATAAAACAGGTTTCCGAGAGGAAATAATGGGGGATTTGTTCTCAAAAATAATTTATAAGGATCAATTGTATGCCATTCCCCGAATGATAGAGTTTCGTACTTTATGTGGTTATGAGTCGATGGTAGGCAATAAAGCTGGATGGACGGTTGAAGAATTTCTTAATTGGTTAGAGGACCATCCGGATGCCTTAACAGAATCTTGGATGGGACATTTTCATTTACTTCAGTTTTGTTTAGAAGGAAGCTTGGAACAATTCGTCGACCCAAAAGGCAGGAAGGCTCATTTTGATGACGGAATGTTTGGAGAGATGCTAAAAAAGATCAAATCCGTTAGCGTGAACCAAAACATAGGAACATTGATTTCTGCTGAGAGTGGGGACGTTAAGTGTATGTCTTTCCGTGGGCTGGGAGACTTTTTTGCAAGAAGAAATCCTTATGATCCATTAAAGTGTAAAGGCTTTCCAACGGAAAACGGAAGTGAGAAACATCTTTTAGAGTTTAATGCTCTTACGATGTTTAGTCAGTCAGGGAATAAGGAGGGGGCATTTGAATTTATAAAGTATTTTGTGCGATATAGATATGGAACGAGTACCGGGTTCCATACGGAACAAGATATTTTTGAAAAGATTACGGACATTAATGGTCGACAGTTCTATCCCGTGGGAGGAGGAAATAAGGAATATGCGGCCATTGGGGAGGAAGAAGTAGACTGGTTCTGGGAATTATATGAAAAAGCAGAGGTGGCGGATATTGATCAGGTGACCATAATGAATATGATCTTAGCAGAGGCTAACGGATATTTTAGTGATCAAAAAAGTCTTGATGACGTGATCGACGTAATTCAAAGTAAAGTACAGTTGTTACTAAATGAACAGTAAAGGTATGTCAAAAGTAAGATTGGGTCAGGGCTGAGTGGCTACTGACCCAATTTGCACGATAAAGCGAGATATCGTGCAGGATATGGACTTTCATACATATATCATCACGTGATATACTGATAAAGTAAGTCGCCGGAGGGAGAGCTTCCGCGGCGAGAAGAACTGAAAATTATGGCATAAAGGAAGGAAAAGGGTACAAACATGGACTATAATTTTAGATTTCCGGAGAATTTGTATTCGGAAGTACGGGTGGATGAGAAGTATAGTATTTGGCTGGGGATCCGTAACGGGGAGATTGAGAATGACGGAGAGTCTGCCGAGGTGGGCGCGATGGTGCGCGTTTTTGACGGGAACATGTGGTATACGGCCACGACAAATTCCTTAGAGGAGATTCAAAGCCAGTTGGATGCATTGGCAGCGATCGCCGCGCCAAATCCGGAGATCATGGAGCATCCGATCATTAAGGAGCTTGACGTCAATCGGGACGAGAGATTCCGATATGACGGAGAGACGGACTTGCGAAAGGTGACTCGGGCGCAGTGGAAAGAAATTCTGGATGGATACATAGAAAAGTGCGTGGATCCGGAAGACAAGGAAGTTACGTTTTGGAGCTGCAACGGCGGAGGCAGACATTTGATCAAGCGTCTGTATACCAGCAAGGGAACGGCGATTGCATGGGACTATCAGTGTGCAAACATAGGCGTTTTCTTTGGGTTTACCGTGGACGGGGTGACGTCTTATGGCGGAAAATATCACGTAGGAATGACCGTGCCGGAGCTCTTGGGGCATGAACAAGAGGTTTTGGAGAAGAAGGCGCAGTACTTGGATTATGCCAAGAACGCGAAAGACGTTGAGCCGGGAGATTACGAGTGCGTGCTTGCACCCGTTGTGACGGCGATGTTTACGCATGAGAGCTTTGGCCATAAGAGTGAAGCGGACTTTATGCTGGCGGACAAGACGCTTGCGCAGGAGTGGGTGCTCGGCAAAAAGGTGGGCTCCGAAAAGGTTTCCATCTGTGACGTGGGTGACATGCCCAATCACGGCTACGTGCCTTATGACGATGAGGGAACGAAGGCGGGAAAGACGTATCTGATGAAGGATGGGATCCTTACCGGCAGGCTTCACGACGCGAAATCTGCCAGCATTATGGGGGAGAAAAAGACGGGCAATGCCAGGGCGCAGGACTATCATCATCAGCCCATTGTCCGCATGACCAACACCTACATGGAGGCGGGAACGGATAAGCTTGAGGACATGATCGCGGGCGTTAAGGACGGCGTCTACGTGGTGGACGTGTCGAACGGAACGGGGAATTCCACGTTTGTCATGAATCCGACGCTGTGCTACCGGATCCGCGACGGTAAGGTCTGCGAACCCATTCGCGTGCACATGCTGACGGGGAGCGTGTTCCAGACGCTCTTCGACGTGGATGCCGTGGGAGATGATTATGAATTATTTGATACGTATACCTGCGGTAAGAATGGCCAGGGCGTGGACGTTTCCGCGGGCGGTCCCAGCATTCGCGTGAAGAAATTGTCGATCAGTTAGGAATGGGGTATGGACGCATTGATTCAATAAAATGGAAGAGAAGGGAAACCGTATGAATAAGGCGAAAGAGACTTTGGCGGAAAATAGAAGTAAGTTTGTTTTTAAGGAGGGAAAATTGTCTTCGTTTAGCAAGGAGAGCAATTTTTCTGCTTCCTACAAGGTATATCAGGATGGTTTGGCGGGTATTTATTATCACGTCGGCAAGGTAGACGACGGGGAGGGATTCCGCAAGGCAAAAGAGAATCTGGTGAGGGAGCGTCCTTACCCGTTTGAATTGGAGACGGGAAAAAGATCCCGCGACAAGAGAGAGAAGGTCATGAATGATCAGGAGTTGCGCGCGGCTGCAGAGAACTGCGTGAAGTATTTGAATGAGACGTATCCGAAGTTTCGCTGCGAGGTGAATTTTGCGGGGATGGAGTATGACAGAAGGACCGAAAATGATCTTGGCATGGATTATCAGGTAAAGGATTACGCCGTGGGCGTCAGCGTTATGTATAAACATGAGGACAGCAAGAACATTTCAGACGGGGGCTTTTCCTTCAACATGCGGGATTTTGACGAGGCACAGTTCCGCCGCATTGCGGATGATTATCTGGGAAAATATGAGACCATGCTGGAGATTCCCGAAGAGATCATCTTAGACGTGACGTATTATGGTTTTACGGGCTTTTTCTCCAATCATCTGGATGGCGAGGAGCTTGCAAGAGGGACGTCATTGCTTACGGGGAAGGTGGGCGAGAAGCTTTTTGCGGATGACTTTACCCTTGCACACGTGGTTTCTGATGAAGAGGCATGGTTTAATCCGTTTTGGGATGGTGACGGGTGCGTGCCGGAGAATGATGAAATTGTGCTAATTGAGAACGGCGTGATCAAGACGGGATACGCAGATAAGAAGACGGCGAAGAAATATAACGTAAAGCATACAGGGCCTGCTTATCATGATTTTACGGACGTACCGGGTCCCGGAGGACTCTCCCTCAAGATTAAACGCAGCGGCAAGACCGTGAAAGAGCTTTTGGACGGGCGCGTTTGCGTTGTGCCCATAGATTACACGTCCAGCGGATTCAATGAGAAGGGTGAGTATACCATGGTCATCCAGAATTCCATGTTGTTTGACGGTGAGAAGGTACTTGGCAGATTGCCGGAATTCAAGATTTCTACGAATATTTTCGATCTGTTCGGCAAGGATTTCATTGGAGTTAGCTCTGACCAGCCCATCTATTACGACAAACAACTGCTCGTCAAAGTAAATAAAGTCTGAACGTGCCACGGGGACGTGTCTGGTGACACACTATTGCAACGTGCCACGGGGACGTGTCTGGTGACATGTTTAAGAGTGATAAGGTCCATGAAAATGACCAGCGGAGAGAACTGAAGCAAAATCCAAATTCAGTTCTCTCTTTTTTGCCGTAAGATTTGAGTTTAGAGCTTTTTTGTGGTAATTCTTTCTGCAGGGTTTTTTGAAGTGTTGTTTCAGGCGGAGAAGAAGTAGACTGAAAGTAGGAAATTGACAAGAGAAGATTGGTTTTTCGCGGAATTCTGGGGTAAAATGATCCTAGAACGTCACGGGGGAGAAGAAATGATTCAAAAACGTGTCACCAGACACGTCCCCGTGACACAAAAACGTGTCAGTAGACACGTCCCCGTGACACGGAAGGTGGGATTAAGATATGGGAGAGCTGAGAGAGGGTAATAGAAGGAAGCTTGGGCGGAAGCGAAGAATTGCGATGCATCATAAGGGGTATCTTAGGGCGTATCTTATGGCATGGCTCGTGACGGGCATGATGATTGCAGGTTTGGCGGGCTGCGTGGGGAAATCGGACGTGGTGACGCTGCCGGCGCTTGGCGAAGTTACGGATAAGAGCATGAAGGACGTCTTTGCGGAGCATGGACTAAAGGTTGGCACGTGTATTTCCGGGCAGGTGATCGGGCAGGATCGCACGGCAAATCTCATCAAGAGCCAATATGGCAGTGCCACCATGGAAAATGCCATGAAGCCGGATGCCATCTTAAATCAGCGGCAGAGTCAGGTGATGGGTGAGATTGTGGTGGAATATGGTCAGGAAGCCTTGCAGATACTGGACTTTGCGAAGAAAAACGGACTTTCCATGCGGGGACACACGTTAGTGTGGTACAGTCAGACGCCGGAATGGCTTTTCCGCCAAGGCTTTGACGAGCAAAGTGGTTTCGTGGGCAGGGAGGAAATGCTCTCCCGGATGGAAACCATGATTCGGAAGAATTTTGAGGAACTGGAGCGCCTGGGATATTTGGACCTTTTTTATGCCTATGACGTCGTGAACGAGGCATGGACGGAGGACGGGGAGCTCTATCCGAATCACTGGCTGGAGATCATCGGAGAGGATTATCTCTGGTACGCCTTTTATTACGCGGACAAGTATGCGCCGGAAAGCGTTGACCTATATTACAATGATTACAATGAGCAGTGGAAGGCAGACGTGATCGCACGGTTTGTGGAAACGTTAAGGGATGAGGACGGGAGGAGTCTCATCGACGGAATCGGCTTGCAGGCACATCTGTTTACCTCAGACGATCTGAGTCAGTATTTTGAGGGCCTGGACAGGCTGGCAAAGACGGGGCTCAAGCTGGAAATCACGGAGTTGGAGGTTAGCCTTGGGAAGTATGGGGCGCCGCTCGCGGCGACGGAAGAGAACTTAAAGACCCAGGGCAAATTTTATTATCAGTTGATCAATGGAATCTTCGAGCGTGTTGACGCAGGGAAGCTGAACATGGACGCCGTGACGTTCTGGGGTTTTTCCGATGCGTATTCCTGGCGGAGTGAGTATAGTCCGCAGCTTTATTCGGCGGAGCTTTTCCCGAAGCACGCGCTTTACGGCGTGATGCAGATCGAGGAGTACGCAGGATTCTAGAGCGAAGGCGCGTGATGCAGATCGAGAAGTATGTGGAGTTTTAGAGCGAAGGCGCGTGATGCATGGAAAAGCATGCCGGATTTTGTGCTGGAAGGGAAGCTTTAAAAATAAAGGATGACAAATCCAAACAATTGTGTATAATGGATACATGGGTAATTATGGACAAGTCGTTTGGAGGTTTTGAGATGGAAACGGAAAAGAAGATCATGTTATCGGGCATTCAGCCCAGTGGCGACCTGCATTTGGGAAATTATCTGGGAGCCATCAAGAACTGGGCGGACCGTGTCAATGATTATGATTGCTATTATTTTATGGCGGACATGCACACGATCACGGTGCGTCAGGATCCGAAGGAGTTGCGACGCCGTTCGTTTGAGATGCTGGCGCTGTACATTGCATGCGGCCTGGATCCCGAGAAGAACACGCTGTTTTTACAGTCCCACGTACCTGCGCACGCTCAGCTTGGCTGGGTTTTGGACTGCTACACCATGTTCGGCGAGCTTTCCCGCATGACGCAGTTTAAGGATAAATCAGAGAAGCACAAGGACAACATCAATGCGGGCCTGTTTACTTACCCGTCCCTGATGGCAGCAGACATTCTGCTTTATCAGCCTCACTACGTTCCCGTGGGCGAGGATCAGAAGCAGCACGTAGAGCTGACAAGAGACCTTGCAATCCGCTTCAATAATATTTACGGCGACGTATTCCGCGTGCCCGAGCCTTATATCAGCAAGGTTGGCGCGAGAATCTACGGGCTAAGCACCCCTGGCAATAAGATGAGTAAGTCTGAGCCCGAGGGATGCGTGTTCCTGATGGATGATCCGAACGTGATCATGAAGAAGTTTAAGCGTGCCGTGACGGATTCTGACGTGGAGAATTGCGTTCATTATGACAAGGTAAACAAGCCTGGCGTATCGAATCTGATGAACATTTACGCAACGATCACTGGCAAGACCTTCAAGGAGATTGAGAAGGAATTTGCGGGTCAGGGCTATGGCGTATTCAAGCCTGCCGTTGGAGATGCCGTTGTTCAGACGCTGGCACCCATCCGCGAGGAGGCACAGAGGCTCATCGCGGACAAGACTTACCTGGAGAACGTTTACAGGGAGGGCGCGCAGAAGGCTTCCTACATTGCAAACAAGACGCTGCGCAAGGTTTACAAGAAGGTTGGTTTCTATCAGCTTCCCTAGGAATATGGGGATATGGAAACTGACGAAAAGTGAGATTATGGACCGCGACCGAAAGGGATCGCGGTCTTTTTTTGCTCTTTTTTTGTTCCAATTTTTGGGAAGGGCTTTCAAAAGCAGGGGGTTTTGGTATATACTTGAAACATGGATTTACCAGGAGGTAATTGCGCGTGGGGCGCAATGAGCACATAAGAAGGGTGAGGGGGTACGGCTGAGACATGAAGAAGGAAAACAAACAGCAAGAGGAAGTAAAGCAGGAAGAGGTAAAGCAAGAAAAAGCGAAGCAAGAGGAAGTAAAGCAGGAAGAGAAAGTAAACCGGGAAGAAACAAAGCAAGAGAAGCCCGAGAGCCCGAAGAAGGAGCATGGGGAGAAGGCGGAGCAGAAGCCGGAGAGCCCGAAGAAGGAACCCAAGGAGAAGGTGGAGCAGAAGCCGGAGAGCCCGAAGAAGGAACCCAAGGAGAAGGCAGAGCAGAAGCCGGAGAGCCAGAAGTCAAAGGCCAAGAAGCAGGAGCCGGCCCAGAAAATGGGATTGTACGGAAAGCTCGTGGTGATTTTGCTGGCAGTGACGGCTGCCTTGAATTTTTGTTGCGTGAACGGTTACTTTTGTGATTGGTATAAATTAACGGTCTATAGTGTAATCAGCGATGTCCTCGGAAAATTGACGGCAGGGATTCCGTTTCCTTTGGGAGAAATCCTGGGGTATCTTGGAGCTATTGCGCTGATTATTGGCGTAATCCTTTTGCCGCTTCTTCTTTTTTTCAGGGAAAGGCCAAAGTTCCGTAAGTTTACGGCTACGTTTTGGAAAGGCATTTTTCTTACGCTTGTGATTGTGTTTTTCATATATACGCTGAACTGGATCATTCCGTTTAGCGGACCGATTTTGAAGGTAAAGGGCGCGAAGGACCGTATGTATTCCATCAAGGAAATCGAGAACGTCAGGAATCATCTTGTAAATCAGTTAAATGCGTGTGCGGAAGAGGTCGCGCGGGATGAGTACGGGCACGTGATTTATGATCGTGAGAAAATGACGCAGGCAACCTTCAAGGCCATGCAGGAGCAGGCGAAGGACTATCCGCTTCTGGCGGGATTTTATCCGCCCATGAAGGATGCCATCTGCTCGGATTTTCTGGATTGGATGAACATTGGCGGGTATACGTACCCCTATACCATGGAGGTTACGTGGAACGTATACTGTACGGATCTTTTTTATCCGACGCTTTTGGCGCATGAATCTTCACATCATCAGGGCTATTATCAGGAAAATGAGGCGAATTTTATTGCATTTCTGGCATGTACGCAGAGTGAAGATCCATTGGTTCGTTATTCTGGATATGAGGATGCGTATGAATACCTTAACGAGGCATACGTGGAAGCGATTTTTGCGTGCATGGATTCGGCTGACGCGACAGAGCACTTGAAACAGCAACCGGCGGTAAGTGAACTCGTGAAGCTGGATCGCTTGGAAGCATGGGATGCAAGCAGGAAAAAATATGAAGCCGTAAGTCATCCGGCACAGCAGTTTGAAACGGTATCTGCCCAGGTGGCTGACGTGGGTTGGAACACACAGGCCGAAATCTTGAAGGAGAACAGTTATGACGGCGTGGTGCAGATGATCTTGGATTACTATGACGTGGCGGAAGGAGGGCTGGATCATGAGTTTTGATGAGGACCAGGAAAATGTGACAACATCGTCAGATTTTGACGTGAGTGATTTCCTGGAGGAACGAAGAAAGCGCAAGGAAAGCTTTCCAAGACGATTGATCCCGGCGCTGGAGGATTACGTTCGCAGGCATTTCCTTCCGGAGCGGAGCGGAGGACAGCCCTTGGCCGCGCAGACGTCTGAAATGATGATGGGTGCGCCGGGCGGCATAAGGCCAGATGTGGCTACAGAGGTTGCAGGTAACGTGAGGCCGGATGCGGCTGCAGAGGTTGCAGGTAACGTGAGGCCGGACGTGATGATGGGATCCGTAAGTGCAAAGGCCATGAAGGCTCGCGCGGGCATGGCCGTGGATGCACTGAGGAATGAGGCTGCAAAAGAGGCAACGGAGAAGACTCCGCCAAAGAAAAAATCCTTTGGGTTGTTCCGAAAGTCTGCGGAGAAACCGACTTTATTGCCAGTCTCTAAAAATGTTGAAAGGGCTGCGAAGAGGAGTGCGGTGCAAGAAGCGGCACCTTTCGAAGAAGATTATGAAGGTGGCTTAAAGGCAGAGGAGGCAGACCTTGAACCATGCGAAGCCGAATGGGATATTGAGGCGCACGAGACTGCCATAAACGAAAGAATGACACATTTGTCAGATACTTATCAGCAATACCTTTTCTACCTGATTGAAAGCAAAGGTATGAGTAATGCCGAGGTTTACAAGCGTGCCATTGTGGATAAAAAGGTGTTTGCAAAGATCAAGGCCAATCAGGATTATCATCCAAAGAAGATGACGGCGCTCTGTCTTTGCGTGGGCGCGAAGCTCAATTTGGATGAGACCAGAGATCTTCTGGCGCGGGCGGGGTATGCGCTGTCGCCCTGCGATAAGACGGACGTGATCTTTTCTTATTTTATCGAGAATGAGATCTACGACATGATCGAGATCGACATTCAATTAGAGGAACATGGGTTGCCGTGCATCATCGCGTGACCGCCATGCAGCATCGCGTGACCGCCATGCAGCATCGCA
The DNA here is from genome assembly GCA_024693365.1 of Acetatifactor sp. GTDB lineage: Bacteria > Bacillota > Clostridia > Lachnospirales > Lachnospiraceae > Acetatifactor. The sequence goes on along the minus strand of JAILLF010000005.1, from coordinate 17,150 downwards.
TGACCGCCATGCATCATTCGCAAACACGCTGCTTCGCAGCTTATTGCCATGCTTGCGCATGGCGGTTTGCTCATGTATATGGCTGCGCCATATATTCGTCAAATAGAAAACAGCCTCACGAATGCAAGCATTCGACGGCTGTCCTCTATTTGGCGATGCATGGCTTTGCTCAGTCAAACACGTTTGACCAGATCTTGTGAGGGACGTTGGGATCGATGCCCTTGGCTTCGAAGATCTGGCTTGCGGTGACAAAGGAGAATCCCTTTTCGCGAAGCTTTGCAATGATCTGGGGAAGAGCCTCAAGAGTCTTCTCATTATTTTGCATGTCGTGCATAAGGACGAGAGAGCCGTCGGTCACTAGGGTGAGAACGCGGTCTACGCGGTCTTGCGCAGTGGTGGATTGATCCCAGTCGCGGCTGTCGGCACCGCAAATGAACGGCATGTTGATATTGGCATACATGACGTCACTGAGTGCGATGTAGGGGGGACGGAAGAATCGGGTTTCTATGTCAACCATGTCACGGATTACGTCAGAGGTCTTGGCGATTTCCTCGCGGATCACCTCGGCGGACATCTTGCTCATGTCACTGTGGGTAAAGGAATGATTGGCGATCTCACAGCCAAGTGCAAGCTGACGCTCAAGCGTCGGCTTTTTGTCTGGGGTAACGTTTTGGCCGATCAGGAAAAAGGTGCCTACAATGCCCTCGGTTTCTAATATGTCGAGAACCTTCTCGGTAATGTTGGAAGGGCCGTCGTCAAAGGTCAGGGCTACGAGTTTTTGATTTTCCATGATGAGTTCCTCCTTTGGAAGTGGGTGGTACCGTTTGCAAACCGTATTTTTGATTCATTATACAGCATTTGGAGGTAAAACGCCATGCTTAAATCCAGGAAAATGAAAGTTGCGCTGATGGGAATTGTTGCAATTCTGCTGATTTTGCTATTTCCAATCCCAGACAGTGAAGCATCCATGGATGACGGCGGAACAAGGGGATATACGGCACTGACGTATCAGATGGTGAGGTGGAATAGGATCATGCCGTCGGAAGAAGTCTATGACAAGTGGGCGATCTATTGGTTTCCTGATCATCATAAAAGCATTGAGGAATTGTGGAGAATGGAAATGGAGAAGTATTGAGATCGGAGAGGGATGAAGTGAAAGTTTTCATGAAATTTTTTTTTGGAAGAACCTTTGCAAGGAAGATTTCGTCTTAACGTTTGTAGGACATATCCAGGCATGGAGCAGGTTGAGTTTCTGAGACATGGGTATGGGTACGAGATTTTAATGAAATTACCCACGCTGGCATGTCAGCTTGGGTATATGTAAATAAATGATTTATAAAAACCCAGGGTTTTTAAGGAATTTGGGTAAATAAAGAATAATATTGTTGGCTTTACCCACGCGAGAAAGTTTTCGTGGGTAAGAAGACATAGAAGGGGCTGGGATACCCACATGAGAAGGTTTTCGTGGGTAAGAAAGCGTAGAAAGGGCTGAGATACCCACGGGGTGCAGGGGTGGGACAAGATGAAAGGAAAGCAATAATAAAGAGTAAGCTTTTAAATTATGTGTGGAGTTAATAATTCCAGATTATGGATAAAGAGTTAGAGAGGAGATTTGAAGGATGAAGAGGAAAATGTTGGTTTTATTGTGTGCGTGCATGATGCTGGGCGGGTGCTCGGATAATGGCGCGGTAAAATGCGAGGAGCCGAGTCAGGTGGCCAGTCAGGGAAGCAGCGAAGATCACAGTCAGGGCAGCAGCGAAGATCCCAGTCAGGGCAGCAGCGAAGATCCAAGCAAAGGCAGCAGTGAAGATCCAAGCAAAGGAAGCAGCGAAGATCCAAGTAAAGGGAGCAGTGAAGATCCAAGTAAAGGCAACAATGAGGATCCCAGTCAAGGCGGATCAGGAGAAGTAAGGCAGCTTGGAGCGCCCTCCGGCCGCGAGATCGTGCCCGTAGAGCTTCGGGACGCATGGCAGAAGGCGGCCTACTTTGCGGATCAGTCCTATCTGGAAAATGGCGGTAACGTTTTGGTGAGCCCCCTCTCCTTAAACGTGGCGCTTGGCATGGTGGCAGAAGGAACGACCGGCGAGACGGCGAAGGAGCTGTATCGTTATCTTGGCACGGAGGAATACGCTAAGTGGGTGGATCAGTACATGTCCTTTGCGGAAGGCCTGAAGGCGGACGTGAATGAGGAATATTATAAGTATACCTTCTGTTACAAGCTCGCAAATTCCATTTGGGTGAGAGAGGGTGACGAGCTTCAGAAAACATATCAGGACAACGTGAGAAAGCTTTTCCGCGCGGAGGCGGCCAACGTGAATTTCACGGGGGATCCGGTTGGGACGGCCGGCAGGATTAATTCCTGGTGTGACGAGCATACGAATGGCTTGATCCCGGAGATCGTTAGTCCGGAAATGCTAAATAATCCGAATCTTGCATCCGTTTTGGTGAATTCCCTTTACTTTGAATCTCCCTGGGCTGAAGAATGGGGAGTGAGGGAGCACGAGTTTACCAACCTTGAGGGAAAAACAACCAAGCAGGACATGTTGATCGATTATAATGAGGACGGCATCTACTTCGAAAACGACAAGTGCACCGCGTTTGCAAAGAATTATTACAACGGATTCCAGTTCATCGGCATCCTTCCCAAGGCAGAAGGAGAATTCCGGGTGAGCGATCTGGACTTAAAGAGCCTGATGGAATCCCAGTCCTATGATTACGAGGTTCACGCGATCATGCCCAAGCTGAATTTCGACACGACTTCAACCTGCATCGTTGACGCGTTGAAGGCACAGGGCGTCGAAAAGATTTTTGATCCGTTCTGCATGGAATTCGACAAGATGCTGGAAGGAAAGCCTTTGTACGTCAGCGACATTATCCAGAAATGCAAGATCGAACTGGATGAGCAGGGAACCAGGGCCGCCGCAGTTACGGCAATCTTTGAAGAAGATGCCGCATGTGCGATGCCGGATGAGGTCCAGATCAAGGAAGTCTTTTTGGACAGACCTTTCGCATTTTTGATCTATGACAGTAAAAACGATCAGGTGGTTTTTGCCGGAAAGGTGACGGACATACAATAGATTGTGGGTAAAAAAATGAGAAGCACAATAGGTTGAGATGCGGAAAAAGTAACAAAAAAAGGACACTTTATTTGTGAAGTGTCCTTTTTTTTTGTCCAAATTTATGATATAATGAATCAAAATTAATGCGTTTACGTAAAAGAGGCCACGTACGTATGGCATCGCAAGAAATTTGTTGAATGCGGGCGGAAATTAATTAAGTGCGTCTCTTTACTAAATTTTGATTTTGGTATATAATAAATATCTGCGCTGAGACGTTACGTAAGCGCAATTGGCAATAAAGGGGCTAAAAGGGGGCAGTTGGCAATGGGTCTTAAGGATGTATTCGCTAACAAAAAACTAGCGAAAATCAAGAAAATGCAAGGTGAAACGCAAAAGATCAGTCAAAGTATTTCGTTAGGAGATTCCGCTCAGACGGAAGCGATGAGAAATCATTTCCCGAAGGAAGTGGGTGCACTGGAATCGTATGCAAAGGCTGCAGAAGACCTGTTCCTGTACATTAAGGCAAATCCGGAAGTAGTATATATTTTGAAGGACATGAACATTTTACCTCCGTTTATGGTGTTCCCCTGGCTGGAGCCGGAAGCACCTGACTGGAAGGATGGAATCGCAAGTTCCTATGCGGACATGTTCAAGCGCATGATGAATCAGAAGAGTCCTAATGAAATTTATGAGTACGTAAAACAATTTCCATATCCTGACTGGTGGATCAATAATCCTCCGTGCCAGCCGGTACTGTATCAGGAGTTTTGGGAGATTGATCTGGCCGAGTCCGGATATGATGATAACTGGAGGCTCGCTCTTTGTAAGAAGTACAGAGACAAGCACTGTTCCAGATTCCATTCCGAGGAATGTGACGGCAAGAAACCCTATCGCGACTAAGGCATCCTATAGTGATAAGATGGGAAGGAGTCTGTTTTCGCTTTCGCGGAGACGGGCTCTTTTTGGTATTTCAGATCATGGGGAGGATCAAGGCATGCAAAAGTACGTAATGGCATTGGATCAGGGAACGACAAGCTCTAGATGTATATTATTCGACAAGGGCGGGAATATTTGTTCCATGGCGCAAAAGGAATTTGGGCAGATTTATCCGAAACCGGGATGGGTGGAGCATGACCCGAAAGAGATCTGGTCCAGTCAGCTGGCGGTGGCCATTGAAGCCATGGCCAGGATTGGCGCGGGAGCGGACAGCATTTGCGCAATCGGCATCACAAATCAGAGAGAGACGACCATTGTCTGGGACAAGGTGACGGGTGAGCCGGTTTACAATGCCATCGTGTGGCAATGCCGAAGAACTGCGGATCACGTTGAACGGCTGAAGGCGGACGGCATGGAGGCGCTTGTCCGTGAGCATACGGGATTAATTCCGGACGCATATTTCAGCGCCACGAAGATCGCGTGGATCCTAGACAACGTGCCAGGCGCGAGAGAGCGGGCCGAAAAGGGTGAGCTTCTCTTTGGGACCGTTGATTCCTGGCTGATCTGGAACCTGACAAAGGGCACGGTGCACGTGACGGACTACACGAATGCGTCGAGAACCATGTTGTTTGACATCCACAAGCTTTGCTGGGATGAAGAGCTTTTACGGTATTTCCGGATTCCGGTCGCAATGCTTCCGAAGGTATGTCCCTCCAGCTTCGTCTATGGAGAAACGGATCCCTCCGTCCTGGGCGGGCGCATCCGGATTGCGGGAGCGGCAGGTGATCAGCAGGCGGCGCTGTTCGGCCAGTGCTGTTTTGAGCAGGGCCAGGTGAAGAATACCTATGGCACGGGATGCTTTTTGCTGATGAATACGGGAAATCAGGCCATTTCTTCGAGGGCTGGCCTTCTGACCACCATTGCGGCCAGCCGGGAGGGCGAGATCGAATATGCGCTTGAAGGAAGCGTTTTTGTGGCCGGCGCGGCCATCCAGTGGCTTCGTGACGGCATGCGCATGTTCCAAAAGGCCTCCCAGTCCGAGGAATATGCCAGAAGAGTGAAGGACACGGCCGGGGTTTACGTCGTGCCGGCCTTTGCGGGCATGGGTGCTCCCTACTGGGATCAATACGCGAGGGGAACCGTCGTGGGCATCACGCGTGGTTGTACCAAGGATCATTTTGTCAGGGCTACGCTGGAATCCATTGCATATCAGACGTGTGACGTTCTAGCCGCCATGGAGGAGGACAGCGGCATGAAGCTAAAGAGTCTTACCGTGGACGGTGGCGCGAGTGCAAATGATTTTCTCATGCAATTCCAGGCGGACGTGATCGGGACGGTGGTGCTAAGACCCCGTTGCATCGAAACAACGGCGCTTGGCGCTGCATATCTCGCCGGATTGGCAACGGGTTATTGGTCCGGAAAGGATGAGATTCGCGAAAACTGGAGTCTCGGAGCGGAATTTGTGCCCACCATGTCGTGGGAGAGGCGCGAAGCACTCCTAAAAGGCTGGAAGAGGGCCGTGAAGTGTGCCAGGGTTTGGGCTGAAGAAGAAATATGAAAAATACCTTGACAGGCGAGGTATATTGTGATAATTTATAATTGTCTTGAGGCGAAAGCTTTAAGGCTTCGAATATAGATAAGATGAAACTATAATAAAAGAAAGGAAAGGGAAGAAAATGTTAAATTTTATTATGAGTTTGATTGCAGGCGCCATTTCCGGATGGCTGGCAGGAATTATCATGAAGAGTAATAATGGCATTATCGTCAACATCATTCTTGGTCTTGTCGGAGGTATTGTTGCAGGCGCATTGTTTGGAGTTGTCGGAATTGCCTTTTTCGGATTCTTTGGAAACATCATTGGCGGTGCGATCGGCGCATGTATCCTGATTGCCGTAGTAAGATTTATCAAAAAGAAATAAAAGAATTTCATAATGGACCGGCAGTAAGCCGTCCGCTTTGCGTGGCCGATGGATCACGTGAGCCGGACGGCTTATTTTTTGTCTTGTAACCTCGTCAATTATTTGTTAGAATAGAGCTGTGAGTGATCACAAAGAGTTAAGCAGGAGGGAAATTAGACATGGGGGAGTATGTATTATGCTGTTGTTCTACGGCAGATCTTTCAAAGGAATATTTTGAGAAACGACAGATTCCCGTTGTCTTTTATCACTTTGAACTGGATGGAGTGAATTATCTGGATGACTGCGGCGTCAGCATTTCTTCAGAGGAATTGTTCCGGAGAATGGATGCGGGAGCAGCGACGCACACTTCACAGGTGTCCGTCGGCGAATATTTGGAGTTTTGGAGAAAGTATTTAGTAAAGGGTCAGAGCATTATCCACGTGACGCTTTCTTCCGGGCTGTCTGGAAGTTACCAGTCCGCCATGATTGCAAAGGCGGATCTGGAAAGAGAGTTTCCGGATCAGAAGATCTGCGTGATCGATTCCCTTGGAGCGTCCAGCGGCTATGGCCTTTTTGTTGATACGCTCGCAGACATGCGGGATGCGGGAACTCCCTTTGATGAATTGTGTGACTGGGCAGAAAAGAACCGTCTGAAAATGCATCACTGGTTCTTTTCCACGGATCTTACTTACTACATTCGCGGCGGCAGGGTGTCAAAGGGCGCCGGCCTGGTAGGACAAATGTTGAACATATGTCCTTTGCTGAACATGGATCAATTGGGGCATTTGACGCCCAGGGAAAAAATCCGCGGTAAGAAAAAGGTCATGATCCGCACGGTGGAGAAGATGAAGGAACACGCCCAGGGAGGAACGGAGTACTCCGGGAAGTGTTTTATGTGCGAGTCCCTGTGCATGGATGACGCAAAGCAATTAGCAGAAATGATTGAAAAAGAGTTCCCTCATTTGAATGGTAAGGTTCAGATTTATCCCATTGGGGCAACCATTGGAAGTCATACGGGTCCCGGAACCATTTCCATCTTCTTCTGGGGAGACGAAAGAGTCGATTAAATCGTGAGATGCCTTTGGGGAATCCCCTTAGGCATCTTTGTCAGTTAATCAAAGGAGAGAATAAATGCGCGTAATGGTGATGGACGGACAGGGCGGCGGCGTTGGAAGGCTTTTGGTGGAAACGCTTTTGGCGAAGATCCCCGAAGTGGAAGTCATTGCAGTGGGGACGAATGCCACTGCCACGGCGAACATGATGAAGGGTGGAACGGCACTTGGAGCGACCGGTGAAAATGCCGTGATCTATAACAGTGCGCGGGCGGATGCCATTTGTGGGCCCATGGGAATTCTGATGGCGAATGCCATGCTGGGCGAGATTTCTCCTGCCATGGCTGTGGCAGTCTCCGGAGCGGAGGTCCCCGTTTTCCTGATCCCCATGGGAAAGTGTAACGCGAAAATCGCAGGCGTGGCGGAGAAAAAGCTTGCTGACTACGTGAAGGAAGTCGTTGACAAAATTGCGGCGTTGGCATAAAGAAGCCGCAGGCCGTGACCTTGGCGAGATGGGATGAATAAAATGAACGATCAGGAAATGGCAGACAGACAAAGAGCACAATTCAAAAAGATGACGGAGACTCCCATCGCGCCGCTGGTAATTAAGTTGGGGATCCCAACGACGATCAGCATGTTGGTGACAAGCATCTACAATATGGCTGACACGTTTTTCATCGGCCGGTACGGCATTGGCATCGTGGATGAGACGGTCACGGACGTGAACGCGGCAAGCACGAGCGCGTCCGGTGCGGTTGGCGTGGTGTTTGGCCTAATGGCAATCATTCAGGCGTTTGGATTTATGTATGGGCAGGGGAGCGGAAGCATTTCCTCCCGCGCCCTTGGCGCAAAAGAGGTGGACAAGGCATCCAAGTATTCCTCCACGGGGTTCTTCGCGGCACTGGCCACGGGTAGCCTGATGACAGTGCTGGGACTGCTCATGCTCGATCCATTGATGAGACTTCTTGGCAGTACGGATACAATTTTGCCGTATGCCAGGACCTACGGTTTTTACATTTTGCTTGCAGCACCTTTTATGTGCGCAAGCTGCGTGCTGAACAACGTGCTGCGCTTTGAAGGACAGGCAGCATTTGCCATGGTGGGACTTGCCTCCGGCGGTATCATTAACATTTTTGGCGACTGGCTTCTTATGAGTCAGTTCCAAATGGGAATCCGGGGCGCCGGCATCTCCACGGCAATCTCCCAGCTTATCAGCTTTACGTTGCTTTTGTCCATGTTCCTTCGCGGGAAAACGTCCGGAAAGATAGCGCTTCGCAACGTATCGGAGGACCTGCAGGATCTGTCGCTGATCTGCAAAACGGGATTTCCCAGCCTTGTGCGACAGGGACTTACCAGCATCTCCACGATGCTTTTGAATGACTGTGCGGGTGTGTATGGTGATGCTGCGGTGGCGGCCATGTCCATTGTGAACCGCGTTTGTTTCTTCACCTTCGCGACGGCGCTTGGCATCGGGCAAGGCTTTCAGCCGGTGTGTGCGTTTAACTACGGCGCAAAGAAGTATGAGCGAGTCCGGAAGGCATTTTTGTTTACGTTCTTGCTTGGAGAGGTTTTTCTTGGAACCGTGGCCCTGGCAGGCGTTTGGTTTACGGAGCCGTTGGTGCAGATTTTCCGGGATGATCCGGAGGTTGTGCGGATCGGAGCGCTTGCTTTGACGGTTCAATTTGTCGGGCAGGTATTTCAACCGCTTTCCGTATGTACGAACATGCTCTTCCAAAGCGTCGGAAGGGTTGGGATTGCCACGCTCATGTCCATGCTAAGGAGTGGCCTGTTCTTTTTGCCGGTGTTGCTCATCTCATCGAAGTTGTTTGGACTTACGGGCATTCAGTGTTCGCAGGGAATTGCGGACGTGCTGACGATGTTTGTGGCAGTGCCTTTTGTGGTGAGTTTTCTTCAAGAGATGAAGGAAATGGAAGAGATTGCCATGGAGGAACAGGAAAAATAACAGGCAGAGAGCCTGCAGGGAGTTTGAGGTAGCGGACGTGGAAAGTCGAAGGGACAAGATTGCGCATGCGGGACTGGAATGGTTCCTTGTTTTTTTAACGTTTGGCTGCATTGGCTGGCTGTATGAGGTCGGCATCATGTGGTTTGAAATAAAGGAAGGTTTTGTGAACCGGGGCTTTTTGTTTGGTCCGTGCCTGCCCATTTACGGGATTGGCGGTCTGCTTATTTTACTGGTCACGAGACGAGTGAAAAAGCATCCGCTCATTTGCTTTCTGGTTGTTTGTCTGCTGACAACGGGCGCAGAGCTTTTGACGAGCTACCTGTTGCAGTGGAGGCTTGGATACTTCCTGTGGGATTATCGAAATACGGGGTACGGACCGACCTTTGAGGGAAGGATCGCAGTGCGCTCAAGCCTGCAGTTTGGATTGATCGGGATGGCGGCGATCTACGTGGTGCATCCGCTTTTGAAGAAGATCATCCAAAAGATCCGGGGGAAATTCCCTGGGGCGTATTTGATCATGGCGTGCCTGCTGCTGGCTGTGTTTCTTGTGGATCTAACGTTTCACTTAATTTGCGGAAGCAACGCATGACGGAGTTTCTTTCTCTTGCCATGCGAAGGATTTTTGATTAAAATAGATATGCGGCTTACGTGAAAGTAAGTTAAGATTGGAAAGGGGAAAAGCATATGTTGGTTCAAAAGTACAAGGACATGCTTTCGAAAAAATCGGTGATCCGCGAGCTCTCGGAGTTTGCCACGGCACGGGGCCAGGAGATTGGCTATGAAAACGTATTTGATTACAGTTTGGGAAATCCGTCGGTGCCCGTTCCCAAGGCGTTTACGGACAGGATGATCCAGATGCTGGCGACGAGAGATCCCATGGAGCTTCACGGTTACAGCCCTAGCCTTGGAATCACTTCCGTTCGCGAGGCCGTTGCGGCATCCTTGGAACAGCGTTTTGGCATTCCTTACCGCAAAGAGCATATCTTTATGGCGACGGGCGCAGCAGGTGCTTTGGCACATGCTTTTCGTCTGGTGACGGAGCCAGGCGACGAGATCCTTACGTTTGCCCCATATTTCCCGGAATACGGACCTTACGTGAATCTGACGGGAGCCGTTTTGAAGGTGGTTCCGCCCAATACGGAGACGTTCCAGATCAATTTCCCCGCTTTCGAGGAAATGCTGACGGAGAAGGTGATGGCGGTGCTTGTCAATACGCCGAATAATCCTTCCGGAATCGTGTATTCCACGGAGACGATCCAGAAGCTTACGGATATCATGAGAAAGAAATCTGAGGAATTTGGGCATGAGATCTATCTGATCTCCGATGAGCCGTATCGTGAGATCGTATTTGCAGGCGTTGACGCGCCCTGCGTGTCCAAGTTCTATGACAATACCATTATGTGTTATTCCTTCTCGAAGTCTTTGTCCCTGCCCGGAGAGCGTATCGGTTACGTGGCGATCAATCCGGCCTGCAAGGACGCTGAGGACATGATCGTGATGTGCGGGCAGATTTCCCGCGGCATCGGCCACAATTGTCCTCCTTCGATCATTCAGCTGGCGGTTGCTGACGTGCTCGACAAGACGGCGGATCTTTCCGTCTATGAGACCAACATGAACTTGATCTATGACTGCCTTGTGGAGCTTGGCTTCACGGTTGTAAAGCCTGGCGGAACTTTCTATATCTTCCCGAAGGCACTTGAACCGGATGCCGTGTCCTTCTGCAATAAGGCGAAGAAATATGATCTCATCCTCGTGCCCGCCGACAACTTTGGCGCACCCGGATTCTTCCGCATGGCCTACTGCATCTCCACCGAGAAGGTGAAGCGCTCCCTTGAGGCCCTGCGCAAATTCGTGACTGAGGAATATGCAAAGTAAATTTCAGACCGGCAGATTTGCCGGACGGAAGATAAGGACAATCCATCCCGGCGGTAGCCTGTCCACGGGACACGCGAATTTTCCTGTTCGGCTCGCGCGCCTTATTTGCCGCCATTCGCGCTATTTGCCTGCTGACGCAGGCACGCGCTCGGTGGCGGCGGCTAAGCGCAAGCCTCTCGACGGAAAATCCGCTATCGTCCCTGTGGATTAGGTCTGCCGCCGGGACGGATTGCGGTAATCCACGAGACGGCAAATCTGCCCGTCTGCGAAGGAGGAGCTGCCGCCGGGCTGGATTACGGTAACTGAGGGACGGCAAATCTGCCCGCCCGCGAAGGAGGAACTGCCGCCGGGCCGGATTACGGTAACTGAGGGACGGCAAAGCGAAAGGAGACAACATGTACCAGGCTGGATTGGTTTTGGAAGGCGGAGGAATGCGAGGAGTCTACACCGCCGGCGTACTGGACTTTTTTTTGGAGAAGAATATTTTGCTGTCAAGCGTATACGGCGTGTCTGCCGGTGCCTGCCACATGTGCAGCTACCTGTCCGGACAAAAGGGCCGTGCCCGGGACGTGTCGGTGGATTATCTTGACAATAAGATGTATTGCAGCGCAAGAAGCCTGATTCTGACGGGCGATCTCTTTAACGTGGACGTTGCATACAATTTGATTCCCAATTACCTGAATCCGTTTGACCACCAGGCATATCACCAATACCAGGGCAAGGCATATTCCGTAGTGACCAATATTGTTACGGGTCAGCCGGAATACCTCCGAATCAGGGATCTGAAAGAGGACATGGATGCCATACGCGCGTCAGCGTCACTGCCGTTGATGGCGAGAAACGTGGAAATCGATGGGAAATTATATTTGGACGGCGGCATTGCGGATCCCATTCCGATCGCAAAATCCATTTTGGACGGCAACCGCAAAAACATTGTAGTTTTGACCAAGGAAGAGGGCTACGTCAGAAAGCCGACGGATAAGCTTTCCCTGTCGCTCATAAAAGCCAGATACCTGAAATATCCTAAGATATATGAATTGATGGCACGTCGCCATAAAAGTTATAATGAGACGCTGGATTACCTCTATCGTCAGGTGGAGAACGGCCAGGCCTACGTGATCCGTCCGAAGCATCCAAGTAAGGTGGGACGAATCGAGAAAAATAAGGAAAACCTTTTGGCGCTGTACCGCCAGGGCTACGAGGAAGCGGCAGATCATTATGAAAGCCTGATGGAGTATCTGGGAAAGGAATCGAACTAGCATGGATAAGTTTTTTGACGTAATCAAGGCGATCATCTACGGAATTGTGGAGGGCGTGACGGAATGGCTTCCCGTCAGCAGCACGGGGCATCTGATTCTGGTGGAAGAGTTTCTTCCTTTTAACAATGTCAGCGAAGGATTTTTTGACATGTTCGACGTCGTGATCCAGCTGGGCGCAATTCTGTCGATCGTAATCTTATTCTGGAACAAGATCTGGCCCTTCCAGTTGCCGCAAAATCAAGAGGATCCGGCGCCCGGGATCATGGGATTCGTCAAGATGGATAAGATCATCCTCTGGATCAAGATTGCCGTGGCCTGCGTTCCGGCAGCCGTTATCGGAGTTCTCTTTGATGACTGGTTTGACAAATGGTTTTATAATCCCGTTTGCGTATCCATTGCGCTGATCGTTTTCGGCATTGCATTTATTGTCGTGGAAAACTGGAATCGCACGCGCAGACCCGCAATACGAAGACTCGATGACATCACCTTCAAAACGGCTCTTCTCATCGGTATTTTTCAGCTGATCGCAGCCATTTTTCCCGGAACTTCCCGCTCCGGAGCGACCATCGTCGGTGCGTTGCTCATCGGCGTAAGCCGTACGATAGCTGCTGAATTTACGTTTTTCCTTGCCATTCCCGTCATGTTCGGGGCAAGCCTTTTGAAGATTTTAAAATTTGGTTTCCATTTCACGGGATTGGAATTTGCCTTATTATTAATCGGAACTCTCGTTGCTTTTGTGGTTTCGCTTTTTATCGTCCGTTTCCTGATGGCATTCATCAAGAAACATAACTTTAAAATCTTTGGTTGGTACCGCATCGTTTTGGGTGTGATCGTACTCCTCTACTTTGGTCTGGCGAAGGGTAATTAAACCGTTTATCCTTAAAAACCTTGTCAAGAATTAAAAATTCACAAATATTTTTGCTAAAATTTGTGAATTTTTTCGTTAGAAAGGTTGACAAGCCGTCGGAAACACGCTATATTATTAGGCGAAAAGCGCAATAAATGCGCAGAAAGCTTGAAATGGAAGGCGCCAAGGGCGCAAGTAGGCAATTAAGAAGGGAGAAATAACCATGGCAGACGAAAAGGTAGTTGCAACAGTTAAGACCGAAGAAGTAAAGAAAGAAGAAGTTAAGAAGGCAGCAGCAAAGAAGCCCGTAGCAAAGAAGCCCGCTGCAGAGAAGGCAGTAGCTGAGAAGAAGGCTCCTGCAAAGAAGGCAGAGAAGGCAGTAGCTGAGAAGAAGGCTCCCGCAAAGAAGGCAGAGAAGGCAGTAGCTGAGAAGAAGGCTCCCGCAAAGAAGGCAGAAGTTGAGAAGAAGGCTCCTGCAAAGAAGGCAGCCGCTAAGAAGGCAACAGCAAAGGCTAACATATTTGTTCAGTTCGCTGGAAAGTCCTTCTCTCAGGACGAGCTCGTTAAGATCGCTCAGGACGTATGGCAGTATGACATGAACAAGAAGGCTGCAGATATCAAGACCGTTGATATCTACGTTAAGCCCGAAGAGAACAAGGCGTACTTCGTTGTAAACGGCGAGACCGCTGGAAGCTTTGATCTGTAATTTATCCGTAATATAAAGTAGAAAAATTTGAAATCCCGTCTTTCTATGGAAGAAAGGCGGGATTTTTATAATTATTTTATAAAGTTTTATCAGAAAAGACGTTGACAAGAAAAGGGCATGGGTGTATGTTAAGTGCATAAGGTGTTAGCACTCCTTCGAGTTGAGTGCTAACAAGTCCAAAAGAGGTGATTGCCCGTGGAATTAGATGAGAGGAAAAAGAAAATCCTAAAAGCAGTGATCCGGAATTACCTGGAAACGGGAGAGCCGGTTGGCAGTCGCACGATCTCAAAGTACACGGACTTGAACCTTAGCTCCGCTACCATCCGCAATGAGATGGCGGATCTGGAGGAAATGGGCTACATCCTACAGCCCCATACTTCTGCAGGGAGAATTCCTTCCGATCAGGGTTATCGCTTTTACGTTGACACCATGATGGAGGAAAAGGACCGGGAGTTTGTGGAATTAAAGGAAATGCTTTTGGAGCGTCAGGATAAAATGGAAACGCTGCTAAAGCAGGTAGCGAAGGTGGTTGCGCAAAATACGCAGTATGCCGCCATGATCTCGGCGCCTTCCATGCACCGCAACAAGGTGAAGTTCATTCAGCTTTCTAGATTGAATCCGGAACAGCTCTTGGCGGTGATCGTGGTGGAAGGGAACGTGATCAAGAATAACATCATTCCCATAGCTGACGAAATCTCCGATGAAAATTTGTTAAAGCTCAACATTCTTTTGAATACGCAACTGAACGGATTAACCATGGAGGAGATCAATCTTGGCATCATCGCTGCGTTAAAGCAGCAGGCCGGCGTACACGGCAGTCTGATCGGTGAGGTTATTGACGCCGTTGGAGATGCCATAAAGGCAGATGATGATCCGGAGATCTACACCAGCGGAACCAATAACATTTTCCGGTATCCGGAGCTTACGGACAACGGAAAGGCCAGCGAGTTGGTGGGAACCTTTGAAGAGAAGCAACAGCTTGGCAGCCTGATTCAAGAGAGCCTGGAAACGGATCCAGGCACGGGAATCCAGGTTTACATCGGCGACGAGGCTCCCATAAAGAGCATGAAAGATTGTAGCGTCGTGACTGCCACGTATGAATTGGGAGAGGGCATGAAGGGAACCATAGGAATTGTGGGACCCAAGCGAATGGATTACGACAAGGTCATCGGGACGCTTCGGACCATTCAGTCGAAGCTGGATGAATTATACAAGAAGGAATGAACTGCCGAAGGCAATAAGCATAAGACAACAAGGCGCATGACAACAAGGCATAAGGCAGACAAAGAAGGGAAATGGTAGCATGGCAGATCTTGAAAAGGAAATAACACAGGGCGGGGAGGAAACGGAAGCAGTTGAAGCTGCCGAGAATCTGGAAGAAACCCCGAACGGCGTGACGGATGAGCCGCAGGATGAGAATCCTGAGACGGATGAGACGCCCGACGAGGAAGGCGAAGAGGAGGATGCCAGTGAGGCGTCTGAGGAAGAAGCCGAAGGCACGACGGCCGAAGGGAAAAAGTCCTGGGCCGAGAGAAGAGCTGAAAAGAAACAGGCGAAGCAAGACAAAAAAACGGACGCCATGAAGGAGCAGATCGATCAGCTCGAGGATAAAGTAAAGCGTCAGTTGGCGGAATTTGAAAATTTCAGAAACAGAAGCGAAAGAGAAAAGGCAGCAATGTTCGAGACCGGCGCGAGAAGCGTGATTGAAAAGATCCTTCCCGTGGTTGACAATTTCGAAAGAGGACTTGCCACCGTACCTGCCGAAAAACAGGATGATCCTTTCGTGGACGGTATGAACAAGGTTTACAAGCAACTCATTACGGAGCTTGAGAACATTGGCGTGAAGCCGATCGAGGCCGTGGGCAAGGAATTTGATCCCAACCTTCACAACGCAGTGATGCAGGTGGAGAGTGAAGAATATGAGTCAGGAATCGTGGCTCAGGAGTTACAAAAAGGTTATACCTATAGAGACGTCGTGGTTCGCCACAGCATGGTCTCCGTAGTGCAATAATAAAGTGCAGTGAAATGAAGCAAAATATATCCGCATAGCGGATTCTAATTTAGGAGGAAGAAGACATGAGCAAGATTATTGGTATTGACTTGGGTACTACAAATAGTTGCGTAGCCGTTATGGAAGGTGGTAAGCCCACCGTTATCGCAAACGCAGAAGGCGCACGGACCACGCCGTCCGTTGTAGCATTTACGAAGACCGGTGAGAGACTGGTTGGTGAGCCTGCAAAGCGTCAGGCAGTAACGAATGCGGAGAAGACCATCTCCTCCATCAAGAGAGACATGGGTACTGACAATGGCCGTACCATCGACGGCAAGAAATATTCTCCGCAGCAGATTTCCGCAATGATCCTTCAGAAGCTGAAGGCAGATGCTGAGAGCTATCTTGGTGAAAAGGTTACGGAGGCAGTCATCACCGTTCCCGCATATTTCAATGACGCACAGCGTCAGGCAACCAAGGATGCAGGTAAGATCGCAGGCTTAGATGTTAAGCGTATCATTAACGAGCCTACGGCAGCAGCTCTTGCTTACGGTCTTGATAACGAGAAAGAGCAGAAGATCATGGTATACGACTTAGGCGGTGGTACATTTGATGTATCCATCATCGAGATCGGTGAGGGCGTTATCGAGGTTCTGGCAACAGCCGGAGATAACAGACTTGGTGGTGATGACTTCGATCAGAAGATCACAGACTACATGCTTTCAGAGTTTAAGAAGATGGAAGGAGTAGATCTTTCAACTGATAAGATGGCCCTCCAGAGATTAAAGGAAGCTGCAGAGAAGGCTAAGAAAGAGCTTTCATCAGCTACCACTACCAATATCAACCTGCCCTTTATTACGGCTACAGCTGACGGCCCCAAGCATTTCGATATGAACCTCACAAGAGCTAAGTTCGATGAACTTACCCATGATCTTGTTGAGAGAACAGCAGAGCCTGTTAAGAGAGCATTATCTGACGCAGGCATCACAGCTTCAGAGCTGGGCAAGGTTCTCTTAGTTGGTGGTTCAACACGTATTCCCGCTGTTCAGGAAAAGGTTAAACAGCTTACGGGACATGAGCCTTCCAAGACACTTAACCCGGATGAGTGCGTTGCATTAGGTGCTTCCATCCAGGGCGGTAAGCTGGCAGGAGATGCAGGCGCAGGTGAGATCCTTCTTCTGGATGTTACACCCCTTTCACTTTCCATCGAGACTATGGGCGGTGTGGCTACCAAGCTTATTGAGAGAAATACTACCATTCCTACAAAGAAGAGCCAGATATTCTCTACAGCAGCAGATAATCAGGAAGCAGTTGATATCCACGTAGTACAGGGTGAGCGTCAGTTCGCAAAAGATAATAAGACGCTGGGACAGTTCAGACTGGACGGTATATTACCTGCAAGACGTGGTGTACCTCAGATCGAGGTTACATTTGATATAGATGCCAACGGTATCGTTAACGTATCCGCTAAGGACCTGGGAACAGGAAAAGAGCAGCACATCACCATTACTGCAGGCTCTAACATGAGCGATGCCGATATCGAGAAGGCAGTTAAGGAAGCAGCT
>JAILLF010000042.1 GCA_024693365.1 Acetatifactor sp. | reverse complement strand
ACATTGTTTATGTCGGAGACGGAACTTAAAAGGAATCTGTTATGGAACGTATGCGCCACCGTTTTCCTTGCGCTTTTTGGAGCCATCTACGAGAAATTTAGTCATGAGGTGTATTCCTACCACATGATTTATGCCTTTGCGGTTCCGCTACTTTTGGGAGTGCTGCCGGACGCGGTGCTTTTGCTGAGAAAAAGGCATGTTGGCAGGGGAGCGCTTAGTTTATGGAATTACGGAATTGCGACGCTGAGCGTTGGCAGCGTGTTTCAGGGGGCACTGGAGATTTATGGCACGACGAATTCCCTTTCGATCGTCTATCCGATCGCAGGCGGCGCCTTGCTTCTTGCCGGCGTGTCCTGTTACTTAGCACCAAAATGCGCCGATAAATAAGTTCTAAAAAAGTGGGGTCACCTCAACAATGCGTTTACGGGTTTTTATTTTTAAGTGTTTCCAATGGTTGAGTTAACAGGGGATGAATAGTATAATAAAAATCAAGATGCAAAAGGCATGCGTATGTGTGGGAGGTGGCGCTTATGGAATGGATAAAGAATCATCCCGTGATAAAGAAAATGATCATCCTGGCGATCGTGATACTTGCAGCATGGCTTCTGGGGCAGCTCGCCGGCCCTGTCGAGTTGAAAGCAACGTATCTGTGAGGTGGCACCATGAAGATCATCAGAAAATTATTATGGGTTATTTTTTGCATCATAGTTTTTATCTTTGTGTATAATATTTCTCTCAGCATAAAGACTTCGTCCATTACGGGTACCGGGGCAAACAGTATTACCTCGCAGAAGGTGCCGATGATAAAAGTAAGAAAATATGGCAGGATCGCAAGGGATACGCTTTCCGTCTCTTACGTCACGAATGAGGGTGAGGTAGATACCAGAGAGATCATCATTTGCTGGCCGGAAAGCGCAGAGGGCGACGTACCGCTCATTTACGTCCCTCATTACGCGATGGAAGAGAATACTGAGGAGTTTCTGCAATATATGGATCACGGATGGGCCGTGGCATCGCCCGTTTTTGAGGAAAAGTATAACGGACAGCTTACCGGAAATGATCTGGTATTTAACAATGCCGCTCTTTATGTTCTGCGGCACCTGGAAGGGATTGACAAGCAGCGGATCGCCATCGTGGGCGACTTCGCAGGCGGATATATGGCTTTGATGCTCAGCGAGCTGCAGATGGGAACCTGTGCTACCATTGCCAATTCACCGATCGCCAACGTCTATTTTAACCTTTACGTCCATTTTAAGAACTGTGATGACGTGAACAGAAAGGCGGGCTTATTTGACGTCCCGGTTCCGATCCAGCTTTTGGTATCAAAATCATTTAGGATAAACCTTGATAATTTCCCTGACGTTTCGGATGCGGACAGATGGGCGGCATTATCGCCTATAGGGAATGCAAGGTGCTTCAGTAATCCAACGGTGATCAACCATTGTACTGGGGACATCCTTGCGCCGGTGGATCAGATCACGAAGCGGTAAACGCATACGGAGCGTGATCCTGCATTTCCGGACGATTTTACGATATGCATGGCAGATGATTATCCGGGGATTTTGAGCCATTCCCTTGAAGAAGAAGCGGATCCGAAAGAACTGTCTGTTGAACGTTACAAATGGGAGAATTCAAGCGAAGCCGTAACAATGCCGTATAGCGACAGATTGCTTACCATCAACGTCTTTGATGACGGTCCGATCAGTCCGAAAAGTTCCCATACGGCACCGGATACAACGGGTATAATAAATGCGATGCCCTATTTGGAAGAGATGTTTTCAAAATCTTTGGCAGAAACGGAAAAGGCTGTTCCTGAAAAGCTGTTACTTCTGTTGGAGCGATATGCGGGGAACGGCATTCAACTTCCCGCGCATGAAGACGTGGATGATACCGTTTACGGATCCCTTGCCACGTATCGGAAGGAGATTATTGACGAGCTGCAGCAATACGTAAAGAATCATTCCGTGGAGGAGTTGGACATAGCCATGCTTAAGGCTTTGGAACTCTCTGGAAACAAGGAAGTCTTGCTTAACGCTTGGACGGAAATAAAAGCAGCACTGGAATAGGCCAGTTCTGGTTTTACGCAAAAGGGAAACGCATCCTTATTTCTATTTTCGCAGATATTGGTCCG
>JAILLF010000034.1 GCA_024693365.1 Acetatifactor sp. | reverse complement strand
TGCAGTAAAGCCTGGTGACGGTTCCGCAAGAGAGCAGGCTGCTTCCTGCCAGAAGGTGCTTGGCGGATGGGCAAACATCGCGAATGAGTATGCGACGAAGCGTTATCGTTCCAACCTGATCAACTGGGGCATGCTTCCTTTCCTGATCCAGGAGGGAGAGCTTCCCTTCAAGAACCTTGATTATCTCTTCATTCCCGGCATCAAGAAGGCCGTGGAGGAGAAGACGGAGGTGATCAAGGCATACAAGGTGGATGCCGCAAATGGTACGCTGGGCGAGGCGTTTGATCTGCGCCTTGGAGAGTTGACCGACGAGGAGCGTCAGATCATTCTGAAGGGCTGTCTTATCAATTATAACAGAGTTTAAACGAAATTTTTATCGCCGAGTGGAGCCGAGTGGAATGGAGCAACGTATCGCGAAGCGATTTAATTAAGGAGAAGAGACATGGCAGAGGAAAAGATTGTAAAGTTATCGAATCCCAGGCTTAGGGGTGCAATGCAGGCGCTTATGGCGCAGAATGACGTAAGGCACCGCATGGTAGTGCTTGAGGAGCTCTTGAATTCACGCTTTTTATGTCCCTTTATTTCATCGAAGGCGCCTGTCATGGATGAGAACGGTGAGCCTTCTTTCCCAGAGGGCAGTCAGTTTCGCCCGTATTTGCATTATGACCGCCAGGGCGAGCCGCACATGCTTGCATTCACGGATGAAGAGGCGTTAAATAATTGGAAGCATATGAATAAGTTGGATCAAACTTTTAGTTATCTGTGTTCCTTGGGAGATTTTGCTAATATCATGTTGAATTATCCGGAAGAAGAAAAGAAAAACATGCCGAATGGCTTTATCATCAATCTTGCGGATGAAGATCTGCTGGTAGATAAGGACATGATCGCAAACCTGATTACGCGCATATACGTGAATGAAACGGAAAAATAAGCAGCATCCCAATTGAAATTGTCGTAATTGACGTCCCGTACGTTTGAAAGAACGTGCGGGACGTTTTTATATCGGTATAAATTCCCGGATTCGCGTCAATACTAGGTTGCAAAGACAAAAAACATGGAATCGAAAGCAACGTGAAGAAAGGAAGATGGGGATGAATAAGGATGATCGGAATCATAACGTTAAAAAAGAGAGATTTATCATGATCTCGACTTCAGCGCTGGTCCTGACGACGCTGATCGCTTCGGGAGCATACGTAAGAAACCGCAATAAGGAATCTTTGGATAAGGGATATGCCATTGATTTTTCCGTCATGGAGGATCAGGCGGATCAAAAGCTTAGGGAGATTACGCAGAACAGTAAGAATGACCGCGTTACAAAAACGGATCAAAGCAAGTCTGTGAGTGATGGAAGTACCTTAGATAAAAGCATCGCAAAAAAGGAAAAGCAGGACGCGGCGGAAGCGGGAATTATAAAAGAAGGTAAACAGGAGACTGCGAAGAAATCGCAAATCGATAGTAAGCAGGAGACAGCGAAAAAGTCACAAAGTGAAAGTAAGCAGGAGACCGTAAAGAAATCACAAAGCGAAACAAAGCAGGATGCCGGGAAGGCGGTACAAAGCAGCGTACGTGAGGGGGCTGCGGAGATCGTAAGGTCGGAAGTGCTGGCGGAGGACGTGCCCTTGCAGGTATGGGAGGTTTCTTCCGGTAGTCCGATCATATCCGATGAGCTTCATTTCTCGCCTGAGAAGATGGTAAAGCCAGTCACTGGTGAACCGTTGATCGAGTATAGCATGGATCACAGCGTGTATTTTGCAACGCTGGATCAATATAAACGCAACCCGGCCGTAATCTACGGCGCACCGCAGGGTGAGAGCGTTAATGCCTGTTGCAGGGGCAGGGTCATGAGCGTGCGAAAGGACGCAGTACTGGGGAGCGTTCTGGTGTTAGATCTTGGAGACGGTTATCAGGCAACATACGGGCAATTGGAAAACATTGAGACTCCCATTGGCAGCGTCGTGGAAGCAGGAAGCCGTCTGGCGACTGTTGCGGCCCCAACCAAGTATTACAGCGTTGAGGGAAGCAATCTGTATTTTAAGCTGACGAAGGACGGGGAAAGCGTGGATCCAAGCCAGTACTTTCAATAAATAATTCCAAGCAATGATCAAATAAAGAAAAGGTGGAAAAGAAGCCGGAATAGCGGCTTCTTTTTTTGCATATGTTGGAATGAAGTAAGCGGCGATCGGGAGTAAGAACGTGATCGGGAAGAAAAAGGAATGGATGGGGACTACCTGTATATTTGCATCGGATACGGGAAGCAGGAGACGGGAGGCTATAGCATTGCATTAAACGACCTGTACCTTACGGAGACGGAGGTGCGCGTGGATACGACGCTTCTTGGACCTGAGCTGGCAGATCAGAAAAAGAAAACGGCCACTTACCCGTATCTCGTCATTCGGACGGAACTGGTAGAGCAGCCGGTTGTCTTTCGGTAAACGGAAATGCATTATTTCTTGGAGCCATAGAGCTGCTCCGCATACTTTTCCTTCAATTCAAAATAGTTTTTGGAGATCAGATTCTGGAAATAGGAACCAACGGCCTTGCGGTCTTCCTTTTCCAAATCCTTAATGTAAATCGGTTTCCCATACTGGATCACGACCGTAGTGGGGCGGATCTTGGGAAGGTGATCTTCAAAGATGGCGGCGGTGTTCACAAGCGTGACGGGAATCACGGGAACGCCGCTTTTTTCTGCAATCTTAAAGCTTCCGTCATGGAAGGGCAGGAAGGTGTCTGCCGTACGGTTACGGGTGCCTTCCGGGAAAATGAAGATTGAAATACCGTGCTTTGCCTTATCGATGGCAGTCAGGATCGTTTTGACGCCTTCCTTTACGTTCTCACGGTCTAAAAACAGACAATGCAGATACTGCATCCAGCGACGGAGCAGGATCCATTTCCACATTTCCTTCTTTGCAACGTAGCCAGTTGGCCCGGGTACGCGCACGTAGGTTAAGAGGATGTCGAAATAGCTTCTGTGATTTGCAACGTAGACGACGGCTGTATCCTTGGGAACGTTCTCCTTGCCCTCCTCGATCACTTTGACGCCGGAATAAAACAGACATGCCTTGAAACCGCACTGTACCATGAACAGACTTGAACGATCCTTCCACGAGGGTTTGATCTTGCCAATGACCCATTCTATTAAGAGCATGGGAATATTGATGATCAGGAATGCAACAACGGTAATTACTACAATAATAAATCGAATCATAAGAAATCAGAACCTCCAATTGGTCTTCCATGAAAGTATAGCACAAGGCAGAAAAAAAGTATAGTAAAAAGAAATTTGCAAAATCTTTGTCCATTCTTCTGGCAATCTCTACTGTTAGGGTATAGAATCAAAAAGAAAGCACGAGCTAGCACGTGACAGAGGGGAAACAATTGAAAGAAGAATATCTGGCAGAAAATGCCTGGCTGGAAAGCGGAAACAGTAAAATATTACAGTGGAAGGAAACAAAAGTGAGGGACGCCAAATTAAAAGATGAGGAGATCGTTTCCTTGTATTTGGAACGGTCGGAATCAGCCATTTTGGAGACAAAAAATAAATACGGCGGATACTTAAACCAGGTGGCCTACAATATTTTAAGGGATGCGGACGACGCGGAGGAGATCGTGAATGACACATACATGGGTGCGTGGAAATCCATTCCGCCGACGATCCCGGACAGCTTAAAATTTTTCCTTGCCCGTATTGCGAGAAATCTGTCCTTTGACAGGTTGGATTACCGGAATGCGGGAAAGCGTAAGGCCATTTACGTGGAGCTCGACGAAGCAATCCCGGATGGCGGTGAGACGCCGGAGCAGGTCTTCGAGCATAAGGAGCTTGGCAGGCTACTGAATGGTTTTTTGGGGAAATTGGACAAGAAGACCTGCGCGATGTTTGTGGCAAGGTATTTCTATTCCTACACGGTTGCAGAGGTGGCAAAGCGCTATGACGTGCCTCAGCGCCAGACGAAATATCTGTTGCTGAAAACGAGGGCAAGATTGCAGGCATATTTGGAAAAGGAGGGAATCAGAGCATGAAAGGTGAAGATTTGGCAAAGGCTTTTGGATACGTAGATGATGAATATTTGAAACTCGCAGAGGACGAGATGGTACGCGGAAAAATTAATATGGACAAGGCGGGCTTGGGGAAGATCACTCAATATACCATGAAGAGGAAAAACAGGCTTGTGCTGAAATATGCGGCAGCAGTCGCGATCTGCTTTATTGGTACGATGGCGATTCTGGCCCTCAGCAATACTTCCATGGCGGCGGATTGGTTTGGAATAAAAAAGATACTGCTAAAAAAAGGAACTGGAACTGCGCCAAAGGTAGAGCGTCAGATAGAACTTGACGAAAATGGCAATCAGGTTGTTACGGAGACAATCGTGCAGGAGGAGTATCCGCTGACGCTGATATCGCTGTCGGGATACTATGACAGCCCGGAAGGAAAGGCATCTGCCGAGTGGCAGGAATTCCTGGATTCCTATGATCAGGATCATCAGATCTTATCTGCAAATGACAAGACGTGGAATGGTCCGGAGGAATACGAAGAGTATTTTGTGTACTCCGATGAGATGGTAAGCCAGTTGGATGCCATTACGAAGAAATATGGTTTAAAACTCCATCATAATTTCCGGTACGTTGATCCGAGAGAGGATACAGACTTTATTGGCGGAGAGTTCTTGGGCGAAATGAGCGAGGCATACGTTGGATATGGTTATGCGGACGGAACATTCCATTTTGATGCGGATTATCTGGCAACGGGAGGCCGCGAGTATATGTATCAGTTCCGCCGTACCGTCAAGGGATATTTTGATGAAGTGCTGCTGAACATTGGCAACGACGAGGATTATGAGGAGTGGACGTACGTGACAAAGGACGGCGTGGAGGTAATGCTCGCCTTGTCGGAATACAAGGGATTGGTATACGCAGATTTGGAGAAGTGCGTGATCACCATGAACCTGCTGAATGGAACGGCTGACGGCGTGACCATGGAGGATTTGCAACTATTGGCAGATACGCATAATCTTCAGGTATTGCAGAATTTGAACTGAGGAATTGCTTTCGCGAGTGGCTTGGCCAGGAACTATGGCCAGGCCACTTTTTGATATTTTTTGGCGTATTGACGTCAGTTGCGGCGCGCCGGTAAACGTGGTAGAATGGACGGGAAAGGTGACCTTAGGGCACATGTATGGAGGTAAGGAAAATGTTATGGATTAAAAATGGATACGTGATCGATCCGAAATCAGGAATGGAAGGAAAAAGGGACGTTCTGATCGAGAACGGGAGGATTGTAAAGATCACGGAAAGTGGAAACAATGATAATATGGACGCGGCTTTGGAGCTGGAAAATGGCGGAGGAGCGGAAGAGGCAAACGTACAGGTGATTGATGCGGAGGGCCTACTCGTGGCGCCCGGACTGATCGACGTGCACGTGCATTTCCGTGAGCCGGGATTTACGTACAAGGAGGACATTCAGACGGGGGCAAGGGCTGCCGCGAAGGGCGGTTTTACGACCGTGGTTTTGATGGCGAACACGAAGCCTAGCGTTGATAATTTGGAGACTCTGGGGGAGGTCTTGGAAAAGGGAAGGCAGACGGCCATCCACGTGCTTTCCTGCGTGAACGTGACAAAGGGCATGAAGGGACAGGAGCTTGCGCCCCTGGAGGAGCTTTCCGCGGCAGGTGCGGCTGGCTTTACGGATGACGGCGTTCCAATCCTTAGAGAGGAGGTTGTCCGTGAGGCCATGAAGCTGGCGGCAAAGCTGGGAAAGCCCATCAGCTTCCATGAGGAGGATCCGAAATATATCGAGAATAACGGGATCAATCGCGGAAAGGCGAGCGAGTTTTATGGAATTGGCGGTTCTTCCCGGGAGGCGGAAATTTCTCTTTCCGCGCGTGACATAGAGATTGCCAAGGAGACGGGCGCTGACATAGACGTACAGCATATCAGCACGAAGGAGGCCGTGGAACTGGTGCGCAAGGCAAGGCAGGCAGGATACCTTAACGTACACGCGGAGGCAACGCCGCATCACTTTACGCTGACCGAGGAGGCTGCCATCAAGTATGGCACAAATGCAAAGATGAACCCGCCGCTTCGTGAGGAGGCTGACCGCCTGGCAATCATTCAGGGCCTGAAGGATGGCACGATTGAGATGATCGCGACGGATCACGCGCCCCATGCTGCGGAAGAAAAGGCAAAACCGATTACGCAGGCGCCCAGCGGCATTATTGGGCTGGAGACTTCGCTGGCGCTGGGCATTACGGAGCTGGTGGACAAGGGGTATCTGACCATGCGGGAGCTCTTAGAGAGGATGAGTACCGGGTCGGCTAGAATCTATCATTTGGATGCAGGGTACGTGGCTGAGGGCGGCCCGGCAGATTTGGTTTTGATCGATAAGGATGCAGAGATGATCCCCGGAAATTATGCGTCCAAGGCAAGCAACACGCCGTTTACGGGGTGGAAGCTAAAGGGCAGGGTCAAGGTGACAATCTGCGGCGGATGTATTGCTTATCGTGACGAGGATTAAGGATTATGGGATGGAAGGATGACCGTAAATGGAGATCATCACGTGGAATGGAGGGCATGAAATGAAAAAGGAAGGGTTTTATTCCAGCGGAGATTTTGCTGCCAAGACGCACGTGACGAAAAAGACTTTGCGGTATTATGACGAACATGGTTTTTTGAAACCATCTTTTGTGAATGAGAATGGCGCAAGGTTTTATAATGACCGGGACTTTCAGAAAATGCAACAGATCCAGATGCTCAAGTACCTTGGATTTTCCCTGGAGGACATCAAGGAGATGACCATGAAGGAAGCAAGGGATGAGTCGCTCGTTCCCGCGCTCCGGTTTCAGACGGAGCTTTTGGAGGAACGCATTGAACAGATGAAGCTGGTTCGCGAGGGTCTTTTGCAGACGACGGAGCTTTTACAAAAAGGCGAAGCAGTGGACTGGGGCAAGCTCATGGAGGCGACGAGCGTGAGCGGCCTTGAGCAGAGCTTAAAGCAACAGTATCTGAACAGCTCCAACATTGGCGCTAGGATTAATTTGCATGCGAAATATGCAGTAAATAAACAGGGATGGTTCCCTTGGATCTATGAGCAGTGCGGGCTAGGTGATGATTCTGCAGAAAGTGAAGGGACGGTGAAGGGAAAGCGGAACATAGCCCAAAGATCGTGCAGATGCATCCACGTTTTGGAGCTGGGTTGTGGCAACGGGAGTTTTTGGTTAGAGAACTGGGAGCAGATCCCTGCCGGCGTGAAGATTACTTTGTCCGATCAATCCGAGGGGATGCTGCGCGAGGCAAGGAAGGCACTGAACGGAAGAATGCGACACGAAACAAACGGGGTGGAAGGCTCGAAAAAAAGAGCGGGAAAGAATGCCGCGGAAGTAGCCGTGCAGTTTGATTTTCAGGTGATTGATTTTCATGAAATTCCGGCTGGGGATGCGACGTTTGATCTTGTGATTGCAAATCACGTACTGTTTTATGCGAAGGATTTTGCAAAGGTGCTTGGAGAAATCCGGCGCGTGCTAAAGCCCGGAGGGCGGCTGATCTGCAGTACCTACGGAACGGCGCACATGAAAGAGATCAGTGAGCTGGCAGCGCAGTTTGACGATCGCATCGTCCTTGCAGCGCAAAATCTTTATGAGATCTTTGGCAAGGAGAATGGTGCGGAGATTTTGAGCCCTTATTTTGAGGAGGTAGAGTGGCGACAATATGAGGATCATCTGCTCGTGACCGATTCGGAGGACCTCGTCGACTATATCATTTCCTGCCACGGTAATCAAAATCGCTATATCGTCAATGATTATAAGGCTTTCAGGCAGTTTGTGGAGAGTAAGCTGCGCAAGGGTTTTTACGTTACAAAGGACGCAGGACTGTTTGTGGCAAAAAAGAATTAATGCAAAATGAACCTTTTTCCTCCTGCAACCGTCTATGTAAGTGAAACCGGTTGAAAACGACGTCAAATACTTAGATGGGAGCGCCACCGGAAAGCAGATTCCGATGGGTAACGATTAGGAAAGGAGGTGGCAAGGTGGCGGATTTTGAAAAGCTTTTGGCGCAGGTGCAGAAGAGTGTTGAGCTGTTTGTGAAATATAAGATATCCTCCGCAGAGGATGTGCAGGACGTGCTTCAGGAGACTTATCTGACTGCGTATCAGAAGTTTGGACAACTGAAAAACGCGGATGCCTTTAAGCCTTGGATCATCAGCATCGCGAGAAATAAGTGCAATGATTATTTCCGAAATAAGGCAGCAGTGCTGGAGATTCCGTTGGAGGAAAGCCCGGAGCTTTCGCTGGATGACGGAAGAATGGGCATTTCAGAAGTGATGGCGGTGCGGGATCAGCTTGAAAAGATGGCGGATAAGGAGAAAGAAATCCTGTATCTGTATTTCTGGAAACAGCTGCCGCAGGCAGAGATCGCAAAGCGGCTGAACGTGCCGGTGGGAACGGTGAAGAGCAGGCTGCACGTGGCGAAGGAGAAGTTTCGGAAAAGCTACGACGCCGGAAAGAGCCATCTTGAAGAGAAAATGGAGGGAAAAGGAATGATGAAAAGATTACCGGCATATATGCCAAAGTACGTGATCACGGAGAAGAAAGAAGCTCCGTTTGCAGTAAAATGGGAGGAACTGATGGGATGGTTCTTGATGCCGAGACTGGGTGAGAGTCTGTCCTGGGGCATGTATGACCAGCCTTCAGGAAAGTGTGACCACGTCTACGACATGAAGGTCACGGGGCGTGCGAAGGTACATGGCATTGAGGGAGTGGAACTGACTGCCAGGGAGGCTTCGTATTCCAATAAGGAGGAAGTGACGGAGAGAACCTTCGTTGCGCAGTTGACGGATACACACTGCAGGTATCTCGCGACCATTAGAAATGACAATGGCGTCAGAAACTTCATTACGTTCCTTGACGGCGAGGAATTTATGAACTGCTGGGGGTTTGGCGAGGATAACTGTGGCAATGAGATTAACCTGGCGCCGAAGGGGATCATTAAGCGGGAAGGCAACATGATTACCACGGCGAAGAGGGATTTTTTGATCGATATCGTGGGACGCTATGACGTGACGATTCTCGGGAAGACTTATGACACGGTATGCGTCTTGGACGTGCAGACTTACAACAACGGCGTGGTGTCTGAACAATTCTTGGACAAGAACGGCCGGACCATTCTCTGGAGGCGGTT
The DNA here is from genome assembly GCA_024693365.1 of Acetatifactor sp. GTDB lineage: Bacteria > Bacillota > Clostridia > Lachnospirales > Lachnospiraceae > Acetatifactor. Next base: position 34,499 of record JAILLF010000034.1, on the reverse strand, counting down.
TAACAAGAACGATTGGCACGTGGAGCATTACGGAGGAAAGCTTTGGAGCGAACAGCTTCCTGAGAATGACAGGCTGATCGTGGACGGCGAGACTTACGTGCAGTGGTATGACTGCATCACGGATTACGTCTTAAATACTTAAGATTTTCTGAATATTGAAAAAAGTACTTGAAGGTGCCCTTGGGGCACCTTCTATTCTTGTAATCGGAACGAAACAGATACGCGAAAGCGGTAAACAAGTAAAAACGTGTCACTAGACACGTCACCGTGACACAAAAGGAGGAGAAGAATGAAGATTATCGTAACTGGAGGAGCTGGATTTATTGGCAGCAATTTTATTTTTCATATGTTGAAGAAGTATCCGGATTATCGGATCATTTGTCTGGATTGTCTGACCTATGCGGGAAATCTTTCCACGCTTGCACCGATCATGGACAACCCGAATTTCCGTTTTGTGAAGGAGAGCATCACGGATCGCGAGGCGGTGTACAAGCTGTTCGAGGAGGAGCATCCTGACATTGTTGTCAATTTTGCGGCAGAAAGCCACGTAGACCGTTCCATCGAGAATCCGGAAGTGTTCCTGGATACCAATATCAAGGGCACCGCGGTTCTTATGGATGCCTGCAGAAAGTACGGCATCACCCGTTATCATCAGGTTTCCACGGATGAGGTATACGGTGACCTGCCTTTGGATCGGCCTGACTTGTTCTTTACCGAGGAGACCCCCATCCACACCAGCAGCCCATACAGCTCTTCCAAGGCCGGCGCAGACCTTTTGGTGCTGGCATATCACAGAACCTACGGCCTGCCCGTGACCATCAGCCGTTGCTCCAACAACTATGGTCCTTACCATTTTCCGGAGAAGCTGATCCCGCTGATGATCGCGAATGCGTTGAATGACAAGCCCCTTCCCGTTTACGGTGAGGGACTGAACGTGCGTGACTGGCTGTACGTAGAGGATCACTGCAAGGCCATCGATCTGATCATTCACAAAGGCCGCGTAGGCGAGGTTTATAACATTGGCGGTCATAATGAGATGAAGAACATCGACATCGTGAAGATTATTTGCAGAGAGCTTGGCAAGCCTGAGAGCCTGATCACCTACGTGACGGACCGCAAGGGCCATGACATGCGCTATGCCATTGATCCCACCAAGATCCACAATGAGCTTGGATGGCTTCCTGAGACCAAGTTTGAGGACGGCATCAAGAAGACCATCAAGTGGTATCTGGAAAACCGCGAGTGGTGGGAGACCATCATTTCCGGCGAGTACCAGAACTACTATGCTAAAATGTACAATAATAGGTAAATAACGAACCCCGCCAATTTCTGAGGAAGAGATGGCGGGGTTTTTGTTTAGCTGTTTTGAATGGCAAAGCGATAATCCCCATTTTTATATTCAAAAACATAGAAATGAAGGGTTTGATAGTGATGATCCGTGTTCGGGTCCGGAACGGTGATCTGTAGATCTGCAGGATCTACCGTGTAAGCATTGACCTTTTTGCCTTTGACGTCCTTTGTCGCCCAGGGTTCCGTTTCGGTCAAGGTTTTCTTAATTGCTGCCGCATAGATTTCCGGCATGGCATTGCACAGATCATCCAAGGAATGATAGGCATAGGTTTCTCTTCGAGAGATCGCGTCCTGAAATCCCTGCACTCCATAACGTTCGTATAAATCTATTGGTTCTGGAAAACTAGTATGCTCGGCGTAGTACGCCCGAACCTCAGGAGTCACTTCATGAACTTGCCAGCGTAGCACGCTAACACATAAAACAATCATAAGAACAACTGATCCTACCACCCATAATCCAATGCCTATAAGAACCAGTTTTATAATAAAACAAATAAAATCCTCTAACATATTGTTTCCCTCCGGATTTCTCTAGTAATTGCGGATCACAAAGCGGCATTTCCCGTTTTTGTATATGAAAACATAGTAACTGGTTTGCCGATGATAGGTTGTATCCTTTGATTCGTCACGGTTAAGAGGGAGTGAGGCCGTTATTTGGTAAGCCGTTGCTTCTTTGCCTTTGACGTCGGCTTCCGTTGTGGGAGTGGACTCACTTATGGCCTTTTCAATTGCGGGACGGTAACCATCCGGCAAGGCTTTGCACAGGGTGTCAACGTCTTTGAAGGCGCGAGTCTCCAACTGAGATTCCACGTCCTGAAAGCCACGGGTCCCATAACGCTCAAGGGAATCTGCCAGGTCGGGAACCTGCGCGTAATTTGCTTGTCTTATCTTATCGGCAGGGCTTAACTTGTGGACCTGCCAGCCTGTTAGCCTTGTCAATCCAATAATAAGAAGGAGAAAAAGTACAAAGAATACGGCGATACAGATCAGGGCCGTCCGGCCGGCAAAATTCAATAGTTTTTTCATGTAGTTATCCCCCCTTTTCTTATTGCAATGAAGCATATTGTTTTCCCCGACGTGTCGTGAGCTGGTTTTTCGCTTAGTTCTCGGTGATTGCGCGTTGTCTTGTCTTTCTGGTTACAATATAGCATTGCCGAATGGAAATGTCAATAATATTTTATCGAGATACAATAAATTATTTTCGCAAAATAAAAACCTCGCTGTCGAAACTCAGTACTGAACTGAAGGTAAATTGTGAAATTTAGAAAAAGATCATTGGAAAAACAATAAAAGTAGGCATAAATCTCTTGAAAATACATCGGCTAACCGACATAATTGTTGTAGAAAAGAGAGGTTTGTAGCATGGTGATAAAAGAAAAGCTGCAAGAAAAGAATATGACGATGTATCGGCTGAGTAAAGAAAGTGGCGTGCCGCAGGCAACCATCAATGATATTTGTAGCGGAAAAGCGGAAATAGAAAGGTGTGCAGCGGGACACTATATCCCATTAGTGTTCTATTGAAAAGTGAGGTCTTGAAATCCGAGGAACTGTATGCCCATGCTCGTCAACGTGAGGCGGAGAATAAGGATATTCTCCTTGAGCATCAGGAGGAGAAAACTATGGTAATATGTCCCGTCATTTCTGATAAGTCAGAGATGACGGGATTTTCTTGGGAAATATTATAGGGTTTCTTTTTTTTCTTCAAACAATTCCGCATATTTTGGATCTTTCATAATCTGCTTTTTAAGCTTTGCGGGATAGGACGTGATGACATCTTTTAGGTATTCGGGTTTGCAGACCGCGAAGCCTGCCAGGATGCCTTTTGCTTCCGAGAGCAAGGGAGATTCGTAATGAGGCTCCTGAGGGATGCCTTGCATGGAAATCTCCATGATCCTCCAATATTCTTTGTAATGCACGCAGGCGCGTTCAAAGAAGGTCAGGGACTGGTCGTATTCCTTCATTTTGGCGGAAGTCTTTGCACTGAAAAGACTCAACATGAAAAGGTCGCTGTGAAAAATGCCGTAGTTTTTTCCGTCAAAAATCTTCTCGTACAGATCGTACAAGGCTTCCATGATCTCGATGCCCTGCCGTGTATTTTTCAGTTCATTATTCCACAAAACCGCATTCTCCGTAATCCTTTCTAAGGGGTGGAGCAGGGAGAGGATTGCTTCTCCCCTGTATTGTTCTGCTTTTGCCAAATCCGGTAAGGTTGCGAGCAGAACTTCTTTGCTAAGCTCCACGCGGGGCTGGGAGCCCGCTTTGTTTTCTGCCTTCTCCAGCTCTCCCATTCGTGCGTAAACGAACAGAAGGGAGTTGACCACTTCGGGATCTTGTATGGAAAGCTCCTCATAAATGGCGGCAGCCTCTTCAAGATAAGGATTTCTGGGATCGGCTTCCTGGAAGCCTTTGCTTTGCAACGCACTCGCCAGATGCTTTAGAAGCTTCGGTTCTCCGGGAAATTCTTCCAGACATTTCCGGAGAAATTGGATGGTTTCCCCGGAGTCTTTGCCGTTAATCATGCGGCGCAGAGCTTCTTGGGCATAAGCGTCTATCTTTCCTTCCCGGTCATTTTGATAGCCAAACAGGGCATCGATGGAAACGTGAAAGTAATTAGCAATGGCGGGGATCAGGCCTACGTCGGGGTAGCAGGTGCCTGCCTCCCATCTGGACACGGCCTGCGCCGTGATGCCTAGGGCGTTGGCAAGATCCTCCTGTCTGCGCCCGTCTCTTTTTCTGAGCTCCTTTATTTTCTCTCCAATGTTAACCTGCATTTTTTCCTCCTTAAGATGGGTATTTATAAACGTGTTCCACCGGTGTTGAGTAAAGCATAGCAGAGGAGAGGAGAAAGTTCAATTATCAATTAGTTGTTTAGAATACAACAAAGTGTTAAATCCTTGAAAAATCCGGGAATTGGACTTCAGTCATTGCTTCACGGATGAACCGGAATTGATTGTTGAGCATTTCTGTGTCGACCTGGCCCTGTGCGTTAAAGGCTGTCGACTCTATCGTGAAGGTATCGTCATATCCAATTCTTTTGATAAAATCAAAGAACGTCTTGAAATCCACGTGGCCTTGTCCAATGGGCAGGGTCTTTAATTTTGCCCATTCCATGTAGGCTCCGCCATAATCATTGACGTGGTAATGGCGAACGTGCCCTTCCTTCCAAAGCCATTCATTTTCGGGGGGATATAACAGGTCGAGCTGGTCATGAAACGCGGCCATCTTTGTGTCAAACACAAACTGGACGTCCTTATAAGCGGAGCGAAGCTCTTTCCAGCGTGACATGGGATCCTTCGTCGTGCAGACGACGTTTTCCACAAGCAGCGCAAGTCCGCAGGCATCCGTGATCTCCCGTAATCTGGCATATGCCGAAAGGTTTTGCGCAAAACAGGAATCGGAAGTGATGCCATCCCAAAGATGGATCACAATTTTGGAGGCGCCAAGCGCATTTGCAATCATGCAGTTTTTCTTAAATAAGTCCGTGGCGGTCTCTAAGTCGCCCTTGCTGATGGCTTCTCCGATATGCTTTTCACAGTGCATTACGGGAATGGACAGGGGTAGGGACAAAAGGAATTTAACGATGGTCTCTGCCTCCTCATACCAACTGGAGTACATCATAAATTCAAATCCGTCGCAGGTAAGGTCTCTGGACAAAGGTTCAAGCAAACGATAGTCGCGACCGTTGGGTTTTCCGATTAATGCTCCCGTGGAGCATAAGATTTCACACATGTTTGTCTCCTCCCGACGTAATGATGGCGTAAGGGATGAGGTGCATCCCCGCCGTATGAGGATATCATATCACGTAACGCGTTGGCTGTGCCATCCCGTTCATGAGAATTTTTTCAACTGGCGGGCGAATTTGTAACAATTTTGAGACAAGTAAACGTAACAGGATTGTTACAAAGTAAAAATATGCAAGTAAGTTGCTTTTTTAGGGCAGTAAGTTGCTTTTTTTGAAGGCAAGTTGCGTTGGCAGGGTATTTTGGCCTTGATATAATAAAATTAATTCATGCATAACAAGGGGCGTTTATGCCCAAATGGCAGGAAAAGCAGTTAAGAGCCAAGTGTTTTGGGGAGAAAAAAGGGAGAAGTCATTATGAAAAAAACAACAAAAAGGGCATGGAACCGCGTGCTGACGTTAGTGCTTTGCACCGCAATGATTCTGGGCATGACTTTGCAGCATTGCACGATCCAGGCGCGCGCGGCAGGCGGCGCACTTGTGGCAGGATGTTCCCTTACGGTTAGCGAGGGTGCCATCGGGATGAATCTGTACCTGAGCGGGCTGAGCGATGCGGGCAATTACGTGCTTCAGGTTGACGGGGTTTCCCATCCTTTGGAAAAGCAAAGCGACGGAACCTATAAGGCATCTCATTTTGTGACGCCAAGAAATATTGTAAAGAATCTCTCCATTTCGTTATATTCGGGAAGCCAGAAGATTTCGCTGACTAATTCATCGGCGGTGAACGGCACCCTTACTTATTCCGTGAAGGAGTATCTCACCGGCCTGGAAGGCAGGGACGATGAAATGGGGCGTCTTGCCAAGGCGCTTGATGATTATGGCACCTGTGCATATTATTATTTTTCGGGGACCGAAGACATTCCCGTCGAGATTCCAAACATGGATCTTTCTTCCTATGCCATCAAGAAGTCCGGAGACGTTCCGCAGGGCATTACGTATGCCGGAAGTTGTCTGGTGCTGGGCAATACCATCGGCATCAGACATTATTTCGAAATAACGAATCAGATTACTTCCGTTCAAATGATCACGGAAGGCCGGGAACTGGAAATCGTGGCGGATCCGGAAAAAGCAAATCGCTATTACGTTGAAATCAGTGACGTTCGCGCGTGGGACATCGATCACGCCTACAATCTCATCGTGGTTGCAAACAGGAAGAAATCCACGATCTCTTACAGCGTTCTTACCTATGCAAACGTGGCGACAAAGGCAAAGACGGATGCACGGCTGGTTAAATTGGTAAGAAGCATTTATTGGTACAAAAATGCTTTTCAGGAATGCTATGACACGCAGGAGATCACAACCCCTTACGTTACGTACAAGATGTTTAACGCAAAGGGAGACGGCGTGACGGATGATTATGATGCTATTGTCCGTACGCATGAATATGCAAATAAGTATCACCTTCCCGTAAAGGCTGATCCGGGTGCAACCTACTATATCGGCCACATGAATTCAGATAATCCCAGCGGTGCTGAGATCCGGACGGATACGGATTGGGGAGACGCGACGTTCCTGGTGGATGACACTCACATACCAATGTATGACACGGAAAGGGAAGTAAAAAAGCCTGACGGCACGATTGAGATCGTAATCGACAGGAACGTGGACGGAGCAACCTGCGCCTTATTTACGGTAAAGTCCTATTTGCAATCCGGATATAAATGGATGAATACTGCCCTCTGGTGGTATGAGAAGGGAGACGGAACCTGGGCCTATCACACTGCAAAAGTGGATGGTGACCAGCATCTGTATTTAGGTCTTGATCCTAATCTTGATCCATATCCGGAACACAGCCTGGGTTCCGGAAGAAATTATAGCGGGACGTTGGCGGCGGCCCAAAAGAACAAAGAGTTTACGAAAGACACGACGGTGTTTGGAGCGCCTGGGGAGTTCAAGGAAGATGCCCTGTACGTATTAGAGACGTCTTCCGTAAAGCGTTGGGGACGGAACGGATCAGGCACCGCATCGTCATCTCTTCGCGATCAGGAGGAGGTTGTCATTGTCAGAACGACTGGCGAAATAGATCCGTCGACGCGGTTGCAGTGGGATTGGAAAGAGATCAGCTCGATCAAGAAATATCCCATCGATCAGACGACGCTTACGGTGACTGGCGGCAAATTCATTACGGAAGTAAATTACCTAAATGCAAAGTCCTACGTGCGGAGGGGAATCACCGTTCAACGTTCCAATACGCAGTTGGTTGGCGTTCAGCATTATCTCGCCGGGGAAGACAAAATGTTTACGGATGCAAGCGCGTACGTGGACAGCGATACTCATGAGACAAAGTATCATGCAAGACTGGGTGCTCCGTACCATGGGTTCTTTCGCGTGAATTACTGCGCATACGTAACGCTGAAGGATTGTATTTTCTCAAATCACCTGCGCGTATACAGTTATGGCAGTGACGAGAATTCCACTGCCCCTTATGATTTTTATGCGGAATATGCCGCAGTGATCACGTTGGATCATTGCATATGCGCAGCGGATCAGGACGATCCTACGGGACCCGCGGATAAGACGGGCATCATGGACGATTCCAGATGGGGAACGATGGGAAGCAATTTCTGCAAGGAATTGATCGTGCAGAACGGTTGCCGGCTCAACCGGGTTGACGCGCACATGGGCACTTACAACGTGACTGTGAAGGATTCCACCATCGGATATCTGGGAATTGACGTCATTGGGTTTGGCGAAATGAATCTTGAAAGAGTAACCAGCTACGGGGATTTCTTTGTGAATCTGCGCAGGGATTTCGGAAGCTACTGGAATGGTGACGTAAACATTACCGACTGTACGTGGAAAGTACCTGCGAAGAAGTATTCCCCCATGTTGATTTTCACGAATTATCAGCCAAATCCGAAGACTTCTTTCGGGTATGACGTGATCGAAGAAGATGGCGTAAAGTATTACTGTACCATGCCGACGAACGTGAACGTGAACGGGTTGACCATAGATGCAAGCAGAGTGACGGACAATGCATTTACCGGCACCAGCGGAGTACAGATTTTTTCATGTCCCATCATGAATCTGCAAGCGGTAGTGAATGACAGGTATTTTAAGAATCCCGCCGTGTACAAGTATCCGCTTAGAATTACAAAGAAGGTTTCCGTCAGGAACTTAAAGATTCTAATGAATCCCGCATTGGTTGGCAATACTTTCGTGGGCGTTGCGCTCAAGCAGGTAGATAAGGAGCAACACAGTGAGAGATTCTTTGACAATACGATCTTTGATTACAATAAAGAAAAAAATCTGACAATCGAGGCAGCGAGTCCGTGGGTTGATGACGTGATCTGGTAGCAAGGGGCAGTACGTTTCGACGTTTCGCGAGGGGTGGAAAATGAAAAAGAAATCAAAAAAGATATGGAATCGCATGCTGGCTTTCGTGCTGTGCACGATCATGGTTTGCGGCATAGCGGTGCAGCATGAAGCGGTTGGCGTAAAGGCTGCCGGAGAGGTGCGCCTTGCGGGCTGCTCCCTGACAGTCTCTGAAGGCGCACTGGGAATGAATCTGTTCCTCTCAGGCCTTAGTGACGCACAGGCGGCTAATTGTACGCTTCAGGTAGACGGAACGGCGCATTCGTTGGAAAAGCAATCGGACGGCACCTATAAGGCGACGCATTTTGTGATCGCCAGGGACGTGCCGAAGAAGCTTAGCATTTCGCTGTTTTCCGCAACCACGCAGATTCCGCTTGCAAATGCGGGAGCCGTCAATGGCACCTATTCCTATTCAGTAAAAGATTATCTGGCCACGCTGGAAGGCAATAATGATGCGATGGGACGCCTTGCAAAGGCAATTGATGACTATGGCACGTGTGCATATTACTACTTTACCGGCGCGAATTCGATTCCCGTGGAAATAAAGGACGCCGATCTGTCAAGCTATGCAATGGTAAAGTCGGGAAGCCTTCCCGCCGCCATTACGTATGCCGGCAGTTGTCTTGTCCTTGGCGATACCATTGCAATCCGGCATTATTTTGACGTGTCGGCACCGCTTAATTCCTATGAGCTTCTTGTTGACGGAAAGCCGGTGGAGATCCAGATCGACGAAAGTCGCGTGAATAAATACAACATACCGCTTTGTTACGTTGAGATTCCCAATATCCGCGCCTGGGACATTGACCATGCATATACGTTTAAATCAACGGCCGACGGGTTGACGCTGACGATGAAGTACAGCGTTCTTTCCTACGCGCAGGTTGCCACGGCACAGAATAAGGATCAGCTCCTTTGCAAGCTGGTAAAGAGCATTTACTGGTATAAGGTTGCCTTCCTGGAATGCTTGGAGGGCACGCATGGTACGGGAACGGACACCTCTGATTACATGAACAGCAAGTATACGATTGACATGCCAACGGCAGTAATTGTCGTGCCTTCAAGCGCAACTGCGGAGGAGCAGTATTCCGCAAAGCTTCTGCAGAAATACGTGGAAGAGGAAGACGGTTATCAGCCGGAGATCATTTCCGACTCCGTGCGTCAGGGGACGCGCGGGTTTGAGATTTCCGTAGGAAATACGAATCGTCCTCACGGTACTGCCGCATATGCGTCTAATGACAGTTACGCGATCAAGTCCTACAATGGGGGAATCGCGATCACGGGTATCGGAAAGCTTGGACTGATGCACGGCGCAATGCGCTTTTTGGAGGCTTGCGGCGGATATTATTATCTGTCTTGGAATGATCTGTACGTCACGAATCAAAAGCATTTTAAGTATGAGCCCATGGGTGTTGACATTGATTATGAGAGGGCATTCCTGTTCACTGACATAGACGTTTGCTTCTCAAGCATCAATCCTGCAGGCGATCTTACGGATCCCTATTATGGAAAGGGAAAACCGAGCGGCTATGAGTATCCCCGCACGGGGCGTCTCTTCTCACTTGCATTTGGGTTGAACGGTTTTTACGCGGACACCTACTGTCTGCCGAAATCGGAAGCTGGCAGGGAGACGTGGTATCTTACGGCAAATAAATCCAGCCAATATGGTGATGAAACGCCTATTTCAGGTCTTGCGGCAGGGCAGGCGCATACGCTGGGCGCCGAATTCTTCCTCGCTAAGGATTATTTTGACAAGCATCCGGAATGGTTCGCGGCATATGCCTGGTATGAGTCGGGGGAGCTTCAAAAACCCGATTCACAGAGAAAAAGAACCACGGAACAGCTTTGCCCGTACATGCTTTTGCATGATCCGGAAGCTTATGCGATCGTTCTTGGGCATTGCCGGGACATGATCGCGAACAGCTATGATCCCAATGCTCCCATCCAGATCATTTCCATTTCCAAAAACGATGGTGACAAGCTTTGCACCTGTTCGTATTGCCTGAAAGACAGGGCGGCACATGGGGACAGTGGCGGCTTGTACGAAGCCGTGGAGTACGTACAGCTTTTGAATAAGGTATCCCAGGATCTGCATGCGAATGGGGCATATCCGAATCTGTATATCGACATGCTGGCCTATGAATGGACGGTGGAAGCGCCTCCTTCCGGCATTACCTGCGATGACCACGTAATCGTCCGCTATGCGCCGATCAGAAGGTGCTACGGAGATTATCTGAATGCGACCCCCAATGGTAAAGGACACGTAACCAATGCCAAATACTATCAGGAGCTTGTGAATTGGACCAAGATCTGCAAGCACGTATGGATCTGGGATTACAATTCGAATTTCATGACCACGGCAGGTCCATATGCGAACGTGGACGTGATGCAGCATGACATAAAGCTGTATAAGCAGTTGGGCGTGGAAGGCGTATACTTACAGAGTAATTCAAGGCACCTGGAGTCCAATTCGGAGTTTGGAGACGTCCGGAATTACATTGAAGGCAGAATGCTTCAGGATCCCTCAAGAAATTACGAGGAAGAGCTTGCGTTTATCACGGACGCGTTGTACGGAAAAGCAGGCATCTACGTGCGTGAATATATGAAGCATATGGAAAAACAGGCGAGGAACCATCATGCGATCGTGAATCACAGGGATGACGTCTACATGTATGACAGGTACGTTTATAACGTTTATGCAGGCGTGCACTGGTGGAATGAACAGAAAGTGATAGATGGCCGGATGCCGGATGAAGAGATCGGATACTGCGAAGGTCTTTGGAATGAGATCAACAAAATTGCCGCAGGAGAATCGGCAGCCGTCCAAAAGCGTCTTGCGCGTTTGGAGATCAGCTGGCGTCTGGTAAAATCCACGCTAAACGTGTATGAATTCAACAATCCGTCGACTTACAAAAGTCAGAACGAGCTTCTGATCAAGGATATGAAGGCAGCCGGGATTGAGTTCTTTTCTGCCATTAGTGCGAAAACAATAAACAATTGTAACCTTCCGCAAAACCATCCGGATAATTGGTATCCAATAAAAAGAGCTAACGGAACGGAAGATACCAGTGACAGGACCATCGGTACTTTTACCGGCACGAATCCCGGAGGAAATCTGTCGCCAGGGATCCCGAAGCAGTTATTTGTGTTTGAGAAGCCTTAAAGTCCGTCGGGAGAACGGCCGGCAGAAAATATTCTAGAAAAGGAGGCCTCGTCTTGAAAGAAGAATTTGAAAACATTCAGGTCGAAATCATTGTTTTTGACGCAGAGGACGTGATTACTACTTCAGGTGACGTAACGCCCATTTTACAGTAGCGCGCGTTGAAGGAAGTATGCGTGGTTTTGAAGAGGAGAAGGTATTATGAAAAAGAAAACAAAAGGGATCTGGAAACGCCTAATTTCGTTGGCTCTTTGCACCGCGATGGTTATTGGCATTGTGCTGGAGTGCGGGATGATTCAAACGCGGGCGGCAGGCAACAAGAAGCTGGCAGGATGCTCCCTTACGGTCAGCGAAGGCGCCATCGGGATGAACCTGTTTGTCAGCGGTCTCAGCGATGAAGAGGCGAAACAATATAAGCTTGTGGTGGACGGGGTTTCTCATTCTTTCTCGGAAAAGCAAAAGGACGGATCCTATAAGGCGACGCATTTTGTGACGCCGCGAAACATTCCGAAAAAGCTATCCATCGCGCTGTATTCCGGAAATACAAAGATCGCGCTTGCCAATGAATCCGCAGAAAACGGAGTTCTTTTCTACTCCGTAAATGATTATCTGGGCAATTTGAAAAATGAGAATTCCCCGATGGGACGTCTGGCCAAGTCGCTTTATGATTATGGCGCTTGTGCATATTACTATTTTAATGGGTATGGCGAAATCCCGGGTGAGGCTGGCGTTCAGATCAGGAACGTGGATCTTTCCGCGTATAAGATGAAGACAAGTGAAGCACTCATAGACGGCATCAGCTACGCCGGCAGCTGTCTTGTACTTGGAGATACCATTGCAATACGTCACTATTTTGACGTTACAAAGCAATTTGATTCCCTGGTGCTTATTGTTGACGGCCAGGCGGTGGAAGCAAAGCCGGATCCGGATCAGGCGTACCGTTACTACGTTGAGATTGACAACGTCCGCGCCTGGGACATTGGATACGCCTATAAGCTCACCGTTGTTGCAAACAAAAGAAGATACACCATGTCTTACAGCGCTTTGACCTATGCGTACGTTGCGGACAAAAACAACGTGGATCAAATGCTTTGCGATCTGGTAAAGAGTATTTACTGGTATAAGGTTGCTTTTGATGAATGCTATGATTCCCAGGAAATAACGCTTCCCTACGTCACCTATCGCATGTTTAACGCAAAGGGAGACGGCGTAACGGATGACTATGACGCGATCATCAGAACGCATGACTTTGCAAATAAGCACAATCTTCCCGTAAAGGCTGATGAAGGCGCAACGTACTATATCGGTCACATGAATCCGAACAAGCCGAAGGGTGCCCTTATCAAGACGGAAACGGATTGGGATGGCGCGACGTTTGTGATCAATGACAAGTCTATCGTCCGGTACGTGCGGGAATATGACGTGATGACGGAGGAAGGACTCAAGACCATGTCGGAAGTCGTTCTTAATGCGGGAGAGTGCTTCCTCTTTACGGTGGAACCCAGCAAGGAGTGTGAAAGAAAGTTCTTTAACACGGCGAAGGGGGACACTCTCGGACTGGATCCGAACCTCTCTGATTACAAGGAATTTCATGAGATGGAAGGGGATTATGCCACGTATGATTCCAACGATTACGAGAAAGTAAAGACGCTCCTAAATAAGACAATCCTACATACCACGATGCAGTTAGAGACGACGCCTGAAAAGCAATTTAAGGAAAAGGCACTCTACGTATTGCAGGACCAATATACGAGAAGGTGGGGCAGACACGGAAGCATGTACGCCTCGAATCAGAAGGGAAGTCCTCAGATGGAAGTGGTCATCGTAAATACGGATGGATCCATTGACGAGGCGACTCCGCTTCAGTGGGATTGGTACAAAATGGATTTCATATGGAAATACCCCATAGATGAAACCCTTCTTACGGTTAACGGCGGTACGTTTATCACGGACGTAAATGATTCCAATGCCGGATCTTATATCCACAGAGGAATCGCCATTGTCCGGTCTAACGTCTTAATGCAAAACGTGACGCATCTTCTGACGGGTGAAGAGGCGCAGTTCAATGAAAACAGCAAGGTCGTGAATTCGTCTACCGGTGAAGTAAAGTACTATGCAAGATTGGGTGCACCATATCAGGGATTTTTCCGTCTGGATCATTGTGCCTACGTTACGTTGAAAAATTGCGTTTTCTCCAACCACTTGCGAGCCTTCAGCAAAGGGGACAACGTAAATGGTACGGCCCCGTATGATTATTATGCAGAGTTTGCGGCGGTGATCACGCTTGATGCATGTACGTGCGCGCCGGATAAAGACGATCTCACGGGCCCTGGAGATGAAACGGGAATCTTGGATGACTGGAGATGGGGAACCACGGGAACAAATTTCTGCAAGCAGATTACGGTTCAGAACGGATGCTGGCTCAACCGGATAGACGCACACCAAGGGACCTACAATCTGACTGTCAAGAATTCCGTTATGGGTACTCGCGGAATTGCAGCCGTCGGATTTGGAGAATTGGTTGTCGAGGACGTGCTTTCGTACGCCGATTATTTTTTCACCTTACGCAATGATTTTGGCAGTGCCTGGTATGGCAACGTAACCGTACGGAACAGCACCTGGATTCTTGATAAAAATAACTGGTCGCCACGACTGTTCAATGCGAAATACGATCCTACGCTGCAGTATTTTTATGAACCGTTTGAGGAAGACGGCAAGACCTATTACAGCACGTTGCCGGAAAAGATAACGATTGACGGTTTTACCTTAGATGCCAGTAAGGTCGAAAATGCTGCAATTTGTAACGGCGGACTTGCGATCTATACGAACGTATTGTCGCCGGTCCAAGATATGGTTGATAATGAGTACTTAAATGATCCGGAGCGTTACAAATTCCCCGTTAGGCCAACGAAGGAAGTGGTAGTCCGGGGGCTTAAGGTGTTGAAAAACAAGAACAATCCTGCCAAGGGATTTTTCGGTGTCAAAATACAGGCTGTGGATAACAGCAAACACAGAGAGCGTCTTTTCGAGAAATACAATGAGAATACGGGGAACTTCGAGCCATTCTACGTGGATTTTGACAAAACGAACTCGGAACACATGGTGGTTGAGATTGTTGATCCGGGTAACTAATATAGCCATTTTCATCAACTTGTCGCCATAGATAAAAGGGGGCCGGCCAGAAATTATTCTGGCCGGCCTTCTTTTTGCCTTTTCTCTTTCAGCTTGTTAATCAATTGGTTGATATGGCATTGTGATTGAGGTGGCTATGACGTCTGCCGCGTCAAACTCTATTATTTCCACCTGCACTTCTTCAAATTTCTCTTTCAAGATCTATCTCCTTCTCCTAACGGATCGACTGGGACGGTACCTTGTTCCAAAATGCTTATTAACAAAAACATTATATCAGAAAAATACAATAAAATCAACGCCCGAAAGGTTTTATTTCGCAAAATGAGCTTTATTTTTATGGCTTTTTTGACATTTGGGTCTGACAATGCCAGCGCAGACGGATTGACGGGATTGCAGGCGTGGTTTATAATAGATATCGTTGTATGTTTTTTAATATTTTAGTGTTAAGTATGGAGAATAATTATGTTTTGTACGGAATGTGGAACCCGGATAGAAGATGATGCAGTATTCTGCCCAAACTGTGGCGCGAAGATCGCGCAGGCGGCAGCAGAAGCACCCAAGGCAGAAGCAGCCAAGGCAGAAGCAGCCAAGGCAGAAGCACCTAAAGCAGAAGCGATAGCTCCGCAACCAGTTGCAAGCACGCCCAAGCCAGAAGCACCCAAGCCGGCAGCACCTGCGCCGCAGCCGGTGGCAAGCACGCCTAAGGCAGAAGCACCCAAGCCGGCAGCGCCTGCGCCGCAGCCAGAAGAACCGCCCAAGAAGAGTCACGCGTTACTCATCGCGGGGCTTTGCCTGGCCGTATTTCTGCTGCTCTTAATCATAGTATGCGGGATTGCACTGAAAAAGTATTGGAACGGCATTGATGAGAAAAAAGAGAAGACGGAAGTAAGCAGAATATATGACGAGGAACCGGCCTTGCCGATCGATGAGCCCGTCCAGGTTCTGCCAAGTGAATCCGAGGCGACGCCTGAGCCCACCGCGGAACCCACGGCGACGCCTGAACCTACCGTAGCGCCTACGGCAACGCCCGAGCCGAGCATGAGTCCTGAGGAGGCATTCAGCAAACAGGAAGAAAAGCTGATTGCAGAATCTTCTAGGATCCAGATTGCGACTGCTTATAGGGCGCCTTACGTCAGCGTGGATGAGTGGTATGGGCCTGCAAGCCAATTTGACCGCAACGTCAAAGGGGTGATCAAGACCTTGCTCCGTGACTTTGATGGCGATGGCGCGGAAGAAATGCTGGTGATCCGCGTTAACGAAGGTTCCTTGGAATACGAGGTTTATGAATTCGATGGCAAGGAAGTCCGCTTGGGGACCAGCTACAATACCTTACGCAAGAATCAGGATATGGCGCTGTTTGACAAAAACGATCAGATGAATTTGAACGTTTATCTGTATTCGCATGACGGACGTCAATTTCTGGTCGAACGGTTTGACGCATGCAGGGATTGGGAAACCGACTATGACGGCAAGTATCTTGGCATTCTTTTTTATGGCAACGGGAGCTTGATTTCCTTATATTCCAATTATTGTACTGGAATGGATGAACAATCTTTTGAAATAAGCGAAGAGGACGCTTTGCTTCTTCTTGAGCTTGGATTGACAAATACCGCAGCGAATTACAGGCTTGTGGGGGATCCTTTATCAATGGAGGACGGTCTTGAGGAAATTCTTTTTGTTGTGGCAACGCGCTCGGAGGAACAGATTCTCCGCGATCAGGAAACCTATGATCCAGAGGCGGGGAACGTGTCTGAATTAGGCGGTGTTTCCTACTATTTCTTCAACAAGGAAAGCGAATGCGATAAAGATGACGAGCTTCTTTCTGCGGACTGGCTTCCTTTGGGAGGAGATTATCTGGACGGTTATAGCGTCCATAGGAATGACCATAGCATTGCAAGCACGGAGGAATTAGGCGGAATTATCAATTATTGTGATCACGTTAAGTTTAAGACTTACGCCGAGGAACAAGGCGACGGGACGTTGGCGGATTGGCTAAATGAACAGGTGGAAAATGCCGTTAGCGGGTATGACGGTGATGCCGTCTTAAAAAGTCTTAAAGAGGAGTATGAAGGTAAGGCTGAAAGCCCTTATCCCGACGAGGTATATAGTTTCCGTCCGCTTGAATGCACGGTGGTTTATGCGGAAGGAACATACGTGAGCGTTGGATTTGAATGGGATTGGTACATGGGCGGCGTGCACAATGCCGGCGGTTTTGGCCTGAATTGTAATCTAGAAGAAAAGCGTGAGATCACGCTGGAGGAGCTTTTGGGCAAGGAAGCTGATGAGGTCCGCTCAATGGTTGCTCAGGGAATCAGCGATGCGATTGAGATGGAAGACAACGAGGTGTTCCAGACAAAAATCGATCAGTTCCTTGAAGAGAACGGCAAGTATTCCTTCTGGTTTGATCAGGATACCGTCTACGTGATGTTTGAATCCTACAGCCTTGACATGGGCGGCGGCGCCATTCTGGTAAAACTTGAACGGTAAAATGCGCAATGCCGCGCGAAGTTTTTTTACAGTCTCATAATACTTGATAAGAAAGGCAGTCAGTCTATGAAAGTGATCATTGTAGGGGCCAGTAAGGTCGGACACGCGCTGGCGAGACACATTTGCGAAGAGGGCTATGATTTGGTGGTGATCGATCGGAATGCCGATTG
Organism: Acetatifactor sp.; assembly: GCA_024693365.1. GTDB lineage: Bacteria > Bacillota > Clostridia > Lachnospirales > Lachnospiraceae > Acetatifactor. The sequence continues at coordinate 17,149 of JAILLF010000034.1, read as the reverse complement.
CATTGATGCCATCACGGATGCCTTTGACTGTAACGGATTCGTTGGAAACGGCAGCAGTCCCGAGCTTTTGAAGAAGGCGGGGATCGATTCAACAACCGTTCTTGTGGCGGTGACGAAGGATGACGAGACCAACATTCTTTGCTGCAGCGTTGCAAAAAAGCTGGGCGTAAAGCGTACCATTGCTGCCGTGCGCGGTCCGGAGTATGCAGAGGATAAGGATTTCTTTGGCCAAAACATGGGGGTTGACATGATGATCAATCCCGACAGGGCGGCGGCAAATGAAGGAAACAAGATGATCCGTTATGCCGAGACGGTGGAGCTTGAGAAGTTTGGTGACGGTAACGTACATGTTGCCACCGTGGAGATCACGAAGGATAACATTCTGGCTGGCGTGCAAATGCCACAGGTGCATGATCGGTTAGGCGCGCAGATTTTGATCTGCGCAATTGACAGGGCAGGAAAGATCTTCACGCCGAAAGGTCAGCATGACATCCGCGTCGGTGACAAGATTACCTTTGCAGCCGTTGGCGAAGAGATGGACAAGGCGCTGGTCCAGTTTGGCATCATCGAAAAAATCCTGAAGAAGGCCGTGATCGTTGGCGCCGGCAAGGTCGGATATTATCTTGTCGGAATACTGTTACATCAGGGCGTGAACGTCACTCTGATCGACATGGATGCGGATAAGTGCAGAAAGACCTTGAACCGTTATCCCAAGGCCAACGTCATCCAGGGTGACGGCACGGATTCCGTATTGATGGAAAAGGAACTGAAGAATGCGGATGCATGCGTTGCCTGTACGGGAAATGATGAAGAGAACCTGATCATTTCCATGTTTGCGAAGTCCTTTGGACTGGACCGCATTGCCGCCGTGATCGATAATTACAATTACGAGGTTATGCTGAAGCGAAGCGGCATTAATCACATTTTCTCCACGCAGGACGTGGCGCTCATTGACGTGATCAAGGATGCAAGACTTCTTGCAACTGCCGGGGACAATGAAAATGACAATAACGTCATGAAATGGTTCTATACCTTGAATGACGGAAGGATTGAGGCAGCAGAGTTTGAGATAGGAAAAGAGTTTGCCTATCTCGAGGTTCCCTTTAAGGAGAAGCGGTTCCAACTGAAGGCTGGCATTCTGATCGCCGTGATCATGCGGGGAGATGAGGTCATCGTGCCTGACGGCAATTCGTGCATCAAGGAGGGAGATCACGTGATCGTGGTGTCTGCAGAGCACAAGATTGCAAGACTTTCTGACATTTTCGCAAAAGGAATAAAGGAGAACTAAACCATGGAACACGTGTTGGCAACGTTACTGCTCATCTTGTTCCTGGTGGTGTTTATCTCCATCTTGAATGAGAGAACCGTAAAAATATCAAATGACGTCGCGCTGGTGTTATTTTCCTTCCTGATCGCAGCGGTGCTGAAGATCATGGAAGTGACGGGTCTGATGCATTTTGAGGGCACGATCGTCGGAAGCATCGAGAACATGAACTTCCAGGAATTCCTGATGGATGGCATTCTCTGCTTCATGTTGTTCTCAGGCGCGAGCGGCGTAAACTTCAATCGTTTTGTAAAGAACATCAAGTCCATCAGCCTTCTTGCACTGCTTTCGACCGTGCTGTCCTCCTTTATTTACGGCGGCATCTTTTATCTGTTGAATCTGGCGCTTGGGCTTGGATTTAGCATTTGGCTGTGCATTCTTTTGGGATGCATTGTCTCACCGACGGATCCGATCGCGGCGACCAGCATTTTGAAAAAGGCGGGCCTTTCCAAGAACGTGTCGACGGTGATCGAGGGGGAATCCCTCTTTAACGACGGCACGGGCGTTGCCGTGTTTGTTGCAATTAAGAACATCGTAAACGACGTGTCAGACTTAAGCTTCCCCGTGCTGATGGCAAAGGAACTGTTGGGGGCCATTGTCATTGCGCTGACCTTGTCCTTCCTCATGTTTAAGCTTCTTCGCGCGACGAACAATCCCATGCTGCACATTCTGATCAGCCTTCTCGACGTGACGGCAGCGTACGTAATCTGCGAGGAGCTTGGATGCTCCGGGGTTATCGCTTCCGTGGTCTGCGGCATTTATTTCTCCAGAATGATGGCAAAGCATGAGGCTTGGCACAAGGTTGTGGATCCGAAGGAGTGGTACGAGGATTTCTGGCACATTGCGGATACGCTGTTCAACAGTATTCTCTTTATCCTGATCGGTTTTGCGGTACTGAACCTGCCGCATCATAAATTTATTATCCTGCTGGTACTTGCAGCGATCTTGATCAATGCGGTTGCAAGATTCCTTGGCGTAGGGATTTCCGCGCTGATCATCGGAAAGAAAAAGATTCCGAACCGTTACAGCACAAAGGAGTTTACGACGCTGATGACGTGGAGTGCGCTAAAGGGTGGCCTTTCCCTGGCACTGGCCCTGAGCACAAAGGAATTTCTGCCGGAGACAAGCTATCACGTGGTGCTGATCGTGACGAGCGTGACCATGTACTTTACGATCGTGGTTCAGGGACTGACGACGCAGAAGGTCTTTGCCATGGTGGAGAAATGGAAGGCAAAGCGCGTCGCCTGAAAAACTTTAGAAAAAATCGCATAAGGTCTTGCAAAGATTTTCATTTTATGGTATCATGTCAATTCGTGATATATTAATTTCCTTGCTCACCCCAGAGGTGGGCCAGAGACCAAAAGGAGGTAACTAACTATGAACAAGTACGAATTGTGCGTTGTGGTTAACGCTAACATCGAAGATGACGCAAGAGCAAAAGTTGTTGACAAGTGCAAAGCTTACGTCGAGAGATTTGGCGGTACCATCACCGAAGTGGATGATTGGGGCAAGAAGAAGCTTGCTTACGAGATCCAGAAGATGAAGGAGGCTTTCTACTACTTCATCAGATTCGATGCACCCGCTACTGCTCCCGCTGAGATCGAGAGCCGCGTTCGCATCATGGATGGCGTCATCAGATACTTAGTCGTTAGACAGGATGAGGCATAATTAGAAAGCGAGAAGAAATATGAATAAAGTGATTCTTATGGGTAGACTTACAAGGGATCCTGAGGTGAGATATTCCCAGGGTGCAACTCCCACTGCAGTGGCACGGTTTTCCATCGCCGTGGACAGAAGATTCAAGCGTGACGGTGAGCCGGACGCGGATTTCTTCAACTGCACCTGCTTTGGAAAGCAGGGTGAGTTTGTGGAGAAGTATCTCCACAAGGGTACGAAGGTTGTTTTGAGCGGAAGGGTTCAGAATGACAATTATACCAATAAAGATGGTCAGCAGGTTTACGGCACCCGCATTATGGTGGATGAGATTGAATTTGCTGAGAGCAAAAACGCTGCCGGAAGTGGGGACAACGGTTACAATAACAACGGCAGTAACTATGGTAACAACAATTACGGCGGTGGCCGCAGCCAGGCAGCTCCCAGCGGAGCAGGCGACGGCTTCATGAACATTCCTGACGGAATCGATGAGGAACTGCCGTTCAACTAACGTTTGATGATCATTTTCTTAAAGGAGGCATTTAAGATGGCTTTTACAAAGACAGCTGAGAAGTCCGATTCCCCTATGAGAAGAAAGGGCGGAATCCGTAGAAGAAAAAAGGTTTGTGTATTCTGTGGTAAGGATAATGCAATTGATTACAAGGACGCAAATAAGCTGAAGAGATACGTATCCGAGAGAGGCAAGATCCTTCCTCGTCGCATCACCGGCAACTGCGCTAAGCATCAGAGAGCTCTGACCGTAGCAATCAAGAGAGCTCGCCACGTGGCAATCATGCCCTACGTACAGGATTAATTCTTTAAAACTTTCATGGAGTAAACAGATGAACACCTTCTGGAATTTCATTTCGGAAGGTGTTTTTCTTTTCTTTTTATATAATAAAATTTTCAATAATTATGCATCTAACGAATCGAAATAGTCAGTAAAGTAAAAAAAATACTTGTAAATGACAAAAAATGTAACTCTGGAGATATTGATTCAAATACCAATAAATGTTAATATATTTAACGAGAGTGGGTATATTATTGGGGTTATAAGACATGTTGGGGCGTGTTTTGTAAACTTGTTATTTGTGTTGTGATTATTTAAAAAATGGCTTACCATGTTATTGAAAGCAATTTTTTGTGAATAATTATAATGTCAACAGACCAATAAAAGACCGACGAAAGTTGGTCTTTTTATTTTGCGGCTAAATGAACGGGACGAAGATTTGGGGATGAATGATCGCGTGTTGGAGGCGGGGGTGAAATGAAGAAACTTCTTATAAACGATAAAGCTGAAGTGAATTGCTACCCAGAATACGCATTCATTTTTTCACTCTTACCGTCATCCGGTGATTCGTGGGTAATGAATAATTTCATTCAAACAAAACTAATACCAGAGTGGGAATACTTTATTGCATATAAGGACCATGAAGAGTTGCTTGATAAGTGTCCGTTTCTAACCATTGGGAAACAGCCGATTTGTGACTTGGCCAATAATAATATTGATATCATCGATTACGTAAATGATTTAATCGAACGTAATGTATGCTCTTTTCTTTATCTTGACAGATTTTACGTTAAGTCTTCACCGGAGTTCGCCCGAATTCACTATATTCATAATACTTTTGTTGTCGGAAATGACATTGATAAAAAAATAATATATCTTGCAGATAATTTTCAAGAAGGAAAGTATAGCATCATAGAATGCTCGTTTGACGATTTTCGAAGCGCGTTTTATCAAAACCGAGAATGTTTTATTAGGACTGAAGTTTTGGAAAAGGAATATAACGATGAGTTAATTCCTTATGTTGCCGATATGATTGACCGGAACGGAAAGGCATTTGCCTACTTGGACAGAATGTACGTCAAAGGATTAAAAACGCATTATCAATTTGCGCATGACATAGAAATCATTCAATATAATCACAAAAGAAGAAAGCTTAAAATAGTTTCAAATTATTATAAGAGAAAAAAAATCGTTAATTGCTCTTATGATGAGATGAAAAAAGCATATCGGAAGGATCCCAAGCAAGCCGGCGACGGAACCGTCCAGCTTATCCAAAAGCCTCTGCTGCAAGTTGACGTTCCGATCGATCCTGCAAAAATATTGCGAGATTTGGAAGATTACGTTCACCCGCAGACGGCAGTTGAAGTTAAGGATGGATACAACTATTATTATGGCTTGCCTGCAATTGATGAAGTAATCAAATTTCTTGAGAAGGGAAATAAATACCGTTACCGACTGTTTCATTTTATGTATGAGCACAAAATGTTAATGGAAAAAAGAGTAAATCAGTTAATGCATTTTGGAATTATTGAATCAGATGACACATTGATGCGACGATTTAGCGAACTGTCAAAAAAATACAGGGAATTAAGAAACAAAGCGGTAAAGATAAGCTTGCTTAAAACGGAGAGCAAGGAAAGATTGGACGAGAATCTCAAAGAGTTAAAGAATGAGGAAGAAAAATGCATTTTATCGCTGATCGATTCGTTGAAAAAGACGCAACCGTTTCATGATTAGGTGAGTGAAAACCTTTTAGAATTGAGGTGCATATGATTTATAAGAATTGTTACGTTACGGAGAAGGGTCATCATTGTTTACTGACATGTATCAGAAATTATTCTATGTACGCCAATTGTGCCATGCCTGAAACGGATCTGTTTCTGAAAATAAGAGGTTACGACTTAATTAAAGTGAAATTTGGGATATATGGATACAACGTCGTGAACCGTAAAATTCTTGATTTAACCTGCATTCCCTACGATCAGATCCATTTTAAGAAAGATCAGGACATATGGAAGGGATTGTCGGATTTGATTCGCGACGAAAAGAAGCTGATTACTTTTTTGGATGCCGGTAAACTTAAGTACAGCAGTGCTTTTGCGTATGCGACCAATATAGGTCATTGCGTAAACGTAATTGGAGTTAATGAGAACAGACAAATATATATTAGTGACGGATACATTGCGACGACAAAGGGATCATGCTTTGAGGGGTGGATTGATTTTGAAGAGTTTGAAAAGGCATGGGAAGCCACCGGTTATGGTTGCGTAGTTATTTATCCCGAAAAGATAACGAATGAATGGCACGATTTTCCGTCCGATTTGCGCACCGTTTTCGCAAATCAGAAAGAAAATAATAAAAAAATGCTGATCAGCATACGGCATATTATTACCAAACTTAAGGCGATAAAGCAGGAAGAACGCAGGCAGGATGGGCTACGACAGTTTAATAATTTTATGCGGGTAAGCGGTTTACTTTTTGTAAGGGAATATTTTTTGGAGTTAATGAAGGAAAACGGCTGCGACGAAGAACTGATCAACCGTTTCGCCGCATTGCTTAAGGAATGGGGAGTTGTAAGTTGTTTGATCATTAAACTTTTGTATGTTTATGACGCAAATGAGTTTGATGCTATATTGCATAAAATCGAAGACATTTTTACAAAAGAAAATGAAATCTATGAAAGTCTTATTTGAGGTGACGTATGTGCGGAATTAGTGGTTATTTCAAGGCAAAAAGTATCAGCGGAAACGCTGACACAATCTTAAATATGATGAAAGCCATAAATCATAGAGGGGTTGACGGCAGTGATTATTACGTGAATCATTCCGTCGCGCTTGGTTTTAATCGCTTAAGCATTGTTGGCGTGAATAATGGCATGCAGCCAATTGTAAATGAAACGGATGACATAGTGCTGATTTGTAATGGAGAAATCTACGATTACCTCGAATTGAAAAAGGACCTCCAGGCAAGGGGGCATGTTTTTACCACGGAATCAGACGTTGAAGTGCTTCTCCACTTATACGAAGAAAGTAGTTATGAACTGCTTGATAAAATCTCCGGCCAATTTGCTTTTGTTATATATGACAAACGGAATGAAAGCTTATTCTGCGCGCGTGACCATATCGGGGTTGCTCCCCTTTTCTTTAGCGTGGTTGACGGCGTGTTTGTTTTTGCCTCTGAGATTAAAGCTATTTTACAGTATCCAGGCGTAAAACGAGAGATTGACGTTATCGCCTTGGATCAGATCTTGACTTTTCCGAGCGTTATTTGCCCCCATACGTTTTTTAAGGGAATTACAAGTTTGGAACCAGGTCATTTTTTGATTGTGGACAGTGACGGTACCGTAAAAAACAAGAAATATTGGGATATAGACTATCCGAAGAACGATTCGGTCCAGTATGCGCTGAGTGAAGATGAATATATTGAAAGACTGGATGATCTTCTGGATAAGGCCGTGAGAAAAAGACTTCAGGCGGACGTGCCCGTCGGCTTTTACATAAGCGGAGGGCTTGATTCATCTATAATCGCAAGAAAAATATACGCTAACCGTAAAGAAAAGAGACATTCATTTTCTGTAAACTTTGAAGGAGACAAACGACCGGAACGGCCTTTCCAGGAACTGATGGCATCTGACGTTGGATCAATCCATCATGCCAGGGATATCTCGATGCATGACATTGCAACATATCTTCCCAAGGCTGTTTATCATTCAGAGAGTGCGCTAAAGGAAACATATAATACGGCTTCCCTGATCCTGTCGGAAATGGCTCATAAAGAAGGCATAAAGGTTGTGCTGACGGGTGAGGGAGCGGATGAATTGTTTGCCGGGTACGTTGGTTATCAGTTTGACGTAATGAGGGTAAAGTCGAAGGACGCCGTAGACCCTGATGAAGCTGAAATACGGCGGAGAATATGGGGGGACGCGTCGTTCTTCTATGAGAAGGATTATCATAAGCTGAAGGAATATAAGAATAAGATCTATTCATCTAACGTTATTTGTTCCGGAGAATATGATTGCCTGAATGCTCACGTCATCGACGTGAGTCAAATACGGGATGTCGATCTTGTCCATAAACGTTCCTACGTAGACCTAAAGCTTAGACTTAGCGAACACCTGCTGGCGGGTCACGGAGACAGGGCAGGCCTGGCAAATTCCGTGGAGGCCAGATATCCCTTCCTGGATAAGGAATTAATGGAATTCGCCAGAATAATACCGCCCGATCTAAAACTACATAACCTAAAGGAAAAATACATATTAAAAAAAATGGCGGCAAAATATGTTCCGGAGAAGATCATAAATCGTCCCAAATACGCTTTTGTGGCACCGGGCAGTCCGGAAATCATCAAACAGAATTTAGAGTACGTAAATGACGTTTTATCGTATGAAACAATAAAACGTCAAGGATATTTTAATCCAGACGAAGTTGAACGGTTAAAGAAGGAATATCTTGTTGACGGATTTCGCTTAAATCTGCCATATGATAACGATTGGCTGATTATTGTATTGTCGTTTGGCATTTTATTAGATGAGTTTAAGATGCCTTCATTGTAAACATGGAAAGGATTAACGGCATTATTATGATAAAAACGGTGCAGGAAACATTAATTGAGAAATTGAACGACATGGATCCAGAACACGTATTGATTACTTATGGCGAGACGGAGTACTCCGTTCGGGAAGTAAAAGCGCAGGCGGGAAAAATCCAGAATTGGATTGTGCGGCAAGGAATGGAACCAGGGACTTCAATTGCTTTAATCATTAAGGATCGGGAGCTGATGATCGCAGGAATCCTTGGGGTCTTATTTGCTCGCTGTGTTTTCGTGCCGTTTGAGCATGACATGCCGTCAAAGGTGATCAGTGAAATGATGGCCTTGGCAAAGATTGAAACAATCCTCACGGATGACCTGGATCTTGCCAGTGAGATTGGGAAAGGGGATGACACGAGATTTGACGTCAACGGGCTACTCAAGAATGATGAAATTGAATCTTCCCTGACCGTTATGGAGTATTCCGGAGAAGATCCCATTTATGCGTACTTCACCTCGGGTACGACGGGACGCCCGAAGGCGATTTTGGGGCAAAACAAGGGCTTGGCTCATTTTATCGGATGGGAATCGAAGAAAATTGGCAGCACCAATCAAAGAGTCAGCCAGCTTACGTCGCCTTCGCATGATCCGTTTTTACGAGACATTTTCCTGCCCTTTTTTATAAATGGAACCATATGCATTCCAAAAAACAAAGCAGTTATTTTGGATGGAAAAGCATTGGTAAGATGGATACAAGCGAGTGAGATCAATGTCATTCATTGTACGCCCAGCTTGTTAAACCACGCGCTTTTGGCTTGTGATTCAAGCGTTGCGGTTCGTAATCTTAGATTTCTTTTTCTTGCAGGCGAGAAGCTTACTGCGAGACTCGTTGACAAATGCTTTGACACGTTGCGAGGCAACTATGCAATCGAAAACTTATATGGTCCCACGGAAACAACGATGGCAAAACTCTGCTACGACGTTTCTGAAGAAGACCGGAATAAGGAAAACATTCCCATTGGAAAACCGATTGACGATACGGAATGTTATATCCTGGACGATGATCTGAGGCCTTGCGAACAGGGTGAGATCTATATTCGTACGTCGTATGGAACGCTTGGATACGTGAACAATGATGAGTTAAATCATAAGGCGTTTATCCGTAACCCGTTTGATTGTCAGGACAAGGTCTTGTTGTACCGCACGGGAGATTTGGGAAGAATATCTCCAGATGGAAACATAGAGTACCTTGGGAGAAAAGACAGACAGAGGAAAATCAGGGGAAACAGGGTAGAACTAAGCTACGTAGAGGAGCAAATAGAAAGAATCGACGGCGTGAGAAAATGCGTTGTTACTTATAACGATTCAACTACGGGAAAGGAGTTCCTGGCCGCATATATTATTTCCAATGAGAATTATTCGGGAAAACGGATTTCTGACGAGTTGCTAAGGCGCATGCCAAGTTACATGGTACCTGCCCATTATGTTTTTATGGATGAGTTTCCCATGACGGCTAACATGAAAATAGACGAAAAGGCTCTTCCTGATCCGACGCGTACCGTTACGGAAGAGATTTCTCCCGTCGATGCACCGGGCGATTTTTATGAAAGCAAAATAAGTGAGATCTGTTCAGATGTCTTGGAGGTTCCTTCCGTGGACTTGGATGAAAGTTATGTTTCCCTGGGTGGCACTTCTTTGGGCGTAATGACGCTCATAAGCAGAATTTACGAGGAATTTTCCGTTGAGATGTCGTTGGAAGACGTTCTGATGAGTGATTCCTTACGCAGCATGGCAGAGATTATCCGTGAAAAACAAGGAGAGAACGCAGACGACACCGGCGTAAAGGATCAAAGACAAAAATATTCCATGGAGGAGTATCTAAATCTGAGTGATTCCGGCAACTTGAAGATGCTTTATGAAGCGGTTCATGGCGGTAAGGTCACTCACGTAGAGCCCTTTAATGATATTTTCTACCGGAGCTGCATTAATAATGCTTTCATTTCCGCACTAAAGCATTGGGGACAAGACGAACTGCATATTTTGTCAAATGACCTTGCTTTATATGGAGCGGCAGAAAAAGGGAAAGTGCCGGAAAGAGTAAAGTATCTCGAGAACAGAAAATTACAAGAATTGTTTGCCGATGCTGGCATTGAGATGCAGGTTTTGGAGCGCAGTGAAGACATTGTGCGTGACGTGGCCGGTGTTTTGAATAATGACGGCTTGGTCGTATTGGGCGTAGACTGCTACTTTGAAAGCATTCGCAAAGACTTCTACTTGAAGGATCATTGGCCTCACAACATTCTTGTTTCAGGATATGACGGTCATTTAAAAGAGGTTACCGTGACGGAGCAAACAGGTATAAACTACTTGGATTATCACGAGCAAAAACTTAGTTTTTTGGATATGGAATATGCTTATCAGAGTAACCTGCAGAGATTCCCAAGTTTTGAAGACGGTAAGAGTTTTATTGCCTTATATCAAAGCTCTCATGAAGGGAAAAAGGATATTTCCCATTATTACAAGAGCTATACGGAATATCTGCGCGATTCCATGGACGTGGTAAAAAAACATTTGGATAATATCCGTAACATAGGCGTCTATCTTCAAGAGCGTACGCAAAGCCTCGATGAGATCAATAAAGAGTATTCCAACATGGTCATGCTGTTGGACGGGATTATCGATTCAAAAACGGCGCAGGCTTACGTGTATGAGAGATTTATTGAGATCAGTGAGGAGTGGTCTTGGGGAAGAGACGTCATGAATGAAATTGGGAAGGCCTGGAAGAGGATAAGGAACGTAATATATAAAATCAAGTTAACGCAGTCTTATGAGGAAGAATCGCTCATGGAAGCAATCAGCGGATTGGATGCGGTGGATCATAAGGAACGGACATTCTATGATTGGACGGTAAATTTGATCGGATAAAAAGAAGGAAGGTGAGAATTAATGAGTAAGGTTTTTAACGCAGTGAGTGAAATTATTTACGGTATGATTGGGCGTGATCGTGTAATTACAAATGAAACGGAGATTGCGGAGCTTGGATTAGACTCGTTTCAGTTTATCCAGCTGTGCGTCCAGATTGAAAAAAAAATGAAAATTAAAATCCCTGATGACAAACTGGATATCTCTGAATTTGTTTCAATTTCCGATTACGTTGAAATGATAGAAACTTTGATGAAATAGGGAGAGACATGAGATTAATATGTTTACCGTATGCCGGAGGGAATTCCATATTTTTCACGAAGTGGAGAAAAGTTTTTGGAAATGAAATAGAGGTCGTTTCGGTTGAGTATGCCGGGCATGGCAGAAGAATTTGCGAGGAGTTTACGGATTCGTATCAGGATACGCTGGAGGACGTTTTTTCTCAGGTTGAGAAGCTGATCACTTCAGAATATGCCATATTTGGACATAGCATGGGGGCAGTTTATGCATATGAGGTGGTTAAGCGGTTGGAGAAAAAAGGACTTAGAATGCCAGCGGCAGTAATTGTGTCTGGATCGCGCGCTCCATATGAGAATAATGAAAGACTGCTTCACAAGATGGACAAAGACGTATTTATGCAAGAATTGTTCAAAATGGGCGGATTATCTGGCGAAATCTTTGAAAACAGGGAGCTGTTGGATTTGGTGTATACAGTTTCCTTTAATGACATTAAGAATTTAGAAGAATATAGGTCAGAACATTTTGAAAAGACGCCCGAAAAAATACGCACTCAGATGATCGTATTATATGGGGAAGAGGATGAAGAGTTTTCTGGAAATGATATCTGCAGATGGCAGGATTATTGTTTGAGGAAGAATATAGTCAAGGGATTTAAGGGCGGGCACTTTTTTATTGACAAAGAAAGAGAAGACGTTTGCGATTTTTTACGAAGAAAAATACTGTTTTATTAATTGGGATTCATAATGTTCTGGCATTTATGGGGGAGGAAATGAATCATGCATAATTCCATGAAAGAATTTGTTTATGAGACCACGAAGAGATTTGAGGACTCGATATATTGTATTGAAGAAGAAAATGCCATCACTTATGGCCAACTAAGGCAAGACATTTTAAGGGGGGCTACGTTATTGGCTTCCCGTAAAAACGAAGTGGTCGCCATATGGTGTAAATCGTGTTATGACGGGAACATTGCCATACTGTCTTCCATGTTAGTTGGTAATTTTATTGTATTAATTGACAGCAATCTGTCTTGGAATGATGCCTTGTCGTTAATGAAGAGGGCTAAAGCTAAGATTATTTTGTGTGACGCGGTCAATGCTTCCAAAATTCCGACTGAAGAGCAATCGTTTGCAATACTCTCGACTGATTCATATAAAAGGTTTGAACCATGCAAATTTGAGGAAATAGTAAGTTGCGACGGCAAGATGCCGGCAGCATTGTTTTATACGTCAGGTACAACGGGGGAAGCAAAGGGCGTAATTTTGTCATATGAGTGTTTCCTAAGGAATGCAGCGTACTTGCTGGATGAATGCGCGACATGGAAGATATTTGAAAAAAAGCAGGTAAAGTTTTATTCCATTTTGCCTAATAATCATGTTTATTTCTTTACGGAATTATTCTACGTGATAAACTCTGGCTCCGCCATTACATATAATAAGGACATCAGAAAGCTGATATCTGATATGGCGATTTTTCGTCCCGAAAGAGTTGCCCTGGTTCCGGTCATCATCCAGAATATATATGATGCGGCCGTGCAGATGGCAAAGGCGTACTCTTGTGAGATCTCTGAAAAATTAAAGGAATTAACGGGAGGTAACCTAATTTCCATCACGACTGCTTCAGCTCCGATCGATCATGCGATCATGTACGACTTTAGCAAGGCCGGAATTGTTTTTATTGAAGGTTATGGGATGACGGAAACTTCTGGTGCCGTGATTAGTAATGTTATAGATTATGACAGTATTTCGAAAGCTCAAAAGGGTTATTTGGGCGATATAAATAAATGGTATGACATTAAGATAGCACCTGACGGGGAAATTCTGATCAACGGTGATGGTTTGTTTTTGGGGTATTATGACGATCCGGAATCAACAAAGAAAGTATTGCAAGACGGATGGCTTGCAACGGGTGACATTGGATATATCTCTGATAACGGGTTGTATTTGACGGGACGGAAAAAGAATCTGATCATTTTGGGTAATGGTGAAAATGTTTCTCCGGAAGAAATTGAGAAAAGGATTCAGCAGTGTGAGTACGTAGACGAAGTGGTTGTAAAAAACGTAGACGAATCCATATGCGCCGAGATTTTCAGTGCTAAGATCAACAATGAAAACTATCAAGAGATCGATTTGAAGATACGTGATTATATAAATGAATACAATCTGGAAGTACCTGTTTTTAAAAGAGTACTAAAGAGAAGAATAAGAAAGAGCCCTTTCCAACGTAATACGGTTGGTAAAATTATTAGGTTCGCTAATTATGAACTCAACGCTTTTTATGAAGAAATAAGTGAGTATATTCCACCTTCAACGGAGATGGAACGCCTCGCGTGCAAAATATGTCAAGAAATCCTGGGAGTTGAGAAAATTGGCATAAATGATAATTTCTTTGCCATGGGAGGCAATTCATTAAGAGCCGTAAGATTAATTAACATAGTGGAGAAGAGGACTGGAAAAAAGCTTGAAATAGACAAATTATTTGCATTCCCTACGCCCAAAATGCTCGCTGAATATATTGATAAGGCAGAAATGGCAGAGTATTCTCCGATTCCGGTTGCTGAGGAAAAACAAGTTTACGTTGCTTCTTCGGCACAGAAGAGAATGTTCCTTCTTTGGGAGATGGATAAGGATAACACGGCATATAATAACCCGGTGTTCTTGCGCTCCTCTCAAAGGGTTGATGTCGACCGGATGCGCCATTCATTGCATGAAATGATTGTTCGCCACGAGATCCTAAGAACAAAGTATTTTTCTGGCGAAAATACGATCTGTCAACAGATCATTCCCGCGCAGGACATTGTTTTGGATTTTTCCGTATATGAGGCTTCGCCAGAGCATGCCGCGCTAGTTGCCCCTTTTGATTTGGCTCGCGGGCAGGTCGTAAGGATGGCTGTAGTTCAATCAGAACAAGAGTGTTATTTTATGGTGGACATTCATCACGTTGCTACTGATGGCATGAGCATGGTGAAGTTTCTGCAAGAGTTTTCTGCGATTTATAATGGCGAAAATGATGATAATGACATACGCCAGTACAAGGACTACAGCGAATGGATGAGGGGAAGGGACCTAAGCGGCCAGGCGGAGTACTGGAAGGGGCAGTTTGAGGACGAGATCCCCGTGCTTGACGTGCCCACGGACTTCCCCAGACCCATGGAGCAGAGCTTTAGGGGCGCAGTGACGGAGAAGGCCCTTGGGCGTGAACTGAGCGAGGGCATCCGGGAACTGGCAAAGGCTTCAGGAGCAACGGAATACATGATCCTGCTGTCGGCGGCGATGGTCCTGCTTGGCAAATACGGCCGGCAGGAGGACGTGGTGATCGGAAGCCCCGCGTCCGGCAGAACGCACAGGGACACGGAAAGCATGCTGGGCATGTTTGTAAACACGCTTGCGATGAGGGGAAGGCCGGAAGGCGGCAAGAGCTACGCCGGATTCCTGCAGGAAATAAAAGAAACCTGCCTTAAGGCATACGAAAACCAGGAGTACCCGTTTGAGGAACTGGTGGAGAACGTTGACGTCAGAAGAGATATGTCCAGGAATCCTCTGTTTGACGTGATGCTTGTGTTCCAGAACAACGAGCAGCCAAGGCTCCGCCTTGGCGAGGCGGAGGTAAGCTTTGCGGGACAGGAGCGCGTGGCAGCTAAGTTTGATTTGAATTTTGTAATTTGGGAGGAGGACGGGGAATACCGAGTCAGCCTTGAGTACTGCACGGATCTTTACCGCAGGGAAAGCGCCGAGGGAATGCTTGGGCATTACGAGACGGTGCTGAGAGAGGTGACGAAGGAGCCGGAGAAAAAGATATCGGAGATCGGCACGGCGGGTCCGGAGGAACTGGAACTGATCCTGAAGAAGTTCAACGACACGAAGGCGGAGTATCCCAGGGACAAGACGGCAGTGGAACTGTTTGAGGAGCAGGCGGAGAGGACGCCGGAGGCGACGGCGGTCACGTTTGGGGAGGAGAGCCTTACGTACGGGGAGCTGAACGCCCGCGCAAACGCGCTGGGGAACCGGCTGCGCGGGATGGGAGTAAGGCCGAACGACCACGTGGCGATCATGGCGGAGAGAAGCCTTGAGATGGTTGCGGGGATCTACGGGATACTGAAGTCGGGAGGAGCGTACGTGCCGATCGACCCGAGGTATCCGGAGGAGAGGATCCGGTTCATGCTGGAGGACAGCGGGGCGAAGGCGCTGCTGACGCACAAGGCGGAATTCGAGGCGAAGGTGCCGGTGATCGACCTTGGGGACGGCAGGGTCTGGGAAGGCGCACGCGAAAACCCGGAGCGGGTGAACGGACCGGAGGACACGGCGTACTGCATCTACACGTCGGGGACGACGGGCCGGCCCAAGGGAGTGCTGAACAGACACCGCGGACTGATCAACAGGATCCTGTGGATGGACGGAAGGTATCCGCTAAGGCCCGGGGACGCGGTGCTGCAAAAGACGACGTTCACGTTTGACGTGTCGGTGTGGGAGCTGATCTGGTGGGGCCTGGTGGGAGCGCGGGTCGTGCTGCTGGCGCCGGGGGCGGAGAAGTCGCCGGAGGACATAAGGAAAGCGATAGAAGGGAACGGGATAACGCACGTGCACTTCGTGCCGTCGATGCTGAGCGCGTTTCTTGGGGAACTGGAAAGAAGCGGGGGAGCGGAAGCGCTGAGGAGCCTGAAGTACGTGTTTGCGAGCGGCGAGGCGCTGACGACGGACCACTTAAGGAGGTTCAACGAACAAATCAGGTCGGTGAACGTGGGAACGAGGCTGGTGAACTTCTACGGGCCGACGGAGGCGAGCATAGACGTGACGTATTACGACTGCGGGTACGATTACGAGAGGCTGCCGATAGGGAAGCCGATCAGCAACGCGCAGGTATACGTGATGCAGGGAGAGGTTCCGTGCGGCATAGGGATCCCGGGAGAGCTTTGGATCGCGGGAGACGGCGTTGCGAAGGGATACCTGAACCGCCCGGAGCTGAACGCGGAGAAGTTCGTGGAGAACCCGTTTGGGGAAGGGAAGGCGTACCGGACGGGAGACCTGGCGAGATGGAACGAAGACGGAAACGTGGAGTACCTTGGAAGAATGGACGACCAGGTGAAGATCCGCGGACTAAGGATCGAGCTGGGAGAAATTGCGGGACGGATCCGGGAACTGGAAGGGATCCGGGACTGCGCGGTCATCGCGCGAGAAGACGCCGGAGGAGAGAAGGCGATACACGCGTACCTTGTCGGAGAGGGCGAGATAAACGGGGCGGAGGTAAGAAGGAAGCTGGGAGAGAGCCTTCCGGACTACATGATACCCGCGTACGTGATGCAGATAGACGCGATTCCGGTAACGGCGAACGGTAAGCTGGACAGGAGGGCGCTGCCCAAGATAGAGGCGGAGAGAGTGGCTGAGTACGTGGCGCCGAGAAACGGGAACGAGGAGGCGGCGTGCGAAGCGTTCCGGGAGATACTGGGAGTGGAGCAGGTAAGCGTAAGGGACAGCTTCTTTGACCTGGGAGGGCATTCGCTGAGGGCAACGAGGCTCCTGAGCGCGCTTGAGGAGCGGACGGGAGTGAGGCTGACGCTGAAGGACGTGTTTGCGGGTCCGACGCCGGAGCGGCTTGCCGAGCTGCTTGCAAAGGGACAAAGGCGGGAGTACGAGCACGTACCGAAGGCTAAGGAGAAGGAATACTATCCGATGTCGCCTGCGCAGAGAAGAATGTAC
>JAILLF010000047.1 GCA_024693365.1 Acetatifactor sp. | reverse complement strand
CTACCAGCCTAACGCTTTGCGTTAGGCTGGTGTCGCGCTGTCGCGCTATCGTCTGTTCGCAATATGAGCAGGCTTGTGAGCAAGCTCCCGCCTGCTCAATTGCTCCATCCGGCACCGCTTGTAGAAACGCGCAAATTGGGGTTTGTCGAGGTGATTACTGATGCATGGAGTTTGTCACGATGTTGCTTGCTTGACAAATACCTCAGCTAAAGGGGCGGAGCCTACGCGGGAGGTAAAAGCAACAGAAACAGAATAAATGCCTCCACGTGTTGCATTTTAAGATTAAAAAAAAGCAACAAACGTGAAGTAGCGTTAAGCGTATGGAAAGTAAATAGACTTGTAAGCAGCTTAGGTAGTGTAAATTCCGTGACAGGTTATCCAAAATTGCGAAGAAAACATGGGATAACATAGAAATTACGGGCAAAAAAGCAAAAGAAGCAAAATGACCCGTAGGAAGTTGGAAAGGACTACGGGCAAAAAAGCAAAAGAAGCAAAATGACCCGTAGGAAGTTGGAAAGGATTACGGGCAAAAAAGCAAAAGAAGCAAAATGACCCGTAGGAAGCAGGAAAAGACTACGGGCAAAAAAGCAAAAGAAGCAAAATGACCCGTAGGAAATTGGAAAAGACTACGGGCAAAAAGGCAAAAGAAGCAATTTGACCCGTAGGAAGCTGGAAAAGACTACGGGTAGAATGACAAAAAGCTAAGTTTGACCCGTAAATTGAAGAAACAAGATTCGTCTGTCGAGACAAAAGAGCTCAGCAAATTCCAGTTTGTCATGAAAAAGAGCCCTACAACTTTCAGTTTGTCATGAAAAAGAGCCCTACAACTTTCAGTTTGTCAGGGAAAAGAATTCGACAACTTCCAGTTTGTCGAGATAAAGGAGTTGAAAGCTTCGCGTTTGGCGGGGCTCCCTTCAGACGAATGCTGCAACAGTGGCGCAGGATAATGATGAAACGATGATGGAAAGAATGCAGGCATGGGAAAGCTAACGTTCGCGAATTTAAAGAAAACTTTATATTATCTGCAGCGCAATGGTCTTCGTAACACTTGGAATGCAGCGCGGGAGAGACTCGCAATGGCCGAGAAGTACGAACCGACGGCGTTTACCGGGGAAGAACTTGAGATCATGCGGCGGGAAGCGGCGGAGTGGATCCGGGATGAGGAGAAGCTGGGACAAACCATGCCATTCTTTCAAATTCTTGTTCCCGCATATCGAACAGATCCGGGATTTCTAAAGGATATGATCTATTCCGTGCAGGCACAGGTATATCCTAAATGGGAATTGCTGATCTTGGATGCTACGGAGGATAAGGCGGTACAAGATGCCTGCAAAGAGATCTGCTCGGAGATCGAGGAAAATGAGGGACTGAAAGCAGCAGTACGTTACGTAAAATTGCCGTCGAATGAAGGAATTTCAGAGAATACTAATGCGGGGATACCGTATCTATCGGGAGATTACGTTGGCTTGCTGGATCATGACGACATGCTGACGCCGGATGCGCTGCTTGAGATGGCGATGGCCATTTGCGGAAGGAAGGAAGCAGGAAATGCGACGGCAGAGAGTGCACCGCTGGTCATTTATTCCGATGAAGATAAGTGGGATGGCGAAGAGCATTATTATGAGCCAAACCTGAAGGAAGATTTTAATCTGGATTTATTATTGTCAAATAATTACGTTTGCCATTTTCTGGTGATGGAGCGGGAGCTTTTCCGAAAACTCCGGCTTCGGAAGGAATTTGACGGGGCGCAGGATTATGACTTGGTGCTTCGCGTGACCGCGGAGATCATGGCGCAGGGGCTTGAACCGGAAAAGGCCATCCGGCACGTACCGAAGGTGCTTTATCACTGGAGATGTCACGGTGGTTCTACGGCGGAGAATCCACAGAGCAAATTGTATGCATATGAGGCTGGAAGGCGGGCGCTGCAGGATTTTGCAGATGAGCAAGGATGGAATGCCGCTGCAAAAGATTTGAAGCACGTGGGATTTTACAGATTAGAGTTTCACGGAGAAAAGGAGATGCCAAAGTCCCTTGCCTCTGGCGAAGGGCAGAACCTGGGTGACGTTTGGATGGAACATCCTGCCTTGGAGAATCGCAGGGATCTCGGCGCGGTTGGCGGGAAGGTCTTGGATGAGTGCGGTCAGACGCTTGTGGGAGGCCGCATGGCGGAAGATGAAAGCGTATTCTATGAAGGCTTGAAGGAAGGCTTTAGCGGTCCCCTTCACAGGGCCGTCCTGACGCAGGATGCGGAGGCCGTTGATCTTCGGTGCATCTGCGTTGCAAAAGAGTTTTGGCCCTTGTTTGAAAGCGTAGTTGGCGTGCCCTACCGTACGCGAAAGGTGTTTGGGCAAGAAATTGCCGGCAATAAGGATGCGTCAGCGACGCAGGTTGAGATTTTTGACGTTGGCACGCTTATGGAGTGCGCGGACGTGAAGGCGCTGAGTCTTGCATTTTGCAAGGAACTGCAAAAGCATGGGAAGCGGATCCTGTGGGACCCGGAGCTCGTGGTAAAGAATGCGTGATAACGAACTAGTAGTAGGAAGCAAGCAGTAAGAAGCAAGCAGTAGGAAACAAGTGGTAAGAAGCAAGTCGTAAGAAAAAAGTAGTAAGAAGCAAGTCGTAAGAAGCAAGCAGAAAGAAATAAGTTGCAAGAAGCAAGCGGATGGTATGCCATGGAAAATGGTGGCTCCGGAAGATAGGATGCCAGGGGAGAAGAAAAAAGAGAAGGAGCGCGTATGACGGCTGTTACGGTGGTCATCCCGAATTATAAGGGAATCAAGTTCATAGAGGAATGTCTTGCTTCCCTGTATGATCAGGCGGAGGGGACGCCAGAGTATGAGGTTTTGGTCGTGGACAACGCCTCGGATGACGGGAGCGTGGAACTGATCCGGGAGAAATTTCCGCAGACGCGTCTCATCTGTCTCGATTCTAACACGGGCTTTTGTCATGCCGTGAACGTTGGGATCCAAAACAGCAAAAGTCCCTTCGTGTTTCTTCTGAACAATGACACAAAGGTCTATCCTGACATTATCAAAAATCTGTATCAGACCATAAACAGATCCAAGAAGATCTTCTCCGTGAGCGCGGCCATGCTCACGTGGGACAAGCCGGAGATCCTGGATGATGCCGGAGACGTTTATTCGATTCTGGGCTGGGCGCTCGCAAGGGGCAAAGGAAAGCCATACGCGGACTATCAAAAGCGGACAAAGATCTTTTCTGCCTGCGGCGGGGCGGCGATGTACCGGTACTCCGCATTGGAGGAGATTGGATTGTTTGACGAGAATCATTTCGCCTATCTGGAGGATCTGGATCTGGGATGGAGGGCAAGGATTCATGGCTACGTAAACATTTATGAGCCGACGGCCAGGGTGATTCATTACGGCAGTGCCTCCACGGGATCCCGCTACAATGAGTGGAAGACGCGCCGAGCGGCGGCAAACAGCGTTTACGTAATCGCGAAGAACGAGCCGTTTCTCCAGAAACTGATCAATCTGCCATTTTTGCTTGCGGGTTTTGGAATTAAATTTCTGTTTTTTGTCAGGAAAAAGATGGGATTGCTTTATCTGAAAGGGCTGATGGATGGCATAAGGCTAAGTGCCTCAAAGGACGGCAGAAAACATAAGGTTCCTTTTCGGCCGGGGAAGCTTTTGAATTACGTGATAATTGAAATGGAGCTAATATGCTCGTGGATTCGAAGATGAGCGATCAGTTGTTGGAAACTGATCGCTTCAGATTGAAGACAAACGAGGTTTTGGATGCCATTCCAAAACCTCGTTTGTCTTCAATCTGAGGCCTGCCGTAACTGGCAGGCCTTTTCTTTTTCACTTTATATTCATAGGGGAATGGTCATTGGTCATGAGATAAGCCATGCCTTTGATTCAAAGGGCATTTTAGAAGACAAGGATGGGAATGATTGGTGGACGGAGGAAGAAAAACTGGAGAGGCTTGTCCTCGTATGAAAACGAAGAGTATGCCAATCTGAGAACCGATCACCCGTCAAGGTATCTGAGAGTCAATTTGGTTTTGCGGCAATTTGAGGAATTTATGAAGGTAATTCTTAAGGCGTCTTAAGAATTACCTTCATAAATTCTTAAATTGCGGTTTTGGGGTGCCTGCCTTATAATGAAGACGATAGGTAACCGTGACCAAATTTCATATAAAGGGCTAAGCTGTAAAGGCTTGCGGCGGGTTGGATATGATAAAGGACAATCAGAAGGTTTTCAACCGAATGCTGGTTTTGATCGATGCCCTGATCACGGCGGTCTCGTTGATTCTGGGTTACGTCATAAAGTTCTACGTGCTCCTCGATGGGCCGGGCCCCGGCGTTTTGCCGCTTCGGGATTATATTTTCCTCTTGGTTTATATTATCCCTGGCTATATGGTGCTTTATTACCGCTTTGGCGTCTATACGCCGAAGCGTACCGTTCGCAGAAGATTCGAGATCTTCGACGTTATCAAGGCTAATACCGTGGGAATGGCCGCGCTGATCATCATTATTTATTTGGTCGTGCGGGAATTTAATTATGCCAGATCCGTGCTGGCATTGTTTTATGTTCTGAACTGTTTTCTGACCGGGATGTCTAGGGTAATCTTAAGAAAGACCCTGCAGACCATCCGGAAAAAGGGCTATAACGTTAAGCACATTCTGTTGGTGGGGTATTCCAGGGCGGCTGAGGAGTACGTGAAACGCATTCTGGAGAATCCGCAGTGGGGATATCAGGTCAGCGGTTTTTTGGATGATCACGTGCCGGTGGGAACCTTATATAAAGGCATTCCCGTGCAGGCAACGATCGAGGCGCTTCCAAAGATGCTCGCGGAAAACGAGTGGGACGAGGTGGCCATCACCCTTTCCCTTCGGGATTATGATTATCTGGGCGAGATCGTCGGAATCTGCGAAAAGTCCGGCGTGCACACGAAGTTCATTCCGGATTACAACAGTTTGATTCCTACGAGGCCATACACGGAGGATCTGATGGGACTTCCGGTAATCAACATCCGGTACGTGCCGCTGACAAACACGGGAAATGCCATGATCAAGAGGGCTGCAGACATTCTGGGTTCGCTGTTTGGCATCATCGTTACGTCCCCCGTAATGCTTGTCTGTGCCGTATTGGTAAAGCTGACAAGCCCGGGACCGGTTATTTTCAAGCAGGAGCGCGTCGGACTGCACAATAAGCCCTTCGCGATGTACAAGTTCAGGAGCATGGCAGTCCAGGCACCTTCCGAAGAAAAAAAGGCTTGGACGACGAAGAATGATCCGAGAGTGACGAGGGTTGGCAAGATCATGCGAAAGACAAGCCTGGACGAGCTTCCGCAACTCTTTAACATTCTAAAGGGAGACATGAGTCTTGTGGGACCGAGGCCTGAGAGGCCACTCTTTGTTGAAAAATTCAAGGAAGAGATCCCAAGATACATGGTAAAACATCAGGTCAGACCAGGCCTGACGGGATGGGCACAGGTAAATGGTTACCGAGGAGACACCTCCATCCGTAAGAGGATCGAATGTGACATATATTACATTGAAAATTGGTCCATCTGGTTCGACGTAAAGATCATCATTATGACGTTCTTTACCGGGTTCATTAATAAAAATGCATATTAATACAAATGTATTAAGGTAATGGGAGAAAGAAGAATGGCTAGGAACGGTAAGAAGAAAAGTACGACGAAGATCATTATTTTTGCTATGGAGCTGATCATTGTGGCGCTCCTTGGAGTTGCATGCTACGTGGTGGTGAGGGCATTCGGAACGGATTCGGAGAACGAAGGCATCAGCATCGTTGAATTGCATGAAGAAAAATTGGAGATTGCGCAGGAAGTAAAGCAAAGTGAGACCATGAAGGGATACATGAACGTTGCGCTTTTCGGCGTGGACATCAGCCGTGAGAAGAAAAATGACAGTGGGCAAACGGTGGGACTTTTGCCCGCAAATGACCTTCGCAAGAGCGGACTTTTGAAGGGTTTCCGCAGTGACGCAATGATGATTGCAAGCGTTAACTTGGACAACGGTGACATCAAGTTAGTCAGCATTTTGCGTGACACCTTCCTGAATACCGGCGACACTTACAGCAAGTGTAATGCCGCATATGCAAGGGGCGGTGCTGAAGCGGCCGTAAAGATGATGAATTCTAACCTTGACATGAACATTGAGAATTTCGTAACTGTCAGTTATTGGGCGCTGGTGGGCGTGATCGATGCCCTTGGCGGAGTTGACATTGACGTTGACAGCAACGAGTTGGTTCATCTGAACAACTACGGCATCAGCATTGGTCAGACCATGAATGAAAAGTATCAGAAATTGGCAAGTCCCGGCTTCCAACATTTGACTGGCATGCAGGCAGTTGCCTATTGCCGTATTCGTTACGTAGGCAATGACTTCGCACGTACCGCACGTCAGAGGGAGGTCATTAAGGCCATCGAAACGGAGGCAAAGAAAGCGGACGTAAACAGCCTGCTGGATGCATTTAATGCCGTACAGTCTGACATCTACACCAGTCTTCATGCGGACGACATTACGACTTTGATCACGCACGTCATGGACTACAGGATCGTTGAAGATGGCGTCATGTTCCCTCAGGAGGATTGCCTCAGCGTAAAGAACATGGGTGCAAAGGGAAGCTGCGTGGTACCGGAGGATCTGGAAAAGAACGTTAAGTGGTTGCATGAGTATCTGTTTGGTGACGAAGACTATGCAGTGACCAGTACCGTAAAGGAATACAGTAAATACATCAAGTCTTATTCATCCAAGTATTAATGGCGAGTAACCTGATCTGAGGATGGAACAAAGCGGGGAGCCTTATCGGGCTCCCCTTTTTAGAAGGATGGCCAGTAGAAAGGCGGGGGAAAAGTGAAAGTAGACGTGATTATTCCAACCTATAAACCGGGCGAGGAGTTATTTGAATTGCTGGACCGGCTGGGAAAGCAAAGCCTGCCCGTGAACAAGGTTATTTTGATGAACACGGAAAAATCTTATTTCAGGAAACTGATGAACGGAAGGAAGCTTGTGGAAGAATATCCTTTTGTCTCCGTGTATCACGTTAAAAAAAAGAATTTTGACCATGGCAGGACGAGACATCTTGGCGTATTGCAGTCAGATGCAGAAGTTTTTGTGACTCTGACGCAGGATGCCATGCCGGAGAATGAGTACCTGTTGGAGAATCTGACGAAGAATCTGTCGGGGAAGGTGGCCGTGGCATATGGCAGACAGTTGCCCAAGAGAGATTGCGGCGTATTGGAGAGAATCTCCAGACAGTTTAATTATCCGGAGCATTCCATGCTGAAGGGAAAGGATGACGTGAAACGCCTTGGAATTAAAACGTATTTTTGCTCCAACGTTTGCGCTGCTTATCGCAGGGACGTCTATGATCAGCAGGGCGGCTTTATCCGGCATACGATTTTCAACGAGGACATGATCTACGCCGCCGGCGCGATTCAAAACGGATGGCTCGTATCCTATGAGGCTGACGCGCTGGTGGTACATTCCCATAATTATTCCTGCATGCAACAGCTTCACCGCAATTTTGACCTTGGTGTTTCCCAGGCGGATCATCCGGAGATCTTTGCTAAGGTGAAATCGGAATCTGAGGGTAAAAAACTGGTGAAGAATACGATTCTCGCATTAAAGGACCGGGGGGAGACGGGAAAAATCCCTTATTTCCTGACTCAGTGTTGCTTTAAGTATGCGGGATACCTTTTGGGAAAGCGTTACCGCAAACTCCCGAAAGGTTTGGTTCTTCTGCTTTCTGATAATAAGCAATATTGGAAAAAATGAAACCAAATCAACGTAAAAAAGACACAAAACGTACACAAAGCCATTCTATACTGAGTCCATAAGCATTAAGGAAAAGGGGTGTACCAATATGAGTGAAGACAATCTGTATCCGGGAATGAATTTTGATCCCATGACGGGAGAGAGGCTCAGGCCTGAGGGGGATGCGCAAAAGCCTGCGGAAAATCAGGCATCGGCGCAGGTCAGGGAAGCCGGGCAGACTCCGGAAACGGCAGCTTATCAAGTGTTGACGGCGGGACAGGCGAGCGCAGTATATCAGGCCCCTGTTACGGAGCAGGTAAAGGTGACGGAATCCGCGCCCACAGCCGAGCAGACATACGCGGTGAATCCGGCGCCCGCAGCCGAGCAGGCAAGCGCGGTGAATCCGGCGCCCACAGCCGAGCAGGCAAGCGCGATGAATCCTGTGCCCACGGCGAATGCATATTTTGACCGCGTGAGTGAGGCTCCCGTGAGGGATAACAATGACAGATGGGCTGACGTATATGCCCAGGAGATGAATAAGGGCAGGAAAGCTAAGAGCGTAAAGAAGGCGAAGGAGAAAAAGCAGGGTGGCGGATTCTTTAAGAAAGCAGCGGCTGCTGCGGCTCTGGCAGTCATCTTCGGCGGCGTTGCCGGCGGAACCTTTTACGGAATCTGTGCCGCAACGGGCGTATGGGAGAAAAATGCGGCGGTAAACGTGCCCGCAGTGATCGAGAACCAGCCGGCCGTTGAACAGGATAAACCTGTTGTTAAGCCGAAGGACATCACGCAGACCATAGAAGGCGGAAGCATTTCCATTGCCAATCCTGACAACATCCAGCTGGTGACCACGGACATGTCGGAAATGGTTGAGGAAGTGATTCCGGCCATGGTGACGATTCTTAACACCGGGGAAGAGGAGCGCGACTGGTGGGGCAGATCCTACACGCCGCAGGCCGGCGGTACCGGCGTTATCATTGGCGAGAATGAGACGGAGCTTTTGATCGTGACCAACCATCACGTGGCAAGGGATTCCAAAAAACTTGAGATCACGTTCATTGACAATACCACCTTGGAAGCAAAGGTAAAGGGTATGGATCAGAGCATGGACCTGGCTGTTCTGTCAGTCAACCTAAAGGACGTCAGTGAGGAAACGAAGTCCAAGATCGTTATCGCAAAGCTTGGCGACAGCGACAACCTAAAGCTTGGACAGCCTGCAGTCGTGATCGGTAATGCGCTTGGCTACGGCATCTCCGTAACGGACGGCGTCATTAGTGCGCTGAATCGTGAGATGACCACGGAAGACGGCGTCAAGGGGACCTTTATTCAGACGGATGCAGCCGTGAACCATGGTAATTCCGGCGGTGCCCTTGTCAACATCAAGGGTGAGCTGATCGGTATCGTATCCAACAAGATGCAGGGTGAGAGCGTTGAGGGCATGGGTTATGCCATTCCCATCAGTGCGGCAAGTCCCATCATCAAGGAACTCATGGAGTATCAGTTAAGAACCGAGCTTGTGGCAGAAGATGAGCAAGGTTATCTGGGCGTAAGGCTGCAGAGCGTAAGTGACGAGGCGAGAGAATACTATGGCCTTCCCGAAGGCGGTTACGTATTATACGTAGCCGAGGGAAGCGGTGCGGATAAGGCCGGCATCAAGAAGGGCGACGTCATTACCAGAATCGAAAAGATGAGAGTCACCTCCAATGCGGATGCCAGGTCGATCCTGCAGTACTACAAGCAGGGCGAGGAAGTCACCGTTTGTTACAGCCGTCTCGAGGACGGAGAGTACGTATCTCATGAAGTCAAGGTGCCTTTAGGTTCTGCAGAAGCTGCAAAGTAAATAAGTCAGTAATTGAATACGTGTAAGGAGATCGCGCGAGAGAACGACCGCGCGATCTCTTTTTTTGCGTAAAACGTAATTCTTAGAAATCTGCCCGGCGGCTAGTTTTTTATAAAAGCCTATGCTATAATATACGGAAAGAGGCTGGGAAGATTCCTTTTTGCAAGGGATTTGAATGGGAAATATGATAAATGAAAGCATAATCACTTGTTGACAAGGGGCAGCAGAAAAGCGTAAGGAGGGCAAAAACGTGAAGTTGACGGAATTGGAGAAAATACACGCAAGAAAGGTTCGTGCCATGTTGCCGGAGTGCATGGTACTTTTGAGGAAAAACGGAGATTTCCCGCTGGAGGAGCCCTGTCAGGTAGCTCTTTACGGCAGCGGCGCCCGCCATACGCTGCGGGGCGGCACGGGATCAGGAGAAGTATATTCTCACTTTGCGATCTCCATTGAGAAGGGGCTGGAGAGGGCTGGTTTTACCATTACGACCAAGGATTGGCTGGATGCGTATGATGAGATCATAGAGGACGCTCACGATGATTTTGTGCGCGAGGTGAAAAAGCGCGCGAAAGAGAAGCACGTAAATGCCGTGGTGGAAGGCATGGGCGCCGTGATGCCACAGCCGGAATACGATCTTCCGCTGGAAGCGGACGGGGACGTTGCGATCTACGTGCTCTCGAGGATTTGCGGAGAGGGAAATGACCGTAAGGCGGAGCAGGGAGACATTTTGCTTACGAATACGGAAGTCCGCGACATTTTGGCGCTGCAAAACAGCTTTCCCAAATTCATGTTGGTTCTGAACGTGGGTGGTCCCGTTGATCTGACAAAGGTGTCAGAAGTAGACAACATTTTGTTGCTGTCACAGCTTGGAGCCTTGACGGGAGCCGGTTTTGCAGACGTTTTGCTTGGAAAGACAACCCCTTCCGGTAAGCTCGCAACGACTTGGGCGGCTTGGGAAGACTATTGCAAGCTGGGAGATTTTGGCGACAGGGATGACACCAGATATCGCGAGGGAATCTACGTGGGATACCGGTATTTTGATTCCGTGGGGAAGGCACCGGCATATCCTTTTGGATTTGGCCTTTCTTACACGGAATTTGAGATCGGGGAAGGACATGCGGAAATTTGCGGAGAACTGGTGACGGTGAAGTTTGAGGTAAAGAACGTAGGGGACCGTGCCGGTAAGGAGTCCGTGCAACTCTATGTTTCCGTGCCGCAGGGTAAGCTGGACCAGCCCTATCAGGTTCTAGCCGGATTTGCCAAGACGAAGACCCTTGAACCCGGGGAGAGCCAGGAACTGGTGATCGCGTTTGCCATGTCAGATCTGGCTTCTTATGATTCTGAGAATTCCTGCTATTTGTTGGAGAAAGGAACGTACGCGTTAAGGCTCGGAAAGAACAGCCGCGACACGGCCGTCTGCGGCGCCGTGCAGCTGAAAAAGGACGTTGTGACCAGACAGGTGCGCCACGTTCTTGGCACCACGGATTTTGAAGATTTTAAGCCAGAGGCCCGCGAGGAAGAAAAGCTTCCGAAGGAAGCTGGCGTGCTGACCTTGGATCCGAAGGCAATCCAGGCGGAGAAGATATCCTACAAGGCGGATCCGGAGATCGATCCGAGTCTGCATGACCTGACGGATGAAGAACTGGTTTATTTGTCGCTTGGGGCATTTGATCCCAGTGACAAGCGCTGGAACGGCATCGGCAATGCGGGAAGAAGAGTGGCCGGAGCTGCCGGTGAGACCACGGGTAAGCTGTTGGAGAAAGGCATTCCTGCGCTGAGTATGGCAGATGGTCCTGCCGGTCTTCGCCTTAGCAAGAAATACTGGGTGGACGAGGACGGAGCGCATGGCCTTGGCGACGTGATGCTGCCTGGCCTTTCTGATTTTCTGCCTGCACCCATTGCATTGATGATGAAGCTGCAGGGTCAAAAGCGGCCAAAGAAGGGGGCGGAGATCCAAAGTCAGTATTGCACTTCCATTCCCATCGGCACGGCAATCGCACAGAGCTGGAACCTCAAGCTGGCGCAGCGCTGCGGTGACGTCGTTGGACGTGAAATGACGGAGTTTGGCGTGGATTTGTGGCTTGCACCGGCACTGAATTTGCACCGCGACGTCCGCTGTGGCAGAAACTTTGAATATTACTCTGAGGATCCCCTGATCAGCGGTAAGTTTGCCGCTGCCATCACGAATGGCGTTCAGCGCCATCCGGGACGCGGCGTGACCATCAAGCATTATGCGGCAAACAATCAGGAGACCAATCGTGCATGCAATAACAGCTGCGTCAGCGAGAGAGCCATGAGGGAATTGTATCTCAAGGGTTTCCAGATCTGCATCCGTGAGGCCCAGCCTGCGACGGTCATGACCTCCTACAATCTGCTAAACGGCATTCACACTTCGGAGCGGAAGGATCTGACGGATTGGGTGCTCCGGAAGGAATTTGGCTTCCAGGGCGTTGTCATGACGGATTGGATCGTGGGCGGCATGGATGCGCCGGACGCAGTATATCCCAGCGCAAAGGCATCCCGCATTACGGCCAGCGGCGGAGAGCTTGTCATGCCGGGAAGCAAGCGGGATTATGATGACTTGATGGCGGCATTGAAAGCAGGAAGGCTGACAAGGAAACAGCTTCTGATCAATGCCACGAGAATCCTTGGCCTGATCAGAAGCATGAAAGAGGATGATTGTGATTATTTCTCCATGAGATAACCGTTCAAGTACATGGTATCGATTTTCTTTGTGTCCGCATAGAAATGGATGGTGAAGCTTGTTACCCAAATGGCTTGATGATCATTGACGGGACATACGCGGTAATTGTCAATGCTGAAATCAGGGTCATGGCTTTTGGTGAAGGTTAGCGCGTAATCCACCAGTTCGCTTACGTCAGCGAGAATGGGTTCGGAGCTTCTCCTTTTATCTGGGTTTGCGTACTGAAGCTTGATCTGTCCGTCGCCAAGGTAAGAATCCTGGCCGGAATCGGTATTGATCTCATAGATGCGGCTATAGCCTGCAACCTCAATATAATCACTGGATCTATGGGAATATAGGTATACCATGTCATGCGTCAGGTTACCGTATTCATCGTAGGAATCGATCCGATCTATTTGTTCCTTGCTGAGTTGGGTCTCCAGGGCTTTTTTGCCTTTGAAGCCGACGTTTTTGATCTCGCGGTAACAATTCTTGATGGAAGATTTCTCTTCGGCGGTTGGATTGGGGGATGCCAACATTTTCTTCATGCGGGACATCTGGGAACGAACGGTCACGGCGTCATAGGTCGTTCCGGGGCAAAGGAGGCTAAAAAAGGTGACTGCCATTGCGGCAAACAAAACCCAGGAAATTGCCTGCTTATTGCCTCTGTGATGCAGGACGTACAGTCCAAAATAAACGATCTCGCACAGGATCAAAACGATGCCGAAATAGCGGGGTTCCGTGATGCCGTACTGACCGACGCGAAGGCCGATGCTCCAGCACTGCAGGAGCACAAAAGGCAGAAACACGTAAGGCAGGAAAGTGGCTGCCTTGGTAAGGAACCCTTCCTTTTGGCGCAAACCGTGAACGCAGGTCCAGATGGGCATGCCGATGGAGAAGAGTCCTGCCAGAATATAGAAGATCCTGTTGGAAGGAATGTCATTGGTAAGGAAAACCTTTGCGATGTAAAGGTAAATGATGGCAAAGGAAATTAGGAGCATGGGAAGGAGCACGTACTGGATGCAGACGCGGAAGAACTTTCCGGGCTCCGCATTCTTTCCGGAGATCGCCTTGAGGCACATCGGCACGTAAATGCCGCTTGCCAGAAAAATCTCCACCTGCGACAGAAAATCGTCCGTATCAAAAATGAGGGCGTCAAAGATCAATACGATGACTGCGAGGCCTGCGGCGAAGAGACCATAGATTACGGTTGCCTTGATTAATTCCACGAACGCCTTGGTGGCATAAACCTCAAAATCCTCTTCTAAACGGCGGAACATGTGCCAAACCGCGAATCCTAGCAGGATCACGCCTTGCAGTGCAAGGAGTTTTGCGGCTGTCTCCCTTACAATGTCGGCATCCATGCCAAGAAGCATTTCGCTTTTCGTAAAGAAAATTGCCACGTAGATAATGGCGGAGACCGCGCTCAGGCAATAACCGGCAATCCTGACGATGGGTTTCTTCTTGAAAAGTTCTTCAAAAAACAGGGAACCCGTCGCCGTGATCAGACACACGTTAGCAAATTTTGTTAAGAATTTATCCGCCTCTCTGCTAAGATCGCCAACGACCAAAGAAAAGGCCAGCGCTGCCAGCATGATGGCAATCATGGTCACGGGATAATCGCGAAAAACGTCGATGATGCGGTTCACCAAAGATTTAATAATTTCCGATAATCCCTTCTTTTGTTTTTTTACTTGGATTTCTTCCTTGTTTTCCATAAGAACTCCTTTCAGGCGCATGCTTTGCGCCGTGAGACTTTCTTGATTAACTAAATCGTACGTTACCGGAAGGGCTTTTTCAATAGGGAAATTGTCACGATTAGAGGTGGGGGAGAATGACGTTTGTCATTATTATGATCACGGGACTCAAAGTGAATGATTGAAGTTTGGCAGATTACGCAACGGGAAATTAGGAAAATGAGATGGAACGTACGGCAGAATAAAAACACAATATTGTTTCTGGCCTTCCTCTTATTGGCGGGAGTTTGCAACCTGTTTACCAGAACTGGGGTACGATTGATTAATTCCGTGGCTTTCAGCATGGGATTTCTGATATACGCAGGGCTCCTTATTTTTTGGATGCAGTCGGTGCGCGCAAGGATGCTTCCCGGCAGGGCGCGGAGTTACGTGATGTCGTCAGGCGTTCTGATGATTGCGTATCTGGTGCTTCGCGTATGGAAGTTCCGTGTGACGGGACACGCAGTCGTCTGGGACCGCTACGTCAGTTACGCCTATAACGTGCCAATGGTGTTTGTTGCCACGCTGTTTTTGATGACGGCATTGTGTATTCTGAGGGGCGAGCGGGAAAACATTCTGCGGAAGGAAGGGTATCTGCTTCTCGTACCGGGCGCGTTTTCCCTGCTTGTCATGACAAATGACCTTCATGGGTGGTTTTACCGCCCCAGGGCGGAGCTTTCCTCCTTTGCGATGAATCCGGGCACGTATGACTTTGGAATTGTTTTTGGCTTATTTTATGTTTGGATGGGTCTGACCATTGCAGTGGGAGTCTGGCTTCTCATCAAGGTAATGGGGAAGGAAAATGGCAGGATTCTTTGGTCGCTGCTGGGTACTTTGGCTACGTGGCTGATCTTGATCCTGATCGATTATTTTGTTTTTGACCGTCATAATTTTCCGCGAATGTATTTCTATGCGGAGATTAACATTTTTAGCCTCCTGGGTATATTTGAAATCTGTATCCGGGGCAGACTGATTCCGCACAACGAGAACTATGCTGCTTTTTTTGCACGGCTGGGAGTTCCCGCGTTGATTACGGATAAGAAGATCATGCCGGTATGGAAGACAAGAATCCCGCTTCAGGCAACCAAAGCGCAGTATCTTTCTTCTCTGCAGAATCCAACGTATCTGGACGAGGATACGCGTCTTTTGGGAATGGCATTTCGTTCTGGTTATGCTTTTTGGACGGAGGATGAAAGCGGGCTCAACCGGGAAAAGCGGCGCCTTGCTTCGGCCAATGAACTTCTAAGCGAGGAGAATGACCTGATTGCGGTGGAGAATAAGCTAAAAGAGAAAAAAGCACGTTTGGATGCTCAAAATGAGATCTATGCCCGCATCGCCGCCGCCATTTATCCCAAACAAAAAAGGATCAGTGAGCTGTTGGAAAACGTGGCGCCCGGAACGGAGGAGTTTCGGGAAGCGCTGGCCACAAGTTGCATCCTAAATGCGTATTCCAAGAGAAAGAGCAATCTTCTCCTGTTGTCCGAGGAGACCTTGCCCAAACGCAACAGAGAACTGTTTTTGGCGTTGCAGGAATCGGCGAGGTTTCTGCAGTGCCTCGGCATTCGCGCGGCGGCAGTGGGTGAGGAATATGCGGAATTTCCCATCCCGGAGATTCATTCGCTGTATGATACCTTTGAGACCGTGTTGGAGGCGTATTTGCCATGTCTCAAAAGGATGACGGTCTCGCTGGCGGAGGATGGTCTTCGTCTTGCCATGGAGGCGGACGGAGCTCCGGCGCTTCCCGTAACGGCTCTTTTGGTGGAGCGCAGGAAAAGCGATGAAACGACCTTCCTGAACATACGTAAGGGAGGTGAAACGCGATGAAAGCGGTTGTCGAAATCTGGGGATCCGCATTATGGTTTCTCCTTTGTCTGGCATCAATCTTGCTTGTGACCGGAACAATAGTTGCCTTGCTGTGGATGATCCGTGACAAACGGGGAATTCGGGGAGAGATTCTGGCGGTTGCAAATCTGCTTCTGTCCTTTGGAATATTTGTGCTTCTAATGGACTGCGGACATTATGTTACGGTGGATGATCCTGATCAGGGATATGGTTCTTTCCAATATGCGCTGTTTCAATTGCCATGGGTTTTCCACCTGGGAGCGGAGTTCCTTTCGGGACTAATATTTCTTTTTTGCCGGGTGGACAATCTGTTTTACCGCCAAAATCACCTTACCATGGATGTTATCCGACGGACGATGAACCTTTTCCCGGAAGGTATTGTCATAGGTGATCCTAATGGAACGGTCAGGCTCTCCAACTTGAAAATGGATGCGCTTTGCAGGCAGTTAACGGGTGGAAACCTGTCAGACGTTTCGCAGTATTGGAAATGGATTGGGGAGCATGGCAAGGAGCAAAACGGGCAAACTTTGATCCGCCTGCCGGAAGGAAAGGCGTGGCTCTTTACGCGGGAGCGTCTCGTCCTTGAGGAAAAGGAATATGATCAGATCACCGCAACGGACGTGACGGAGCGGTGGCGCATTATAGAAGAACTGGAAGAGAAAAACATAAGATTGCAGGATCTCCAGCGCCGCATGAAGGCTGTTTCGGAACTGTCCAGGGACATGTTTATGGCGCAGGAGGAAGCAAACGCCAGGGCGACGCTGCACAACCAATTAGGACAGGTGCTGCTCATGGGCAGGCATTTCTTAAATAATGCGGAAAGTACGGACGCGGGGATTGTCCGGGATGCTACGCTTCAGATGAACAGAATCCTGTTGGGTGAGGCGACGGAGCCCTACGTTAAGGAAGCGGATCCGTTGACGCAGGCCATTGCCATGGCAAACAGCATCGGCGTGCGCGTCATCTTGGAGGATGCCGCGCATATGGAAGATGCTGTACGAAAGAATGGCATTTCTGCTGAAAGAATTTCGGTGAAAGACGGCGTGGAGGTGCTTGCACAGGCAATCATTGAGTGTGCTGCCAATACCGTAAAGCATGCAGAGGGCGATTGCATTACCGTACGGATTTCTGAGGAGGAAGGTGGTATTCTCTTCGCCATTACCAACAACGGGAAACCGCCAAAGACTACCATTTTCGAAAGCGGCGGCCTGCTCTCCCTCCGCCGGAAGATCGAGGAAGCGGGCGGAAGCATGCAGGTGGAAAGCAACCCTGCGTTTCGGTTAATCATACAAATGAAGGTTATTTAAGTGAGTTGGATCACTGGGACGCGTCAATTGACATGTCCCAGTGATCCATATTTTTTGGGGAAAAATATTAAAGAGGGCAAAAAATGGTACAAATGGGTGATATACAGGAGGCAGGCGGATTGCTATAATGGAGGTGTATGATGAGTCAGAGTTTCCATTTGGAGGTCTGAAAGGAAGGTTTTGCGGATGGGTGATAAGATTAGGGTTGTGGTGGCGGACGACCAGAACATCTCGAGGGGATTTTTTGAAATGTACGTGAGGGCCGCGACGCAATATGAGTTTGTGGCGGGGCTTAGGACGGCGGAGGATGCCGTGGCATACGTAAAGGAGCATGCCGTGGATCTGCTGATCCTTGACGTTATGATGCAGGATGGGATTGACGGGCTGACCGCTGCGGAAATGATAAAGAAAGAAAAGCCAGAGGTCAAGATCATTCTGACGACTTCTGCCTCGGAGACCAGTTGGGAAGATAAGGCACGGGCCATCGGGATCGAGAGCTTTTGGTATAAGGAATATGATGATCACAGTCTGATCGACCTGATGGACCGGACCATGCAGGGTGAATCCGTTTATCCGGGTGATTCGCCGCCTGTTCCCTTTGGAAAGGTGCGGCGCACGGACTTGACGGATCGTGAGCTTGAAGTACTGCGAGAGCTTACGGGAAGCCTTACAAATGAGGAAATTGCGGAAAAGCTTGGGATTTCCGTCAATACCGTGAAACGTCATCTCCAAAACGTCATGGAGAAGACGGGATTTGAGAGCAGGCTGGACCTTGCAATGAATGCGAAATTGTTAGGACTGGTAGTCAACGATGACGACCGGACGAGGGGAGGAAGATTATGAAAAAACAGAAAAATGGAATCAAGACGGCTTTATTGCTGTTGACGTTCATGATTTTCGCGTTGCCGGCGAGCGCACGCGCGGAAGAAAATGAAACGTATTCGACCGTCATTGGATCAGGTCCCATCAGGATTACCGTGGACGTGGGCTGGGAAATGGATACGCTGACAGGGGAATACTTGAACAATACGATCCGGTACAATCACGAAAAGACATATGGAGAGCCTACGGAAGCATATGCGTTTAATCCTTACGTGGCTCACCGCGTTAAGACGGATCCAAAGTTTAGCGTTTATGATCCAAACGGTGATCAATACGTCGTTTTTTCTGATCAAAACCAAGGGGACGTTGTGTATTTAAAGCGTGAAAATGGTACCTATGAGCGTGTTTTTGCCTTCCGGCTTGAGGGAAATCATTACAGAAAGCCGGTTGGGGCACCAGATTCGGAATACGTGGAGCAAACTCACAACAGTCCGTCAGAATACCCGTTTTATGAGCGTGAATACTATGAATGGTCTGATAACGTGCCAGGGTATTATTGGCAGACTGGAGATTACAAGGCTGTCAGGGGCTTGGTATTGTTGGACGAAGAGTTTGGGGATCATAGGAAAGTGAAAAACTATTTCACGATCGTCATAAACAATCCCGTTTGTAAGTACGGCATTGCGAAGGTTCCCCAGGGCATTCAGGGTTCGAAAGAAAACTGGCCGGATGAAAACGGAAATTGGATTCCAAGGGATGACGCGAATTGTACGGAAGTCAAGGCAGTACTTGAGAATCCTTATCCGGGAGTGGAAATGTCTGCAATTGGCATTTGTACCTTGGGAGCTTATGAAGATTCCCTTACTTTAAGTAGTTATCTTTGGCTGCCACACGGCATTACGATTGATGAGAGCAAGACGGTCTATGCCGATGCGAACCGGGAGGGATATGAGGTTATCCCGACGTTTAATCACGTGGAACTCGATCCGGCTCATCCCCAAAATAACAGCGAGTCACCTAATGATGCCCGTGATTTATACTATCTGACAGTGAACCACCCCGCATTTGGAGTGGATGAACCGCAGATTTGTTATCTATACGCAGACGGCGGGCGGAATTATGAGGACAGGGTGATCGCCATTGTCACGTACGCCAACAAGAATCAGGAATATCGTTATTCATGGTATCTCGACAAGGATTATGACGGGGATCCGGCATGCGTGGCGATGAATTCTGCCATTACTCCTTATACGGCGGGCATGACTGCAAAATGGTATTACGTGGATGAGAATGGCCAACGCGCGGCTGAGGTTACGGGAACATCCATGGTGAAGGAGGAAAACGGAGACGTTTACGCCTACGGCCCGACGGAGGTGGGTGAATACTTGTTTACGGTTTGGGTAGCCGGGGACATGGAGGTGCTCAGCGTACCCTTTGGCATTTATGAGGCGCCCAAACCGGATGATCCTCATAATTACGTGCTGACGGGAAGTCTTGACAAGGAATATGACGGCGAGCCGGTTATGTTTGATCCGTTTAAAATGCTGGAGATCGATAAGGGCAAGACGGACTGGGGCATGCTTGAGAAGAACGGGACCTCAAGGTACATATGGAGAGGTTTGATCGATAAGGAGTGGATCGATCTGAAGGGAGAGCCTTCGGAGGTCGGCGAATATCAGCTTGTCATTCAGGAAATTGGACCCAAGGGAGAGTGGGTCGACGCGCAATGGTTTACGTTCGAGATCACGGAGGCTTCAAATACAGTACTCAAGATTGCGAAGAAGTCGCTGACGCTGCATGACGTGATCACGATCGACTTCAAGATGGAAAGGGCTTTGTTTGAAGGGGAATGGCAGGATCCGTACCTTGTGGTGACGCAAAACGGTGCGGAGACCGTGCTTGCAGATTACGACCTTAGCCAGGATGGGGAATGGCTTGTATTTAGCTACCGTGTGGCACCGCATTTGATGGGAGACGCGGTGACGGCAGTGCCGCACGCAAAAGACGCCGGCGAGGAGGACGTGTCGGGAGAGGAATTCACGTATTCCGTGGCGGAATACTGTTACAACATGCTCTCCAAGGAAGAATATCAATCTGACGAATATGCGCCGTTCCGAAAGCTTCTCGTGGACATTCTGTTCTACGGAGACGCGGCGCAGGTTTACTCGGGTTATAAGACGACTGAGCTGGTAAGCAGCGATCTGACGGAGAGCCAGCGGGCAATGGGAACGGACGTAAGCACCCAGATGAATTACCAGTCCGTAAAGGAAAAGCTCTATACAACGGTGAGTGCGGAGGACGCGCTTGCAAGCATTGACAAGGCGGCGCTGTACCTTGAGGCAGCCGTCAACGTACAGTTTAAGTTTACGGCGAATGATCTATCGGGACTTCGCGTGGTGATCACTGACGATGAGGCATGCACGCACGTAATTGGTGAATATGCAGCGAATGCAAACAAGATCGATAAAAAAGGCTTGTATTACGTGGATGCCGGTTGCCTGAATGCGGGCCAGATGCGAAAGACCATCTACGCTACTGTCATGAAGGGAAATGCCAAGGTTAGCAACACCTACCGATACAGCATAGAGTCTTACGTTGCATCGATGAGGACTGATAAGGGTACATCGCTTGACAAGTTGCTCGACGCAATGATGCGCTACGGCGACTCTGCCGCAGACTTTGCAGGAACAACGAAATAAATGATTGCATCTGCTTGGGGGATGCCATAAAAGAACAGTGCTTGATAAAACGAGGAAAATAGTGCCAAATGGAATGACCATTGGCACTATTTTTTTTATATGTTTCGTGAGATGATAAGAAAGTGAAGGTGGAGAAGGTAACCGTATTTTAAAGATAACGTCAGGTAACACGTAAAAACATACAAATTCAAAAGAGGAGAGGAATGCATGAGACGAAGGGAAAGGAAATGGAAAAGGCGCACGTTGGTTATGCTCGCGGCATTGGTTTTCTGTCTGACGGGCATTTTGGGTTGGCCGGGATTCGGGACGATGGCGCAGGCCGGAAAAACGCCGAATATGCCTGCACTCGTATTCAGGGTTACGGTTACGGGCGGAAAGGGCGTTGCGGTGTCGAATCCGGATCAAGCCGTGGATTCCAAGTTATATAACACTTCGTTCAATTGCCCGGCGGGTCAGTACGTGAAACTGTATCATGTGCCGGATCCTGCCCCTGACTTTCAAAAGTTTGATCATTGGCACGTAAGGGTGGGACTCGAAGTTTTCGATAGTAAAGGCTCATTATCCGAGGAGTATTTTTACGAAGAGGATCTGACGGATTTCATCGTCTATCCGGAGCTTCAGAAATTTACGGAAGAAGAACAGGAAAATATTATCAGGGCCTTAAAGTTGTCTGACGTGACCATTAAAGGAAAAGTTAAGATTCAGGCGCAATACGTGGACAATTACTGGCTTGTGGACTTTGATACAAACGGCGCGGAAGGTGAGATGGAAGCCGTAAAGGTGGAGAAGGGCGAGGAGTATGAACTCCCGGAATGTCCATTGACGATAGAGGGGCATGACTTTACCGGATGGAAACTTGGTGAAGAGGTTTACCAGCCTGGGGAGAGCGTTGAGATCACTGAGGACGTCACGCTGGAGGCGCAGTGGAAGCTCAGGACGTACTCCGTCACTGTCTCTACGAATGCGCCAGACCACTGGGTCAGCATCACCGGCGGCGGAACCTACGGGTATGGTACGGAAGCGACCGTAACGGCAACGGGAAAAACCTATCAGAACACGGAGTATGGCCTGCTGCATTGGAAGGATCGTGACACGGATGAGATTGTTTCCAGGGAGCCAAGCTATTCCTTTATCGTGACCGGAAAGCGTTCCTTGCTTGCAACGATTGCACCGTATACTACCATGGATTTTTCGGCAGGCGGAGGCCAGGGTACGATGGAGCGGGCAAAGGTTCTTGTTGGAGAGCAATACGTTCTGCCAGAATGTGAATTTACCAAGCCGGGCTGGCGTTTCGCAGGCTGGGCGATCAGGAATTATGACGGCGTTTATCCGGCGGGGGAAACCTTTACCGTGGCATATCAGCACTTTTTGACGGCTACCTGGGAGGAAATCCCGGAGCTGGCTGTCCCAATTGACGAGGAGCATTTCCCTGACTCTGCGTTTCGTAACTATTTGAAATTTACGACTTCGATCAACAAGAATGGAGATGAATGGCTTACTTCCAGCGAGCTGGCGATTCCGAACTTGACCCTTCAGAGTCAAAGCATTGAAACTTTGAAGGGAATTGAATATTTTACGGAACTCACGTCGTTGTACTGCAACGGTCCTAAGATCACGGAATTGGATCTGACGAATAGCAAGAAGTTAAAAACCATAGAAATAAGGAACACTACGTTGAGTACCATTAAGCTTGACGGCTTGACGGAATTGGTAACGCTGTCATTGGATTCAAATGACCTTACTTCCCTGGAATTGCCGGAGGCACCATCCTTAAAGACAATAAACTGCAATTATAATAAGCTGACCAGCCTTTCCGTGCATGATTTCCCCGCTTTGGAAAGCTTGAGCTGTTCCAACAATTCCGTGTTGGAAACTTTAACGCTTAACAACCTGCCGGCATTAAAGACGTTAGGATGTCAAAAAAATAAGCTAAAGACGCTGGACGTTACGGGCTTTCCTGCGCTTACGTCGCTGGCGTGTGGCGTGAACGAAATTGAATCCTTGGACGTATCCAAGAATTCTCTGCTGGTAAGCCTGAGTTGTGAGGATAATAAACTGCAAAGCCTTGACGTAACTGAGAATAAGGCATTGAAAGCTTTATGGTGTTCCAATAATCAGTTGGAAAGTCTCGATCCGTCGCAGAATAAAAATCTTGAGCAGTTATATTGCGGTTCTAATCCGATTAAGGATCTTTACGTCGTGGGATTGACGAAGCTTAAGACGTTTGATTGTACGCTCTGTAATCAGCTGGATTCTCTTACGCTGGACGAACTGCCGGCATTATTGACGGCGAACGTTACTACTTCGGAAAGCATTGGGAACCTGACCTTGGGCGATACTGGCATCGGGTCCTTTGCGTGTAAAGCGATCCATTTGGACGTAAGTAAGGCCGCAAAGTTGAAGGAACTGCAATGCTCTAATGCAGGACTCGAAACTTTGACGCTCGGTTCCAATACGGCCATGACGTGGTTGTATCTTATGAACAATCACCTTTCCGAGTTTGACTTAAGCGGGCTCACGGCGCTGACATATCTTTGCGTGACGGGAAATGACGTGAAACAGTTGGATATTTCCAATAATACAAAGCTGGAAGCCGTGTATTGTGAAAAGAATCAGATTAGAAATCTGGATCTCAGAAACAACCCGAAAATCGCTAGTTTGGATTGTACGACAAACCTGATCACGGCCCTTGACGTGAGCAAAAATCCTGAAATTAGGGACTACAGAGGTACCAGATTGCGGTGTGATAACGACGTGGTACTGTATACGGGGGCGACGGAGCATTGCCAGATCAGCGTCAGCGCGTCTCCGGCGGAAGGCGGCAAGGCCTACGGAAGCGGAAGCTGGATCCAGGGCGCAAAGGTTTCCCTGGTGGCGGAAGCAGAGGAAGGATATGAATTCCAGTGCTGGATGGAGGGGATTGAGGTTGTATCTGAGGATGCGGCCTATGAGTTCACCGGTGCGGAGGACAGGGTGCTGACGGCGGTGTTTGCGGAGGACTCATACGACGCAAAACTTTTGATCGAGAAGAAGTCATTGACCTTGTATGACACCATCGCGATTGACTTTAAGGTGCCCGTGGCGGCCCTGGAGGGATATCATGATCCATATCTTTTGGTGACGCAGAATGAAGTGACGGACGTGATCCCGGATTCCAAGATCGTTGGTGATTACCTCGTCTTTACGTACCGCGTGGCGCCGCATCAGATGGGAGACGAGGTGATGGCCGTGCCGGCAGCGCTGAATGCGGACGAAAAAGAAATTCTGGGCGTGCCCATGGAGTATTCCGTAAAGGATTACTGCAAAAACATGCTCTCCAAGGAGGCTTATCAAACTGACGAATATGCAGTTCTTCGAAGGCTTCTCGTGGACATTTTGCTCTACGGTGATGCGGCGCAGTATTACGCAGGCTATAAGACGGACAACCTCGTCAGCGGGTTCCTTTCAGAGGAGCAGCGTGCCATGGGAACGGACGTCAGTATTGGGATGACCTATGAAACCGTAAAGGAAAAGCTCTTCGCGACGGTGGAAGAGGAGGACGAACTTGCCAGCATCGAGACGGCAGCTCTTTACCTTGAGGCTGCAGTGAACGTGCAGTTCAAGTACGTGGCGAACGACCTTACGGACCTTCGCGTGGTAGTAACGGATGACGAGGACGGCACGCACGTGATCGGGGAGTATGCTGCGGATGCAAATCTCACCGACAATAAGGGGCGCTATTACGTAACCTTTGGCAACCTAAACGCGGGCCAGATGCGAAAGACGATTTACGCGACGGTAATGCTAGGCGACAAGAAGGTCAGCAACACCTACCGCTACAGCATTGAATCCTACGCGGAATCCGTGAAGGGCAAGTACGATGAAACTCTTGACAACCTGCTTGACGCAATGATGCGTTACGGCGATTCCGCCGCATCCTTCGCAGGTACAAACTAAAGCTAAAGGATCGTGTGCGTTTCGTTAGAATAGCATTCAAAAGAGGAGAGGAACGTATGAGACGAAGGAAAAGGGAATGGAAAAGGCGCGCGTTGATTATGCTTGCGGCATTGACTTTTTTCCTGGCGGGCATTTTGGAATGGCCGGGATTTCAGGCGACGGCACAGGCTGCAACATTGTTACTGTTTAGAGTTACGGTTACGGGCGGAAAAGGCGCTGAGGTTGCGGATCCCGGTGACAGCGTGGATCCCAAGACGTATGACACTACGTTTACCTGCCGGATGGGGAAATACGTAAAGCTGTATGACGTGCCGGATCCCGCCCCTGATTTTCAGAAGTTTGATCACTGGCACGCAACGGTGGGAGTCCGCATTTCCAATAACAAGATCACGACGGAATTTTATTACGAAGAGGATCTGACGGACTTCTGCTTTAGGCCGGATCTGACAAAGTTTACGGAGGAGGAACAGCGGAGTATTTCCGCGGCATTAAAGAATTCCCTTTATACTGTTCAGGGGAAGGTCACGG
Source organism: Acetatifactor sp. (assembly GCA_024693365.1). Classification (GTDB taxonomy): domain Bacteria; phylum Bacillota; class Clostridia; order Lachnospirales; family Lachnospiraceae; genus Acetatifactor. The sequence continues at coordinate 2,691 of JAILLF010000047.1, read as the reverse complement.
TTCAGGCGCAGTACGTGGACAATTATTGGCTCGCAACCTTTACTCCCAACGGCGCGGAAGGTACGATGGAAGCGGAAAAGGTGAATAAGGGGCAAAGCTATGAACTTCCGGAATGTACCTTTACGAAAGCAGGGCATGACTTTGCCGGCTGGAAGCTTGGTGAGACGGTTTATCAGCCCGGGGAGAGCGTTGAAGTTACGGAGGACGTCACGCTGGAGGCACAGTGGACGCTTAAGTCTTATGCCATTGTCTTGTCTTCTTCGGCTGAGTCCTGGGGGGAGATTTCCGGCGCCGGAACCTATGCGCATGGCACCGTAGTGACCGTAACGGCGACTGGGAAAACCTATGATGGAACGGACTATGGTTTCTTGTATTGGAAAGATTGTGATGCAAATGAAATTGTTTCCAGGGAGGCAAGTTATACGTTTACCGTGACGGGAGCGCGTACGTTGGAGGCGAAGTTTAGTCCTTACGTTTACGTGGTTTTCCAGTCCGGAGAGGCCGGCGCAGACCCAGAACAGGAATACGTTCTGGCTGGAACGGAGTACGTATTGCCGGAGTGTTCCTTTACGAGACCTGGCTGGCGCTTTGCAGGCTGGCGCTTCCCTGATGATCACGTTGTTCCGGCGGGGGAAACCATAACGGTGGAAGGCCAAACCTACGTCACGGCAACTTGGGAGGAGATTCCTGAGCTTACAATCCCCATTGACGAGGAGCATTTCCCAGACCCGGGTTTTCGCAATTACGTGAAGTCAACGGAAATAAATAAAAACGGGGATGAATTCCTTACGTCGGGTGAGCTGGCCATATCCTCCATGACGATTCAGTCAGATTCCGTTTTAAGCATAAATGGAATCCAGTACTTTTATGAGCTGAATGCGCTGAAGCTTTCGAATTTATCAGCATTAAAGGAATTGACGTGCAACGGTTGTCCGAAACTGACAAGTCTTACCATAGAGGGCTGTCCCTTATTGGAAAAGGCAGACGTCGCCAGGAATTCTGCGCTGGAAACGTTAACTCTCCATTCTTTGCCGGCCTTAAAGGAATTACGTTGTAACAATGGCAAGTTAAAGGTTTTGAACGTCGGCGGGCTCTCGGCACTGGAAAATTTGCATTGTGAAGCAAATGAGCTGACCGCTCTTGACATTAGCAAGAATGCCAATTTAAGCTGTTTGGTTTGTACGGGAAACCAGATCGACAGTCTGGACGTAAGCGACAATCAGGCATTGGTTATTCTTTGGTGCGAAGACAATCTGCTGACGGAAATAGACGTTTCAGAGAATTTGTTGCTTGAGAGTCTGGCTGTCGATAAAAATGGACTGACAAATCTGGATGTATCCGGGAACAAGAAACTGAGTTCCTTGAAGTGCGGCAGTAATCCCATCACCGTGCTTTCCGTGACGGGATTACCGGACTTAAGGTATTTTGACTGTTTAAATTGTGATGCGTTGGTTAGTTTAACGCTGGATAATTTACCCAGCTTATCGTCAGTTTACTTGAGCAAAAGTGAAAACCTAACGATTGGAAAATGCGGCTTGGTGTTGTTGAACTGCAAGGCAAAGCATTTGGACGTCAGCAGGGCTAACAACTTAAAGACGCTGGAATGCTATTCCGCAGGACTGGAATCCGTTGTTTTCGGTGAAATCAATTACAAATTAAAAAACTTAAACCTTTCTGGGAATTGCCTTACGGAAATTGATTTATACGATCTGACGGGACTGGAACAGCTCAATCTCTCTGGTAATCAATTGCGGGAGTTGGATGTCTTTATGAATACCAAGTTAACGCAGTTGTATTGTAATGACAACCAACTGAGATACCTTCAAACATTCAATAATCCGGCCCTTTCCTATTTGGATTGTACCCAGAACCTGATCAAGGCTCTTGACGTAAGCTATAATTCTCGCATCAAGGATGCGCGCGGCACCAAATTATTATGTGATGACAACGTGGTGTTGTATACGACGGCGCAGGATCACTGCTACGTTTCGATCAGCGTAACGCCCGAGGGAAGCGGCGTGGCATACGGGGAAATACAATGGATCATTGGGGAGACGGTTTCCTTATTTGCGGAGGCGAAGGAAGGATATAGATTCTGCCATTGGCTGGAAGGCGAAGATGTAGTTTGCGAGGAGCCCGTTTATGAATTCGTCGGCGAAAAGGGCAGAAGGCTGACGGCAGTGTTTGAGGAGAAATTATACGACGCAAATCTATTCATCGATAAGAAGTCCCTGACCCTGTATGACACCATCGCGATTGACTTTAAGGTGCCTGCGGCGGCCTTGGAGGGATATCATGATCCGTACCTTCTGGTGACGCAAAATGAAGCGACGGAGGTGATCGCGGATTTCGAGATCGCTGGAGATTACTATGTCTTTACGTACCGCGTGGCACCGCAGATGATGGGCGACGTGGTGACGGCAGTGCCACATGCGCTGAATAATGACGGTGAGGACGTGACGGGCGTTGCCATGGAGTATTCCGTAAAGGATTACTGCAAAAACATGCTCTCCAAGGAGGCTTATCAAACTGACGAATATGCAGTTCTTCGAAGGCTTCTCGTGGACATTCTGCTCTACGGCGACGCAGCGCAGGTTTACGCAAACTACAAGACGGACAATCTCGTCAGCGGATTCCTTACGGCGCAGCAGCGCGCGATGGGAACGGACGTAAGCACGGCGATGAATTATG
>JAILLF010000041.1 GCA_024693365.1 Acetatifactor sp. | reverse complement strand
GCGAATTGGATGATATACTTGGGATAATCGGTGCTTCATACGATGAAAAGATGAACAGAAGAAAAAAAGCAGAACTAAACACCAAAGAAGCCATTGTAAAACGGGTTCATGTTGGCAAGAGGGGAAATCCGATTGCCATCAACCCGACCAAAAGGAAAGGAGAAGACTACTATTTTACTAAGTTAGATGGAAATTCTATCTTTTGCAAAACCTACGAAGGCATGATTGACAAGCTGTACTACCACTACGGCGGCGACGCATTACTACACAGCCATTCCGTGTCCTACTATTTTGGGTTATACATAAAGGAATATGCTGAAAGCAACCCCGGAAATGAAAAAACGACCCGAAATACCAAAGCCGAATACGCGCGCTTCGTTGACAAGGAACTGGCAAACATGGACGTGCGGGACATTACTCCCAAATACCTTGAAAACTATTCCAAGAAACTGATTACCCGTCTTTCCCTCAAGGTGTCCGCCTTCAAAAACTTTAAGTCCCTGTTGAACAACATCTTTTCCACTGCCATCGAAAACATGGTCATCTATCAGAATCCTGCCAAGGGAATGAACAACAAACCATGTTATGCGCTTTGTGACCAAACCATCAAATCGGATTTTGATTATGACGAAGGCCTTATCTCTGAGGAGGAAATGGAAAGGATTGAGACAGAATTGAACCGGCGTTTGGAATACCACAGGCATTACAAGGCCCATTCCTTTTACTTTTATGACATTATGGCGCTGTTACATGCCGAAATTGGATGCAGACCCGGAGAATTGTGTGCCCTCAAGACGTGGGACGTTAAAGCGGAGGATTTGCACATTCATGCGATGATAGACGCGGACGGTGACTATCAACAGTTTACCAAAAACGAAAAAGGCGAATCCAGGGGCGGAAGGTTGTTTCCACTGACGCCCAAGGCACTGGCGCTCTTGGATGAGCTTCAGGCTCGCAGGGAACAGTTTGGCATTGAATCGGAATTCCTTTTCTGCTACGAGGACGGTCGCTATGTCCTGCCGGAATCTTACGAGGAATACATCCGAAACGTTTTCAATCGCGCAGGACTCCCTTGCAAAACCAGCTACGCCTTTCGCAGAACCGTCAACAATCGCCTGGAAGAAGCTGAATTTACTCCTTCGGAGCGTGCTTGCCTGCTTGGTCATACGCCTGACACCAACATCAAACATTACACAAATCCCCGCAAACAGGCCACTTTGACCAAGTTCCGTAACGCTTTTTGTGCCAGGTACACCTTTGGTACACCAAATAATGTGATAGAATTTAAAAGTAAAAAAGCCCAAGAACCGCATATTCTCAGGCTTTTAAGTAAATAACCATAGTGCTGGCAGCCGGACTTGAACCGGCACGGTGTTGCCACCGAGGGATTTTAAGTCCCTTGCGTCTGCCTATTCCGCCATGCCAGCAAACGCATCACGCAAGTATCGTTATTCGTACGCATCGGGCGCAGGCCAAGAGGTCTGGCAAACGATGCGCAGGATCTTGCGCGAATGGATGGGGGTGGATTCGAACCACCGAAGCAATTTGCAGCAGATTTACAGTCTGTCCCCTTTGGCCACTCGGGAACCCATCCAAGTGCAAACATGGCATCCTCGGGACTGATCAAAATGTAATGCGCACCATGTCTGACAAGTAGAAATTCTATCATAAGTCCGTGCAAATTGCAAGGTGTAATTTAATAAATAAATCTCCGTTTCCGGCGCATTTCTTCCTCCGGCGTCAAAACCTCGGGCTCGGCCGGTGCGGCAGCAGGGGGGTCCTCTGCAGCAATGGGCTCGTGACGATCATATTTTAGGATCGTCGCGGAGGTTTTCGGCAGGGTGATATGAATGCGGCCTGCATGCATCTCATACTCCGGACCGCCAAGGGTGTAGCCCTCCTCACTGGTCTGGATGAGGGTGCGCATGCGGCCGGTCTTGGGCGTGCCGAGTACCCAGACGTCGACCTCTTTTTCCTGCGGCGCGTCACCGTTGTTGATAAGGATCAGGCATTGACCGTCCTTGTGGAACCGGCCGTATGCCAGGTATTGATAACCCGCGTCTACATGGCAGAGGGAGCCGCGGCGCAGCTCGTCATGCACGGTGCGCAGGTGGATAACGTCCTTGTGGAAGTTGATGAGCTGGACGTCCTCCTTGCCCCAGGGATAGGTGCGGCGGTTATCGGGATCAGTGAAGCCGCATAGGCCGGCCTCATCGCCGTAATAGATGGTTGGCGCCCCCATCCAGGTCATCTGGATCACGACGCCCTCCATGAACACGGCCTTGTTCACGCCCTGTTCCGCAGCCTGGGGGCCAAGCGTTCCCGTACGGCCGACCTTATGATTGGTGCGGGTCAGGAACCTGGAATGATCATGGTTGGAAAGCTCATTCATGGCCACCTGCCAGCTGGGCATGGCAAAGTTTGCGCCGTGATGGCGCATGGCACCCCAAAAGGCCTCCGCATTGCCCAGAAGATCCTCGCGGAAATCGTCGCTGTGCTTTTCCATGCCGGTGAGGAACCAGGTCACGGGTTCCATGAAGGCATCGTAGTTCATGACGGTGTCCCATTCATTTCCCTGCAGCCAGTCGCGGGTGCAGCCATAGTGCTCTGCAAGGATCAGCGCGTCGGGCTTTACTTCCTTTACGGCCTTTCTGAACTCCTGCCAAAAATGATGGTTATATTCCGGGCTGTGGCCCAGATCCGCCGCCACGTCCAGTCTCCAGCCGTCCGCATTGTACGGGGGCGAAACCCATTTGCGTCCGATGTTTAAGATATATTCTTCCAGCTTTTTCGAGCCCTCGTAATTCAGCTTCGGAAGGGTGTCATGGCCCCACCAGCCGTCATAGGTCTCGTTGTACGGCCATGCCGTCTCGCTCTTGAAGTCAAAGTAATTCCGGTAAGGGCTCTCGCTGTCCAGGAAAGCGCCCGTTTCATAGCCCTTGGCATTTTCGTAGATGCGCTCGCGGTCAAGCCACTTGTTAAAGGATCCGCAGTGATTGAAGACGCCGTCGAGAATGACCTTCATGCCGCGCTTGTGTGCCTCTTCCACCACCTTCGCAAAGAACTGATTACTGGCCTCAAGATTCGCTTTGTTGGTCACGCGGTCAATATAACGGCTCGCAAAGCGATTCTCCTTCTGTCCGGGGGGCAAAAGCTCGCCCTCGTCCGAAACGATCTTGCCAAAGTGAGGATCAATATAATCATAGTCCTGAATGTCATATTTATGATTGGAGGGGGAAACAAACAATGGATTAAAGTATATCGCTTCAACGCCAAGGCTTTGGATATAGTCCATCTTGTCGATGACGCCCTGCAGATCTCCGCCGTAGAACTCGCGCACGTCCATGGCGGAAGGATACTGGTACCAATCCTCCATCTTTTGCACGGGCTCATTGATGTAACAATATTCATTCGTCAGAACGTCATTGGAGGGATCGCCATTACAGAAGCGGTCCACGTAGATCTGGTACGTGACGGCGCCCTTCGCCCAGTCCGGCGTCTTAAATCCAGGAATGACAGGAATGTCATAATACTCATTGGGCTCATGTGACAGGCCCCTCACGTCATAATAGGCCACCAGCGTACCCGTCCGGATCTCAAAATGATAGCAGAATTTCTCATTCTCCAGCTGATATTCGCAGGCATAATAATCAAAATCATCGATGGTCTCCACCTTGCTCATCTGGATCTTTTTTCCCTTCGTCACAAGGTAGACGACGTCCACGTTATTCTTGGCCGTGCGGAACCTGATCGTGATCAGGTCATATCCTGCCGGTTCCGCCGGCGTCACGTAGTGCTCCGTCGTGTCTGAAAACAACGCCCTTAGATTAAAAACTGGCCTCATGGAGCCAATGTATTGCAGACCGAAATCCATGCTTAGCGCTTCCTTCTTGTTTTTCCCGCCAGGCGGTACTTATTTCACCCAACCCCTGCCGCCTAAAAGCCTGTTTCTTCTAGGCAGTATTATTTTATCATCTCGACTGTCGTCTCGATGCGTTTTTTCGTCAAAGCGCCACTCGTGCAGGCACGGCGGCGCCTTTCCTCATTATTTTATCATTATATGCCAGAAAATAAAAGGGGATAAAAAGGATTTAAAAGTGAAACAGGCTACTTGGGGGTAGCCTGTTTCAGAGAAGGTATTTCTTTCTTATGGGGTATAGCAAAAACTATAATGTATTGGGGGGTTACGTGTATTATAATATCATCCCCTAATACTTTTGCATAGTCTCAAAATTCACAAAGTTTACAAAAGCGAGTGTTGTATTTTGTGCATTTCTACCAAAGGTCTTTTGGTTAAATTGTTACAAAATTATTACAAACTCACTCCAGATCCCTTAAAGCCCCAAAACCGAGGCAGGTTCAGCCGGTTTTGGGAAGAGCGATTCAAACTCTTCGCGGGTAATGCGCTCCTTTTCGAGAAGGAGCTTTGCACATCCGTGCAACACTTCCATCTGGCCCTGGATCATCTCTTTTGCCTTTGCGTAGCAGTCATCGACGATCTGCTTCACTTCTGCGTCGATCTGAGCGGTCACGGCCTCACTGAAGGACTTCGTGTGAGCCAGGTCGCGCCCGATGAAGACTTCCTCGTCGTCGGTATCGTAGCTGATCACGCCAATGTTTTCGGACATGCCATATCTCGTAACCATTCTGCGGGCGATCTTTGTGGCTTTCTTGATGTCGCTGGACGCGCCGGTCGTAATGTCGCCAAAGATCAGTTCCTCTGCAATCCGGCCACCCAGGGAAACCATGATCTCCTGAAGCATGCGGCCCTTTGTCAGGAACATCTCATCCTTCTCCGGCAGGGGCATGGTGTAGCCTGCGGCGCCTTGACCGGTGGGAACGATGGAGACGGTGTACACGGGGCCAACGTCGGGCAGAAGGTGGAAGAGGATCGCATGACCGGCCTCATGATAGGCCGTGATCTTCTTTTCCTTGTCGGACACGATGCGGCTGTGCTTCTCAGTGCCAATGCCAATCTTGATAAATGCTTTGTTGATGTCGCTCTGGGAGATAAACGCCTTGTCCTCCTTTGCGGCGCCGATGGCTGCCTCATTCATCAGATTCTCAAGGTCCGCACCGGAAAATCCGGCGGTGGTTTGCGCCACGTGCTTCAGGTTAACGTCATCGCCCAAGCTCTTATTCTTGGAATGTACCTTCAAAATTTCCTCGCGACCGCCCACGTCGGGAACGGACACGGTGACCTTGCGGTCGAAACGGCCGGGACGAAGGATTGCGGGATCAAGAATGTCCACGCGGTTCGTCGCTGCCATGATGATGATTCCTTCATTCTCGCCGAAACCGTCCATCTCAACAAGGAGCTGGTTCAGCGTCTGCTCTCTTTCGTCATGCCCGCCGCCAAGACCGGTACCCCTTCGTCTTGCCACGGCATCGATCTCATCGATGAACACGATGCAGGGAGAATTTCTCTTTGCTTCCGCGAACATGTCCCTCACTCTCGCAGCACCTACGCCGACGAACATTTCCACGAAATCAGAACCGGAAATGCTAAAGAAGGGAACGCCTGCCTCACCGGCAACAGCCTTTGCAAGTAACGTCTTACCGGTTCCGGGAGGGCCCTCAAGCAACACGCCCTTGGGAATTCTCGCACCGAGTTTCGTGTATTTCTCAGGATTCTTAAGGAAGTCCACGATCTGCTCGAGCTCTTCCTTTTCTTCCCGAAGTCCCGCCACGTTCTCAAACGTCGTCTTCTTCGTGTCCTTGATCATCCTCGCACGGCTCTTGCCAAAGGCCAACATCTTGTTGTTGCTGGCATTAGCCTGTTCATTGCTTTGCCCGAAGAAGATCATGAAGAGGAAGATGCCGACCACGATCGCAATCAGTAGCGGCAAAAGTCTTGTCACCACCCAGCTCTCACGCTTTACGTCCGCTATGTCCGGCGCAATGCCGTAGCTTCGAACAAGCGCTTCGGCTTCCTGTATGTTTGTGACGTAGACCCTGCGTATGCTCCCGTCCTTTAGCGAGACGAGAATGGATCCAGTCGGCGTCTCACTGTTCGGCGTGAGCACGACCTTTGTAACTTTGTTTCCCTCCAAGTCCGCAATGAACTTCTCCCTGGAGTATTCCTGCGCCCTGTCCGTGATCTTATTGATTCCAAGCAAGATCAAAAACAGAATCAGCAAAAATATAAAATACGTTCCTATTCCACTGCTTTTTCTCTGTGGCACTGCCTAGTCCTCCCATTAGTCAAAACTGATTACGCCTATGTAGGGGAGATTACGGTATCTCTGGTCATAATCGAGACCGTATCCCACCACAAATTCATCCGGAATCTGGAATCCGGTATAATCCACGTCAACGTCCACCACCCTGCGGTCCGGCTTGTCAAGAAGCGTGCAGAGCTTAAGGCTCGCAGGCTTTCTGTCGCGAAGCATCTCCATGAGATAGCTTAAGGTTCTTCCGCTGTCAATGATGTCCTCCACAACGAGAACTTCCTTGCCCTGGATGGACTCATCAAGATCCTTTACGATCTTAACAACGCCGCTGGACTTCGTGTCGCTCCCATAGCTGGAAACGCTCATGAAATCTAATGAGACGTCCGTCGTAATTCTCTTTGCCAGTTCACACATGAAAAAGCTTCCGCCTTTTAGAACGCAGATCAAGTGAATCTGCTTTCCTGCATAATCGCGGCTGATCTGTTCACCCATCTCCTTAATCCGACGGTCAACTTCTTCTTCCGATTTCAGTACTCTCACATGTTCCGCCATCACGTTGTCCTCCATTTTGTTTTCCGTTCCACTTGCAATATGGTTTTTGTCCCCTCGTCCACCTTGTAGGCTTCACTGATCCGGTGCCCCGTGATCCAAAGCACGTGGCTTCCCTCAGCAAGAAGCGGCAATGCTTCCCTGTCCTTCCTTGAGAACTTTTCCGTAATAAAATATGTCTTTAACGTTTTCCGGACTGGCTTTCCTTCTCCGCCGCGGATCATCAGAAAATCTCCCGCTCTGCGCGTTCTGATGGAAAGCGTACTTTTTATTTTATCATAATCGAACCATTTCGTATAGGTTTTTTCTGGAATAATCTCTTTTTTTTCATATGGGAGGCGCTGAAACGTGAAAACGTCCTGCCCCCACGGAACCTCGACGATTTCTTTTTCTGACAGCATTGTCAGGTCAATGAATCTCTCTAATTCCAGGAAATTTGCCTTACCGCCGTCGCCATTTTCACCTACGTTCCGCTCAATGATCACCTTGTCATATTCTCTTCTGGCAAGGATTCCAAAGGGTAAGTCTGCTTCCCGTCCGCTCTCCCCGAAAAACAAATCCCGCACCATCTCCACGTGCGTCATGCCAATGTCCTTCCCGCCCGGGCTGAGCTCCAAAAGAAGCTCCAAGAGAAGGCGCTTTTGAAGAATTGAGGGAAGGTAACTAAATTCCCGTACCTTTACCAAAAATGCTCCGGCGGGTAAGGTACCGCCTGGTTGCTCCTGCCGCGCAAATACTGCCGTTTGCTTTTTCTCCACGCAAGCTGTCCTCGCCGCGTCCGTTTGTCCCTTCAAATATTCTTCCGCCTCGGCCAAGAGCTCTGCCGCCTGGTTTAAGTGTTGCACGGCACCGCTGCAGATCTCTTTCTCCGCATAGGGAAGCACGTGATGCCGGATACGGTTTCTCGCATAGGCATCTTCAAAATTCGTTGCATCCTGGCAATACGTGATGCCATTTTCTTCCAGGTATTCCTCGATCTCCGCCCGTTCCAGGCAAAGAAGCGGCCGGATCACCGTCACGCCTGCCGTCGCCGTCCTTCGCACGGGCGGAATGCTGGCAAGGCCCTTTAGGCCACTGCCGCGGAACAGGTGAAAAAGAAGTGTTTCCGCACGGTCTCCGGCATGATGCGCAAGGGCAATCTTGACATGCGCGCTGTCGGGAGTGTTGTCGGGTGCACTGTCGGGCACCTTTTCGGGGGTGTTTTCGGATGCCTTCCCGTCGGAGCCGGGCGTCAAAACCTTGCCCTCCCCCAGCCAGGCAGCCGCATGCGCCTCAAAGGCCTCATACCTTGCCTTGCGGCCTGCCTCCTCCTCGGAGATTCCTTCTCGCTTTGCAAGAGCAGGCACGTCAACGTTCACCTGAAAGAAAGGAACTTCAAGCTTTTTACAAAGCGTCCGTACAAAGACTGCGTCTTCGTCTGCCTCCGCGCGGATTCCGTGATGTACGTGAAGCACGCGCAGGTCCAGATTTAAGCGTTCCTTCATTTCGCACAACAAAAACAAGAGGCAGACGGAGTCTGCCCCACCTGACACTCCTGTCAGTATCCTGTCGCCAGATTCCAGCGTCCCGTGAGCTTCACAATATTCCCAAACCTTTTTCGCAATCTGCCCTGTTCTTTTCATGATATTTAAATGTAGCTCAATCCCGCAAAAAAGTCAACGTTTTCAAGGATTCTTAAGGATTCTTCCATAGCGTTGCCACGAGGATCGTCATGTCGTCACGTATGTTTCCCTCACTCGCAAAAATGGCAAGCTGCATGAGCTTTTCCGCCATTTCCCTGGGGCTTAACTCCTCCATTCCCGCAAGGCACTCCTGCACGGCCGTCTCATATCCCTTTTCGCGAAAGGCCTCCAGCACGCCGTCCGTAAGAAGCACGACGCTGTCTCCCTCACGTAAACGGACGTGATCCCTCTGTGGCTCCAAATCCTGAAAAATGCCCAATGGAAGCTGCCCGCCGGAAATGACTTCCACCTTCTTTCCGTGCTTTCGAAAGGAAACTGCGCCTCCGGCCTTACAAAACTGACATTCTCCCGTAGAAAGATCCATTTGGCACACATCCAGCGTGGGGTGTCCCACCTCATCGCCCTTTGTCACCGCCGTGGCATTTACCATTTTGAGTGCCGTCTCGGGCTTGTATCCCGTCTCCAAAAGCTTTTCCATGAGGTCCAAAACCCATCCGCTCCCCATGGAGGCCTTCTCCCCGGAACCCGTACCGTCCGACAAAAGAAGCGTCACCGTCCCCCGCTCCGACTGCAGAATGGAATAATGATCTCCGGAGATTTCCTCGCGTCCCTTGATCACCCTCGCAAAGCCCGTAAACGCAACAAAAACGGGTTCTTCCACAAACAAATATGACTTTGCCTCGCGTCCTACGCATTCCCTGGCCGTGAGAGATAGACAATATTTCTTCCCTAGAACTGCCGACAATACCTCCTGAGCCTCTCTGACAGGCACGGCCTCCTCCCTGTCCGTACGAAGGCACAGCGTGATCTCCCCAAGTGGCATGCGGCACGCTCCTTCCAAGATCAAGCGCTTTGCGCGAAGCTCCCGCAGCAGACGCCGCCAAACCTTTTCCTCCAAGGGTTCCAGTCCTGCCATCTCCCCAGCCGTCTGATCCATGATGTCAGCGAGCTCTAACAGATGTCCTGCGATCACGCCGCAATTCTCCAGCAGCCTTTCCTCCTCAAAGAAGGCCCTCCGGTCCAATCCCTTGGGCGGCTCCTTTCGCTCAAAACTCCTGGCAAGCTCCCGGAAGCTTTCCGCATATCCGCAAAGCTTCTCGCCGCAAACGGACGTCTCCTGAAACCACATTTTCCCCTGTTTCATCCTCTCTTCCACAAACTGCATCCCAATCGCCCCCTTTTCCGGTCCTTTGGTTGCAATTATAGAAAGTGAGGGCTTGTCTTTTTGTCAAATCCGGTTGCGTTTGCCTTAATAATTTGCGACAAAAAAAGCAGAAGCCTTAAGGCTCCTGCTTAAACAAGATCTCACCGTCATATACGAGCCCCAGCTGCTCCTGGGCCACCTTCTCAACATAGCCCTTCGTCTGGGTATATTTCCGGAATTCCTCCAATGTCTTTGCGCGTTCTTCTTCCCTTTGGATCTCCGCCTCGAGCTCCGCGATTTTCTGATCGTAGGCATCAATCTTTTTCTGAAGGCCCACGGCGCTCACTGCAATCACTGCCACGATGACCAGCACCGCCATCGTTACCAAAAACATGCTGGTGCGGTTCTGCTGACGTTTCCGGTATGCTGCTTTTTTTCTCCTCTGGCGTCCGGGTCTTTGCCTTTCGCCTGAATATCTTCCTGCCATGGCACTTCACTCCTTTGCCTATTATTTTAGCCACTTGAAAAAGCCCCGTCAACAGCTTTTTCATAACAAGCGTCGCATATTTCAGAAATAGCGGGCTTGCAAGCCTTTCATAGGCCCAGATGCCGCCCACCGTCGCAAGGACCGCGTACCACCGGAGGATCCCGTGATTTTCATAGTGTAAAAGCCGCAACGCCTCTCCCGCAAGAAAACACCAAAAGGCAAAATCCTCCAAGGACGTAAGAACCACGCCCCTTGGAATGACGCGCCGAAACACCCTCAGCACGTCATAGACAAAGGCCAGAAAGATACCCATCTCCATGGCATGCAGCAGAAACGCATTTTCCTGCGTCACTTAAGCCGCCCCCCTATCGGAACAGGCGCGTGAGCAGGGACGCCGCCTTCTGCTGCCCGCTCTGCGGCGCGTCGGAATAGGCAAAACTGTCCAGCCTTCCGTCCACGTCGACCTCGCCCTTTTCCAACGTCAGCCGGCTTACGTGTAAGTCCTCTCCCTTGATCAGAAGCATCCCCTGCTCCGTCTCCAGCAAAACCTCATGCAGGTCAAAGGACAGAACGTCCTTCACGCCGCTTAGGGTGCAGGTTTTTCGCCCGGACATCGTCATTTTATGGCTCTTCACGGGAACGTTCAATTCTTCCATAGGCAATCCTCCTTCGGCCGGCGTTTGCTACGCTGCCGGCCCGTCAACACAGTATATGTTCTGTTGGAGGATATATGCCATGGTTTGTGTCAGTAGACACGTCCCCGTGACACACCCGCGGCACAAACCTGTGAAAATAAAAAAGACCGCACGAAATTCGTGCGGCCTTGCCCTGTTCACAGATATTTAAACATTTCCGAGGCCTCTTCCTTGCGGACGGTCTCTTGCACGTCAAGCACCTCCACCTTGACTTCCTTATTGCCGAAGCCAATGGTGATTACGTCGCCTACCTTAACGTTTGTGGAAGCCTTTGCAGGCTTGTCATTGATCATGACCCTTCCGCCGTCACAGGCCTCGTTGGCCACCGTGCGGCGCTTGATTAATCGGGATACTTTTAAATATTTGTCCAGTCTCATTTTTTCAACCCTTATGCGTTGATCTCATCCTTCAGAGCCTTGCCAGCCTTGAACTTAGGTGCCTTGGAAGCAGGAATCTTGATGGTCTTATTGGTAGCAGGGTTTCTGCCCTCTCTGGCTGCCCTTGCGGATACTTCGAAAGTGCCGAAGCCAACCAGCTGAACCTTCTCACCCTTCTTTAACTCATTGGTCACGACGTCAGTGAAAGCCTTCAGGGCCTTCTCTGCATCCTTCTTGGAAATTTCTGCGTTCTCAGCGATTGCTGCGATCAATTCTGCCTTGTTCATTGTTTAGAACTCCTTCCTGTTGGTATAAAATGTCATGCCCGCCATTCCTCCGGAACGCGAGCCTAAACAAGAATATAGCCGTTTTTATTGGCTTTGTCAAGGTTTTTTATGGTTTTCCCTAAATCCGGAAAACCGTATCCAGAAATTCCTTTTTCTCTTTCTCCTGCGCCATCAGTTTTTCGAGCTTCTCCAAATTCTTCCAGGGAATCCACGCCTTTCCTGAATTATAATAAAAATTCGCAATTTTCCAAAACTTCTCCGGATATGCAAGCCGGTAATACAGATCGATCCTGCTGATGGCAGAGAGCGGCCGGATACTTTCATACTCGCCAAGGAGCTTTTCCCCAAGGGAAACGGACCACCCGCTCTTCTCCAAGAGCTTTCGCATCAAAAGATGCAGATCCCGCACGGGATCATCCAAAATGCATCGTTCAAAATTAATCAGATACCAATTTCTTTGGTGCCAGAGCATGTTGTGATACTGATAATCTCCATGACAGTATGCCTCCCGCGGGTTCTTCCGCGCCGCAGCCGCATAAGACTGCCAGCCCTCCGAGGCCTCCCGCGCCATTTCCATAAATCTGTCAAAGCAGCCAAGGAGCGAAATCTCAAACCAAGTCTTCTGGCTTCGACCCAAAAGAAACTTCCGGATCCGGCGAAGCTCGCGGTTTCGCTTCTCATATTCCGCTGCCACGTTGAAGGGAACCTCGGGCGCTGGCTGAGGCGGTTGACCTCCCTGCTCAGAGGTACGCAAATCCGGCGATGGGTCTCCTTGTCCGGATAGACCTGGCTCAAGTGATTGGATGCCCTGTCCGGGCAACTCCGGTTCCGGCGATGGGTCTCCCTGTCCGGGCAACTCCGGTTCCGGCAACAGACCATCCTGCGTTGACAGGTGGAGCTTTGCAAGCACGCGCACCGCCGCAAGACATTCCTCCGTCTCCCGAACGTTGCACTCTCTGCCCTCGCGATACGTCTTTAATAGATATTTAACGCCGTCATGATCCCGGACAAAGAGTTCGCCCTCCTTTGTGGAAAGGAGTTGCTCCGCCTCCACCAGCCCCTGCTCCTCAACCGTGCGAAGGAGTCTTTGCTGTATCCGCAGATGCTGCGGATTCCCCGTGTATTCCTTGAAGATCAGCGTGCCTTTGTCCGTATCACAGAGAATGGCACCCCGACCCTTCCGGGTTCCCGACACCTCTACTTCATATTGTTCCAGTAAACTGACAGCTCTGTCATTCATGTCCCGCCCTCCGATTCCATACTGTGACAATCGTTTTTACCGTCGTCATGTCTAAACTTATGAATCGCAGGCCAGTTTTATGCCCAACTTGTTAATATTCCAAAAGCGGCCTTGCTAGCGTTAGGACTTGCTCATCCACTCTTTCGCCCTCTCCGCAAGCCACTCCCTTTCATTTCGCTGCGGCTCCTCCAAAACTTCCTCCAAAAGTGCCTGCAGACATGCCCCGATCTCCGGTCCGGGCTTTAATCCCATGGCGATCAGATCCTTTCCGTCAACGGCAAGATCCTTTAGGGACACGCATTGACGCTCCTCCATAACCTTTTCGTACGTCTTCTGCCACTGCCTAATCCTCGCAAGCTTTTCCTCGCGCATGTAATCGCTCTGGGCAAGCACGTCGCCTCGCCACACCTCAAAAATCCGCGGGAACGCTTCCTCGCCAATGCGATTGACTGCACGCCGTACGGCCCGGAAGCCAGGCTCTTCCTCATTTCCGTAATCATGATACTTGACCAGCTTGCAAACCATGCGGATCGTGTCATTGTCAAACTTCAGCCGCCGCAGGATCTCCTCCGTCATCTTTTCGCCCACCGCAGGATGACCGTAAAAATGTGTCGTTCCGTCCTCGTCAAGGGTCAGGCACTTCGGCTTTCCAATGTCATGAAAAAGCATGGTCAGACGCAGAATTTTGTCATCTGACACTTGTGTCATTGCCATAAGCGTATGCTCGCCCACGTTATAACAGTGATGCGGGTGCTTTTGGGGCGTCTCCATGCAGACGTCAAACTCCGGAAGCACGATCTTCGTGATCCCCGTCTCATAAGCCATCCGAAGGTATTCCGGATGCCCGGATTTCAAAAGCTTTACCAGCTCCGTCTGAATTCTCTCCGCACTGACGTTGTGAAGCTTCGGTGCCAGCGCGCTGATGGCACGCTTCGTATTTTCCTCAATGTCATACCCCAGCTGCGCGGAAAACCGGACGGCACGCATGATCCGCAGCGCATCCTCGCCAAATCTTGCCATCGGATCGCCCACGCATCGGATGATCCCCTGTTCCGCATCCTTCAGGCCACTGAAGAGATCCACAAGACCGTCCTTGGGATTGTATGCCATGGCATTGATGGTAAAATCGCGGCGCTTGAGATCTTCCTCCAGGCTGGGAGTAAAGATTACCTCACTGGGGTGCCGGCTGTCCTCATACTTTCCGTCGATCCGGTACGTCGTGACCTCATAGCCCTCCCTGTCGATCATGACCGTCACCGTTCCGTGCTGGATCCCCGTGTCAATGGTCCTCCGGAACAGCGCTTTCACTTCCTCCGGTCTCGCTGAAGTCGTGACGTCCCAGTCCTGCGGCTCCCGTCCCAGGATCGAATCCCTGACGCATCCGCCCACCACGTATGCCTCGTATCCTGCCTCATGCAGCGTTTCCAATACCTGCTTCGCGCCTTCCGGAATATCGATGGCCACGCATGGGATAAATTTTTCGATGACCTCCACAAGTCCGTCTTCATCATTGGTTCCCGTGACGTAATCCGCAGCCTCCTTCACTTCCGGCTTTGCATTCCCCATCGCTACGCCGACTCCGGCATATTTAATCATCGAAACGTCATTAAACCCGTCGCCGCAACAGATCGCATTCTCCCTCGTCATGCCAAGGCTTTCCAGCATGTGATCCAGCGACGTCGCCTTATCCACGTTCTCTGGCATGATCTCGATGAAAAATGCCTCTGAGCGATATACGCTCGCGATTCCCTGATAGCTTTCCCGAAGCTGCCGTTCATATTCCGGAGCCACTTCCGGCGGCGCCGTCAGAAGGCATTTATTGATGTCAAAATCCACAAATTCAAGGAAATTCTCCACCACGCGGATCGGAAGTCCGTTGATCCTGGCCTCCAGCCTTACGTACTCGTCCGGCTCGAATGCGGAGATCACTTGGTCGCCCAGATACGTGATCAGCCCGCAGCCATGCTCCTTCGCAAAGTGATACAGGCTCGGCAACACGCTGAGCGAAAGCAGCCTTTGATAAACAATCTCTCCGCTCCTGCATTCCACGATCCGTCCGCCGTTAAAGGACAGAAGATATCCGCCATATTTCTCCAGCTCAAGCTCCTGCTCATATCGCCGCATGCCTGGCGTGGGCCGTCCGGAGGCCAGGATTACCTTATGTCCTCTCTTTAGGATCTCCTGAATTCCAGCCTTCGTCGCGGGAGTGATCTGTTTTTCTGAATTTGTCAGGGTGCCGTCAATGTCCAGCACCAGCACCTTTTCTTCATAACGATTCATGTATTTTCCCTTTATCAAAGAAGGACGCAGTCTCGCCAGAAACACGTCTGGAATTCTGCATCCTTGCCTTTTTGTCTTACTTGATTCCTTTGCCTGATTGGCTGCACTGCATTATTCAGCAGAACTCTCGGTTTGAGAGTCTTCAGCGTTGCCCTCTTCTGCGGAACTCTCAGTTCCTTCCGTACTTGCCGTTTCTGCGGCTGCACTTGCAGCTTCCGCTGCCGCCTTCTTCTGAGCCTCAACTTCTAAATAATGGAGGTTCTTGTCAGGATCCGACACCTGGCAGGTTTCCTTCAGCGCCGTTACGTAATCGTTAACCGCAGTTGAACGCAGATCGTTTTCGATGGAACAATACCAATCGGGGTGATTCTCTCCAACATAGTAGATTACAAAGCTTGCCGCGTTATCTTCGGTCACTACTTCACAATCTCCGGCCTTACGACCTTCTGCAAAAAGCCACTCATGCATTTTATCCGTAAGCTCTTCATTTTTCGAAACTGCCTTCAGCAGACCGTCCGCTGCAACAGTGCTGTCTGCGTATTTTCCGTTACAAAGCTCAGTGAAGTATTCCTCCGTTGCACCGCCATTTTTCCATTCGTCATACATCTCGCGAGCCTTTTCCTCATTGTCTGCCATAAGGACGCGCATGTCGATCGTGGGCGTTTCGTCAAGATATCTCTTCGTAAACTGTACGCAATACACTCTGTTTGCGCTTTCATCCTCCAAAACGGTAACGTCGCCGCTCTTTCTTCCGTCTTCAAACAACCAGTCGCGAATGACGTCATTTGTGGAAGCGTAGCTGATGCCCGTCACTTCCTCTCCTTCGGAAGCAATGTTGCTCTTTGCGGCCTCAGCCAGTTCCTTTGCGTCTGCCATGGCCTTTTTCTTCTCATCCTCGGAAGGAACGTATGCCGTCTCCTCTTCGCTGCCGTCAGCCGTCTCCGTCTCGGAAGCAGGATCCGCAAGATCCGTAGGTGCCGTGGGAAGCTGAGCGTCAAACTGTTTGATGCGGTAATCCACAAAGTCATAATCCTTTGGTTCCGCATCATATTTTGCCTGAATCTCGTCCGCACTGGGCGTCATGTCCTCGGAAAGCTTGCCGTAATATGCGTTAACTAACAGATTCTCCTCCAGGAAGGGCTTGATTCTGCTTTCCGTTGCATACGGTCCGTAGCATTCCTGAAGAAATTTTTTGTAAGAAACGCCTGCCTCTTTTGCAAGCTTCTTGTTATTCTCTACAATGCGCTTATAGTCTTCCGTCAAATCTTTCGTAAATCCCTTGGCCTGGGCATCTGCCTTTAGCGCCTTGTTCGTGCGCAGGGAATCAACCGTAGACTCGTCAAAATAATCCTTCCAGGATTTGGAGGAATCACCATAATACGGCTGCTCGGCAAAGTCCTTGCTGGTATCAAGTCCAATCCAGCTTAAGTAATTCGAATAATTGTTAACGTAATTATTCACTACGGTGTTATAAACAAAATCATATTCCACCTTGGTCACGTTTTCATTTCCGATCGTAACGTAGGTCCTGTGAAGGGAAAGATATGTGCGGATCGGGAAGGAAAGCACCAAGCAAGCAAGTGCCAACAAAACGACAATGCCAACAACCGTTGAAATGTCTTTCGCCCGCTTTTCCTTTCTTTTTTCTTCCGCTCTTTTCTGCATTTTCAGATCATATTTGGTCATGACCTTCTCCGCCTTTTCCTCCGTGGCGGCAGTGTTCTTATTTTCTTCCTTAGACATGATAAAAATGTCTCCTTCCTTGATGGTAAATCCCAGAATAAAAACATTCTATCCCATTCTGTCAAAAAAATAAAGCCCTTTCACGTAAATTTCACGCTGAAAAGGGCTTTTTTTGCTGAAAATCTTATGTTATCTCTGTTTTTTGAATTGGAGCGGCGTTACGCCGTATGCCTTCTTGAACAGCCGGTTAAAGTGCTCCACGTTCTCATATCCAACGGCCTCGGAAACGCTCTCTACGGTCTGCTCGGATTCCTTTAACAGAACGCGTGCCTTCTTCATGCGCTGCTCGCGGACCACGTCCTGGAAGGTCATTCCCGTCTTTTCCTTGATGAATTTCGAAAGATACGGACCGGAGAGATGGCAATACTCGGAAAGGCTCTCCAGCGTAACGTCTGCATAGTGCTTTTGCACGTAGCTAATGATCTCAACGGTTCTCTCGTCGCGTCCCTGGGTGACGTGCTGCTCCGCCGTCAGCTTGTTGGTTGCGGAAACCAGCGCGGCGATGGATGCCTTGATGATGTCCTCGTCCACGCCGACGCCCCAGTAGAACTTGCCCTCGGAAAGGATGCCAACGTATGCGGCTGCCTTGGAGGAAGATCCCTTGGAGATCGCGTGCTCCTCATAAACGGAGAGCTCGTAGGTAATTCCGAAATACGTCTTGATCGCATTGCTCACGGCATCGAGACGGCCGTTACCGCTGGTCTTGATCACGCGCTTGCCGCTTGCCTGCTCAATGGTCACGTCAGCCTGGATGCCGTTTTCCTGACGGAAATGACACTCCGGAACGATAAATACGTTTCTGGGCTGAATATAGGTCTCATCAAAAATGCGGAAAATCTCCTTCGGAGGAAGCTCCTGATGTCTTCTGTCGGACACGCCCTTGATGAGATAGCCAACCTCCTCACGCATTGCCAGAGGCAGGGAGAAGCCAAACTGCTGCTTTAACACAAATGCCACGCCGCCCTTACCGGATACGGAGTTGATGCGGATGACGTCGGATTCGTACTCGCGTCCAAGGTCGGTCGGATCGATGGGAAGGTAAGGTACGTCCCAGCGCTTGCCGCTCTTGCCGTCCGCCCTCCACTGCATGCCCTTGCTGATGGCATCCTGGTGGGACCCGGAGAAGGCCGTAAACACAAGATCTCCGGCATAAGGCGTTCTCTCATGCACCTTCATGTTGGTGAATTTCTCATATTTTGCACGCACGTCCATGATATGGGAGAAGTCGAGCTTGCTGTCCACGCCGTGGGTCATCATGTTCATGGCAAGAGTAACGATATCAACGTTACCGGTTCTCTCACCGTTTCCAAAGAGGGTTCCCTCCACGCGGTCCGCGCCGGCAAGCACGCCAAACTCCGCATCGGAAATGCCCGTGCCGCGGTCATTGTGGGGATGTACGCTGAGGACAACGCCGTCCCTGTACTTTAAGTTCTTGTGCATGTATTCGATCTGGCACGCAAAAACATGAGGCATTGCCACTTGTACGGTGGAGGGCAGATTAATGATCGCCTTGTTTTCCTTGGTCGGCTTCCACACGTCAAGCACGGCGTTGCAGACGTCCAGCGCAAAATCCACTTCCGTCTGAGAAAAGCTCTCAGGGCTGTACTCGAAGGTGAAGTTCCCCTCCGTTTCGTCAGCCAGCTTCTTTAAGAGCTTCGCGCCGTCCACCGCGATCTTCGTGATCTCTTCCTTGCTCTTTTTGAAAACCTGCTCGCGCTGCTCCACGGAGGTGGAGTTGTAAAGGTGAACCACTGCGTGAGGCGCGCCCTTTACGCAGTCGAAGGTCTTCTTGATGATGTGCTCTCTCGCCTGAGTCAGCACCTGGATCGTCACGTCGTCAGGGATCATGTCACGCTCGATCAACGCACGGATGAAATTGTATTCGGTATCGGAGGATGCGGGAAATCCAACCTCGATCTCCTTAAAGCCAACGTCCACCAAAATCTTGAAAAATTCCAGCTTGCTTTCAAGGTCCATGGGCTCGATCAGCGCCTGGTTACCGTCGCGCAGGTCCACGCTGCACCAGATGGGCGCCTTCGTGATGCACTCCTTCTTTACCCAGTCATAGGTCATCTTCGGGGGTAAATGATAACTCTTCTGGTATTTTTGCTTGATTTCTTTCTCGGTCATAACTGCTTCCTCCATCCGGCGACCTTTCTTGATGCAATCTTTTTTATTGCAATCTTACTTATTGCTTTCCGTCGCCGTCATCTCTGTTCTTATTGTTTTATCATCATAGCACTATATTCACATACAAACAAGTGGCAAATTTAATCTAATTCTTGATTTATTTTAACATATTTTACATTCCGCTTCTTTCTTCCAAAATAAATTGCCCCTTATTCTCATTGTACTTTTTTAATGTTTTCCCTTTTTTCACTCAATTTTGGCCCTGCTTTTTGATCGATTTTTATCACATTAAATTTAATATATTAAATACTGTCCATTTGCCAACAAAAACCCCGCGCTCCGACTTACGAAGCACGGGTTTTTTTGGAAATCTTTTGATATTTTGCTTTGGATCATTGTTATATAATATAATACCAGGCATCGCCCTGTGACAGTTCCTCGCTCTTGCGGTTGCTGTCAGACTGGTATTCCATCTCAAGATTCTTCATGCTGACTCTCGTGTTGGCCTCGATGGAGCGCGTGATGAAGGTATTGCCTCCGATCACGGCATTTTCGCCGATCACCGTGTCACCGCCGAGAATGGATGCGCCCGCATAGATCGTGACGTTGTCGCAGATGGTCGGATGTCTCTTCTTTCCGGAAAGCTTCTGGCCGCCTCTCGTGGAGAGTGCACCGATGGTAACGCCCTGATAGATCTTCACGTTGTTGCCGATGATGGAGGTCTCGCCGACCACGATGCCGGTTCCGTGATCGATAAAGAAAAACTTTCCGATGGTTGCGCCGGGATGAATGTCAATTCCCGTCTTGGAGTGTGCCCACTCGGTCATCAGTCGGGGAAGCACGGGAACCTGCTCCACGTAAAGCTCATGCGCGAGACGATACACCGTGATCGCCATGAGTCCGGGGTATGCCAGGATGATCTCCTCAAAGCAACCTGCCGCCGGATCCCCGTCATACGTTGCAAGAAGATCCGTCTCAATATAATCGCGGATCGTGGGAATCCTGTCAAAGAATGCCTTACAGATGCGATAGCTCTCCTTCTTACGCTCCTCCTCCGTATAGGCACCGCGCTTGGTCCCGTAATCCAGCGCAAGAAACACCTGCTTTTCCAGATGATAGAAAATGTCCTCGATGGACACCGCAAGGCTGTTTTTCGGATTATAGGTCTTGTAGGACCTGTCACGGAAATAACCGGGGTAAATAATGCCAAACAGATCCTGGATCAGGTCATGGACCTCTCTTTTATCCGGTTTGTTAAAAATATTGATCTCATCGATCGTCTTGCCACCGTCAAAATTTTCAAAAATCTTTTGTACGATCTGATCGATTTCATTTTCCTTGATAATTTCGTTCATTGCTTCCCCTTTACTGATAGAAAACTGCCTGGGGCAATCCAAGAAAGCTCCAGGCATATGGTCGATGATTTGATTAGATAGTACCATTCAAAACCCACTACGTCAATAGGTTTTACTTCACCGTGCGGCAAACGATTCCCCAATCACAGGCAGCACCTTTTTTTCAATAAAATCCACCCTGTCAAAAATCCTTGGCTTGAAGGTGCCGGTCATGCCGACGGTGATCTGCTTTTCATTGTTTACGTAGATAATATTGCCGCCGTCGCCGATCGCCGCAAAGACGCGGTCATCCTTATGCGGCCGGTACCAAAGATATCCGTACTGCATGTTTCCAAACATTTTTCCCAGCTCCACGTGAGGATCCGTCATCCGCTTGATCCACTCCGCGGAAATCACCTGTCGTTCTCCGACGCGGCCCTGGTTCAACACCAGATTGCCAAGCTTTGCAAGGTCTGCCGCGGAGGAAGTCAGGCCCCAACCGGCAGTGACGGTTCCCCGCGGATCGACGTACCACTCCTTTTTTCGAGGGCTCTTGTTCATAAGATAGTCAAACTGATCCTCCTTGGAGCTGTCCCCGTGAGACGCGTGCTCCGCGATGCCCGCGGGCACGAACAGGTACTGATTCGCAAAATCAAGACAACTCTCCCCGGAAGCATTTTCGATAATCCCTGCCAAAATCTGGATCCCGAGGGTAGCATACTTAAACTCTCCCGTGATCCCGCTGCGCCCGCCGAGAAGGTCAAGTGCCGCCTTTGTCCAATCCATGGACGTACAGACCTTTGTCCACGGCTCGCTCTTATATTTGTACGGGGCCGTCATGGTCAATAGGTGCTTCACGGTCACGTCGTAAATTGTCTTTTCCCCGCGCTTTACCTCATACTCCGGGAAAAAGTCAAGGACCTTCTGCTCCTCACTTTTGATAAAGCCCTTGTCGATTGCAATGCCGGCAAGAAGCGCCATGACGCCTTTGGTGACGGATGCCACGTGCATGGCGTCCTCCGTCTGGAAACCGCGCCAGCAATCCTCGTAGACGGGCACCCCGGCCTTCATCGCGTATATCTGACAGACGTTGCTCTCATTACCCGTACTTTCCGCAACAAATCTATGCAGTTGTTCTTTTGTCACGCTTATTTTTCTCCTTCCAAAATGGTTTCTTTTGGACGTCCTAAAACAAGCCTAAGTGAATTAAAAATATATTTCAAGTATTTTTTTCTGTTTTTTTTCTACAGTTTTTTATAGGTTCAAAAGATCAAGAAACTGACGTATTTCTTCCTCCGTGAAGTCGAAAAATCTAATGAGAATATATTCATCCTCCGCGATAAAGGCGACCAGCGTCTCCTTATCTTCCGCCAAGTCTTCCACTAGCGTATATTCTGTTCCGTTTTTTGCCACGTAGGAGTAAACTTTGCCCTTTTCCCGGACGTAGAAATATTCTATGATGTCGGATCCCTTGATTTCATCAGTATCTTTATCCATGCTGCGGTACACTGACTGCGTCACGTTCACGGTCCTCTCATGATATTTAAAGACAGAGATCAAGTTACAAATCCGTGCCGTTTCCGCCTCCTCGTCTGCTCCTATGTTCGAATGGCAGTAACGTATGCTTTCTTCCGTGAGATCTGCCGGTAATTTACCAAAAAGATTCAAGTAATTCCAATCTGCCGCGGCCTGCGCATACTTCGAATAAGCATACGTGTACGTCGTTGACTTCTGCCCGTTCCCCTCACTCCAGATTGTCGTTCGCGTCTCTTTGTTGATCCAATGATCATCCGGTCCGGGAGTTTCCCAGATGATCTCTTCTTCGTACTCGTCTGGGTTTATTTCCTTCGGTATGGTAAGGCTCTCATAAAAATCCTCCGGCGTTTCATAGTCCTTATAAATGGCCTGGACCCAGTCAGCGTCCCCCTCAAGGATAATTCCATGCTCTACTACCTTCGCCTGTTTGATCCGGCCGGCTGCATATGTAGATCCTGCACCAACCACAAGAATGGCCAGCACCACTGCTGCCACCTTCGGCAGCATACTGCGCTTTCGCCACTTCTTTGACGTTTCCAAGCTCCGGATCTTTTCGGAAACGTCTTCCGTTTCCATCCTCTCCAGAATCGTTTGCTTTAAGCTTTCCTCCGGCTGACTATCTGGCGTCAGGGATTGTTTCAGCAATATATCTAATTCCATCTTCTCCATATTGTAATTTCTCCTTTAATAACTTCTTTGCCTTGTTCATCCTGCTCTTTACCGTTCCGGCAGGAATCTGCAGTGCCGAGGCGATCTCCTCGATGGACATGTCCTCCATATAATACGCCAAAACAACAATGCGAAGCTTTTCCGGAAGTTCCAGCACGCTCTTTTTGACCAGTACTTCCTCCTGTCTTTTTTGCACCTCTTCCTCCACGGAACGTCCCTCGTCCGCGATCAGCGTCAGCTTTTCCGCATCCAGGTAAGAAACGTCCGCGATCCTTTTCCGCCAGGCGGTTTTGCGCATCTGATTCCTCCAGAGGTTCATGGCGATCGTGATCAGATAGGACTTCGGATTCGCCTCTTGTTCTATCTCATCTTTCGCAAACGCCACAAGGAACGTATCCTGGAAAAGGTCATCCGCGCTTTCCTTATTTTGCGTACAATACATGCAGAAGGAGTGGAGCGCTTTTCCATATTCAGTTATGATCTTTTCCGCATCTGCTTTGTTCATCTCAGGTTCCTTTGTGACGTCACGTTGTTTATCGCCTTCACCCATATATTTTCATAACCCTGCAAAAGGTTCACTTTTGGGACAAAAAAACCGGGAGCAAAAAGCTTCCGGTTTTACGCGTTCCTTGGGGGAATCGAACCCTCAACTGACCCTTAGGAGGGGCCTGTTATATCCATTTAACTAAAGGAACTTTTAGTAATTGTCGGGAAAATTAATGAAGCCCTGGAGCCAGACGTTTCCCTTGAATCTTCTGCCCACCTGTGGCTCACCCAACAAATCTATTATATTGATACAGACGTCAAATGTCAATTCATTACAGCAAATTGTTAGCACGTAAATTTTTTCGCCCGTGACGTGATTGGTCACAAGGCGCATGCCAACGATCTCGCCCATGACGGAATACAGGTCGCATTCCATGCCATAGGGCATAAAGAAGGTATCGACGATGGAGAACACGTCCTCGTGCTGGATGCGGGAATTGATCGCGGAATAAGTGTCCATGTCGTCCAAGGTCAGGGTCTCCATGGCTTCCTCGCTTCCCTTGCGCGCCTCCTCGATCAATTGGTTTCTCTTGATGGTGCGGCGACGAAGCTGATCCTTTTGCTCCTCGTCCACGTGGATGGGAAAAAGGATTTTTCCGCCAAGGGACAGTCCTGAAAGCGTCAGCGTCGTCCCGCGTACCGGAAGCCTTCCCGCCGTCTGCGCATTCACGTAGGGGATCATGTTCTGCAGGTAAAAGATCATGGAAACGCCCATGTTCACGTCCTCCACGACGCCCGCATAGGAATCCCTTGCCGCATGGCGTTCCACGGAGACGTCCTCGCGCGTGGTCACGCCCTCGCCCCGAAGATAAGGATAATAATATTCATAGATAAACTTGTCTTCTTCGTCAAACTCACCGCACACGGCGATCCCCATGCCGTCAGCGAAATCCTTGCAAAACTCGCCCAACATGACGTTTTCCGAATTCATGGTATAACCTCTGCGGTCCGCCGTCATAATGGTGTCCGTCAGGATCTCTTTTAATTTCTTCCGGTCTTTCAGCTCGCTAAAACCAATGGCCCGTAAGTACGAATGCATGGATTTCACCTCCTCTCGCCGTCGTGCATGTAAGTATAACTGATAATCGGCAAAACCGCAAGCATTTTCTTTGTTACGTTTTGTGTCACGGGGACGTGTCTACTGACACGTTCAGTCGGGTTTGTATTCCATGAGGTCGCCAGGCTGGCAGTCCAGCACCTTGCAGATCGCCTCGAGGGTCTCGAAGCGGATGCCCTTCATCTTTCCCGTCTTTAGGTTGGAAAGGTTGACGTTGGTCATGCCAACCTTGTCCGCCAATTCATTCAATGATATTTTCCGATCCGCCATCATGCGGTCTAACCTTATAATGATCATGCTTTTCCTCCTTTTCCATCCCGCAGGCGTTTCCTCCTGCTTTTTTTGACGTGTGCCGGCGCCTTAAACGCTCATGCAGTTCTAGGCGATGCTGTCCACGTCCTCCTGGAGTTTTACGCCATAATCGAAGACCTGTGCCAGTGACATAATGGCAAAAGCGATGATAAACATATAGAATCCCGTCCACTGGAAATTAATGTTTGCATACTCAAATTTGAAGAATTTCATCAATAAGGTCACCAGCCCCGGAACGATCGCAAGCGCGATCTGCAACGCCCCGATCAAGCGAATGCGCTTTACGTTTGGGCGATTGAAAGGCGAGCCGTCGATCGTGTCGTTCACTATGATGATGACAACGATCAACATGATGCTCAGGATGACCATGTAGCAAAGGTTCCGCACGTCCTGGATCATGAGGCAATACCAAATATCCTGGTTACCGTTCTCATCCAAAAGATTGAATTCATTGTAATCCACGTCGCATACGTGCTCGCCGTTTTTGAAAAGCTCGTACACATGCTGCCCGTTCGTCACGCCAAGAGGCATCTCATAACGGATCTCATACGTTGCATTCTTGCTCGTTAAATCCCTAAAGAAATCTTGAAGGGAAAACATCATGATCATTACGAGAAAAAACGTCAATGCCTGCATGATCCTTATTTTTCTACGTCTTACCTTTAATTTGCTTTCTTCCATGATCTATTTCCTCCTTGTCATCATCTGAAACAATTCTTGTTTTCTCATTCACAATTTAAAGTTTTAGTTTAATTATTTTAATTTTTCCCTGCCGGCAAGTTTAATATATCACGGTTATATAAGTTTGTCAATAAGAATTTAAAGTTTTAGTTTAAATATTTAAGTTTTCTTATATAAATGAAAAATCTTGAAAAAATAAGTTGCAATTTCGCCGAAAACATAGTAGACTAATTTTCACGCGACAAAAATCGCGTTTGCTGCAGTAATTTCATAAGGTGCGTACCGGGAACTTGGCAAGATATGACGTGAGGCAAACGAACAAGAGTATAACTACCAGGGGGAAGTAACAATGATTACGATGGAAAACGTAAGTAAATCGTACAAGGTTGCAAAGAGAAACGCAGGCTTTGGTGAGGCATGGAAATCCTTGTTTCACCGGGAGTATGAGACCATCCATGCTCTAAAAAACGTAAGTTTCACCATCAATGATGGTGAGATGGTGGGGTACATCGGGCCAAACGGCGCCGGAAAAAGCTCCACGATCAAGATTCTAAGCGGCATATTAACACCCGACGACGGAACGGTTCTGGTGGACGGACGCATTCCATACAAAGACAGGATCCGTCACGTAAAGGAAATCGGCGTCGTGTTTGGACAAAAGTCACAATTGTGGTGGGACGTGCCGGTCATCGATTCTTTTGAACTTCTAAAAGACATTTATTCCATTTCTCCACAAAGCTACAAACAAAATCTGGATGAATTAACTGAGTTATTGGACTTGGGAGAATTATTGCGCTCTCCTGCCAGACAGTTGTCCCTCGGTCAGAGAATGCGGTGCGAGCTCGCGGCATCCCTGCTGCACAATCCCAGAATCTTGTTCCTGGATGAGCCCACCATCGGCCTGGATGCGGTGTCCAAGCTGGCCGTCCGGGACTTCATCCGGAAGCGAAACCAGCTCCACAAAACCACGGTACTGCTTACAACCCATGACATGCAGGACATTGAAGCCCTCTCCGACCGGATCATCCTGATCGGCAAGGGCGAAATCCTGATGGACGGAACGATCGATGATATTAAAAAGGGCGGCGAAAACATCGACGAAACAATTGCGGAGCTCTACCGCTCCTTCGACGTATAGGAGGTGGCCGGATGAAATCATCGTTGTCCGTACGAAAATATCAATCCTTCTTCCGGCTTCGGTTTATCCAGGGCCTGCAATACAGGGCTGCTGCCGCTGCCGGGATCACGACGCAGTTCGCATGGGGCTTTCTCTTGATCATCGCCTTCTCCGCGTTTTATGAGGCCGATCCTGCTGCCTTTCCCATGAGTTTTCAAGATACCGTGACTTACGTGTGGCTGCAGCAGGCGTTTCTCGCCCTGTTTAACACCTGGATGCTGGAGAACGAAATCTTCGACACCATCTCCAACGGCAACATCGCCTACGAGCTTTGCCGTCCGATCCGGATCTACAACATGTGGATCGCAAGGAGCCTCGCCAACCGGTTTTCCCGTGCGGTGCTGCGGTGCAGTCCCATATTGATCGTAGCCTTTCTGGTACCGAAGCCTTACCGCATGATCCTTCCGCCAGACCTAGGCACCTTCCTGTTATTTGTGCTCTCACTCGTCCTGGGTACGGCGGTGGCAACGGCCTTTTGCATGATCGTCTATGGCCTGACCTTCTTTACCATCTCGCCGCAGGGCGTGCGGGTTTTGTTTGCCTCACTGGTGGATTTCCTCGCCGGCGGCATCATCCCGATCCCCTTCATGCCGGATAAGGTGCGGGCCGTCATGGAGCTCCTGCCCTTTGCCTCCATGCAGAACGCGCCTTTACGGATCTATACCGGAAGCTTGCCGGCGGAAGAAGTGAAAGTCATGTTGGGTCTGCAGTTTTTCTGGCTGATCGCGCTGGTCCTCATCGGCAGCAGTCTTTGCCGCCTGGCAGAGCGCAAGGCCTGTATTCAAGGGGGGTGAGAACATGCCAAGAAAATACCATGACATAGTGGATGACGGATCGACAAATACCAATGCGCGAGACATGTCAACAAATACCGTGGCTCGGGATACGTCAACAAACACTATAGTGCGGGATATGTCAACAAATACCCTGGCGCAGGATATGTCAAATACCCTGGCGCGGGGCGGATCGACCACCAAGAAAACAAGCGCGCTAAGACTTTGGATGCGCTATATCGGGATCAACGTCCGCTGCACCATGCAATATAAAATGTCCTTTTTCATGATGGTGCTGGGACAGTTCTTCGTGTCCTTCAGCGTCTTTCTGGGTGTGTATTTCATGTTCCAGCGTTTTCACAGCGTCAAGGGCTACACCTACCAGGAGGTGCTCCTGTGTTTCGCAATCTTCCTAATGGAATTCTCCATTGCGGAGATGGTCGCAAGAGGCTTCGACTCCTTTTCCTCGATGGTGCGGACGGGAAGCTTTGATCAAGTGCTGGTCCGCCCCCGAAATGAAGTGCTGCAGGTGCTTGGCAGCAAATTCGAACTGACCAGGATCGGCAGAATGCTGCAGGCACTCCTCATGTTTGTCTATGCGATTCCCCGCTGCGGCGTGGACTGGAATTTTGCCAAAGTCCTGACGCTCCTTTTCATGCTGATCGGCGGAACGGCACTCTTTTCCGGAATCTTTATGATCTACGCCGCCTTCTGCTTCTTTACGCTCGAGGGCCTGGAATTCATGAACGTATTTACGGACGGTGCCAGGGAACACGGAAAATACCCCATCGATGTCTATGGAAAAAAGATGCTCTTCTTTGGAACCTTCCTGGTACCCTACGCATTGGTGCAATACTACCCGCTGACCTACGTAATTGGAAAAAACGACAATCCACTGCTCATTTTTCTCCCGCTCCTGGCAATCCTGTTCCTGATCCCAAGCTACGCCTTCTGGCGGTTTGGCGTAAGAAGCTATTGTTCGAGCGGATCCTAGGAGGTCTGAAGCTGTTCCTCGTGCGGATCCTAAGACGTCTGAAGCTTTGCTTAAGCGGTTCTTAAGACGTCTGAAGCTTTGCTTGAGCGGTTCTTAAAAAACTGTGGCTAGGCACCCGTTTCACGGTGTCTGGCCTACTTTATTGCTCCATACGGCCCATGCCATTCTTCCAATTTACTGACCCATACTATTGTTCTGTTTTATTAGTCTATCTTTTTGGTCAAAAACTGATGATTATTAACAATTCCTGCTTATTGAAACTATTGGGAAGATATGCTAAAATGCAATCGCCTAAATATGAATTTGATGCATTGATTTGTTCTATAAGTCGAGATTTGTTTACGTGGTTTGATCAGCTTTTGAATGCGGACACGCGAGATGTAAGAAAATGAAATACGCATACCCAGATTTTGAAAGTTGCATGCAGAATGAGCGGAAATGAAGAATCGCGTGTCAGTGATTTTTGATGATGGCACGTGAATCAAAATAATGAATCAAACGGCGTGTTAGCATTTTTCAGGGGATACACGCAAAATAAAATTATCATCATAACTGCGTGTCAATTGTGTCAAAAGGCATACACTCAAAAAATCGTTTTGAAGGAAAACGCGTGTTTATGAATGGCAAAGTGTTTGAAATGGTTGAAAATCGACACGCGAAAGGGAGTAAAGTAAAATTACGCGTGTCGAAAGTAAATTTTCCATACACGCGAATAGTTAAAACGAAGAAGTATGCGTGCTCATCGGTTGCTGCGGTGCTCATTCGTCAAATGCTTTGCATTCGTCGGGCGTAGCGGTGCCCATTTACATGCGGTTACGCCACATTGCTCATGACTCACTGTCGCAAAAAGACATTGGCAAATATTTTAATTTCATTCTTTCAAAAAGAGGATCCATTCTATGAGTTTATCGGTAATTTTACAGCAGATGGGCGTGATCTGCATTCTCGTCGCCATCGGCTTTGCCTTACAAAAAAAGAACGTCATTGACGCTCTCACTTCAAAAAAGTTATCTGCCATCGTGGTGGACGTGTGCAATCCCGCACTGATCATGGCTTCCATCCTTTCGGGGAATCTGACGGCGACCCACGCGGACCTGCTCACTGCCATCGCGCTGGGTGCGGCCTTCTATGCCCTGCTCATCCTGCTTGGCTTTATCATTCCGTGGATTCTGCGCGTCGAGCCTGACAAGCGCCGATTCTACCACCTCATGACCGTGTATACCAACACGGGCTTCCTTGGCATTCCCGTGGCAAAGGCCATTCTGCCCGCCAACGCAATCCTCTACGTCATCGTGATCAACGTGTTTTACAGCCTGTTGTTCTACACCCACGGCGTCACCGTACTGGGCCGCGGCAAAATCACCGCGGGTGGTCAAATTGCGCACGGCTTTCCCACGTCTGACCAAACTGCATCCGACTCGGCCTTGGCAAAACAAGCTACGCACGGCTCATCCAAGGCAAAACAGTCTACATCTGGCCCCGCTGCGCATAACTCTGTGCATAACTCAGCACCCTCCGGCCTCAGCGGGTTCGGCCATGCCTTAAAAAGAATTCTCAGCCCCGGCACCATCATGGCGGTCCTTAGTCTCGTTGTCTTTTGGTACAACGTAACGCTCCCGCCCATCCTTGCAAACACCATTGAATACGTGGGCAACGCCACCGTATTCCTTTCCATGACGCTCCTTGGCGTTTCCATCGCTAGGTCCAATCTCATGACATCCGTCAAGGACATACGCATTTGGGGCTACGTCTTCCTTCGCATGCTCCTCGTGCCCGTCGGCATTGTCTTTGTCATGCATGCCCTGAAATTTGATCCCGTGGCGACCCTCGCCATGTGTCTTATGGCTGCCGTGCCCGTTGGGAACCTTCCCATGATCCAGGCCGAAAAAATAGGAGAGGACACAACCATCCTCTCCTCTGCCATTGCCGTGACCACCGCCGTTTCGATTGGCACGATCACGATCCTGACTTCCATTTTCTCCGGCTGGCTCTTGGGATGAGCCAGCTCAATTCGAGCACCTTTTCTGCCATTTGCTCCTGAAGCAATCCTGCATTTTCCTCATCATTTGGATTACCTTAATTCCTCAGACAATCTGTCGGTATACTGCTTTGCTTCATACAAGCCTACGCCCGTCTTCACCCGGATCATCTTGATGGCAACCACGGCACCTCTTTCCTTGATGACCTGCTTCAGTTCCGCGATCTCCTCGACCGTAAGGGAATCCAATGCCTTTTGCTGCAGAACGTCGCGGCTGTCCCCTTCCTCGCCAAAGCTAGCCAGTTTCGCATCTTCCTCTTTTCTGGCATAACGCTCTTCCGACACAAGCTTCTTCACTAAAGTCTGCGCTTCCTCCAAGCTGGCACCCGTCATCCCCTGAACGTAGACCATGGCTTCCAGCTCACCCTTAGCGCTCAAGATGCCCTTTACGCCAAAAAGTTCCTGTTCCGTGAGCGCGCTGATGCCACGCTTTGCAGGCTGCTCCCGCTGACTGTCCTGGCGTATTACGTTCCAATTCTCCTGCGGGAGTTCTTGGCGATTTATGTTCCAATCCTCTTGTTTCTCTTCCCACTTTACTTCCGGTTGATACTCTTCCTTCACTTCCTTCTTTTTCGACCACGGAAATTTAAATCCCATCAGCTTTATCCTCCGTCAAAGTGATTTTTCCAAAACTCCCCACGCCTGGAATTCGCTTCTGGTCCCATTATACCTTATTTTTCCCGTGACCGCCAGTTAAATTATCTTTCCCTAAGCATCTTAAAATGATTCTGCCCGTCACTGCTTAAGTGAATGTTGCAGGTAACGCCGCCGCGGAACACTTCCATCTTTGATGCCACCAGTACAAGGAACGTCATCGTGAAACCAGGCTCACATACTGGACTGTCCTCCTGCACTTCAAACATGAAAAAGTACTCTCTTCCCTCTTCGATCTCAGGCATCTCCTTCATAAAGTCCGCCACGTGCTCCCAGCCGTGACGCTCAAAGAGTACCTCTGCATTCTCCGGCATTTTTTCGTCTTTTCTGCTCTCACGCGTCAGCACGAGCTTCTGTGCTTCTTTCCAATTCCCGCTTTCCAGCTCCTTCGTCACCTTCCGCGCACCGGGAATGAGACGGTCATCCATCTGCATGAATACGTCTTCCCCCAACTCCTTACACTGTGAAAGCCAATCTGCAAGAAGCGCATTCGCCTTTGCCACGTACTCCGTGTCTTTTTCCGGATCGATGCCGCACTCCTTCCAAATTTCCGGATTGCCGGTCTGTTCCTCGATCATTCCTGAAATTGCATTTACTAATCTTTCCATCGTCATAGTTTCTTCCAGATATGATGCTTGGATTTTCTTGATCTGCGCAAGCTTGCTCTCTTGCTCTGCAATCTTTTTGTTAAACGCTTCCATCAAAACGTCGTCGCTCTGATCCAGCAGCTCCCTGATCTCATCGATTGAAAAATCTGCCTGCTGAAGATTTTTGATCTTCACGTACAACAGGGCCTGCTTCTCCTCATAATAGCGATAGCCCGTCCACTCATCCACCCTTGCCGGCTTCAGAAGATCGATCTTATCATAATAACGAAGCGTTTGTGCATTGCAGTTACAAAGCTTTGCAAATCCTTGAATTGTGATCATATCCTTACCTCCTGAAACCACGGTATCATTATAGTTAACTGTAAGGTCAATACCTTTTTCAAAAATTTTTTTACCGCCCGTCCAACTTTTCCCGAACGTCTCATTCCTTCTTAGGGAGCATTCAATTGTCCTCACCCGCCAGATCAATGATTACGAGCTCCGGAGGATTGCAAAATCTGGGGAACTTCGTCGATTCCTTTGCAAGGCCGCGGCTTACGATCATGGTCATGTCATTCTTCTCATACCGTCCTCCGGCATATTTCGGAAAAAGCCCCTGATTAGGCGCATACAGACCATTCACGAGCCAAGGAATCCGAATCTGCCCGCCATGGGCATGTCCCGCAAGCACCAGATCAAACCCGGCTTTCTCATATGCATCGATCATTTCCGGCCTGTGGGAAAGAAGGATCGTAAACTCGTCGTCCGAAATTTCTTTTGCAAACTCTGCCAGCTCCGTCGCCGCATCTTGGAACGGTTTGAAACCTTCCGCTTCATAATTCACGCGTTCCGTATCCACCGACCGGACAAACAGAATGTCCGGATCATCTGCGCCGCACAGTCTGACCGTACCGCTCCCCGTCTGCAACAGAACGCTGTCGCCTGCCAGACGAATCACGCCATATTTTTTTAGTATGTTCATCTGCGTGCCAAATTTTTCTTTATTTGCCCAGCACTCATGATTTCCCGTCACGTAATAACAAGGATACTTTCCAGAGATCCCGGCCAGAAACTCCTCAGCCCTTACGTCAGAAAGCTTGTCATCAAAAAAATCCCCGCCCAAGAGGATTACGTCCGGATGCTGCTTTTCAATGGCGGACAAAAGCTTTTTCTGCCCCTCTCCATACTTACAGGAGTGCAAGTCCGTAACCAAAGCGATGCGAAGACTTCCCCGGATCCTTTCATCTTTGATCTCGTATGTCCGGACAGTCAATCCAAGCAGAAATCCCGGAAGCGTAATCACGAACAAAAGAAGGATGATGATCCAGAACTTCGCCCTTCCACTTAGTTTTTTTCCATTATGCTTTCCTTTTTTGCCGTTTTCTTGTTCGCTGTTCTCTTCCTTTATTGTCTTTATTTCTTCTCTTTTTGCCATATTCTCCAAGTCCATTCTTTCCTTATCATTTATTTTCGCTGTTTTCTGCGCAGCTCCAGATATCTCTCATATTCCTTCGGATGTGTTCTCTTTACGTAATTGCGGATCACTTCCCCGTGGCTTGCAAGGAGCTTTGCTGCCTGCGGATTTAATTCCTCAAGCTTTTTTTCACCAAAATCCCTTCTCTTTTCAATATGACGTTCCACCCTGGCTGCCAGCTCTGGCTCCATCTTTCCTTCCCGGACAAGCTCCTCCAGATTCACTTCCATGAAATCCCAAAACTCCTGCTCATCAAAGCGTCCCAGCAATCCCCAGGAGGTCCGGACGCCCTCCTTGTCCAAAAGCTTTGCCTCCACTTCCTCTTCCTTTGAGCCTGCTGCCGCGAGCTCCTCCGCCATGGCCTGCGCAAGCTCTTCCATCTTCGCTTCCGCTTCCTTTCCAAACACCCACTCAAATTCCGCTAGTCGCTCCTTGGCTTCAATGCCTTTTTCAGGCTTCTCCCTGCGCTCCTCCAGCTCATAGGGCTTCTCCAGCCCCGCGTCCCTAAGTGCCAAAGTGATGGTCCTGCGCACCACGCCCTCCCGGATCAGACGCTCGCCGCCTAGTTTTTTCAGCTGATCATTCAAAGATCCGTCATGCTCCGTGAGATAGAAATAAATCCCCCTCGCCTTCAGCTCCTGATAGAGCTGCAAAAGCCGCTCCGTTGCCGTCAGGTCAACGCTTCCGATGCCTCTTGCGTCCACCACGACCTGTTGCGTGTCCTTCTGAATCCCGGCTTCAATCTGATCACAAAAAAGATCCACGTTTGCAAAGAAAAGATTACCGCTAAACCGATAGATCAAGGTATGCTTTATGGGCCTCGCGTCAGAATTCCGCTTCAGGGAATAAAAATTCCCATGCCCCGGAATCCTTCCAACGTAAGCCGTCGGCGGAATCACGGCACGCATTGCCACCTCTCCAAAGGAAAGCAAAACGCCAATGATGATGCCGCCCATCGTCCCGAACAAAAGCACGCCCAGAAATGCGAGCATGAAGACCAGCCATTCATTTTTGCCAACCTTCCAAAGCTTTTTGGCCATTTTGATCTCAAGAATCCCGATCAGCGCCGTCATAACGATCCCCGTCAGGACCGGTACCGGTAAATATTTTATGATTGGCGTTCCAAAAAGAATCACCAAGAGCATGGTGGCGGATGCCACAAAGGAAGCAACCTGGGACCGGACGCCCATGGAATCCGCGATGCCGCTCCTCGATACGCTTCCGTTGATGGGACATACGCCCACGATTGCCCCGCCGACGTTCATGGCGCCATATGCCAAAAGCTCCCTGCCATGATCCAGGGAGT
Source organism: Acetatifactor sp. (assembly GCA_024693365.1). Lineage (GTDB taxonomy): Bacteria > Bacillota > Clostridia > Lachnospirales > Lachnospiraceae > Acetatifactor. Next base: position 55,726 of record JAILLF010000041.1, on the reverse strand, counting down.
CCTGATATTTTCTTGCATAATTGCCGGAAGCCAAAAGCGTTTGCGCCATGATCACCCCGGCAATTCCCAGCGTTTCTAACAGAAGGTCCGGAAGAAATTCCAACAGTCCCTCAATCTCAAACAGGAAAAATCTAGGTACGTAGCCCCCCCTCCAGGGAAGCTCCGGCGTGATCGCCGGGAAATCTCCGGATTTTACCCACAAAAACCCAGGAAGCACAAGCCTTGGGAGTCCAGGGCTTACCTCGCCCATGACCTTCACGCCATACCTGTCCAAATGAAGTAAGCCCTGCGCCAAAGCTCCAGCCAACATCATAACGACCGTCATGGGCACCTTGGGAATCCACCTCTTGCAAAGTAAAATAACCACTATGGTTCCAATTCCCAACGCAAACGACAACAGATGAAAGCTCCCCCGCTGATCCAGAATATGATTTAGAAGCGCAACCACTTCCCCCGTCCCGGGATCGCCGCCAAAAAGCTTCGGGATCTGCATCAGGATAATGGTCGCGCCGACGCCTGAGATAAACCCGCCCATCACTGGGATCGAAACGTACTTTACGATGCGCCCCGCCTTAAAAACGTAAAAAATGAAAAACCAGATTGCCACGAGCAGAGACGTCACGGGCACCAGGACCCTCGCCTCCAAGGACTGGGAAGCGATCCCAAGCTGTGCCAGAATGCCGCCCACCATTGCCGCCGGCATGGCATCCACGCCGACGATAAATTGCTTCGAGGAGGTCAAGAGACCAAAGATCAAAATGGGCAGAAGGGAACCGTACAGACCGTAGACCGGCGGAAGTCCCGCAATCTGCGCATAACCCATGGCAATAGGGATGGAGACAAAGCCGATCACTATGCCGCCAAATATGTCCTTTTTCCAGTTGATCCCCTGAAACCTTTTCGCCATGCCCTTCCCCCTTATCGATGAACACCCTCCCGCGCGCCTCTCGAAAGCACGTAGCATCACGCTTACGTTACTATTTTAGCATATGCAAAGAACGCTTGTCATTAAAAAAGAAGAGACAGTTTCCTGTCCCTTCTCTTAAAAACGTTATTAATCCATGATTTCCTTCATCATGTCGCGATATTCCTTCGGAACGTCCGCATCCTCCAGCTTATCCAACAGACTATCCCAGGAAAGATCTCCCAGGAAGCTTTGAAGATCCGAACTCTCCGTCACGTCTACGGCCTTGCCAGGGATCTTCACCTTGGAAGCACTCTTGACCGTACCCTTGAAGGCTATGCGGAAAAGCTCCTCGCCATCCTTCAAAACTCCAAGATCAATATTGTGCTTCTTTGCACTCGTGTCAATGTTCAGGTCTAATCCAAGCTTCATATCCATGTCAGAAAAATTGCTGACGTTCCTTCGGATTTGCCTCGGTAAAAGGCTCGTGATCATGCCCATATTGCCATCGAACTCACAGGAGAAATGACCCTTCACGTAACCATCCACCAAAGCTCCCAAGTCAAGCTTTTCCACATTTACCGCGAAATACTTTTCGCCGTTAACCTTCAGCACGTACTCGCCGGTAACCTTGTTACCCTTTAACTTGCCGGTTCCTGCGAACTTGACGACGTACTCGCCTCTTTTAAAGCTTGCCTCAAAGCCTCTCTTGCTGCCCTTCGTTGCGTGGCCGATCTTGACGGTAAAATCCTCTCCGTCATCCGATACGAATTTATATACTCTGCCAATGATCTCTGCGTCACCGTCAACGTATACTTCAACGACAATCTTTCCGCCGAGCTCTATTTCCTCAGCTTTCTCCTCCATGGATTCCAAACCTTCTACGATCCGCTCATAGGCTTCCTCATATTCTTCGATCTCCAGGGACTTGCACAATTCTTCAAAAAGCTTCTTTAAATCCTTATCCTTTGAAGCTTCCTTACATACGGTCTTTACAATGTTCTGAAGGTCCTTGTCCTTTAAGGTAACCTTCAGCTTCGTGCACTTCTGCGTAACTTCGTCACATTCGAAATCTTCTTTTTCCTTCTCCACGTTCTCGACGCAGCCAAGAACCAGCTTTACGTACTTGGAGAAAAGCTTGTCAATTTCCTTGGTGTCCGGATATGCTTTTCTGAATTTCTCAAGCTTCGTGAAGATTTCGTCAAACTGCTCGCTAAACTCCTCCAGGTCATACTTTGCAATATCCTTCGTCAGCTCAGGAATCTTTGCGTATACGGCCTTCTTCTGGGAATCCAGAATAAAGGAGGGATTCAGAATCTCTTTTTCATTCAGATACAGAGTCGTCGTAAACTCCACGTCATTGTCCTTGGTATTTACGTAGTACTTGATGCCTGCAGAGTTTAACCAGGAAAGGTCAGCTCCCAAATCCTTCAGCAGACGGAGATAGGACTGTCCTTCATCGCCAATAGTCAGCGTAATCTGCTCTTCCAGGGCCGTGTCTTCCTTCGTCACGGTCTCGTTCAGGTTCTCATATACGTTGCGAAGCACGTTGTCCTTTTTGCTAAGGAGTGTTTGCTTCTCCACGTACGCAAAATACTTCTTCGGGCTGTCAAACATCTTGTGCATTCCCTTTGCAAGAGAACCGGAAGCGATCAGGATCACGCCAACCACTGCGACAATGGCGATAATCGCGCCAATCAGTTTCTTACCAGCTTTCATTTTTCACTTTCCTCCTCAATGGTACTTTATGATAACAGGCCCCGCTTTTTTCCTACGGGGCCTGCATTCAACGAATTTTGTGTCTTATCTCTACTTGTAGGGCTCGATGGTGATGATGCTGCCGTCCTCACGGTAGTTCAGCTCCGTAAACTTTACGTTTCTTCTGTGATTGATGCCATTGGAAAGCTCACAGTCATGATAGAAGAGATACCACTTGCCATGATATTCCACGATGGAGTGGTGGGTCGTCCATCCAAGCACGGGCTCTAAGATCCTTCCCTTGTAAGTGAAGGGACCAACGGGGCTGTCGCCCACTGCGTATACCAGATAGTGCGTCGTACCGGTGGAATAGGAGAAGTAATACTTTCCGTTGTACTTGTGCATCCAAGGATCCTCGAAGTATCTTCTGTCCTCATCGCCTGCGCGAAGCTCCTGGCCATTCTCATCCAGAATCTTGATATGATCATAGCTGCCCTTGAGCTGAAGCATGTCATCCGTCAGTTCGCCAACCATGGGACCAACCTCCGGTTCTTCAGGCGCATTCTCGCCGCCATTGGGATCAAAGCTGCCGGTCTTCCACTTCTCAAGCTGGCCGCCCCAAAGACCGCCATTGTACATGTAAGCCCTGCCGTCATCATCGATAAATACGGCGGGATCAATGCTGAAGGTTCCCTTCATGTAATTCTCTTCTGCCTTGAAAGGACCAACGGGGCTTGTACTCGTCGCAACGCCGATGCGGAAAATACCTTCCTTGTCGCGAGCGGGGAAATACAGATAATACGTGCCATTCTTAAAGGCCGCGTCGGGTGCCCACATCTGCTTGCTTACCCAGGGCACGTCCTTCATGTGAAGGGCTTCGCCGTTATCCACGCACTCTGCATCCAGATTGTCCAGAGAGAGAACGTGATAGTCCTCCATCCGATACTCATCACCGTTATCATTGTCCTCGCCATCATGCGCAAGGTCATGAGAGGGATACACGTAAATCTTGTCGTTAAATACGTGTGCGGAAGGATCTGCCGTAAAAATATGGGACACCAGAGGTCTTCTTTGTTCTGCCATGTGATTTCTCCTTATCTTTTCTAAAATGGATTAAGTCATCCTCAGCTGGATAGACTTCTAGCCCCATTGTATAACGTTTTACTTTAAATTACAAGAGGGGAACCTGCCTAAGGTTGTTGCCTAAGGATGAGTCACGTCCCCGTGACACACCCATGACTCAACCTTAATTTATCTCATCTCATAAAGGATTTCTCAATGACTGTCATCTCATCGGCCGTTAAGGCTTCGTCGCAGCGTGCATTAATGATGGTGTCCGCGTCCGTGATCAGATAACGATACAATACGTCGCCATCGTAATTCTCCTCATAAGTCATAACGGTGATGCCGTTTACCTCCAGCGCGGGCTCGCGCACTGCCTTGTCATAATCAAAGCGAATGCTCAGCATCCGGTAATCCTTTCCGGCCTTTGCCTCCTTAAGGATTCTGTTATAGATTGCGGGGATCCCGGTCTGATATACGTCAAAGTGCCAAGTGTACGTAACCGGAACGTGCTCCTCGCCGTCCGGAATCTGATAAACGCCCGTCTTTTGATAATTCTCATCTTTCAACATCTTTTCGCGATCTGCATTATGAGCTTCCAAGGTATACTGATCAAAGCAAAGAAGGAAATGACCCCAGTGATGATTGCTACCCTCGTGCCTTACAAAAACTTCACTGTCACCAAAAACCTTCATGTCCATGGCATCGATGCGCCGTCTGGAATCACGCTCGCCATTCATGGAGAAAACTACAATGATGATGATGTTCGTAAGTATTGCGGTAAAGCATATGGGGAGCACTGCCATGCTGATCACCTTGTACGCCGTGCGGCCCATCTTGATCTTTTCCGCAAAAGATGACAATCCGTAGCTGAGGAAAACCAACAGCAGAATAAAAATCCAAATGAAAGGAATCATAAACACGATGGTTTCCTGATATTGCAGTCCAACCCAAACGGTGATCACGGAATGCAAAATGCCGCAGATCAGAATGAAGGCATATGCCCCGTAAAACCCAAAATTCTTCTTGTTTGCCGGAACCTTCTCCCCATTCTTTACGGCTTTTCTGGCCTTCCCGCGCCATATCAGATAAGAGATCAGCTGCACTGCATAAAGAGTTCCCGCAAAAGTCCAAAGCAACATACCCGAAAAGTGAAAAAAGCTCGTCTCCATCGTGTTTAGATTCATGGTAAGCTGCATTGCCAGATAACCAAGACCCATGCAGATAAACAGGATGGGAAAAATTAGTTTCATGGGTCGCTGCGCCTTTTCGATCGCCTGAAGCTTCATCTTGGGATCGCTCTCGATCTCCGGCGCATTCTTGTCTTCCGTGTAAAAATAATCAATCTTTCCGGCGGAGCAGATAAAATTCCAGCCAGCCTTCTTACAATATTCCACGTACTCCAGATTGCTGTCGATGGTATGGGTGTCAAATTCGCTCCCCTCGGAGAAAATCTCCACTGCAAACCGAAGCTCCTTCGGTTCGCTCTTCACGAAATGGAACTGCGTTGAAGAAGAAACCTTCTCCAGCATCCAGCCATCCTTTGCCATCTTTTCCAAATATCTCGCCATCGCCTCAAGATTATCATATTGAACGGCGCGGTTTACTTTTTTATGATTCACGTCTTCCTTCATGTGCTTCTCCTTACTCAATTATTTCCATAATTGTTACTTCGCTTCACGTTATCGTATCTGCCTTCATTGCCTGTTTTTGAAAGGCTTCACGGCATGTTTCTCTCATAATCCACCACTTGTGCTTTCAACCTCTCATATTCTTCCTTCAGGACGTCCCGCCCGCTGTCCGTCAGCACGTAGCTGCGCTTTCGTCCTTCCACGGCCGTCTCCTTGATAAAACCCTGCTTCATAAAATCCCCCAACAGGGTATACAACGTTCCCGGCCCCAAAACAACTCGCCCGTCCGTCATCTCCGCCACCATCTCCATAATGTCGATGCCGCAGCACTCCGTCTTCAGACAGATCAATATGTAAAACATCTGCTCCGTCAAGGTTTTATACTTCGCCCTTGCCATCCCCGCATCCCTTCCTTTCCGCGTATGAAGATTCTTCTAACTAAAATTTCTTTTGCTTATAAATCCTTCTGCTTATAAATCCTTTTGCTTACGAAATTCTTCTGCTTATAAATCCTTTTGCTTACGAAATTCTTCTGCTTATGAAATCCTTTTGCCTATAAATCCTTCTGCTTATATAGATCCTGCTCGCCGCAAGAATTTTGTTTTCAATATCGATATTCAATATTGATTATCGATAATATAACACGATTAGACAGCCTTGTCAATATCGATTTTCGATATTATATAAAATTCCATAAAAAACACGCAAAAAATAACAAAACGTCCGCCCGCATGTCGCGGTTTTGGTGCCTTACACGCGAAAAACAATTCTTCCAGGAAATACGTGTCATAGTCCTTGGTTGAGAGACACGCGAAAAGACGATTTCTTACGTATCACGTGTATAACATACACTATTTATCGAAAACTCATGCTAAATCCTATAGAAATATACATGTGTAATGAATCTTTATAGAATTTGACGTGTCATATGTTTTTATGGCATACACGCAGAAAAACCTCATACGGATTTCTGCGTGTACCTGTTACCATATCCTGTTCCTCTAGTTATTCTACCAATGGTTGAATTTCATCCGCATTTTCAACGATCCAGTTATTGTCATGGCCAAGAATTCCACTTATAATAGAATCATCTCCGGAGAGTTTGTTTTTCCAAGTCGTTTTTGACAATAAAAGAAAAGGGAATCTTGTTTTAGTTAACCAATAGGGATTGCTCATGAAATGAGAAGAGAAGGAGAAATTATGAACGTTGGAGCCGTGATCGCAACAAAAAGAAAAGCGCTGGGCATGACCCAGAAGGACCTGGCGGAGAAACTGCACGTTTCCTTTCAGGCCGTTTCCAAATGGGAGAAAAACGTCGCCTGCCCTGAGGTGGAGCTTCTCCCCATCCTGGCAGAGCTCTTAAATACGAGCGTGGACGCGCTGGTGGGATATCGCTCTCCCATCCTTTCCGATTATGAAGCGCGCTATCAGACGGAGGATTACTACTGGGGCATCGTGCCCAACCGTTTCTGCTATGAGATCATGAAAAGAAAGCCTCCCGTAAAGCCCTTGAAGGTATTGGACATAGGCTGCGGGGAAGGCAAGGATGCCGTCTTCCTTGCGCGAAACGGCTATCAGGTCTCAGCCTTTGACCTGACGGACGCCGGTTTGGAAAAGGGACGCCTCCTCGCGGAGAAATGTGGAACCTACGTTGATTTCTTCAAGGCGGACGTAAAAGACTTCCGGCCCACCCAGGATTATGACGTGATCTTTAGCAGCGGCGTCTTTCATTTCATCCCGCCTGCCCTTCGGGCAGAGGTTCTGGAATCCCTCCAGAAGCACACAAAGCCCGGCGGCCTGCACACCATGAACGTCTTCGTGGAAAAGTCCTTTGTGAAGGAAAGTCCCGACAAGGACAAGGACCGCTACCGCTGGAAATCCGGCGAACTCTTTACCTATTATTCAGACTGGCTGTTCCACAAGATGGACGAGGAAATCTTCGACTGCAACAGCGGCGGCATTCCCCACCAGCACTGCATGGACGTGATGATCGCAGAAAAGGTGGAAGCCTAAATTAACACAGCAAACTTTACCGGGAGGCTTTACGACATGAATCATTCCCTCGCGTCAACGCTATTTGTCTCAGACCTAGACGGAACGTTGCTTCGCAAAGATGCAACGCTTTCCAGACATACCATCCAAACGCTCCATCAACTGATCGAAGAAGGCATGGCCTTCACCTATGCCACGGCGCGTTCCATCCAGAGCGCAAAGCGCGTAACGGAGGGTTTAAGGCTTCGCCTGCCAGTCATTACAAGAAACGGTTCCGTCTTTGCAGATCAGGAGACTGAGGCCATCCTGGAAAAAGCCATATTCTCCAAGGAAGACGTTTCCCTTTTGAAAAGCCTGTTACCGGAGCTTCCCCATTGCGGTTTCGTCTCCTCCTACATAGGCGACGAAATGACCAAAACCTACTGTGACGGTGAATTGTCCGTTGGCTTGCAGGAATACGTCGCAGATCACGCGGACGACCACCGGATGCAGGTGGCTGCGGATCCAAATGCCCTTTGGGGAGAACAATCTGGTTACGTTACGATGATCGACGATTATGAAAAACTTGCTCCCACCTATGCGAGAGTCCGTTCTTATTCCAATTGGGAATGCGTTTTCCAAAAGGACACCTACGGCGAAGAATACTGGCTCGAAATCTGTCCCAAGAACAGCACAAAAGCCAAGGCGCTCCTGAAACTAAAGGAACGACTCGGCTTTGAAAAATTGGTTGTTTTCGGAGATTCCGTCAACGACGTCTCCATGTTTGAGATTGCCGACGAAGCATATGCCGTAAGCAACGCCATGGACGAATTAAAGCAGATCGCCACCGCCGTGATCGGAAACAATGAGGAGGACGCCGTCGCAAATGCACTGCAAAAATTCCGAGACGCTGCCGTCACAAACACGCTGCAAAATATCCGAAACAAGGCTAACAAAATTTAGTCTTGCAAGGTTTCCCCCTTTGATGTCGCAGAGATCAGCGGAAACGTCAGGATCGCCTCTTTTCTCGTCCGTGTCTCAAAAATCTTAAACCAATCTTAAACTTTAACCTAAACAAAAAAGCCCTGCGATACGCAAATCTGCATCGCAGGACGTTTTACTTATTACTATTTATTTCTGGGTGGGAACGATCTTTTCCTTACCGCCCATGTAAGGCTGCAGTGCCTTGGGAATACTGATGCTGCCATCCTCATTTAAGTTGTTCTCAAGAACGGCGATCAGTCCTCTGGGCGTTGCCAGAACGGTATTGTTCAAGGTATGCACAAAATACGTACCCTTCTCACCCTTGGTGCGGATGCCAAGTCTTCTTGCCTGCGCATCGCCAAGCGTGGAACAGGAACCAACCTCAAAATATTTCTGCTGACGAGGGCTCCACGCCTCCACGTCACAGCTCTTTACCTTCAAATCTGCCAAGTCTCCGCTGCAACACTCCAGCGTACGCACGGGAACGTCAAGACTTCTAAAGAATTCCACGGTATAGCTCCACATCTTGTTATACCAGTCCATGGACTCCTCAGGCTTACAGAGAACCACCATCTCCTGCTTCTCAAACTGATGTACGCGATACAGGCCGCGCTCCTCAAGACCGTGGGAACCAACTTCCTTTCTAAAGCAAGGAGAATACGAGGTCATCGTGATGGGAAGGCTGTCTTCTTTTACGATTTCGCCCTTAAACTTACCGATCATGGAATGCTCGGAGGTACCGATGAGGAACAGATCCTCGCCCTCAATCTTATACATCATGGCTTCCATCTCGGCAAAGCTCATTACGCCGTTTACCACGTCGCTGCGGATCATGAAGGGCGGAATGCAATAAATGAATCCCTTGTCGATCATGAAATCTCTCGCATAGCTCAGCATTGCGGAATGCAGTCTTGCCGCATCACCCATCAGATAATAGAAACCGTCTCCGCTGGTACGTCCTGCAGACTCCTTGTCCAAACCACTGATGCTCTTTAAGATGTCAGCATGATGAGGAATCTCAAATGCGGGAACCACGGGCTCACCAAATTTCTCGATCTCCACGTTTTCCGAATCATCTCTGCCTACGGGCACGGAAGCGTCAATAATGTTGGGGATCTTATACATGATCTCGCGGATCCTCGTCTGCAGCTCGGGTTCCTTTGCCTCCAGCTCCGCAAGGCGCGCCTCATCCGCCACACTCTGGATCTTTAATCTTTCTGCCTCTTTCTTCTTCTCTTCTGCTTCGACGGTATTGCCGGCTGCCTCTGCCTTCTTGATCTGGCCCATCAGACCGCCAATCTGCTTTGCAATCTTATTCTTCTGGCTGCGAAGGTTGTCTGCCTCCTGCTGGGTCTTTCTGTTCTCTGCGTCCAGCGCGATCACCTCATCCACCAGCGGAAGCTTTACGTCCTGAAATTTCTTCTTGATGTTTTCCTTCACAACGTCAGGATTCTCTCTTAAAAACTTAATGTCGATCATGTTTCCTCCTATCGTGTCGTGTATTTGTTACCATTTTTATACGTCACGACACAAATTCTATTATTCATTGTGATTCCGGTTCCCAAAATATATGGAACATTCTATCACACTTTCTTTTTTCTCACAATCTGAAATTTTTCCCGTTACATTTTACGCGCGGGTTAATGCTCTTCCCCTATGGCCATTGCCAACGCTTCCTTTTCTTCCTTTCCAAAGCTTACGTCGCCAATGCCATTTTTTATCTCCTTGGTATAACAGTAGGATCCCTCCGTGCTGTGAACGGAATTGATAATGAATCCATTATTATTCATGTCCAAAAGCACCAAACAAAAACTGAGTTGCCCGCCCATCTGCTGAAACGCGTCATATTTTACCAAACCGGTTTTCTGGTACGCGCGGCCAATGTGATGAAACAAAGCATCAATGTCCTTCTTGCTCAGATCCACTACCTGCTTTAACGTCTTTTGATCCTTGATCAGAAGCGCAATCTGGTCCTCCAGGCTCTCCGCATCCTTACCATTCATCAAACGCTTTAAGCGAAACTGGAGCATCTTGACGTCATGCCTCTGTTTCAAAACCAGGATACTCATTACGATCGTAAGAATCATAAGGAGTACCGTCAGGATCAGAAGATATCCCAGATCAAAATTACCAAGGCCAATTTTACTCAAAAATTGACTGCTATTCAAGTGATCGCCCCTTATCTTCCTTTGTTTCTTAGTCTCCCATATTCCATGCCGCTCCAAATATTTAATATATTAAGGAACGCTGAACCCCGAACTAAGTAATGTTGATTTTGGTAACGTTGATTTAACTTATATCGGAATCTGTTTAAAATTATTTAGGAATAAATTTTAAATTTTATATTATGTAATATATAATAATATTAGTTATTATCATTTTGTTATTTACTAATTTAAAATAACAATTATTTTTCTGCTGTAATATTATGCATTACATAATAATATTTGTTTTATTGGATTATATTGCCGTTATTACAGAAATTTAGGATTTCCAATCAGATCCAATAGTCTTTCAAAATCATCATGACTGTAAAACTCAATCTCGATCTTTCCAGTACCTTCTCCCTTTGAGATCACGGAGACCTTTGTCCCAAGCTTTTTCTTCATTTTTTCTTCTTCTTCGTGGTAAATTGCCAGCAAGGTTTTGTCATCCAGCTTCTTTTTCTTCTTTGCGGGCTTTTGATAGTTCTTTACGAGCTTTTCCACTTCGCGAACGCTGAGCTTCTCATCAAAGATTCGCTGTGCAAGGTTGTACTGTTCCTGAAGATTCTCGATTCCGATCAGTGCCCTGGCATGACCGGGACTGATCATCTCATCAATGACCATCTGCTGCACGTCATTGGAAAGCTTCAAAAGGCGAATGGAGTTTGCCACGGCAACCCTGCTCTTAGATACGCGATCTGCAAGTTCGTCTTGTTTTAAATGGAATTCATCCAGCAGGCGCTTATAGGCCTGAGCTTCTTCGATGGGATTCAGGTCTTCACGCTGAATGTTCTCGATCAGGGAAATCTCAACAATTTCCTGTTCCGTATAATCACGGATGATAACGGGAACTTCCTTGAGACCTGCCATCTTTGCAGCACGCCATCTGCGCTCGCCGGCAATGATCTCATAATGATCCTTGCGATCCTGCACCAGGATGGGCTGAATCACGCCAAACTGCTTGATGGAATCAGCCAGTTCCTGCAAAGCATCTTCATCAAAATTCTTCCTGGGCTGACTGCGGTTTGGTTCAACCTTTGTAATCTTTACAATACTCTCTATGCCTTTTTCTTCTTTCTTTTCAGCTGGAGTAGTAATCTTTTTTTCTTCTTTTTTTGCGGGGATCAGGGAATCCAAGCCCTTACCAAGTCCTCCTCGAACTGCCATAGGTACGTCTCCTTTTATGAATTCTTTTTACTTGTTGAAATTACTTCCTCGGCCAATTTTAAATATGCCTCTGCGCCTGCAGATTTCGGGTCATACAGCGTAATCGGCATACCAAAGCTGGGCGCCTCCGCAAGCCGGACGTTTCTGGGAATCAAGGTTTGGTAGATTCTATGTCGTAAATTAGCCTTTACATTATCTACAACCTGAGCAGAAAGATTCGTTCTTGCATCGTACATGGTAAATACCACGCCTTCAATGTCAAGCTTTGGATTTAGTCTATCCCTTACCAGGTTGATCGTATGAATCAACTGGCTTAATCCTTCCAATGCATAAAACTCGCATTGGATTGGAACCAACACGCTGTCGGCCGTAGTCATTGCATTGATTGTCAGCATATTTAAGGAAGGAGGGCAGTCAATTACGATGAAATCAAAATCATCCTTAACGTAATCTACCTCATTCTTTAGAATGTATTCCTTTTCATTGACTCCAATCAGTTCAATCTCAGCGGCAGCCAGATTTACGTTGGCGGGAATAACTGAAACATTCTTTACAACGTCCTTGATCAGACAATCCTTAATGGAACATTCCCCAAGCATAAGTTCATATATGGTATTTTCCAGGTCATTCTTATCAACGCCGAATCCGCTAGTGGCATTCCCTTGAGGATCCGTGTCGATGATCAGTACTTTCTTTCCTTTTACTGCCAGGCCGGCTGCCAGATTGATCGTAGTAGTAGTTTTCCCGACGCCGCCCTTTTGATTTGCAACTGCTATTACCTTTCCCATAGTCTAGAACCACACCTTTCTCATTCTTGTTTTTTTATTATATCACTTTTGAAAAAGCATGACTACCATATTATTACACAGAATTCCTTCTTTTTTCTTAGTATTTTTTTTGATTATTTTCGTCAGATTTTTCTTGACCACTATATCTTGTGTTTTACTTTTTCTATTTTTACTTGTTTCACGACAATGCTTCCCAAGTGTTTCACCACCCCTTTACAAGATTTTGCGTCCAATGTTTCACGTGAAACATGATGTAGTGTTTTTAAAAATTGAAATACAAGATTTAGATGATAGAAGAGGAATGTTTCACGTGAAACATTCCTCTCTATAACACAATATCTAGATTATGTTGTTTTTAAAAATATTATAGGTTTTTCTTAAGAGCAGGTATCAAAACCTTGATTTTAGTTCCGGCATTTGGAGCAGAATTGATGGTAACAGATCCACCCAAAAGTGTAACTCTTTCTTTCATAATGGAAAGTCCAAACTGTAATTTATCATTTAAGAATACTTTTTCAACGTCAAATCCCCTGCCATCATCCTCAACGTAAATATAGTAAAGTCCGATCTGTTCCTGGATGATCAAATGAATCTTATACGCTTCTGCATGTTTCTTAATGTTCGAAAAGCATTCTTCAATAATCCTGTACATTGTTACAAGTATCAACTGATCATCACAAAGAATGTCTTCAATATCAGAAGTTATTTCATATTTCTTTTCTTCATTAAATGACTGAACGAATTTAGCTACGGCTGAGTTAAATCCTTCAGAATCCATGGCCATGGGACGAAGATTATAAATAACACTCCGGATTTCATCAATAGATTCATTCAGATTATGTCTGGCAATGGAAAGTTCCATTTTTGCTTTGATCGGATCCGTATCAATGAAATTCTTGCAGGATTCCAATTTTGTAACGAGATAGGACATATGTTGCAGTGCCGTATCATAAAGATCACGCGCAATGCGATGACGGTCTTGTTCTTGATAAACAAGACCACTTTTTGTCGTTTCAACGTCACTGTCAGAAGCTAGCACGTCAACCAGAAGATCAATATTCTGATTGATCTGATCATAACGATTCTGCAAAGCTGCGCATTTTCTCTTTAAGAGATCCAATTCCATCTGTCTTTGCTTTACTTCTTCATTTAACTTTCCGGATCTTGGAGAGAATACAATGTCAGCCTCCGAAACATTTTTCATCAAAGACTCCAAAACTTTTTCCAATCTGGAGATTTCACCGTGATAATCCTCTAATCGCATCGCGATTGGATCAGCTTCCGTCTCTAAAGAAGTTAATATGGATTGCAATTTTAATCTAGATGAATCATTCATGTATTTATCCTCTAATAGAACATATGTTCTTTTTCTAATCAAATGAATTCTAATTAACGTGAAAATAACATACCATCAGTTTTTATTATAGCGCAATTAAAATAATCTGTAAACTCTTAAAGTTTACAGATTATAAACATTTAGCAATATTTAAAAACATTTGTTATGAATATAAGGGTTCTTTAGACGGAAGACCAGCTTTTCTAGGGTATTTCTTGGGCGTATTCTTCTTTTTCTCAATCACGACAAGATTACGATAAATATCAGAAGAGGGGAGAGTAAACTCTGTCTGCCTTTGTACTTCCCCTCCTAAGAGAAGAATGGCATTCTTCGCCTGTATCATTTCTTCCTCAATCTTCTCTGATTTATAAGAAATAAAGAAGCCTCCAATCTTTACAAAAGGCAGACAATATTCGGAGAGAGTAGTAAGATTTGCAACTGCCCTTGAGACGCAAAGATCATAGCTCTCCCTAAACTCTTGTCTACCGGCAAAATCCTCCGCACGGCCATGCATGGCCTCAATGTTACTTAATCCCAATTCATTGATCACCTGGTTTAGAAATAGAATTCTTTTATTTAAGGAATCCAACAATGTTATCTTTAATTTAGGAAAAGCAATCTTTAGTGCCAATCCTGGAAATCCCGCACCAGTCCCTACGTCGATCACAGTCATGGCTTTATTCAAATTCATCGCCTTGCATAAGGATATACTGTCAACAAAATGCTTTTTCATTACGTCGTTGTATTCCGTGATGGCAGTGAGATTGATCTTCTCATTCCATTCCACCAATAGTTCATAGTAACGTAAAAACTGTTCTATTTGCTTTGCTGACAGCGATAATCCAAATTCTTCCAGATCCTTACAAAACAGAGAAGTATCGTATTTTTCCATTAACATGTCCGTTCTCCAAAACTCATTATCAACCTTGTCAGGAATTTCCACTATTGCAATAATTCTGCTATTATATTATTTTCCGCTATTACAATATTCCCGCTATTACAATGCTTCCGATTAGGAATTCCTTTGCTGTCTTTCCAAATAAATATGCAGTACGGAAACGTCAGCAGGAGAGACGCCGGAAATTCTGGAAGCCTGCCCAAGGGAGACGGGACGAAATTCCTTCAGCTTTTGTCTTGCTTCCAGACGAAGTGAGGGAACGTCATCATAATTGAGATCCGCAGGAATCATTTTCTTTTCCAGCTTCTTATATTGTTCTACCTGACGCTTTTGACGTACAATGTATCCTTCATATTTGATCTCGATCTCAACCTGATCAATGATCTCCTTGGAAAGCTTTCCGTCCGCAGTCAGATAACGACTCCGAACCTGTTCCATCGAACAATAGGTTTTATAAGCTTCCGCACGGCCGCTATCGATTTCTTCAATCATCGCATAGTTTAACTCAGGCCTGCAGATAAGCTCTGCAAGGGAAGCTGCCGTCTTTAAGCTCATGCTTTCATGGCGCTCCAAAAAGCTTTGGATCTCTTTATTGGCACCAACCTTTGTTTCCTTTAATCTTGCAATTTCCAGCTCAATCAGTTTTTCCTTGCATAAGAGATCTTGATATTCTTCCTCAGAAATCAAACCGATCTCATAACCCTTTTTGCGAAGCCTGCGATCCGCATTGTCCTGACGGAGAAGCAGACGATACTCCGCCCTGGAAGTCATCATTCTGTAAGGCTCCCGATTATCCTTTGTAACCAGATCATCGATCAACACTCCGATATAGCTTTCAGAGCGATCCATCACAAGAAAGTTTCTGCCTTGAATTTCCATGGCAGCATTGATCCCGGCCACCAATCCCTGACAGGCCGCTTCCTCATAACCACTGCTTCCGTTGAACTGACCGCCTGCAAACAATCCCTTGATCTTCTTGAATTCCAAAGAAGGATTTAACTGCTTTGCATTAATGCAATCATATTCGATTGCATAGGCATTGCGGACAATTTTACAATGCTCCAATCCGGGAACCGTGCGGTACATGGCAAGCTGTACGTCCTCCGGAAGAGAAGAGGACATGCCGCCCACGTACATCTCATGCGTATGTAATCCTTCCGGCTCAAGGAAAACCTGATGTCTTTCCTTCTCCGCAAACTTCACGACCTTGTCTTCGATGGACGGACAATATCTGGGACCCGTTCCCTCAATGATTCCGGCGTAAATGGGAGAGCGGTCAAGATTGGCACGGATAATGTCATGCGTTGCCTTGTTAGTATAAGTTAACCAGCAGGATGCCTGTTCTTTCTGGATACTCTCGGGATCCGTGGAGAAGGAGAAGGGTACTATCCTTTCATCGCCAAATTGCTCCTCCATCTTCGAATAATCAATGGTTCTGCCATCCATTCTGGCAGGCGTTCCCGTCTTAAAGCGACGAAGCTCAATTCCCATTTTCTTCAGGGAATCCGTCAGGTGCGTCGCAGCCTGCAGACCGTTGGGACCCGTATAAGTTATGGCCTCACCGCAAAGACATCTTGCTCGAAGATAGGTACCGGTACAAAGCACCACGGCCTTACATTCATAAATCGCTCCGGTAAAGGTTTTCACGCCGATCACTCTTTTATCAAACAATCCTTTTCCATTGAAAGAATCATCATTTGCCTGCTCCTTGTTCGTGAAACTTTTATTATTATGTACTTCATTACTATTAATATCTTCCCACAATAACTCACAGACCTCAGCCTGTTTGATAGTAAGACGTTCCTGACTCTCCAGTACCTTTCGCATGGCGCGAGAGTATTCCGCCTTGTCAGCCTGCGCACGAAGGGAATGCACTGCAGGTCCTTTGGAAACGTTTAGCATTTTTGACTGAATGAAAGTCTTATCTATGTTTTTTCCCATCTCGCCGCCAAGCGCGTCCAGCTCCCGTACCAAGTGTCCCTTAGAGGAACCGCCCACGTTGGGATTACAGGGCATTAGCGCAATGCTGTCCACGCTCACCGTAAAGATCACGGTCTCTAATCCAAGTCTTGCGCAGGCGAGGGCAGCCTCACACCCGGCATGTCCCGCGCCAACCACGCATACGTCAACCTTTTCCCTTATCTCACTCACGTTCCTACCTCTTATTACTTCTTTTCATAATACTCATTCCGTCAAATATACAACTTAATTTATCTTGGACTTACTGCTTTTATTTTCCCATACAAAACTTTGAGAAGATCTCTTCCACAAGATCATCCCCAACCTCTTCTCCAACAATGCTTCCAAGGCTTGCATAGGCCTGCATGAGGTCAATGGAGTAGAAGTCCTCCGGCATGCCATCCTCCAGACTTTTCTTAACAAGCAGAAGAGCATTCTTTGCATTTTCTAATTCCTGCTTGTGACGTAAGTTTGTGATCATCATTTGATCATTTTGTTTTACGTCGCCATGGAAAAATAATTTTTCAATTTCTTTTTCCAATAAATCCAAGCCTTCCCCGAGAGCAGCAGAAGTGGAAATCATGGAAATATCGGATTCCATTTCCCCATACTTCAAGGAATGTTTTTCTGTTGATATTTTTATTGTTGAAATGCTTTCTGTTGAAATGCTTTCTGTTGAATTATTTTCCGTTGGATTGTTTTCCGTTGGATCCTTCTGATTCTCATCTTTTACAAAACGAAGCAGGGAAAGAATGTCATTCTCGCTTACCTTTTGTTCCAAGTCGGACTTGTTCAACAGAAAAATAGTTTTTTTGCCATTGATCATCGAAAGAATTTCTTTGTCATTTTCGTCCAGTGCAACGGAAGTATCCACGACGTATAATATCATATCCGCATCCATGGCATATTTTCTTGCTTTTTCAACGCCAATCTTTTCCACCAGGTCGTCCGTGTCGCGGATTCCGGCCGTATCGATCATGTTCAGATGAATGCCGCGAAGGTTTACGTATTCCTCGAGAGCATCCCTTGTCGTTCCTGCCACGTCAGTGACAATGGCTCTTTCCTGACCAAGGATCATGTTGAGAAGCGAAGATTTTCCTGCATTTGGTTTTCCAAGAATAACCGTGGAAATGCCTTCCTTGACCATCCTTCCGTTTTCTGCACTGTCAAGTAGTCTTTGAACTTCTTCGATCAAATGATCACATTTTTCATTTAATCTTTCAGGATATCCATCCAGACTGATATGCTCCGGATCATCCAAAGCAGATTCAATAAATGCTATTTCATAAAGGATCTCTTCGCGAAGCGATCTGATCTTATTAGAAAGGTCTCCGCGAAGCTGGGCAGTGGAAGCCTTTATTGCCAGTTCATTTTTGGAATGAATGAGATCCATGACGGCCTCGGCTTCCGCAAGATCGATCCTTCCATTTAGAAAAGCTCTTTTCGTGAACTCTCCAGGCTCGGCTAACCTGGCACCGGCACGGAGCACAAGCTCCAATACCTTTTTTGTCACAAGAACTCCGCCATGACAATTAATCTCAACAACGTCTTCCTTTGTATAACTCTTTGGTGCACGAAATACGGAGACCATTACTTCGTCCACTATTCTAAAGAAATCAGACACTGAAAACTCCGAAGAGTTCTCAAACTCTTTTGAGCCTTCGTCATCGATCACAAATCCATATTGAATCGTATGACTTTTAGCCGAAGCTATCATTCTTTTACCACTTTTGGACCGGATCAGGGAATCAGCAATTTCTATTGCCTTATCACCGCTGATCCTTACAATTCCAATTCCGGAATCAGAGAGGGCAGTAGCTATGGCAGCTATGGTATCATTTTTTAAAATCATAATATGTCCCTCCCAAAATCTTTAACATAGCAAAGAAAACCAATTGTCACTTTTCATGCTTCAAGATGCTAAGTAACGCTTGGTTTTCTGTTTTTCATATACGCAACTAAATAATATTTTATTAACCTGTATAGATAAGATCAGGCTGATGCAATAAAATAAGGTGCTTTTTTCTGTTTCTTGCGACCAATGATCATTAAAACGACACTCAAACTCCATTATTTTTTCAAGGAAACAATTACTCTTCTGAAGGGATCTTCGCCTTCGCTGTGGGTCGTAACGTACTTGTCATTCTGGAGAGCGGAGTGGATGATCCTTCTCTCATAAGGATTCATGGGCTCCAGGGAAACGGGACGCTTCGTTCTCTTTACCTTGTAAGCAATGTTCTTTGCAAGATTTTCAAGGGTTTCCTTTCTTCTCTCGCGGTAATTCTCGGTATCGACCTTTACGCGAACGTAATCATCCGTGTTCTTATTAACAACAAGAGATACCAGATACTGAAGGGAATCCAGGGTTGCACCTCTCTTACCGATGAGCATTCCCATGTCGTCGCCACTAAGCTCTATGTCAAGGTTTCTCTCTGCCTCGTCGAACTTTGCAGTGATGGTAACTTCCATCTTCATAGCTTCAAATACGTCTTTCAGGAAGTTTTTTGCACTTTCTTCAAAGGAAGCGGGAGTGGCAGCAGCAACGGCAACTTCCATCTTTTTCTCTTCCTCTTCCTTGATGGCTGCCTTAATGGTGGCAGGCTTGGAACCAATGCCCAAAAATCCAGCAGATTCCTTCTCAATGACTTCATATACAAGGCGATCGCTGGTAACTCCAAATTCCTGGCAAGCATCCGTAATGGCTTCGCTAACTGT
The DNA here is from genome assembly GCA_024693365.1 of Acetatifactor sp. GTDB lineage: Bacteria > Bacillota > Clostridia > Lachnospirales > Lachnospiraceae > Acetatifactor. Next base: position 36,409 of record JAILLF010000041.1, on the reverse strand, counting down.
CTTTGCAGTAAACTCTTTATATTCCATTTTACTTATCCTCCAATAATTTACGTAATTCCTTATTTATTCCTGTCATTGTACTTCTTCACCATGCCAGCCTTTTCAAACATGCTTCCGGATCCGGTCTTTGTGCTGGTGGAAGCTGCATCTTCGGCATCCTTCATGGCCTTCTCAATTTCCTTTTCGGAAACGGATGAACTTACGTGTGCCTTGTTCTGCAAGTTCTTTCTGGGCTGCTGAGCCTGAATGTTCTTGGTATTCATCTGTGCATAAGCATTCAGACGTTCTTGCTGAAGTTTCATTTTTTCAAGCTTCTTGGCACTTTTTTCCTTATTTTGACTGATGATCTGGTCAAAATCCATCTTATCAATGTGCTTGTTGATGATAATCTGCTGGATGGTACGAACAATGTTACCTGCTATCCAGTAAAGGCCCATGCCGGCTGCAAACGTATAACAGAACCAGGCGGACATGATCGGCATGATCATGTTCATTGTTTTCATGGAATCTGCCATGGAATCTGCCTGCTCATTACCACTCTTAGGCTGCTGGGGAATCAGCTTAACGCTGATGAACTGCGTCAAGGCAGAGAGTACGGGAATCATAAGTGCTCCGATCACAAGTCCCCATGCGCCTGCGGCCCAAGCCTCTTTTACAATATTGTTCGGCGCGTTTCCAATGTTTAGTCCAAGAAAATTGTTATAGGTTTCCAGAAGACCACCCTTGCCAAGGATCAGACTTCCGTCTGAAGTCAAAGCATTTAAGTTGTAATGATCGGCTACAGTGGCAAGATCCGTGGAAGACAATCTGTTCAAAACGTCAATCACGCCCTTGTAAAGATCATTGTTCATGTTCTTTGCAAACATGTCAACGTTAGTCTTAATACTGGCAACACCTGAATTTTTTAAGAACTCTGCATTATCCGCACTAATAATCTTTTCAGCAAGTATGCCAAAGGTGTTTCCAATTTTGGTAACGTAAGCGGGAATGCTGTAGATAACGCGATACAATGCAAACAGGATCGGCATTTGGATCAAAAGGTACATACAGCTTCCGGTAGGGGATACGCCGTATTTGGCATAAATCATTTGGATTTCCTGATTCATGGCCATTTGGGAATTTTGATCTTTTTTGTTCTTATACTTACTTTGAACCGCCTGAATCTCAGGTTGCATCTTTGCGGACAGCTTTGAAAACTTTTGTTGCTTAATGGTGAGAGGCAACATCAACAGGTTTACGACGATCGTAAAGAGGATGATCGCAAGACCAATGTTTGGAATTCCGATCGCGTCAATAACCGTGAAAATTCCTTCCATAATATAGCCAAGGATCTTCGCCACCCAACCAATGATAAAAGTAGAGTTTTGTGTTAAAGAAACAAATTCCATTTATCCTCCTGGCATCGCTATTTCTTCCTAATAGAAAGGTATCTGATCTTTTCTGGAACCGGATCATATCCTCCTTTCGAAAAAGGATTGCATCGTAAAATTCTCCAAAAAGCCAAAAGCCCTCCCTTAAACGCGCCATGTTTTTCAACGGCTTCCAAGCCATAACAGGAACAACTTGGAACGTAAGGACATTTGGTTCTCTTCATTGGAGAAAGATATTTCTGATATAATTTTATAATAGCGATAAAAATTTTTTTCATAAACAAGTTTCAATATAGATAAACTTTTATGATCTTATGGAGCTTTGCAAGATGGAGCAGGGCACTTTCCACGTCAAAATAATTCGCCTCTGCAGCAGTGCTTCTCGCAACGACTACAATATCCAAACCACTATTGAATACGCTCTCATGTAATCGATAGCTTTCCCGAACCAGTCTGGCAATCCGATGTCTTACCACACTGTTTCCAACTTTTTTGCTCACGCTGATTCCAAGCCTGTTTATTTCAAGGCCATTTTCCTTTATGATCATTACAAAATATTTGTTGGCATAAGATATGCCGTTCTTGTAAACAAACTGGAACTGGTGATTCTTTTTTAAGGATTCCGAAAATTTCATAATTAATTAAATGAAGATTATCTGCTCAAATTTTATAGAAAAAAAGGTCACATTGCTGTGACCCATAGCAGTTTATATCGTTAAGCAGAAATCTTTTTTCTTCCCTTTGCACGTCTTGCTGCTAACACTTTTCTTCCGCCGGGAGTACTCATTCTAGCTCTAAAGCCATGGACTCTGGCATGGGAACGCTTTTTAGGCTGAAATGTCATCTTCATGATAAGGCACCTCCTTTACTTTTACAGGAAAATAGCATATTGATTGTATAAAAAATAACGAGCCACGTCAAGAAAAAATTTATAAAAAACCCGAAAAATAAAGAAAAAAGAGAATACAAAAAAATAAATTTTTTCGTATTTTTCATTTATCCACGTACATATACACGTAAAAAAAGACAAAATTAGATATCCACATATTATTCACTTAATGTGGATATCTAGGTAAAAAACTCCCATTTTTTATGAAAACAGACGTGAATTTACCCTAAAAATGCACTTAATAATGATTCACAAGCTTAAGGATAACTTATCCACCCTTTTACGTAAATATCCACGTAAGTAGAAAAAATTTTCACTTATAAACATAATTATCAACAATACGTGGATAACTTTTTCAAAAAGGACGTTCAAAACTATCATTTGAAATATTTCCAGATTTATTATAGAATTAGTACGATGGTTTAATGTCGGTTTATATGTCTTTTCAAGTCATTTTACCAAACTAGTTTGGGAAGGTTCAGGTGTTTTTTATGGAAATCATGAAGGAAAAATGGAATGACATCAAGGAAAGTGTCAGGAGGGAGTACGATCTTTCTGACATTTCTTATCGTACTTGGATTGAATCCTTAGAGTTTTACAGCGTTAAGGATGATGTTGTAAATATTCTTATCCCGTCGGATCAGGCAAGTGCCCTGGATTACATTTCAAAAAAATTCACTAATTTCTTTAAAGTTACCATTACGGAAATGTTTGACCATGATTATGAAGTGAACTTCTTATTGGAAAATAAGATTCCTTCTGCCGGAGCTGCCAGCATTTCCGAGAAGATTGCAGATCATGGATCCATAAATAACGTGACTCACGAAAACGCAAATCTCATTCCAAGATATCGTTTTGAAACTTTTGTCGTTGGAAGTAACAATAAATTTGCGCATGCTTCTTCTCTGGCCGTTGCGGAATCCTATCCTGAGATCACTTACAATCCTTTGTATCTCTATGGTGGTCCCGGACTTGGAAAAACGCACTTAATGCATTCCATCGGCCACATGATCCTGGACAACCATCCCAACATGAAGGTTCTCTACGTAACAAGTGAGGAATTCACGAATGAAGTGATCGAATCCATCAGAAGCGGTAATGCTGCTTCCATGACAAAGCTTCGTGAAAAGTACAGAACCGTCGACGTGCTCATGGTCGATGACGTTCAATTTATTATAGGTAAGGAAAGTACCCAGGAAGAATTCTTCAATACCTTTAACGTTCTTCATGCAGCCGGAAAGCAGATCATTCTTTCCTCCGACAAGCCTCCAAGACAGATGAGCGCTTTGGATGAAAGATTCCGTTCCAGATTCGAGTGGGGACTTACTGCAGACATTCAGCCGCCTGATTATGAGACGAAGGTCGCCATTCTTCGAAAAAATGCGGAATCCTGTGAAAAGATTATTTCTGAAGAAGTCATTCAATACATTGCAAACAACATTAAATCCAACATTCGTGAGCTGGAAGGCGCATTTAACAAGATCGTTGCCTTTGCAAAGCTCAACAAGCTTGACCAGGACATTACCCTGGCCGTTGCGGAAGAAGCATTAAAGGACATGATCGATCCCAATAAATCCAATGAAATTACGCCAAATCTCATTATTGACGTGGTTTCAGAGCATTTTGGCGTAAAATCCGAGGACATTACTTCCAAAAAGAGAAATTCAGAGTTTGTCGTTCCCAGACAGATCATCATGTATCTCTGCCGGAAGCTTACGGATACCTCATACACAAACATTGCCAAGCTTCTTAATAAAAAGGATCACACCACGGTTATCCACGGTTGTTCCAAAATAGAAGCAGAGATATCCACAAACAAGGATCTTCAGAACAAAATTGAAATTATTGAGAAGAAAATCAACCCTTCTCAAACGTGAATAACTTTTGAAAAAATTTGAGTTTTTCTGAAATTATTCACTCGTTTTCCATTCCATTTTTCCCTTAAAAATGGTACAATAAGAGTAGTTTTGCACATATCAACTCCTATTACTAAGAATAATACGAACTTTCTTTTTTATTTTATATCATAGGGGTCCAACAGACAGGTACAATGACGCGAAGGGAGATATGCACGTTATGAAATTCGTATGTTCAAAATCAAATCTTTTGGCAGGTTTACAGATTGTATCAAAAGCCGTTCCAAACAAGACGACGATGTCTATTCTTGAATGTATTCTTGTAGATGCTACAAAAAATTATATTAAGTTGACTGCCAACGACATGGAGCTTGGCATGGAAACCATCATTGAAGGTGAAGTGATTGAAAAAGGCATTATTGCCCTGGATGCAAAGATGTTTCTGGACATTATCAGAAAGCTTCCGGACAGCGACGTTACCATCGAGTCCGACGGATCCTTCAAGACCTTTATCAAATGTGAAAAGTCTAATTTTACCATTATTGGAAAATCAGGAGAGGATTTCTCTTATCTTCCCATCGTAGAAAAGAATCATCAGATTTTGATCAGCCAGTTCACCCTGAAGGAAGTAATCCGTCAGACGATTTTTTCCATTTCTGACAATGAAAACAACAAGCTGATGACAGGCGAATTGTTTGACGTTAATGGAAATGAATTAAAGGTGGTTTCTCTTGACGGTCACAGAATTTCCATTCGAAAGATCCAGCTGAAGGATCATTATGATCCGGCTCGTCTGATTGTTCCCGGAAAGACCTTAAATGAAATTTCAAAGATCATTCCCGGAGATGCGGATAAGGACGTAACCATTTCCTTTACGAATAATCACGTTTTGTTTGAGTTTGACGATACCCTGGTTGTTTCCAGATTGATCGAGGGCGAATACTTCAAGGTGGAGCAGATGCTTTCGAGTGATTATGAGACCAAGGTAACGGTCAATAAGAGAGAGCTTTTAAACTGTATCGACAGAGCTACCCTTCTTGTGAAGGAAGGAGACAAAAAACCCATTATTATCAACGTTAGCGACGGATTTATTGAACTTAAGATCAATTCTACCCTTGGCAGCATGAATGAAGACATCGACGTGGAGAAGCAGGGTAAGGATCTGATGATCGGATTTAATCCTAAATTCTTGATAGATGCACTCAGAGTTATTGATGACGAGGAAGTTGACCTCTACATGGTGAATTCCAAAGCACCTTGCTTCATCAAGAACGATGAAGAGTCTTATATTTATCTTGTATTGCCGGTAAACTTTACGACGGTTTCCTAAGAAGGTAAAGGGTATGGAAGTAGTTAAGATTAAAGACGAGTTTATAAAGCTCGGACAGGTTTTGAAGCTTGCCGGGCTTGTGGAGTCCGGAGTGGACGCAAAGTATGTGATACAAGACGGACTTGTGAAGGTAAATGGAGAAATAGATACCAGAAGAGGAAGAAAAATAGTGGCCGGGGATATTGTTGAATATCAGGGCAACAAAGTGAAGGTTGAGTAAGAAACATGATCATTAAATCCATTGAGTTGTCTGATTACAGAAATTATGATCATCTTTCCATGGAATTTAGTCCCGGTACCAATATTTTGTACGGAGATAACGCGCAGGGAAAGACAAACATCCTGGAAGCCATTTACGTTTCTGCCACGACCAAATCTCACAAAGGCAGCAAGGACAGGGACATTATAAATTTTAACAAAGAAGAAGCTCACGTCAGAACCGTGATAGAGAAAGAGAACGTGGAAACCCGCATTGACATGCATCTTAGGAAAAGTAAGTCAAAGGGACTTGCGATTGACGGACAAAGGGTTAAAAAAGCGGCGGATCTGATTGGGCTTTGTAATGTTGTGTTCTTTTCGCCGGAAGATCTCGGAATTATCAAAAATGGTCCTTCGGAGAGAAGACGTTTTGTTGACATGGAGCTCTGCCAGCTTGATAGTTTTTATTTTTATAATCTTAGTAATTACAACAAGATCGTAGAACAGAGAAATACCTTGTTGAAGGACATGTATTTTAATCCTCAGCTTCGGGAAACCTTAAATATTTGGGACATGCAGCTGGTTTCTTACGGAAGTAAGATCATAGAGAGAAGAAAGCTCTTTGTGGAACAGCTCAATGAGATCATTGAAGGAATTCATTTCAGTCTTTCCGGCGGAAGGGAAAAGATTAAGATTGTTTATGAACCTGACGTCCAGATAGAGGATTTTGAGAAAAAGCTTTTGGAAAACCAGGAGAGAGACGTCAGGTCAAAAATGACGACGGTTGGTCCTCACAGGGATGACTTTAGTTTTCTGATCGGCGACGTGGACATCCGGAAGTTTGGATCCCAGGGCCAGCAGAGAACGGCAGCCCTTTCCTTAAAGCTTTCTGAGATTGAATTGGTAAAAAAAATTACGAAAGACACGCCGATCCTGCTCTTGGATGACGTATTGTCGGAGCTTGACAGTAATCGCCAAAATTATTTGTTAAACAGTATCGGAAACATTCAGACCATTATCACCTGTACCGGTTTGGAGGAATTTGTCAATAATCGTTTTGAGATTGACAGAGTCTTTAAGGTGACGAATGGATCCGTTGAAAAAATGAGTGAAGAGAAAGAGTAATATATAAGGAGTGCGTAACTTCATGAGCGAAGAAAATCTTAGCAGTACCATGGTTGATCACGAATACGGAGCGGACCAGATCCAGATTCTGGAAGGTTTGGAAGCCGTTCGGAAAAGGCCTGGCATGTATATTGGAACCACCTCCAGCAGAGGACTTCATCATCTGGTCTATGAGATTGTAGACAATGCAGTGGATGAGGCCTTGGCTGGTTTTTGTGATACCATAGACGTGACCATCAATGAGGATAATTCCGTAACAGTCATTGATAACGGAAGAGGAATTCCCGTCGGCATCAACCATAAAGCCGGAATTCCTGCCGTGGAAGTGGTATTTACCATTTTGCATGCCGGCGGAAAGTTTGGCGGCGGAGGATATAAGGTTTCCGGAGGTCTTCACGGTGTTGGCGCGTCCGTTGTTAATGCACTTTCTAACTGGCTGGAGGTTGAAATCTGCCAGGAGGGAAAAATCTACAAGCAGCGCTATGAAAAAGGTCACGTATGCTATCCATTAAAGGAGATAGGAACTTGTCCCGTTGAAAAAACGGGAACGAAGGTAACCTTCCTTCCGGATGACACGATTTTCACCGAAACGACGGAATATGATTTCGACGTTCTCAAGATCAGACTTCGCGAAATGGCTTTTTTGACTAAGGGTCTTCGCATTATTTTAAGAGATGACCGCCAGGAAAAAGAAGCTGCGGAAAGCTTTGAGAACAGCCAGATCAGTAATCTTTTAGACAGAGCCTTTGATGATCAAAAGCTTCAGAAAGAGGAGCAGGAAAATCAAGAGAATGAGAATACCTTGGCTGAGGAAGAAGCAGATCAGGCAATGGAAGAGTCTAAGGATCTTTTTGGCACGGATGAAAAAACCGTTGCCCAAAAGACAAAAACCGGCGGCCAGATTGGAAAATCCCACGTAATCACCTTGGAGAATGGTCACAAACAGAAGGTTATTGAGTTCTTCTATGAGGGCGGCATCAAGGAATTTGTGGAATATCTGAACAAGAGCAAGGCGCCTCTTTATGAGAACATCCTTTATTTTGAGGGAGAAAAGAACGGCGTTTACGTTGAAGTTGCCTTCCAGCATAATGATTCCTATAACGAAAGCGTATTTAGCTTTGTAAATAACATTAACACGCCTGAGGGCGGAACGCACCTTCAGGGCTTTAGAAATGCGATCACAAAGACGTTTAATGATTATGCGAGAACGGCAAAGCTCTTAAAGGATAATGAGCCAAACCTTTCCGGTGAGGACATTCGCGAGGGCTTAACCGCAATTGTCAGCGTTAAGATCGAGGATCCTCAGTTTGAAGGCCAGACAAAGCAAAAGCTTGGCAACAGTGAGGCTAGGGGAGCCGTTGATAACATTGTCAGTGAGCAGCTCACCTACTTCCTTGAATTGAATCCTACGGTGGCAAAATACATCTGTGAGAAATCCATTCTTGCGCAGCGTGCAAGAGAAGCAGCCAGAAAGGCAAGGGACCTGACCAGAAGAAAGACTGCCCTTGACGGCATGGCGCTTCCTGGAAAGCTTGCAGACTGTTCCGACAAGGATCCTCAAAACTGCGAGATCTACATCGTAGAGGGAGATTCCGCAGGAGGAAGCGCAAAGACCGCAAGAAGCCGTGCGACGCAGGCAATTCTGCCCCTTCGAGGCAAGATCCTGAACGTGGAAAAGGCCAGACTTGACAAGATTTATGCCAATGCAGAGATCAAGGCCATGATCACGGCCTTCGGCACAGGCATTCATGAAGATTTTGACATTACAAAGCTTCGCTACAACAAGATTATCCTTATGACCGATGCCGACGTGGACGGTGCTCACATCAGCACCCTGCTTCTTACGTTTATCTATCGTTTTATGCCGGAGCTGATCAAGCAGGGCCACGTATTCCTTGCAAAGCCGCCTCTGTATAAGCTGGAGAAGAACAAGAAAATCTGGTATGCCTACAGCGATGAGGAATTGGACAATATTTTGAAGGAAGTTGGACGCGACCAGAACAACAAGATCCAGCGTTATAAAGGTTTGGGAGAGATGGATGCGGAACAGCTCTGGGAGACCACCATGGATCCCGAGAGAAGGATCCTGCTTCGTGTGGGTTACGATGAGGAGTCTGAATCCGAGCTGGATCTGACTTTTACGACGCTCATGGGCGATAAGGTAGAGCCCCGCCGTGAGTTTATTGAAGAGAACGCAAAGTTTGTAAAGAACTTGGATATTTAATCTTTTCTTATGACATTCAAGATTTGAAGAATATCGGAAATATAAATGTCCATCCGGACAGAAAGAGGAATCATGAACGACGACGTTTTTGATCAGAAGCCAAATGAGATCGACAAGATCCATGAGGTCGATCTGAAAGAGAGAATGGAGACATTTTACATCGATTATGCCATGAGCGTTATCGCGGCCCGCGCGCTTCCAGACGTGCGCGACGGCTTAAAACCCGTACAGAGGCGCGTGCTCTACTCCATGATCGAACTGAATAACGGACCGGACAAGCCGCATCGAAAGAGCGCGCGTATTGTCGGTGACACCATGGGTAAATACCATCCTCACGGCGACAGTTCCATTTATGGCGCCTTGGTTAACATGGCGCAGGATTGGAATACCAGATATCCTCTTGTGGACGGTCACGGAAACTTTGGTTCCATGGACGGTGACGGCGCCGCTGCCATGCGTTACACGGAAGCAAGACTATCCAAAATCAGCATGGAACTCCTTGCTGACATTGGCAAGGATACCGTGGATTTTGTGCCGAATTTTGATGACACGGAGAAAGAGCCTGTCGTACTGCCCAGCCGTTATCCAAATCTCCTGGTAAACGGTACCACCGGAATCGCCGTCGGTATGGCGACCAACATTCCTCCCCACAATCTTCGCGAAGTGGTGCAGGCCGTTGTGAAGATCATTGACAACAGGGTTCAGGAAAATCGTGATACCTCCATCGATGAGATTCTGGAAATCGTGAAAGCGCCTGACTTCCCTACGGGCGGTTTGATCCTCGGAACCAGAGGCTGTGAAGAAGCATATCGCACGGGCCGCGGCAAGATCCGCGTTCGCGCCGTGACCAACATTGAAACCCTTCCCAACGGAAAGAATCAGATCATCGCCACGGAGCTTCCCTACATGGTGAACAAGGCGAATCTGATCATTAAGATCGCTGAACTGGTAAAGCTGAAAAAGATCGACGGCATCACGGACATCCGTGACGAGTCGAACCGCGAGGGCGTGAGAGTCGTGATCGAACTTCGCCGTGACGCGAACCCGAACGTGGTGTTGAATCAGCTTTATAAGCACACGCAGCTGCAGGATACCTTTGGCGTGATCATGCTGGCGCTTGTCAATAACGAGCCCAAGGTCATGAGCCTCCTCGACATGCTAAATTACTACATTAAGCACCAAGAGGACGTGGTTACCCGCCGTACCAAGTATGATTTGAACAAGGCGGAGGAGCGCGATCACATTTTACAAGGCCTCTTGAAGGCGCTGGATTTCATTGACGAAGTGATCTCCATCATCCGCAGCAGCCAGAATACCCAGGAAGCAAAGGATCGTTTGATCGAGCGCTTCGAGCTCTCTGACGTGCAGGCGCAGGCCATTGTGGACATGAGACTGCGTGCCCTGACAGGTTTGGAAAGAGCAAAGCTTGAGGACGAGCATAAAGAACTTGTGGCAAAGATTGCCGAATTAAAGGCCATTCTTGCGGATGAAAAGCTCCTCCTTGGCGTGATCAAAGAAGAAATCCAGATCATTGCGATCAAGTATGGCGATGACAGAAGAAGTAAGATCGGCTTTGATGAGTTTGACATTTCCATCGAGGACATGATCCCTCATGAGAATACCGTTGTTGCCATGACGAAGCTTGGTTACATTAAGCGCATGACGGTGGATAATTTCAAGGCCCAAAATCGCGGCGGCAAGGGCATCAAGGGCATGCAGACCATCGAGGATGACTATATTGAAGACCTGCTGATGACGACAAATCATCATTACCTGAACTTTTTCACCAACATGGGCCGCGTATACCGCCTGAAAGCATATGAGATCCCTGAGGCAGGAAGAACTGCCCGCGGAACGGCGATTGTCAACCTTCTCCAGTTAAATCCGGGAGAGAAGATTACCGCCATGATTCCGATCAAGGAATACGAAGACGAGAAGAATCTCTTTATGGTGACCAAGAAGGGCATCGTAAAGAAGACTTCCCTTGTGGAATATGAGAACGTGAGAAAGAACGGCCTCGCTGCGATCAATCTCCGCGATGACGATGAGCTGATCGAAGTAAAGACCACCAAGAACGATGACGAGATTTTCCTCGTTACGAGATTTGGACAGTGCATCCGCTTTAAGGAAACCGACGTGCGTCCTACCGGAAGAACCTCCATGGGCGTGATCGGCATGAACTTAGAGGATCAGGATGAGATCATTGGCATGCAGCTCCAGAGCCAGGGCGATTCGCTCCTCATTGTTTCCGAGCATGGTCTTGGAAAGCGCACGTATCTGAAGGAATTCAACGTGCAAAAGCGCGGCGGTAAGGGCGTGAAGTGCTACAAGATCACGGACAAGACGGGCTTTGTAGTTGGCGTGAAGGCCGTGAATGATGACAATGAGATCATGATGATTACGACCGAAGGCATTATCATTCAGCTGCGCATGCAGGATATCTCCAAACTCGGAAGAATTACCTCCGGCGTGAAGATGATGAACTTAAAGGAAGGCGTGACCATCGCCCAGATTGCGAAGGTTCGCGAAAAGATTTCCGACGGAAATCAGGAATTCGACAACATTGAGGATGCGGAAGCCAGTGTTGACGCGGAATACGCAGAGTCCGAGATGAATGCGGAACATGCTTTCATGGAAGACGTCGAAGACGATCCAGACAAGGAAATCAATCTTCCGAAGGAAGAAGAGGACGAATAAGCGCCTGCCTGCATAGTGATAATGCATTAAGATAACTAAACGTAGGATCATAAGTTAGATTCAAATTAAAAATATGATGAGGGTACATGATTAACGTACCCTCATTTTACGTTTATGATTTCATTTTGCAAATCAGGGTTTGGGGGATGTTTGCTGATTTGCAAATCGGGGTTTATAGAGGTGGCTCCCTTCGCAAAATCGGGCAAGAAGAATGCTTGAAACAGCGGAAAATCATGATATGAGTCAAAAACTGTTCTTGATTTCATTTTTGAAACGTGTATAATGAATATGCTGAGAATAAGATAAAGCAAAAATGAAGGTTGAATATAAAAAGCATAAATAGCGAGGTGCATTAGAGAAATGGAAGCATATTTGATATTTCGGGATCTGGCGATCATTGTGATCTTTGCAAAGTTTTTTGGAATTGTGGCAAGAAAACTAAAGGCGCCGCAGGTGGTTGGTGAGATTATAGCGGGTCTTCTCATCGGTCCCAGCATCTTGGGACTGGTGGAGCAGACGGAGTTCCTTTCCCACATGGCGGAGATTGGCGTGGTGCTCCTCATGTTCTCGGCAGGTTTGGAGACAAACCTTAAGGATTTGATGAAGACGGGACCGATTGCGTTTCTTATTGCCTGTGCGGGCGTATTTGTTCCGCTGGCGGGCGGAACCCTGTTATATTTTGGGCTTTACGGCATGGCTCCCTGGGGTTCCGAAGAATTTTACAAGGCCGTGTTTGTAGGCGTGATCATGACTGCGACAAGCGTCAGTATCACCGTGCAGGCCTTAAAGGAATTGGGAAAGCTAAAAGGAAAAGTTGGTACGACGATCCTAAGTGCCGCCATTATTGATGACGTCATAGGCATTATCGTCCTGACCTTTGTCATTGGCTTCAAGAATCCGGACACGGATCCCATGGGCGTCGTAATTTCCACGTTCCTGTTCTTCCTGGCAGCCGTTGGCGTTGGATTTATTTTGTATCTGATCTTCCAAAAATTGGATGAGCGTTATCCCCACACCAGAAGAATCCCGATCCTCGGACTGGCGCTTTGCTTCGCCTTCGCATACGGCGCGGAAAAATGGTTTGGCATAGCGGACATCACCGGTGCTTACGTTGCGGGCATTATCCTTTGCTCCATCCAGGATTCCCAGTACATTGACGAAAAGATCGACATCAATTCCTACATGTTGTTTGGACCTGTCTTTTTCGCCAGCATTGGCCTGAAGACCAGTATTGACAACATTGACGCGGGCATTGTTATTTTCTCGATTGGATTTGTACTAGTCGCCCTGATCACCAAGATCATCGGTTGCGGTCTGATGGCAAAGCTTTGCCGGTTTAGCTTCAAGGATAGCCTGAAAATTGGCGTCGGCATGATGACGCGCGGCGAGGTTGCCTTGATCGTATCACAGAAGGGTTTGTCCGTAGGGCTTCTTACGCCGGTATATTTTACGGCCGTGATCCTTTTGATCATATGCTCGAGCATCACCACGCCAATCATTCTAAAGCTTCTCTACGCGAAGGAAGAGAAAGAATAACTTGGTTAAAAGCCTCGGCATTTTTTGCCGGGGTTTTTTGTTTCAAATGGAACCATTTTCGAAAGCCGAAAGTCTAATAGATGAAACATGTTTCAAATAAGCATGGCAAAGGAGAAAGGATATGGCAAATTAATCAAAATGAAAAAGGACGAATTCGAACGACTAATAATAGAATATCAGTCTCAAATGTATCGATTGGCCCTCAGCATTTTGAAAAATACGCATGATGCGGAGGACGTCGTGGGAGATGCCATTCTGACGGCATGGGAGCGACTCAGTACCTTGAAGGATCCGTCAAAGTTTAAGTCTTGGATCATGACGATCATAGCGAATAATGCCAAGACTTATCTGCGAAAGAATAAAAGAGTGGAGCTTACGGATTCCTTTGATGACTTGGGAGAAGCCGCGGACGTGTATGAAGGATCGGAGACGGAGCTCTGGAATGCCGTGATGCATCTCAAGGAAAAGCATTCCGAAATCATTGTTTTATACTATTATTTTGGCTTTTCCGTAAAGGAGATCAGCAAGATATTGCATCTCACGCAGGGAACCGTAAAATCAAGGCTCTCCAGGGGGAGAGAAGCATTGAGAAATCATTTGGAATTATAATTCCGTGAAAAAGGAGAAGGATTATGAAGGACGCTTTTGATGACGTCATATATGAGAAAGCAAGAAATGAAAAGCTTACGCTGCCACGTTCTTATCAAGAAAAGGTGAAACGGACGTTGAACCAATTGACGGAGGAGGCAGGAGAAAACCGCGTGAAGGTCTGCTTTTTTGATCAAAAAAAACTTGCCCTTGGCATGTTCTGTGTTTTGTGTCTGCTTATCGCGACGGCGGGGATTTTGGGAAAGCTTGGCATATTTGAACGGCATGGAATCGATGAAACTAATGAAACCGAAATACAGTCCGCAGAGATGGTGAAGACGGAAATGGAGCAATTCGTGGCCCCAAAGGAAGAAACGCAGACCGAGGAAATAACAAAGGAGTTTAAGGACGGAGAACGGGAGACCGTGCCGCTGGTGAGAATGGCATATGATTCATGGATCTGTCCCGTGAAAGAGGTCTATTATGAAACCTTCTGCGAAAGCACCGTCAAGGAACAGAAATTATACGTTGCCTGTTTTGCCGGCACAAAGGGAGATGACGTCTTTGCCGTTTCTGACGGGATCATTGAGGAGTGCGGCTTTGAAATCCCGTATGGAAATTACGTAGTCTTGGCAGCGGAAAATGGCGCAAAGGTTAGGTACTGGCATTTAAATGAGTATACGGTGAAGCAGGGGGATGAAGTGAAAAGAGGCGACGTGATTGCAGCTCTTGGCAATACCGGCTTGGTAACGGGGCCTGCGCTTTCCATTTCCGTCATCGTGGACGGAGAAGCCATCAAGCCCGTCATCACGGACGAAGAATACGCTGCACCGAGAGTTTTTGAATCAGAAGAATAACAAAAACGTGTCACTGGGACGGTTCTACTGACATATCTTTTTAACATGTCAAGGGTTCTATTGACATACCTTTTTAATCCGTCGTATTTTGAGTCGTCTCCACCACGGTTTCCTGGCTGGCATCGGCGGCGTTCATTTTTTCTTCCATAAAAAACTTCACCCAGGTCATAATACTGTAAATTACGATCAGCATGACGACAAGAAGGATCATGTCCTTCGCGTCAAAATGGTTCCGTTGCCTCAAGTGGCCGGGGCCATTTTTTTTCTTTTTATTTGGTTGTTGCGTCGTTTCCATTGCTTCTTGATTTTGTTCCATAAGGCACCTTCTTCACATTTCAATGATTTTTTTCATTATAGCTTTTTTTGTCTTGATTCTCAATATTTTTTTCAGACTTTTTGGGTTTTCGTATTGAATTATTAAGACGTAAAGAGTATATTAAATATGATTTTATAAATAATTTACGGTATTTTTAGGAAGAAGCAGTCGCGTCAGGAACAAAGGACGGGGAATAGATTAAATTTGTGAGAAGAATCCATGGAATACACGATTGAAAGTGCGGCGGAGAGATTATTATCCAGTTTTCAGGCATATTATAACGTAAAGCAATTGGAAGCTGGCGAAAAACCGGAGGATTTGCCGCTTTGCGCCATTTGCGAATATTATGAGAAATCCCAAAAATACGTCCTGTCCCAGAAGGCTGAGCTCTGGTCGGAGAATTCTGAGGAATTTTTATTTTTGTTTCAAACGGATGAGCTAACGCCGGAGCTGTTTGAAAAATGTAAGGAATATGCCTGGGAAGAGGGCATGAAAATGGCCCACGTCGGTCCGGGGCACATGTATACCTATATTACGCCAATGTTTGTTTGTAATTCTTGCGAAGAGGACGCAAGGAAGGCATTGAAAAAATGCCGCAAATTCAAAAGTTTTCGTTTCTCTTTCCACGGATGGATGGATCTTCATACGGCCGTGTTAGAGGTTCAAAATAATCAACTATCTTCAAATGCAGGCGGTAGAAGCGTGGAAAAAGTAATGAAAAAGGTGTTGTTCAATTCTAATAAGAAAAGGAGATGATTTTTGAATGAACACATTAGTACTGCTCATCATTTGCATCGCCGTTCTCCTTACCGGCTATATCCTCTACGGTGGATGGCTTTGCAAACAGTGGGGCGTAGGGGAGAATAAGGAAGAGACTCCCGCACATACGCTGGAAGACGGCGTAGATTACGTTCCCGCGAAAGCTCCCGTTTTGATGGGACATCATTTTTCATCCATCGCAGGCGCAGGCCCCATCACTGGACCGATCAGCGCAGCCATGTTCGGTTGGTTGCCCGTAACCCTCTGGGTGTTGGTCGGCGGCATCTTCTTTGGCGGCGTACACGACTTTGGCGCCCTTTTTGCTTCCATCCGGCATAAGGGACAGTCTATCGGAGAGATTATTTCCGTAAACATGAGCCGTCGCGCAAAGAGACTTTTCATTATTTTCTCGTACCTGACCTTGATTCTTGTAGTAGCAGCATTTGCATCCATCGTGGCATCCACCTTTGGCGCAACCGTTACGGAAAGCGGTGAGATCGACAAGGTTGCCAGTGCCGCAAACGCATCCGTTGCAATGGTATCCCTGCTCTTCATTTTAATCGCCATTATCTTCGGTTTTGCGGTATATCGCAGAAATGCACCGATGCTGATTTCTTCTGTTTTGGGAGTCGTAGCCATCGTGATCTGTATGGTCATCGGCATGAATTTCCATCCCATTTATTTGACAAGTAAAACTTGGATGATCGTTGTAGGCATCTACATTGCCATCGCATCCGTAACGCCAGTTTGGATCCTGCTTCAGCCTCGTGACTACTTAAGTTCCTTCCTTCTGTATTCCATGCTGATCATCGCAGCCTTTGGCGTTATCGGCGCTCATCCTTCCATGGATGCTTTCCCTGCATTTGCAGGTTTTGCAGTAGACAATGGCAACGGAACACAGTACCTGTTCCCGATTTTGTTCACCACGGTTGCCTGCGGTGCCATCTCCGGATTCCACTCCCTGGTTTCCTCCGGTACCACTTCCAAACAGCTGGACAAGGAAAAGGATGCAAAACCCATTGCCTACGGCGGCATGCTTTTGGAGTGCGTACTTGCAATATTGACCTTGTGTGCAATTGCTTATGCGTTTAAGTGGAATGCGGCAAATCCTGATGCAAAGCTTGCCGGTGCTACCGCAATCTTCGCAGGCGGTATCTCCAAGATGGTTGCCTCCATCCCTGGCCTTGCAGGTGCTGAGAAGACTCTGTTCACCTTACTGGTGCTGACCTATTCCGCATTCTGTCTGACCTCCCTGGATACCGCAACTCGTCTTGCAAGATTTATGTTCCAGGAATTCTGGTTAGAGCCCGGACAGACGCCCAAGGACATCAAGTCCGGATACAAGAAACTGATGGTAAATCCTTATTTTGCAACTGTTTTGACCGTAGTTCTTGGAATTCTTCTTGGAATGACCGGTTACGCTAAGATCTGGGGCCTTTTCGGCGCGGCAAACCAGCTCCTTGCAGGACTTGGTCTCCTCGCAGTGGCAACCTGGCTTGGCAACATCGGAAAGAACAACAAGATGTTCCTGATCCCCATGGCATTCATGATGGTTGTTACCATCTGCTCTCTGTGCATAACCGTAAAGAACCAGATCCAGATCATCTCAAAGGGTGGCGCTGACTGGGGTCCTTACGCGCAGACCGTGCTTGGCATCCTCCTCATTGTCCTTGCCGTCATCCTCGTGATCGAAGGCATCCAGACCTTGACGGGAAAGAACAAGAAGAAGGCATAATATTATAATAAATATAAAGCAGGGAAGCGAATCGCCTCCCTGCTTTTTTCATTTCTCATATGCAAACCATATTTTATTATTTCTCTTGATTTGTCGTAAACGCAGGAAAAATTACCCTTCATCCGTTTTTTGGTGCTTGGACATGGGCAGGGAGAATACAAACTCCGTGCCAACGCCTTCCGTGCTGATGACGTTGATGTTTTCGTTGTGCGAATTGATGATCTCCTTTACGATGGAAAGACCAAGGCCCGTGCCCTTTTTATCCTTACCGCGGGAGAGATCCGACTTGTAAAAACGTTCAAAGATCAGCTTTAAGTCGTCCTTCGGAATACCGATGCCGTTATCCTTGACGGAGACAAAAATCTTATTCTTCTTTTCCGTCGTCTCGATCGTGATCACGCTGTCATGATGACTGAACTTAATGGCATTATCCAGAAGATTGTAGATTACTTGCTTGATCTTCTCCATGTCAGCGTTCACGTACATTTCTTCGCCCGTCAGGATTACCTCAATTGCAAGCTTCTTCTTGAGGCAGGAGCCTTCGAAGGATGCGGCAATGTTCCGGATTACGTTGTTGATGTCAAAATCCGTCTTCTCTAACAGCATGCCCTTCGTATTCAGGTTATTCAGCGTGAGCAGGCTGTTCGTAAGCTTTGTAAGGCGCTCCGTCTCATTCAGTACGATTCCCAGATACTTCTCGTACATTTCCGGCGGGATCGTTCCGTCCAGCATGGCCTCCAGGTAACCCTTGATGGAAGTTAAGGGAGAGCGGAAGTCGTGGGATACGTTTGCAACGAATTTCTTTTGGGTATCTTCCGCACGCGCAATCTCACTTGCCATGTAATTCAGACAGGCGGCCAGATAACCGATCTCATCATCACTGTCAATCTGAAACTCATAATGCATGTTTCCGGATGCATATTGTTCCGTTGCATGTGTGATCTTGCGAAGCGGCACGTAAACAATCTCCGTAAAGAAGATCAAAATGATCAGGGACAGGAGGAACAGAATGCCGAACGTGATCATAAAAATGCCCGTCAAACGGTTACTCATCCGATCGATCTCGCTGATGGCATAATGTATGACCACGTAGCCCTTTACCTTAAAGTCGGACGTAATCGGGGCGATCACGGACAGATATTGTTTGTCAAACATATCAAAAAAGCGGTCCACCACGTAATAAGAGTTTCCCGTGACCGTTGGATCAAAATGCGCGATCACGTTGATCTCCTCGACGTTGATCTCTTTTTTGCTGTCCAAGATGACGCGGCCGGAAGGATTGATGATCTGGATGGAGGCGTTTAAATACAGTGCCAGGGCATCGATCTGTTCCTTCACGGTAATGAGGTCGATCTCACTGTTATAAAGCTCGCTGGCGTACGTACTGGCGATCAGATTGGCTTCCGAGTAAAACCGCTCGGCGGAATCCTTGACGAAATGATCCCGCACCATGCCGGGACTGAATGTGGATACCACGATGAAGCCAAAGATGCCAAAGATGAGATAAGCCAACAAAAATTTTAAATATAGCGTTTTTTTCATGGGCTTTCAGATTTTCCTTTGCGCATGGCGCGCGGCTCATTATCTTTTCACTTCAAACTTATAACCAACGCTGTGTACCGTAGTGATTTTCCAGTTGTCGTGATCCTTGATCTTTTCGCGAAGACGCTTGATGTGAACGTCCACGGTCCTGGAATCGCCAATGTACTCGTATCCCCAAACCTGGTCAAGAAGCTGTTCCCTGGTATACACGCGGTTCGGAGAAGCGGCGAGGCAGTAGAGGAGTTCTAATTCCTTTGGCGGCATGTCCACGTTGTGGCCCATGTACGTCACGGAATAATTCGTGAGATTGATGGTGAGATCGGGATATTCCACCTTCTTTTCCACAAATTGCTCTGTAGGTTCCGGGGCAGGAGCAGGCGCTGCCGTCTTATAGCGCCGGAGTACGGCCTTTACGCGCGCCACCATCTCTTTGGAATCAAAGGGTTTTTCCACGTAATCGTCCGCGCCGAGCTCCAATCCCAGCACCTTGTCAAACACCTCACCCTTGGCAGAGAGCATGATAATGGGAATCTCATGCTTTGCGCGAACCTCGCGGCAGACCTGATAGCCGTCCATGCCGGGAAGCATGAGGTCTAACAGGATCAGATTTGGCGGATCCTTTTCCACAATAGGCAGTACGGACTCTCCGTCATTGACGATGGTGGTCTCAAAGCATTCCTTCGTCAAATACAGGGAGATCAGCTCCGCAATGTTATTGTCATCGTCTACGATCAAGATTTTTTGTTTGGCAGCCATAGATTTTTCTCCTTGTTTACTTTCTGCATGCCTGAAACGGACGTATCTTACTTAAACGTTGCAATCGTCACGCCCGCATCGCCTTCACCAAATTCGCCCAAGCGAAATTCCTTGATGGTCCGCAGCTTTTTCAGATGGGAGTGCACGGCATTTCGAAGGGCCCCCGTGCCTTTTCCGTGTACGATTCGAACGCTCGGAAGGTGTGCAAGATAGGCATCATCCAAATATTTATCCAACTCCGACAAGGCCTCGTCCACGGTCTTGCCGAGAAGATTGATCTCAGGTGAAACGGACAGGGATTTCGACATCTTGATCTTGCCAATGCCGGTCGTCTGACCGCGACTTTGCTTCGGATCATTGAAATCCTCTTCCTTGATCATGACTAAGTCGGATACGTTGGTCTGCATGCGCATGATGCCGCACTGCACAAAGAGATTTCCCTTTGCATCCGGCAGGGTGCTGACGGTTCCCTTCAGATTCATGGAAACAATCTTTACGGAATCACCCTTCATGAGCTTCTTGGGATCCAGGCCTTTCACGCCGTTTGAAGTCTGTGCGGGCTTTTGTCCAAGGGAGAGCTTGTCGTTCTTTTCCTTAATTTTGTCGCGAACTGCTTGACGCTTTTGCTCCAAGGTCTTCATGTCAATGCCCATGGCGCTGGCCTTATTGAAGTCACGGATGGTCTCGTCTGCAACGTCCTTTGCGTCCTGCAGGATCTCCCGCGCCTTTTCGTTGGCCTCACGCAGGATCTTGTCCTTGGCTTTGTCGATTTTTTCGTTTTTCTGTTTTAGCTGTTCTTCCAGGAGACGGATGTTTTCCTTCTTTTTCTCGATCTCCAGGCGCTCCTTTTCCATGCGGACGCGATTTGCTTCCAAATCAGCGATCACGTCCTCAAAGCTTGTCTCTTCCTTGCTGATCTGTTCCTTTGCGGCATTGATAATGTCATCCGGCAGGCCCAATTTGGAAGAGATTGCGAAAGCATTACTCTTTCCGGGAATGCCGATCAGGAGCTTATAGGTCGGCTGCAGGGTTTCCACGCTGAATTCACAGCAGGCATTCTGCACGAAATCCGTGGAGAGCGCGTAGATTTTCAGCTCGCTGTAATGTGTGGTTGCCATTGTGCGGATGCCGCGGTCATGCAGGTAATTAAGGATTGAGATCGCAAGCGCCGCTCCCTCCGTCGGATCCGTTCCGGCTCCGAGCTCATCAAACAGACACAGGGAATGCTCGTCCGCATGCTTTAATATGTGGACAATGCTGGTCATGTGAGAGGAGAAGGTGGATAAGCTTTGTTCAATGCTTTGTTCGTCACCGATGTCCGCGAAAACCTCCGTGAAGACGGAAAGCTCTGAGCGGTCCAGTGCCGGTATGTGCAATCCTGCCTGACCCATCAGCGTAAAGAGTCCCACCGTTTTTAAGGATACGGTCTTTCCGCCTGTGTTAGGTCCCGTGATGATCAGGAGGTCGAAATCGCGGCCGAGATGAATGTCGATGGGAACGACCTTTTTCTTATCCAGCAAGGGATGACGACCTTTACGGATATTGATGATATGCTTGCGGTTAAATTGTGGCTCCGTTGCGTTTTGATCCAATGCCAGCTTTGCCTTTGCAAAAATGAAGTCGAGCTTTGTCATGGTGCGCTGGTTCACGGCCAGTTCGTCCGTATGGCCCGCGCAAAGATAACTCAGCTCCGCGAGAATGTGTTCGATCTCTTCCTTCTCCTGAAGGTCAAGCTCCTTCAGCTGATTGTTAAGGTTTACAATGGCAGCAGGCTCGATGAAAAACGTCGAACCGCTGGAGGACTGGTCGTGCACCATGCCCGTCACCTGTCCCTTGTATTCTGACTTGACGGGGATGCAGTAGCGATTATTGCGCATGGTGATCACCGCATCCTGCAGATAAGTGCGGTAAGGGCCCGTCAACATGGAATTTAACTGACTGTGGATCTTTTCGCCAGTAACCTGGATGCTGCGGCGGATACTCTTAAGCTTCGGACTTGCGTCGTCCGCAAACTCATCCTCGCCAATGATACAGCGATTGATCTCGTTTGCAACCTGCACGAGGGGCGTGAGCGCCGTAAAATAAGGATCCAGCAGATCCTCCGGTGCATCCTCCCGCTCCTTCTTCCCGTAGGTCTTGATGCGGTTAACGTTGTCCAATAGTCCCGCGATCTTTAATAATTCTGAGGAAGAGAGCGTACTGCCGATCTCTAAGGACCGGATGGAAAAACCGAGGTCTTTGTTGCTTCCAAAGGAGGTACTGCCTGACTTAAAGATCTTGGAGATGGCATCCCTCGTCTCGCCTTGAGCCTTGCGGATCTCGTCAATGTCCGTGGACGGCAAAAGCTCCCGGCAAAGCTTCCTTCCCGGTTCGGAATCGGCCTTCTGCGCCAGCAGGTCGATGATCTTATTATATTCTAAGGTTTTTAATACTTTCTCGTTCATGATGACCTAAAATGAATTCCTTTCCTTCTAAGATGGCGAAAGTGCGCAAAATACCACCTTTCCTCGTTATTTTATCATATCTGTGAAAGAAACGCATTACTTTTTTTCTCTCGTGGAGTTGGCAGATAATTTTAATGCAGATTTAAGGTTTCCATGATAAAATAAACCTAACGTGGAAAATAGAGCGGAAAATTTTGAGTTTGGAAAGGAGTAACCCATGAGACTTCTTTTGGCGGAAGACGAAGAAGAATTAAGCGAAGCCCTGACGGCAGTGCTTCGGCGAAACAACTATTCCGTGGATGCGGTTTATAATGGTCAGGATGCCTTAGATTATGCTGAGGGACAGGAATATGACGGCATCATCCTTGACATTATGATGCCCAAGAAAAGTGGCCTGGAGGTGCTCCGAACCCTCAGGGCCCATAAAAATCAGGTTCCGGTGCTTCTTCTTACGGCGAAAACGCAGGTGGATGACCGCGTGGAGGGACTTGATTCCGGCGCAGACGATTATCTGGGAAAGCCCTTTGCCATGAAGGAATTACTTGCACGCGTGCGGGCAATGACAAGGCGTCAAAGTAATCTTACGGACAACGTGCTTACGCTTGGAAACGTCACCTTAAACCGTTCAACCTTTGAGCTTTCCGTTGGGGAGGAGAAGATCCGCCTGGCAAACAAGGATTTTCAGATGATGGAAATGCTGATCGTGAATCCCGGACAAATCATTTCCACGGATCGCTTTATGGAAAAGGTATGGGGATATGATTCCGACACCGAGATCGGCGTTGTCTGGGTTTACGTTTCCAATCTCCGGAAAAAGCTGGCGGCCCTCGGTGCGGACATAGAGATCAAGGCCGTGCGCAATCAGGGTTATTCTCTGGAAAAGAAGTAAGAAGTCGGAAACTTAGATTTTGGAAAAGGATAAAAAGGAATGATACAAAAGCTTCGAAGACAATTCATTTTGGTTGCCATGTGCTCCACGCTGGCAGTTTTGGTCGTGATCATCGGAACCTTAAATATATTGAATTACGCGGACATGGTAAAAAAGAAGGATGACATATTAGTTCTCCTCTCCGATAATAACGGAAGATTTCCGGCCTTTTTTAACATGGAAAGACAGCCGCGGGAAAGAGATGATGCATTTCCTGAAAAGCAAATGAAGGATAATTCCTCAGGAAAGAACAGAAAAGAATTTATGCCAATGGAAGGCTTTACCCGTGAGATGCCCTACGAGACGCGCTTTTTTTCCGTGACGCTAAATGGTAGCGGCGAAGTGACAAAGACGGATGGCGCCATGATCGCATCCATTGATGAAGAGACTGCGAAAGCCTATGCGCAAACGATTTACGGAAGATGGAATAACAAGCAATCGCAAAATGGTTTTTATGATGAATACCGATACCGGATCACAAAAACAGACGAAGGATATCTAGTTCTCTTTGTCGACAGCGCAACGGATCTGGCAAATTTCCGCAAGGTCTTAGTCACCAGCATCGGCACATCGGCACTTGGACTCTTAGCTGTTTTTCTTCTAGTGTTGTTCTTTTCCAAGAAGGTATTTAAACCCGTTGAAGAAAGTTATCGGAAGCAAAAGCAGTTCATAACGGATGCCAGCCATGAATTGAAAACGCCGCTTACCATTATTTCTGCGAATCTGGAAGTCATGGAAATGGAGGCGGAGGAATCACAGTGGAGTAAAAGTATCAAGAAACAATTGGATCGCATGATCAGTCTCGTAGAACAAATGGTGACGCTGTCGCGCCTGGATGAGCAAAAAGAAGTCGCAAAGGAGAGTTTTTCCTTGAGTGATGCGCTGACAGACACCGCGCAGGCCTATCTTCCCGTAGCGGAGCAAAATGGCAAGGAGCTCACGATTGACGTGGCAGAGAACGTGACGTTGACGGGTGATGAGAGGCAGATCCGCCAAATGACGGGGCTATTGCTGGATAATGCCATGAAATATGCATCGATCAAGACATTTGATGGGGAAGGCGCGGGGAAGCCAAAGATTCATATTTCCCTGTCCCAGAAAGGAAAAAAAGCCGAGATTGTGCTTTGGAATACGGTAGATCAGATTGATGTCGGGAATAAGGAGGAATTATTTGAACGTTTCTATCGTCCGGATCGCTCCCGCAATTCCAAGACAGGTGGTTCTGGCATAGGACTTTCCATTGTGCGCGCCATCGTGGAAGCCCATCACGGCAAGATCACTGCCGTCAGCAAGGACGGAGACTCCATTGAATTCAAGGCAACGCTGCCGCTCGGATAAAACTTCCCACCCCCTGGAACCTTCCCCTTCCAGGGGGATTTTCATGCCCTTTTAGGGGTCAGCTGGGTCAGGGAGGCCATGGAGGCCCGCAGCCCATACTTGTAAACGGCACGGACGGTTCTAAGCTTATTGTTCGCACTATGGCGGCGACGCTTATAAATGATGGCGTCGCCATAGTGCTCCAATTCGCTAAGAACCGCCGGCTAATTGTTTACAAGTATGGGCTGCGGGCCTCCATGGCCTCCCTAACCCTTGTCAAAAAAAAATAATGTTTAAGGTTTAATTTAGGTTCGTCACGTAGAATGGGATTCAAGAAAGGGAGGAAAGTCTATGAGTTATCAGGATACGTTTAAGAGATATGAGTTGAAATATATGATGAATAGGGAGCAGAAGGAGGGTCTGCTGAAGGTGATGGAGCCGCATATGGCATTGGATCAGTATGGCAGGACGACCATCATGAACGTTTACTATGACACGCCGGAGTATCTTCTGATCCAAAGGTCTTTAGAAAAGCCGATTTACAAGGAAAAGCTCCGGCTTCGCAGTTATGGCACGGCGACGAGCGACGGCATCGTTTTCGTGGAGTTGAAAAAGAAATATGACGGCATTGTTTACAAGAGAAGAACCACCGCCACGGAGCAGGAAGCGATGGAGTATTTCTCAAATGGAAAACCGTTTTCAAAGACGGATCAGATCACGGAAGAGATCGATTACTTCAAGTCCTTTTATCAAAATCTCCGGCCGGCAATGGTGATCTCTTATGAGAGGGAAGCCTTTTATGATCTGGATGGATCCGACCTTCGGATCACGTTTGACGAAAACATTCTGTGGCGGGAAACGGATCTAAGCCTGCGGCAGGAGGCTTATGGGAACGCACTGCTGGGCAAGGATCAAACCCTGGCGGAGATTAAGGTTGGCGGCGCAATGCCTCTGTGGCTGGCACGGAGCCTTTCCGAACTGGGTATTTATCAAACCTCATTTTCAAAATACGGAAATGCATTTCAGCAAAAGAGAAAGGTAGGATGAACATATGAATATGTTATTTCAAGGAGTTTTTGACGAGACAACCGGCACGGCATCCCTGCAGGTTGGCGATTTTATCATCTGTCTGGGAGCAGCGCTTTTGATTGGCTTCTTTTTGGCCCTGGTTTCAACCTATAAGGCAAATCACTCGCAGAGCTTTTTCCTTTCGCTGGCGATCCTGCCTGCGGTTGTATGCGTGGTGATCATGATGGTGAATGGCAACGTGGGAACGGGCATCGCGGTTGCGGGAGCCTTTAGCCTCGTGAGATTCCGTTCAGCACCCGGCAGCGCAAAAGAAATTTGCGCCATCTTCCTGGCGATGGGATCAGGCTTGATCCTGGGAATGGGATACATTGGATATGCCTTTTTGTTTACGATCATTATGAGTGTTATTTTCCTCGCTTATGCATGGCTTGGCGTTGGAATGAAAAAGAGTCTGCCGATGGAAAAAACGCTTCACGTGACCATTCCGGAGAACCTGGATTATGAGACTGTGTTTGAGGAGATCTTAGAACAATACACCAGGGAACACGAACTGACAAACGTAAAAACTACCAACATGGGAAGCCTTTTTAAGCTCACCTATGGCATTACCTTGAGGGAGATTGGAAAAGAGAAGGAGTTCTTAGACAAGCTTCGCACGCGCAACGGAAATCTTGAAATCTCGCTTTCGAAGCGTGACAAGACGCAGCAGCCCGAGTTATAAGCGGACAGCCGTGAACCGAGAGGAAGAAAGATTATGGCTAACAAGCCTTTTACAAGCTGGAAATAAGGAGGATTTGGACATGAAGAAAAAAGAGATCTTACGAAAGTTTACAAGGATCATGGCAACGATGATTCTTTCAGGAGCATTGCTTTTAAGCGGATGCAGCAATGCGCAGAATAAGTCGGAGGCAAGCGTTTCCGTAAAGCAAGAGGCATTGCAGACAAAATCAGATACCGCTGAAATATCGGTGCAGGGCGGAACAAGCCAGCAGGTACTTGCTTCAAATTCGACGGAGGTGACGACGCTGGACGTCAGCGACATGTTTTCAAAGCGCGACGTGAAGACGGATTACGAGGAATCGGAATGCGTTTTGATCACGCTAAATGGCAATATGGCTTCCTGCGAAAGTGAGGAGGTTTCAGTCGGGGACGGTACCGTCATTATCAAGGCTGAGGGGTATTATCTCCTGCGAGGCACCTACAATGGTTCCATTCGCGTGGAAGCGCCTGACGACGCAAAGGTACAGTTGATCTTGGACGGCATAACGCTAAAGAAATCCGGAACTGCCGCCATTTACGGCAAGACTGCCGACAAGATATTTATCACCATGGCGGAGGGCAGTAAGAACCAGATCACGAACGATGGAGAATTCCAGGCCATCGATGAAAATGATATCGACGGAGCGATTTATTCCAAGTGTGACTTGACCTTGAATGGTAACGGAATCCTGACCGTCAGCTCGGAAGCGGGACATGGCATTGTCTCCAAGGATGACCTAAAAGTTACGAGCGGCACTTATGAGATCACGGCCGGAAAGCATGGTATTTCAGGAAAGGACAGCATCCGCATTTTGGATGGTACGTTTACCATCACTTCCGTAAAGGATGGTCTGCACTCCGGTAACGATGAGGACGCAGAGAAGGGTTACGTATATATTGCCGGCGGTAAGATCACCATTTCCGCAGAGGATGACGGCATTCACGGTGAGACCAAGCTGGTGATCGCGGACGGAACGATCGATCTGCAAAAGAGTAAGGAAGGTTTGGAGGCAGCGATCGTGGAAATCGCAGGCGGTGACGTTACCGTTCGTGCCAGTGATGACGGAATCAATGCATCCGGCGGCAGCGGATCCATGGACGCAAGTAAGACGACTTCCGACGTTTACGTGTTGATCTCGGGCGGCAGGATCACCATAGATGCCCGGGGAGACGGCATTGATGCCAATGGAAGCTTGTACGTAAAAGGCGGCGAAACTTACGTGACTGGTCCGGAAAATGCCATGAATGGAGCCTTAGATTACGATGGCGTAGGGGAGATCACGGGTGGAAGTCTGATTGCCATTGGTTCTTCCGGCATGGCCATGAATTTCTCAAAGAGCACCCAGGGCAGCGCAGTCCTGACGGCAGATTCCACTCATAATGCCGGAGAAACCGTGCAGCTAAAGGATAGCGAAGGCAAAGTGATTCTGGAGTACGTATCAACCAGAAAATATGCTTCCGTTGTTGTCAGCAGTCCTCTCATGGAACAGGGTAAGGCATATACGCTGTCCATGGGCAGTGAGACAAAGACCTTTACGCTGGATGAGTTGCTTTATGGCCAGTCCTCCGGCTTTGGCGGCCGCGGAGGCTTTGGCGGTATGAGGGGTGGTGACCGTGGTAAATTCGGCGTTCCGAATGATGGAGATCGTGGAGACTTTGGCGATCCGAATGGCGGAGATCGCGGAGACTTTGGCGGTCCCGGCAGGGGCGGAAAGGATAACTAGGGTCCGGCACTTGATTTAATTTTGGTTTTGTGGTATAATGCTATTTACCAAAGGAGGGCGCATTATGAAAATGAAAAAAGGCATGAAAAAAGCGATTATCGCTGGGGCCGTTTTCACGGCTGCGTTGAACATGAATGCCTGCGCATACGGTAGTCCGCCCGATCACTATACCCGTGATATGAGTGGAAAAACGGCAGCAGTTTTTGATGCAGAGAAGCAGGAAGCCACGGAGATCAACGCAACGTTTGACGTGGAAGTGTTTGACGATAGTTTGGAAGAGAACGACCTATGAGTCATTCTGAAGAACTTAGAATGAATCAGAAGATGGCGGAGTTAGAGATCCTCGCGCAGTATCACAAAGCATTGCGCAAGGATCCCCAACTGCGCTTTTTATTTTTGGAATTAACCTTAAAATGCAATGAAAACTGTATTCACTGTGGCAGCAGGTGCGGAGAAGTAGCGTCAGAGGAATTACCGGTTCAAGTATATTATTCCGTGCTGGAAAAGATTGCAAAAGATTTCGCGGGAAAGTTGCCCGCGCTGATCATTACCGGCGGAGAACCCCTGCTGCGCAAAGAGTTCTTTGAAATCGTAAATTACGCGAAAAAGTTAGGTTTTTCCTGGGGCATGACCAGTAACGGCACGCTAATTACAAAGGACGTTGCAAGAAAATTAAAGGAAGCCGGCATGACGACCATATCCGTCAGCCTTGACGGAACGCAGGAGTATCATGATCCGTTCCGGCGCACGCCCAATGCATTTATACGCGCGACAGAAGGCATAAGGAATCTTCTGGAACAGAATTTTGAAGAGGTTCAGGTGACGACGGTGGTAACGACCAAGAATCTTCCCTGTCTGGAGGAGTTGTTTGAATTTCTCGTAGACTTGAACGTGGATTCCTGGAGGATTTTGGGCATGGAACCCATCGGGCGGGCTTTGGATTACCCGGAGTATGCGCTTTCGATGGAACAGCAGCTGCAAATGCTGGACTATATCAAAGAGAAACGGGAAGCAGGCTATGAGGTGACCTACAGCTGTTCGCATTACTTAGGCCTTGCTTATGAAAAAGAGGTCAGGGAATGGTATTATTTATGCAACGCGGGCGTATACGCGGCCAGCATAATGGCAAACGGCGACATTGGTGCCTGTCTGGACATTGAGCGCAGGCCGGAGACCATCCAAGGCAACGTGCTCAAGGATGATTTTACGGACGTGTGGAAAAACAGATTTCAGATTTTCCGCACGCCTCTTTCTCAAAAATGCAAGGAATGTCAGGCATGTCCCAATGAGAAATATTGTGAAGGCGGACCTTATCACAGCTGGGATTATGATCTGAATCGACCCAGAATATGCATGATACCTGACAGTCCGTTTCATAAAAAATGAGCTTTATCAAACGCACGGGGCTTTCCAAGGTAAAGGGAAAGCCCTTTACTTTTGCCCGTTCTTTCGATATACTTGTGTATAGATTTGGAGGGAAAACTATGGCAGAGAAAGATCCGAACGCGCAAAGTGATTTTATGATAGAGAAGATCAAAGAGCGGCCCATCAATAAGGGAAAATTGGTGCGGAGAATGCTCTCTACGGCGGCCATGGCCGTGTTGTTTGGCTTGGTGGCATGCGTGATCTTTTTGTCCTTGGAGCCGGTTCTGAGCCGTTGGATGAATCCGGAAAAGGAGCTTCCAAAGATCTACTTCCCTGAGGAGACGGAGGAGATGTCCCCTGAGGAAATGCTCATCGAAAGTCCTCAGGAGACGGCCACGCCCACGACCCCGCCAATTGTAAGGGAGCCTGAAGAAATGGATCCCAACGCTCCGGTGCTTACGGAAGAGCAAATCCAAGACATCCTTTCGAAGGTTCAATTGGATCAGGTCAATTACAGACAGATGTATAATGCACTGTCAGAATATGCGAGACAGATGCAGAAATCCATGGTAACCCTGACAGGCATTACGTCTCGCGTGGACTGGTTTGATAACGTCAATGAAACGAAAAACCGCGCATCCGGCATCATTATTGTCAATAATACAAAGGAACTGATGATCCTGACGGATTATTCCGCCTTGGAGAACGCGCAGCGCCTAAACGTGGAGTTTTGTAACGGAGCCGTGACGACGGCAGAGTTTAAGAGAAAAGATCCCAGCACGGGGCTTGCCGTTGTGTCAGTACCCGTTGAAGCGCTTCCGGAGGAGTTTTTGAAGGAGACCATTGCCGTTGCGAAGATTGGTTCCTCGAACTACAGGGACATGGTGGGCATGCCCATCATAGCGCTTGGAAGTCCGATGGGAAGCGTGAATTCCGCTGGCTTTGGCATCATCACTTCCACGTCCGGACAGGCATCTGACGAGGACGTGAATTACAAGCTGCTGCAGACGGACATCGTGGGAAGTCCCAACGCGGACGGTGCGCTGTTCGATTTATATGGGCAGTTCATTGGATTCATTACGCAGCGTTATAATGCAAGAGGCATGGAAAACATTATCACTGCATATGGTATTTCAGATCTGAAAAAGCGGATGGAAAAGCTTTCCAACAATCAGCCCTTTGCGTATTTTGGGATTTACGGAACCTCCGTTGCCCTAAACGTACATGAGGAGCTCAAGGTTCCTTACGGTGCTTACGTAAAGGACGTGGCGCTGGATTCTCCCGCCATGCGCGCGGGGATTCAGAAGGGTGACCTCATCATCCAGATCGATGATCGCGACGTCAACAATTTCCCCGACTACATAACGATCTTAAACAACAAGACGCCGGATATGACGATTCACGTAAAGATTCTTCGCCAGACGCTGAACGGATACAAGGAAATGCAGATGGACGTTCAGCTCGGAGAACTGAAATAAAGAAATGCATGACGGAAAGGAATGGACATGAAATACTTAAATGAGTTAAAAGAAGGCGACCGCATCAGTGACGTATACCTCTGTAAGCATAAGCAATCTGCGGTTACCAAGAACGGAAAAAGCTATGAGAACGTGATTCTTCAGGATAAGACGGGCACCATGGATGCCAAGGTTTGGGATCCCAACAACCCGGGAATCGCCGAGTTTGACGCGATGGATTACGTAGAGGTGGTCGGAGAAGTCAACAGTTTTATGGGAGCGCTTCAGGTCAACGTAAAGCGCATCCGCGTTTGCCGGGAAGGAGAGTATAATCCCGCGGATTATCTGCCCGTGAGTGAGAAAAGCATTGACGGCATGTTCCAAGAATTGTTGGGACTGATTGGCAGCATTCAAAACAGCTACTTAAAACAGTTGCTGGAGAGCTTTTTTGTTCAAGATCAAGAGTTTGCAAAGGCCTTTCGGAATTCGTCAGCGGCAAAGGCCGTACATCATGGCTTCGTCGGAGGTCTTTTGGAGCATACGTTAAGCGTAACTAAGCTTTGCGATTATTACTGCACGGCCTATCCCATGCTAAAAAGAGACTTACTTTTGACGGCGGCCATGTGCCATGACATTGGAAAGGTCAAGGAGCTCTCTGCTTTCCCAACCAATGACTATACGGATGACGGACAGTTCCTTGGACATATCGTCATGGGCTCGCAGATGGTGGCAGAAAGGGCGGCACAGATCCCAAATTTCCCGCATGCATTACTGATTCAGGTACAGCACTGCATTTTGGCGCATCACGGAAAATATGAGTATGGTTCCCCGAAGCTTCCCGCTCTGATGGAGGCCGTTGCACTGAATTATGCGGATGATACGGATGCTAAGATGGAAACCTTTAAAGAGATCCTAAACAGCAGTGCCGGCAATCTGGAGTGGCTTGGTTATAACCGCCTGTTTGAATCCAATCTGAAGGCGACGAGGATTGATTTCTAAGAGAAAACCTTGTCATACTTTGAGATAAACGGGAGATGCAAGCGGAATGAAAACGAGTATTACACGGATTTTTGCATTTTTAGTATTGATCTGTGGATTGATTGTTATCTATGTCGATATTATTGACCTCTGGAATACCAAGGATCAACATACGGTTAACGTGGATTTTGCATTGGAGACCTTGGAGGTTTCGCACAGATTGAACGTGCTGATCCCGATCGGCAAGGAACATTATTTTCTGGCCTTAAAAGAGAATGAAAACGGGATCGACGGTTATATCGTCCGTGGCAGCACAAAATGGCACAAGACCAGCTTTAATGAAAGTGGTTATGCCGTTTCGACCAGTGGTGCAGAGATCGCGGGACTTTCCAAAGAATTGAAGACCAAATATCAAACCAGAATCCATGCAAAAGTAAGGGACATCGAAGGGATTTTGCAGGCGGACGTCCATTTTCCATTGGGCGAAGACCATTATATAGATCTTCAATACAGGCCAAGGGCGATCTTTAAGCTGATCACCCTGTTATTGATCCTGTTGGAAATTGTCATGGGAATTGTCATCGCGAAACGCCATATCGAAAATAAAACCTTTTTGACGGGATATCTGATCGCAGTGATCTTAACGGTATTTTTGTTTATCGGGACGATTTTCATATCTATGTAGAGTGTCGGAAGGAATGATTACCTCTTCAAGAGTACAGGCGTCTATGTAGGAGGCAAATAGAAAAAGCATGAAAGAGTATCAGAAAAATGACATGGTCACGGTGACCATAGAAGATATTGGAACGGAAGGCGAAGGCATCGGGAAGGTGGATGGATTCACGTTATTTATCAAGGATGCCGTGCCGGGCGACGTTGTGACCGCGAAGATCATGAAAAGTAAAAAGAATTATGCTTATGCCAGATTGGAGAAGGTGGAAACGCCCTCTCCTTTTCGCGCTTTGCCGCCCTGTAAATTCTACAGGCAGTGCGGCGGCTGCCAGCTTCAGGCCATCAGCTACGGGCGGCAGCTGGAATTTAAGCAAAAGAAAATTCGAAATAATCTTTTGCGCATCGGAGGTTTTTCGCCGGAATTTGTGGACGAGAAAATGGAGCCCATCATTGGCATGGAGGAGCCCCTGCACTATCGGAATAAGGCACAATACCCCGTGGGCACGGACCGGAATGGAAATCTGATTACTGGCTTTTACGCAGGTCGCACCCATGATATCATTGCAAATACCAATTGCCTTTTGGGAGCACCGGAGAACCAGGAGATTCTGGAACGAATCCTTAGTTACATGCGGGAAAACAAGGTCAGCGCCTATGATGAGACAACGGGGAAGGGTCTGGTGCGCCACGTATTGATCCGCAAAGGATTTACCAGCGGGCAGCTCATGGTCTGCATCGTGATCAACCGTAAGCCCGAAGGAGAGGGGAAGATAACTGAAAAAGGAACCGTCTTTGGGAAATTGCAGGAAAACCTCATCAATGCTTTGACAGAAATCCCCGGGATGACAAGCATTTCCGTGAATTTCAATGCCGAAAACACCAATGTCATCCTAGGCAGGGAAGTGCGCACCATCTGGGGTGATCCCACCATCCTTGACGTGATCCACGTGAGGGACATGCAATCCGAAGGCTATCCCTTTACGGGGGATTCCCTGACCTTCAAGATTTCGCCGCTGTCGTTCTATCAGGTAAATCCGGTGCAGACGGAGAAATTATACTCTTTGGCGCTGGAATATGCCGGTCTTACCGGACAGGAGACAGTATGGGACCTGTACTGTGGCATTGGCACGATCTCCCTCTTCCTCGCTCGCAAGGCAAAGCAGGTTTATGGCGTGGAAATCGTAGAGCAGGCCATTTTGGATGCCCGGGAAAACGCGGAAAGGAATGGCATCACGAATGCAAAGTTCTTTGTGGGCAAGGCGGAGGAAGTATTGCCTGCGTATTATGAAGGCCAATTGCCTGCGGAAGGATCGAATGCTGACAGTGCTGGGAATACTCTTTCCATGCTTCATCCCGACGTCATCGTGGTCGATCCGCCCCGCAAGGGCTGCGACGAAGCCTGCCTTGACACCATGCTGAAAATGCAGCCTAAACGCATCGTCTACGTCAGCTGCGACAGCGCTACCCTTGCCCGGGACCTAAAGATCCTGTGCGACGGCGGGTACGAGATCCAAAAGATCCGCGGCGTGGATCAGTTTGCCATGACAGTGCACGTGGAGACGGTGGTTCAACTTTCCAAGGGAGATATCAACGGACATGTATCAAGTGAAAAGAAGGCTGTGAAGTCGGAAGCTTCCGAGATTATCAGCGGTTACAGTAACGGAAGCAAGACGCCCGAGACAACAAACGTAAAGATAGATTTCTCCTTGGAGAACCTTGATCTGTCGGAACTCAGGGGGCGCTAAAGGTCCGGGGGACCTTTGTTCAGCGCGGACCGAAGCGGAGCGGAGACAGCGACATATGAGCAGATAAAGGATTATGTTAGGGAACAGACGGGTTTTAGAGTGTCTACTCTATACATTTCTCAAGTAAAGAGAAAATGCGGTCTTGAGGTCGGTGAAAGCTACAACAAGCCTAAGTCAGAAGATGTCAGACAGCCTCAGTGTACGCCGGAGAAGGAAGAGGCGATCATGCAGGCGCTTAAGCATTATGGCATTATTTAGAGGGGGATTGTGCAAATGAGTATCAAAGCATTTTTTGTGGATTTTTATGGAACTATCGTACATGAAGATGGTGAAGTGATCAAAAAGATTACGGGTATCATATGCAAAACCGGAAGAGTGGAAGATCCTTCTGAGGTGGATGCATTCTGGTGGAAGGATTTTCAGACCATGTTTACGAATTCCTTTGGCGAAACCTTTGAAACGCAAAGGGTGTTGGAGGAAAGATCCTTAGTACATACACTTGAGCACTTCGGCTCGGCTGCCAATGCAAAAGAACTGAGCCAAATGATGTTCGCCCACTGGATCAAACCGCCGATCTTTGAAGATTCGAAGGAGTTTTTCGAAAAGAGCCCTCTTCCGGTATATGTGGTATCCAATATAGATACTTCGGACATCTTACAGGCGGTCGCCTATCATGGTCTGAATCCGGCGGGAGTGTTTACTTCCGAGGATGCAAAGAGTTATAAGCCCAGGAAAGAATTATTCGAACTGGCACTGAAGTCCACCGGTCTTGCGCCGGATGAAGTGATCCATATCGGGGATTCCGTCAGCAGTGACGTGCAGGGGGCGGCAAAGGTCGGGATCAGAGCACTGTGGCTGAATCGCTTCGGAAAGAATGTTCCTGAAGGCGTAGAGAGTATCTCCGGGCTGTCAGAGGCTTTTGACAGGATAGGACAGTAGAAAAGAACACATATGCTTATATTGCCGTGCACAACGGAATAGCAATCGGATTTGCTCACGGCTATGTGCTGAATAAGCCGGACAGCAGGAAAATGTACTAAACATAATTTTTCAGCCTGCAGGTGTTATGAGAAAACAGGGGGAATGAACTTGAGGGTGAAGAAATCGCTGAATTCTCAAAAAAACTGAATGTGCAGGGACTCTACCTGTATGCAAAGGCTGTAAAAGGCTCAAGCGACCGGATCCTTTCGAGGCTGCAGTACAAAGAGCTGAAACGAAAGTTTACGGAAGAAACGAAACAGAAACTGGTGGACAGTAAATGCGTCAGCGAGGATGAAAATGCTTCCTTGGCGAGTGGTGCGGGGGATGCAGGACGGAGTACAATGCCTGCTCTTTTGCCACATGTTCCGAGGGCAGGATATGTCCGAACGTAAAGTGCTGTAATGAGAAAAATCTGGATGGATGTTATGAGTGCAGCGAACTTGAAGTATGTGATAAAGGCTTCTTCGTTCCCTCAAATGACGGAGCAGCTGCGGCAAGGGCACAGTCTTTGTTTATCAGAAAGTATGGAAAGAAAGCATTTCTGAAGGCTCAGACAAGGCTGCATGAGAAATATGATTTTCAGAAAGTGCAGGAGATCCTCGGACAGGACTATAAGGAAGCGTTGAATATATTTGAAGAGAACTGAAATTAATCCTAATAACGGGATGATCACAGTCGTGCTCAGTAATTACGGAGATAATGTGTGGTCGAGAATGAGGAAGATCCGAGAGGAAGCGTATGTCTAGGCGGAAAGTGGAGAAGGCTATGAAGACGGTAGATATTCTGGGAGCGAACCGGTTTGATAATTATACAAAGACACGCGACGGTAGCAGAGCGATCATCATACATGACGGAAAGATTCTTCTTACGCATGAATCAAACTCCGGTTGGTGGTTGCTTCCAGGTGGA
This sequence comes from Acetatifactor sp., assembly GCA_024693365.1. Classification (GTDB taxonomy): domain Bacteria; phylum Bacillota; class Clostridia; order Lachnospirales; family Lachnospiraceae; genus Acetatifactor. Next base: position 323 of record JAILLF010000041.1, on the reverse strand, counting down.
GGAATTGAACAAGGAGAAAGTCCTGCGGACTGCGTGATTCGCGAGGTTGAAGAGGAAACAGGCCTGATCGTTCGCCCGAAAGAACAATTTCTTACACTGCACGAATATTATGAGGAATACCGCTATACGGGGTATTTCTTTGTCTGTGAAGTGACGGAAAAAGGGCAGATGAGACTTACCGATGTTGAAAAGCAGCGCGGAGTACAGCCGGAATGGATTCCGTTGCAGGATGCAATCGAACTGTTCTCAAAACACGAATCATACGCGGACATAAGCGAGGAAAAAAGAGGCTCATATCAGCGGGAATATATAGCGCTTAAAGA
>JAILLF010000016.1 GCA_024693365.1 Acetatifactor sp. | reverse complement strand
TAGATGTCAGGCTCAGACTCCTTATCAAGGCCAATAACCTTAGCGTAGCAGCCGCCCTCGAAGTTGAACACGCCGTTGTCGTCCCAGCCGTGCTCGTCATCACCGATGAGCAGTCTCTTGGGATCGGTGGAAAGGGTGGTCTTGCCGGTTCCGGACAGACCAAAGAAGATTGCGGTGTTCTCACCCTTCATGTCGGTATTTGCGGAGCAGTGCATGGAAGCAATGCCCTTCAGAGGCAGATAGTAGTTCATCATGGAGAACATACCCTTCTTCATCTCGCCGCCATACCAGGTGTTCAGGATTACCTGCTCTCTGGAGGTGATGTTGAAGGCTACGCAGGTCTCGGAATTGAGGCCAAGCTCCTTGTAGTTCTCAACCTTTGCCTTGGATGCGGTATATACAACAAAATCAGGGGTGAAGTTTGCTTCTTCCTCAGCGGTAGGCTGGATGAACATATTTCTTACGAAGTGTGCCTGCCAAGCTACCTCCATGATGAAACGAACAGCCATGCGGGTATCCTTGTTAGCGCCGCAGAATGCGTCTACAACGAAAAGTCTCTTATTGGAAAGTGCCTTCTTAGCGATGTCCTTAACGACTGCCCAAGTCTCCTCAGACATTGCATGGTTATCATTCTTGTACTCGTCGGTGGTCCACCATACGGTGTTCTTGGAGTTCTCATCCATAACGATGTACTTATCCTTAGGGGAACGTCCGGTGTAAACGCCGGTCATAACGTTTACGGTTCCCAGCTCGGTAAGCTGTCCCTTGTCGTAGCCGGTAAGCTCAGGCTTCATCTCCTCATCAAAGAGAGTCTCGTAGGAAGGATTGTAAACAATCTCCGTACTTCCGGTAATGCCATACTTGGTTAAATCAATTACTGCCATTTGTACTTACTCCTTTTCCTTAAATTTATTTTCTTGTGACTCTTGGTACGTTGTTTTTTTGAAACCAATACCATTCTTTTGGCGCTTGTTCGCCAAAAATTGCCATGTATCATTATACACGAAGGTTCCCAAAAAAGCAACGTCTAACCTCGTGGTTTTTTCTCATTTTTCTTACCGTTGCATTCTCACTTTTTGCCACGTGCCCGGCTGATTAAACTGCAGCCGTTTCGCCGCGGAGCCAATCGCGTTCTTCTTCGCTCAGATAAGGAGAAATTTTCTCAAATACCGTCTGCTGGTAGGCATTGATCCAAGTCCTTTGTCTGTCCGTCAGGAACTTTACGTCAATGGCGCTCCGCTCCAAGGGAACCCAGGTCAGGGTGTCAAAGTACATAAACTGGCCATACTCATTCTTTTCCCCCTTCTTTGCGACCATCACGTCCTCAATGCGGATGCCGTGGCTTCCCTCCACGTAAATGCCCGGCTCGTTTGTCACGTCCATGCCTTCCTCAAAGGGATATTCCGTTGCTCCCTTTAAGTACTGCCACCGCAGGGACTGCGGGCCCTCGTGTACGTTGAGGATATAGCCTACGCCATGACCGGTTCCGCATTTATAGTCAAGTCCTTTTTCCCAGATGGGCTCTCTTGCAAGAATGTCGAGATTCCTTCCCGTACATCCATACAGGAATTTAGCATTTGTCATCTGGATCATGCCTGCAGCCACCAAGGAATAATGATAAATCTCCTCCTCCGTCAACTCGCCAAGCGCGATGGTACGCGTCACGTCCGTCGTTCCGCCCATATACTGACCGCCCGAGTCTACCAAAAGGAATCCTTTTTTCTGAAGAATCGCATGATTCTCCGGCGTCGCCTCATAATGCATCATCGCTGCATTTGCTTCATATCCGGCGATCGTCGGGAAGGAAAGATCCAGGAATTCCGGGATCTGGCGTCTGAATTCTTCGAGCTTGTCTGATGCGGAGACCTCCGTGATCTCCGTTTTTCCAATATTTTTCTTTAGCCAATAAATAAATTTAGTCAGCGCAACGTTGTCCGCCATGTAGATCTTTTCCATGTTGGAAAGCTCCGTGGGATTCTTGATCGCCTTCAGGAGCTCCGTAGGATTGGGTGCTTCGATCACCTGATTCTTCATCGCACAATTCTTAAAGGTTGCAAAGCCGCAATACCGGTCATCCAACAGGATTTTTTCTCCAGACAGGCTCTTTACAAACTCTGTGATCTTTTCATATGGGGCAATTTCGACGCCGTTTTTCACAAGATAATCCCTGACGTCTGCGTTCAGTGCCTTTTCCTGAATAAACAGGACAATCCTTTTTTCCGACAGGTACACGTAGGAAATCACCACTGGATTGCATTCCACGTCGCTGCCCCTAACGTTCAAAAGCCAGGCAACGTCATCCAGTTTAGTCAAAAGCGTGCTTTCCGCGCCCAATTCCGAAAGCTTCTTTCTTACGTCCGAGGCTTTCTCCAAAAGGCTTCTCCCCGCTACGTTCTCCGGGACTAGGAACGTCTCTCCGCACGGGAATGCCGGTCGATCCTTCCAAACGCTCTCCGCGAGGTCTTCCTCATAAAAGAAACGTATGTCCTTATCCTTTAATTTCTCTTCAAACGCCTTTCCTTCCCTAGCAGAAATCGTCCTGCCGTCAAACCCAAGCGTCATGCCTTTTTGGATTTTTTCCTGAAGAAATTCCTCCAGCGTGGGCACGCCTTCCTCACGCATCCTCATCAGCTCCACGCCAGTACCGGAAAGCTCCGTCGCCGCCTGAATAAAATATCTTCCGTCCGTCCAAAGTGCGGCGCCCTCCTGCCAGACGAGGAGCGTACCTGCCGATCCCGTAAAGCCCGAGAAAAACTCGCGCACCTTAAAATAATCATTTACGTACTCAGAGCCGTGAAAATCCGCCGTCGGGATTACGCAATAATCCACTCCCTTTTTCTTCATCACCTCGCGAAGCGCTGATAATCTAGACTGAATCAATTGATTTTCCAATTCCGTAACCTCTTTTCTGTTCAAACTCTCTTTTTCGCTTAATTCTCTATATTTACGTTAATTTTCGCAAATTTCTGACTGTCAAACCATCAATATCCTTCCGTCATCTCACCCTTTAAAAGGCCTACTGCCCTGGAGGTTCCTATGCGATCGCACCCAAGTTCAATAAATGCCTTCAAATCATCGATGGTTGACACGCCGCCTGCCGCTTTGATTTTCACGTTCGGACCAATATGTTCCTTGAAGAGCTTCACGTCCTCGATGGTTGCACCGCCCGTGCCAAAGCCCGTAGAGGTCTTGATATAATCTGCTCCGGCATTTGTCACCGCCTTACACATGGCAATCTTCTCGTCCGTTGTCAGATAACAGGTCTCTATAATTACCTTCAGAATATGTTCTCCGCATGCCTTTTTCATGGTACGGATTTCTTCTTCCACCTTGTCGTAATCCCCGTTCTTCACGTCGCTTACGTTGATCACCATGTCGATCTCGTTACAGCCATCCTTCAGCGCCTGCTCAACCTCCGCAACCTTAGCAGAAGTTACGCAGTATCCAAGCGGGAATCCAACCACCGTACAAATATTGATTTTTTCCCCATAGGCATCATGCACGCGCTTAATATATGCAGGCGGAATGCACACGCTCGCCGTATGGTACGTAATCGCCTCTTCACACAATTTCTGAATGTCTTCCCAAGTCGCAAATGCCTTTAACTGCGTATGGTCTACCTTCTGAAGCATCTCCTTCGCCGTCATCTTACCCTCTCCTTTCGTCCTCCAATTTTTTCTCTAATTCAAAAACTTCCCATTCCGGTTAGGGTGTCCTCCACGCGTCGTGCCCGACGGACGTGCTCTTCTTGAAACGGCACGGACAGCACTAAGCTCACCGGCCGTCTGAATGGAGTGGAAAATCTCGAGAACAACTCGGAGCTGATGCTCCTCAGACAATTCTCGAGATTTTCCATTCAGCCAACCGGTTTGCTAAGTGCTGCCGGCTAATTGTTTCAAGAAGAGCACGTCCGCCTGGCACTTACGCTGTGGATGCCTATACCAAACGGAATGGGAAGATATAATTAACGTATCAATTAAATACCAAGAAATTCACGAACAACGTTCTGCATCTTGTCAGCGTCGCATTGTTTATCATGCAATATGGGAGCCGTACGGATCTCTTCAATGGCGTTAGGTACCTTGACGTTCGCAAGCTTGGAAAGCTCATCCACCAGTTCAAAGTCGGTCATGGAGTCATACTTTGCATCGATTGCGTTCATGACGCTTCTGGTAAACTTGAAGGGACTCGCCGTGGAAGCAATGACCGTCTTGGTTTGATCTTTCGTTTCTGCCTGGTATTTTTCGTATACGGCTGCGGCAACGGCCGTATGCGTGTCAATCACGTAACCGCAATCCTCATAAATCTTCTTGATGACCGCCGCGGTTTCCTGCTCATTTGCGTAATTTCCGTAAAAGTCAGCAAGGCCAGCCTTCATGGCATCATCGATCACGTATTTTCCCTGACCGCTAAGTGCAGCCATCAGTTCTTGATTCTTCTTCGCGTCATTGCCGGCAATGCGATAGATCAGGCGCTCCAAATTGCTGGAGATCAGGATATCCATGGACGGGGAACTGGTCAGCATAAATTCTCTGTTTCTGTCATAAACGCCGGTGCGGAAGAAATCAAAGAGAACCTTATTCTCATTGGACGCACAGATTAACTTATCAATGGGAAGCCCCATGTTTTTCGCATAAAATGCGGCCAAAATGTTTCCAAAGTTACCCGTGGGAACGACAACATTAATCTTCTCACCCTCTGCGATGCGTCCCTCTGCAAGAAGTCTTGCATACGCATATACGTAGTAGCATACCTGCGGCACCAGACGGCCAACGTTGATGGAGTTTGCAGAGGAGAACTGGAAGCCCTTCTCGTCCATCTCTTTCGCCAATGCATTATCAGAGAAAATCTTTTTCACGCCCGTCTGTGCATCGTCAAAGTTGCCGTGAATTCCGACAACAAGCGTATTGGCACCCTTCTGGGTCACCATTTGCTTCTCCTGAATGGGGCTCACGCCGTTTTTCGGATAGAATACGATGATTCTGGTCCCTTCTACGTTTGCAAATCCTGCCAAGGCAGCCTTACCCGTATCTCCGGAGGTTGCGGTCAGAATGACAATTTCATTTTTGATCTGGTTCTTTCTTGCGGAGGTGATCAGAAGGTGCGGTAAGATGGAAAGTGCCATGTCCTTAAACGCAATTGTGGGACCGTGGAACAACTCTAAGAAATATGCTCCCTCCGCTTCCGCCATGGGTGCAATCACGTCAGTGTCAAATTTTTCATCATATGCCTTTGCGATACAATTCTTCAGCTCTTCCTCCGTGAAATCCGTAAGGAACAGTTTCATTACCTCATAAGCAACCTGCTGATAGCTCATGCCCGCAAGCTCTTTTAAGCTCTTGTCCAACGCCGGCACGTGATCCGGCACAAAGAGCCCGCCGTCATCAGAAAGTCCCTTTAAGATTGCCTGGGAAGCTTTGATCGGCTGCCCGTTGCTTCTGGTACTGTAATACAATACTTCCATTTTCTTTTCTCCTTAATTTACCAACACCCCAAAGATCAGATATCTGTTATTGGGTTTATTTTTTATGCACGTCGACAGCGTAACGATCTTGCTGTCAGAGGTGACGGTTACGCCGTCACGTACGTGGTTTGCTCCGTTGTTGCTGGCAGCAAGAACCGTTCCAAAGAAGGCATCAAAGCTGTCTTTATTGCCGAACTCGTGATTTGCAAGCAAATGCTCATTGCTGTGTACGTAAGCGGCAAAAACCTCATATTTCAAGGTTTTGTCCGGCGTATATACGTAAAAATATTGATTCTTGTCAAAAAAGCTCTGTGTTTCAAACTTGTGAAGCTGATGGAACATAGTGCCCGTCGAGCGCATGTCATGTCCGTACAAAACCGTCACGGGATCATTCCAATCCTTTGAGTTCCAGTTCTCCGTATAAATACAGCCTGGGTACCCCTCGCTTCCGTTCAGGTTATGATAAAGATAATACCCGTCATCCGTGGGATGGCGAAGTACGGGATAATCAATATTGGTTCCCGGGACGCTGATCCATGCATAAATATGACCGTTTTTCTTGGTCTGAAGCGTTGCAAAATCGATCACGCGGCTCATTGGATCCGAGCTCTTAGAAACAGGCTTCTGGGTAGGTTCTGCAGTAGGCTCCGTTTCAGCCTCTTCCGTGCTCTCAGGCTCTTCCGTTTTCTCCGGTTTTGAAGTTTTCTCCGGTTCTTCCGTCTTCTCCGGCGCCGTCTGCTCACTAGGGAATTCCAATTCCATGCTCTCTCCGTTATAACCTTCCTCTTCCACGGGGAGATCTTCCGGCTCGACGTCGGGTGTCCGGAACTCTATAATCTCAAATTCCGGTTCCTCGCTCTCCTTAAGTTCTTCCTGAATCTTATCCGCAACGGATTTCGGCGTATCGTCAGAGACTTCCAAAGACACGTTCTCTGCAACGGCCACCGGCTCATTCTTTCCATCCTTCAGCTTGATGCAAAGAAAGATGATAAGCCCCACAATAACAAGAAGAAGGGCCACGGATATGGGCCCAAGGCCCATTCCATGTCTCTTCCTCTGATTTTTCTTTACGGGTTTTTCATTTTTATTAGTTTGATCCATCTCCATAATTACCGTAATACTTTCCGTAATACTTTCCGTAGTACTTACCATAGTACTTACCATAGTAACCCTTGCCGGAAATATTAACTTTGTTCAGGACAACGCCAAGAATGCGAATGCCCGTAACGTCCAGCTGTTCTTTTACCTTACGAACAAAACGATAACTTACGTCTCCGCAGGATACAACGATCACGGCACCGTCACAGCACTTTGAAACAACTGCCGTGTCAATAACGCTTCCAAGAGGCGGCGTGTCAATGATCACCATGTCATAATAATCCCTTGCCTCTGCCACCATCTTCTTGAAGCGATTGTTTCCAAGAAGCTCACTCGGGTTAGGCGGAACGGGACCGGAAAAGATCATGTCCAGGTTTCTAACGTTGGTAACACACAGCGCGTCTTCCAGGTTTGCCTTTCCTACCAAATAGTTTGCAAGTCCGAGACGAACCTTACCTTTTTTGTGACGCTGACGCATCACGGATTTACGAAGGTCTCCGTCCACCAAAAGCACCTTTTTGCCCATTTGAGCATAGGAAATTGCAAGTTCAAAGGAAATACTGCTCTTCCCTTCATTAGGCGTTGCACTGGTAACGCAAATTACCTTGATGTCATCTCCGGAAAACTCGATATTGGTTCGGAGAGTCTTATATGCTTCACGCGTTCTGTAATCTAATTCATCCAGATTCAGTTCAATGTTTTGCATGTTTTTATGCCTCCCCGTGATTATCAACGTTGATTTCCTGTACCACAAGATCCATGTTGTCACTCTCCTCGTCGACGGCTTTTACCATCTCCGAATCGAAATGTTCATGAGATTTGCCTCTTTTTTTCTTATTCTTTTCATTCTGGTCAGCTACAGGAATCATTGCCAGCGTGCTAAGTCCAAGATATCTCTCCACGTCCTCGGCACTCTTGATGGAATCATCCAAAAGATACTGAATGATCAAAATGGCTGCGCAGGTAAAGGCGCCCAGAAAAGCACCGATCAAACCCCACTTTTTTGCGCTGGGTCCGGAAGGTCTCCTTGGCAGATTTGCTTCCGTCTCCAAGTTGGCCGCCTGAATTGCCATAACCTCCACGATGTGATCAGAAGCTTCCATTCTTACTTCCTTCGCCAGGCGCTGAGCCATCTGTGGGTCAGAATCCGTAACGGTTATGGCAATCAAGTTGGAATCCCCAACCGTAGCCACCTTTACGCGGCTTGCAAAGCTTTCATAAGACTCTTTTAAGTCACATGCCGCGATAACTTTTTCAAGCACGTCCCTACTCTTGATAAGGGGCGTATAGTTCTTTGTCAACTGATTTGACGTCTGAAAATCGGAATATGATACCGTAGATTCATTATTCTTAGTCAAAATAAAAATTCTCGTCGTTGATTCGTACCATGGAGTAACGGTCAATTTGCAGATCATAAAGCCTGTAATGCCGGTAACTGCTCCACATAAGATCAAAAGCCAAATCCAGTGAAATAACAAACCGACTAATTCCTGTAAATCAATTTCTATTACGTCTTCTTTGCTTTGCATGAATATTCCCCATCCTTATCCGCTATTTCTTTATAAAGTACGCCAATTCAATCATTCTGCCAAAAGTTCAGTCATTGCATTTCTAAATAGAACGTCGTCCGCGTACTCCGGTTCACAGTACTTCCGGATCACCTCCGCGCACTTTTTCATTTCAGGGCTTCTGCTCCTTACGTCGTGTGCATCCGTGCCTACGTAATCGATCAATTCTTCTTTGAGAAGCTTTTTGATAAAATGCTTTACCTTAAAACCATAATTTCCGGCAACGCTTCCCGCGTTTACCTGAATCCGGCATCCGAGACCTCTAAGGGATCTTACGTTTTCCAAGCTGCCAAGCATGCATTGATACCTTTCAACGTGAGCCAGAATCGGATGATACCCCATCCCTAACAGATCTTCCATGGCGTTCCTGACGTAAGAATAATTTTCCAGCGGATTAAACTCCACCAGCACGTATTCCGTGTCATTCATGCGGGAAAGCCAGCCGCTCTCCAACTTTTCCTCCAGAGAAGAATTATAGTAGATTTCCGTTCCGGGATGCAATCGTATGGACAAACCGCTTTGTCTCGCAAGGCTCTCCACCTCTTGGATCATCTCGCCGATCACCTTCCTCGGCGTGCCAACCCTTCCCTGCTTATAGTGTGGCGTCACGATTGCATCAGTTATGCCGTTTGCTTCTGCAATCCTCAGCATCTCCATGGTTTGTTCCATGTTTTGCGATCCGTCATCTATACCAGGCAACAGATGACAATGTACGTCAACGTATCCCATGCTTTTCCTCTTCAACAAAATGTTCCCACAAATCATGCAGGATACCGCATATTAGTATATCCTAGGTCAACTTTTTCGTCAAGTTCTATTTTCTGTTAGAAATTCGTCTTTAAAAATTGCGTCAACCCTTGCTTTTCAAGACGTATGGCGTTACCTGGTAAACATAGTAATTCAGCCAGTTGCTGTAAAGGTTATTGCTGTGCGATCTCCACTGTAACAGCGGCTTTTGCGTGGGATCGTCATTCGGAAAGTAATTATAGGGCACCTGAATGGGCAATCCCTTGTTCTTATCCCTAAAATACTCATTACTAAGCGTCATGCGGTCATATTCCGGATGACCCGTCACAAAGATCTTCTTTCCGTTTTCCGCAAAGGCAAGAAAAACTCCTGCGACGTCGCTTTCTGCCATGATCGTCAGTTCATTACACGCATGGATTGCTTCCGCACTTGTTTCCGTGTGACGGCTATGCGGGGCAAGGAAAATGTCGTCAAACCCCCTCACCAGGGGAATTTTCCTATTCAGCACCCGATGCTCATATACGCCAAAGAGCTTTTGCGGAAGCTTGGATTTATTGATGCCGTAATAATGATAAAAGCCGGCTTGAGCCGCCCAGCAAATGTGAAGCGTGCTCGTCACGTGTTCCTCCGCCCAGTCCATGATCTGGCAAGTTTCATCCCAGTAATCCACCTCTTCGAACTCTATGTCTTCCACGGGCGCTCCGGTGATAATCAAACCGTCAAAATAATCGTCCTTTACGTTGTCAAAGGTGGTATAAAACTTATTCAAATGGCTCTGCGGCGTGTTTATGTTGCGCGATACGTGCGTCACGGTATTCATCAGCGTCACTTCCACCTGCAAAGGCGTATTAGACAAGGCCCGAAGAAGCTGTAACTCCGTATCCTGCTTGACCGGCATGTTGTTTAAGATCAAAATTTTCAATGGCCTGATGTCTTGATGCAGGGATCTCGTTTCATCCATCACAAAAATATTCTCCGTCTCCAGGATTTCCTTTGCGGGAAGTTGACTTTGTATCTTGATTGGCATTTTTGTTTCCTCGATTTCTTTATGATATAAAAATATGTGAAACGCCCACAGGCTTAGCTTTCGCCGTCCTTTCGGCCAAAATACGTGGCAAGGAATTCATCTTCCGAAAGAATTTTCACTCCCAGTTCCTTAGCCTTTTGATTTTTCGTGGAATTTGACGTAACGTCATTATTGATCAGGCATTCCGTCTTTCCGGTAACGCTTCCCGTCACCTTGCCGCCCCTTGCCTCGATCTCATCCTTCAGGTCATTGCGGCTTGCATAATGCACAAGGCTTCCGGTCACGACAAAGGATTTTCCTTCCAACGTCTGCTCCATTGCGTTTTCCTGCGGCTTTTCCACGTTCAGTTCTTTTACGAGCCGAAGCAGCTTTTCGCGATTCTCTTCGTCCGACATGTATTCCACGTAGGACCTTGCAATCACCTCGCCGATCCCGTCAATGGCACTCAAGTCTTCCTCACTGGCATTCATAAGCTGGTCCAAGTCATATCCAAACCGCTTGCAAAGCAACTTCGCATTTGCAAGACCAATATTAACAATGCCTAAGGAGTAAATGATCCTCGGCATGGTCGTCGTTCTGGCCTTCTCAATGCCGTCCAAGAGATTCTGGCAGGATTTCTCACCAAAACCTTCCATCGCCGCGATCTCTGCACGATGGCTTTCCAGGGCAAACAGATCCGCAAATTCCTTGACAAATCCCAGATCTACCAGCTTCTCAAGAGTTGCCTCGGACAATCCGTCCACGTTCATGGCATCCCGGCTGACAAAAAGCACAAAGCTTCCGATCTGCTTCGCAGGGCATTTCTCATTCGTGCAGTAAAGCGCCTGCGCTTCCCCGGTCTGCCGGATCTCCGTAGGAGCCCCGCACACGGGACATGTTTTCGGTATCTCCAGCGTATCGCTGCAGGTCAGGTTCTCTGAAATCTGCGGGATAATCATGTTGGCCTTATACACCGTGACCTTATCGCCGATGCCAAGGCGCAGGGCCCGTACAACGCTGACGTTGTGCACGGAAGCACGGCTCACGGTCGTTCCTTCCAGTTCCACCGGTTCAAAAATGGCAACGGGATTGATCAGTCCGGTACGGCTCGGACTCCACTCCACCTCCGTAAGCGTCGTCTCGCGAAGCTCATCCGCCCACTTGAATGCAATGGAATGCCTCGGAAACTTTGCCGTCCTGCCAAGACTTCGTCCGTAGGCTACGTCCTCATAGGTCAGAACCAGTCCGTCTGAAGGCTCGTCGACGGAATCAATGCGTTTTTCAAAGTCCTCGATCTGATTTATGATTGTATCCTCCGTCACCAGGAAATGTTCCACAACGGTAAAGCCCTGTTCCTTCAAAAACCGGAACTCCGCCAGGCGCGAATTGTCAAAATCCTTGGCCGTACCTTCCTCATCCACGGCTTCCACCAAAGAAAACGCATAAAACCTAACGCTCCGCTCCGCCGTGATCCTGCTGTCCAGCTGCCTTACGGAACCGCTGCACAGATTTCTGGGATTTTTATACTTCTCGCCTTCTTCCGGTATCTTGGCATTAATCTTTTCAAAATCAGAATAGGTGATGATTGCTTCTCCCCGAAGCACCAAATTTCCTTGAAATGGTATGACGGCCGGCAGATTGACAAACGTCCTGGCATTGGCCGTGATCACCTCACCCACCTCGCCGTTTCCGCGCGTTACGGCTTTGGCAAGCCGTCCGCCCTGATACGTCAATACGATGGTTAATCCGTCCAGCTTCCAGCTGAGTACGCCCGCATGGCCCTGCAGCCAGCTTCTCAATTCTTCCCTGCTCTTAGTCTTGTCCAGAGACAACATGGGTGCTGCGTGACGCTCCTTCGGCAAAAAATCCACGGCCTCATAGCCAACCTTCACCGTAGGAGACCCTGCCATGACAAGCCCCGTCTCCTTTTCCAGCATGACCAATTCGTCATATAATCTGTCATACTCCAGATTACTCATGATTTCGCGGTCTTCCGCATAATACGCCATGGCTGCGCGGCTCAGCATAGGAACCAATTCCTTGATCCGTTCAATCTTTTTGTCCTGGCTGTCGTCTCCGGCCTTCGTTTGGTATTCTGCCTGCACGTTCTTCTCTTCGTCCATGCTTTTCCCCATCCTCTTTTTTCATTTCTTGATTTCCGATTCTTAACGCTTCCCAGAGGGCCGTAATCTCTTCCTCGCTTGCTTCCCTCCACTGTCCCTCGGGAAGGTCTCCCAGTTCCAGATTCACGACGCGAAGCCGGATCAGATTCACAACCCTGTACCCAAGTGCCTCGCACATTCTTCTGATCTGACGGTTCAATCCCTGCGTCAGCGTAATGCGAAACGTTTTGTCTCCCGTCTTTCTTGTTCTGCAGGGTCTGGTTGTCACGTTCAGATCCTCTAGGTAAAGTCCGTCTGCCATCTTTTTGAGGTCCGAAGCCAAGATGGGCTTGTTTACCCTGACGGCGTATTCCTTTTCATGACCGTTCGCCCCGCGCATCATCTCTTCAATGAGATCTCCGTCATTTGTCAGGAGCAACAATCCCTTGGATTCCTTGTCAAGTCGTCCTGCATACGTGACGCGGACGGGATACTTGACCTCCGTCCGGATGGTGCGCTCCGCATGGTCATCTTTCTCCGTACAGGTGACGCCTGCCGGCTTATGATACAAGAGAAGCACCTTTTTCTCCTGTCCGCCAACCTTCCTGCCCCTGCAGAAAATCTCTTCGGTGCCATCCACCATCATGCCCATCTGTGCAGGCATCCCGTTCACCAAAACCAGGCCGTCTTCGATTAGCTTGTCCGCGTCCCTTCTGGAGCAGACGCCGCAGGACGCAAGATACTTGTTCAACCTTGTCAGTTCCATGTTTCCAATTCCTCTAGCATGCGAATGGGCGGAATCCCCTTGCTTTCCTCCAGGCCTCTCTTGGCCGTCTTGTCAGCAAGTTCATTGTATTCCACCTTTGCGTGGGCCGTTACCTTGTGAAAACTGATACGGATCTGCGTTCCCCACTCACGCATTGCCTTTGCGTACTTTTGCGTATGCTCCTTCTTTGCCTTCCACGCTCCGGTCACCCACTTTTCGATGCCCTCATAGTCATAGTATATCTCAACGGCGGTAAACCCATTCTTCATGGCCGTCTTCACGGCATACATTGCGCCAAGCATTTCCCCAGTTACGTTGCGCATGGACACGGTCTCCGGATTTTCACCGTTTCCCATGGCCAGATAAATGCCTCCCTGAGGCGGCAAAAATACGCATCCAAAGGCGTATCGCTTGATCTCGTCATTATAGCTTCCATCTACGTAGGCCGTGAGCACGTTCTCCATAGGCTCCCCTTTACTTACCCGAAAAGCCCACGGCGTTTTAGCACGCCATGGGCCTTTCCGTTATTATTCGCTTATGGCCTTTTTGATTGCCGTCATAAGCTCTTCATAGGTTTCAAATGCCTCAAGCTCCGGATGATCCTTCTTGATCTGCTCCGTGCTGCGGAACAGGAATCCTGCCTTGCTGGCAAGAATCATGCCAAGGTCATTATGGCTGTCACCGCTGGCAATCGTGTCAAAACCGATCGACTGAAGCGCCTTTACCGTGGTCAGCTTGGACTGTTCGCAGCGCATCTTGAATCCCGTGATCTCACCGTTTTCGCCAACCTCCAATTCATTACAGAAGATGGTTGGCCATCCAAGTTTCTTCATCAGAGGGCCGGCAAACTGGGAAAAAGTATCGCTGATGATGATCACCTGCGTGATGCTGCGAAGCTCATCCAAAAACTCCTTTGCGCCGGGCATGGGATCGATCTTTGCGATGGTTTCCTGGATCTCTTTTAATCCAAGGCCATGCTCCTTTAAGATACCAATTCTCCAACGCATCAATTTATCATAATCCGGCTCGTCCCTGGTCGTTCTCTTCAGCTCCGGAATTCCGCTGGCCTCAGAAAACGCGATCCAGATCTCCGGCACCAATACTCCCTCCAGGTCCAAACATACGACATTCATTCTTTCTTCCTCCACTTTCTCATAGCTGTCAAAACACAAGAATTAGTATAGCACGTACCCCATGGGAAAGTCAAACGCTAGCTTGATTCAACAAGCATGCCCAGACACAATAGCCTTTTTTGTCTATTCCAGCCATCTTTTACGGTTTTCCTTTGCGATCAGCATTTTTCTTTTTTCCTCCATGAAAAAAACCTTTTGCGATTTATTTGTAGTTGAATATTTTGAAAGAATTCTTTATAATGTTGTTAATGGAACTTGAAAACAATAATCAAGTTCAAAGAAAGGAGCTTTCTTATGATGGATGCGATGAACAAACCCGGATTTCCCTCTAACGAAGTGGAAGCATTGACCATGCTTTACCTTGAAGAGCTAACCCTCTCAGGTCTGGCGCCCGAAGAAATCTATGACAAATACGTTGATGCCTATAAGCGCATCGCAAAGCAAAAGGAATTAAGCCAGTCAGAGCAGGCAGAAGCATTCTAGATCAGGCCATGAATGAAGGCGGTGAGTGAAAACCCACCGCCTTTTATTATTTCCAATCTTTAAAGCTCTTTGTCCGCAGTATTCTTATCCGTATTCCTCTTATCTGTAGTACTTCTTCATCCACTTTAGATCATCAAAGCTACTCTTGTCGGCCATCTGGATCCAAAGGCACATGTCATCGGCAATCTCCATGATCACGTCGGAAAGCTCCAGATTCTTCTTCCACTTCTCCTCCATGGCTTCATACCCTAAAAGCGCTCCCAAAATGTTTCCTGCGATCGCGCCCGTAGAATCGCTGTCACCGGCGTGATTTACCGCCGCAATAATGCCATCCGAGAAATTATCCTGATGGCGGAGCGCGCAGTAAACGGCAATTGCAAGCGTTTCTTCAGCCACCCAGCCTTCACCAATCTTGCGAATGTTGTCCTGATCAGATTCATCATTCTCTGACAGGCTGATCGCCAGATCCATAATGTCTGCAAATTCTTTCAGATGCTCATCTCCCTCGAAGAGCTGCCATGCCTTATTCATCGCTTCAATGACAATCTGCTTTAGCGTCAGCTTTTCCTTCGGGAACACAATGCGGTTGATGATATGCGTCAATACCGCCGCAGGCATGTAACCCAGGGAATTTCCGTGAGTGATCGCCGCAATCTGGGCGCCCTCTCCGTCCAGGCGAAGCGTGTTCATTTTATGATACATCAAACCAAGGGGCGCGATCCTCATTACGCCGCCGCAACCCTTACTGTTGTTGACAACGTCCTTCGTGTAATCCTCGGCAACGTAGCCGCTGTTCTTTCTGATCTTTAATGCAGAAAGGCAAGTATTTCCGGGAAGTCTCCGGCAATACAACTCCGGGACGTCCGAAAGCCAGGATACGCAATGCGGTGCACCGCCCTCCGGATCTTCCATGGTCTTTCTGTACTCTTCATAGGACATGTCCTGCGTGCGAAGCCAATCTTGATAAGCCATTGCAACGTAACTTCTCGGCCAAACCTGAATATTACCAATCTTAGCCTTAGTGTCGGCCACCAAAAGTCCATTTGCGGTAAACAGAGTCATCTGCGTGTCATCGGAAATCATGGCCTTACCGCCTTCCCTGGCGATTTGGAACTCCGTAATTCCCTTTTCCCCATATCGCTCGCGAATCTGCTCTTCATCCATAAACACGACGGAGAATCCAAGTGCATTCCCAACGGCGCCGCCATATAGGCATCCGCGGATCTGATCCGGATTTACCTCAGTATCATTTTGCGTGTAGAATCTTTGAAGAATCTTATTGACGTACATCAGTGTATTCCCCCTTCTTCCTAACGGTTTTTGATACAACCCCATATGTCAATAATAGTCTTTTTCGGCAAGAACGTCAATGCAAAATGGCATACCTGACCAAACCGTTACAATTTAAAAACCCATGGCCTGAAGGCCATGGGTTCTGTTCAATCAAAGCTTGCGACTGCGTGACTTGCTCACGTCCTTCGCTTTGCTTGCGACTATTATACAATACCCTGTGCGGTCATTGCCTCAGCAACCTTCAGGAAGCCTGCAATGTTAGCGCCTGCTACGTAGTCGCCGTCTTTGCCGTACTTCTTAGCTGCTGCGTCAAGGTTGTGGAAGATGTTAACCATGATGGTCTTCAGCTTAGCGTCAACCTCTTCGAAGGTCCAGGAAAGTCTCTCGCTGTTCTGGCTCATCTCCAGAGCGGAGGTAGCTACGCCACCTGCGTTTGCAGCCTTGCCGGGGCAGAACAGAACGCCGTTCTCCTGAAGGTACTTGGTAGCCTCAAGAGTGGTAGGCATGTTAGCGCCCTCTGCAACAGCCATAACGCCGTTAGCAACGAGATTCTTAGCATCTTCAAGGTTCAACTCGTTCTGGGTTGCGCAAGGAAGGGCAACGTCAACCTTAATGATCCACTGATTGGTACCCTCGGAAGCCTTGTCATGATACTGGGCAGAAGGTCTCTTTGCAGCGTACTCGGTCAATCTTGCTCTCTTAACTTCCTTTACTTCTTTCAGAAGTGCTACGTCGATTCCTTCAGGATCATATACCCAACCGGTGGAATCAGAGCAGGTAACAACCTTAGCGCCAAGCTGCTGAGCCTTCTCGATTGCGTAGATCGCAACGTTACCGGAACCGGAAACCGCCACGGTCTGGCCAGCGATGTCCTTGCCGTTGGTCTTCAGCATTTCCTCGGTCAGGTAAAGCAGACCATAACCGGTAGCCTGGGTTCTTGCCAGGGATCCGCCGTAGGTAAGGCCCTTACCAGTCAGAACGCCCTCGTAAAGTCCGGTCAGTCTCTTGTACTGGCCATACATGTAACCGATCTCTCTTGCGCCAGTTCCGATGTCACCAGCAGGAACGTCGGTGTCAGCGCCAATATGTCTGTACAGTTCATTGATGAAGCTCTGGCAGAATGCCATAACCTCTCTGTCAGACTTACCCTTGGGATCGAAATCAGAACCACCCTTGCCGCCGCCGATGGGAAGACCGGTCAGGGAATTCTTGAAGATCTGCTCAAAGCCAAGGAACTTAATGATGCCAAGGTTTACGGAAGGATGAAGACGAAGACCTCCCTTGTAAGGTCCGATTGCAGAATTAAACTGTACGCGGAAACCATTGTTTACCTGAACCTGACCCTTGTCATCTACCCAGGGAACGCGGAACAGGATCTGTCTCTCAGGAGTAACGATTCTCTCAAGAAGTGCATCCTTGCGATACTGCTCTTCGTTTGCTTCGATCACAACGCGAAGGGACTCCAGAACCTCCTTAACTGCCTGATGGAACTCGGGCTGAGCGGGGTTCTTAGCAACTACCAGGTCAAAAACCTCATCAACATATGACATTTTCATGTCCTCCTTATAATATTTTGTGGATCTTGCGTTCATTCTCTCTTTGATACGAGAAAAGGACAAAGTCGTCCCTTTATCAGAACGCCTTTGTCCCATTGCTGTTATTATAGTACGCCTTTTTTGAAATTACAATGTACTTTATCCATTTAACGCGTAAAATTTTTGGCGTGAATTTTGTGGAAAATGCACAAAATCACATACTTGTATACAATGATACCCTCGCATAATAAGCCTTACTGTCTCTCCACGTACTCAGCCTTCACGTAAGCGATCTGGTTCTTAAAGCTGATTTTGCACCATTCCCCTTCCACTTCCAAAAGGTCTGCCTCGTCTCCCTTTACCAGAGTTCCGATCTTTGTGGAATCCGTGCTTGCGTCTGCACGCACGTTGATGTTATCCAGAGCCTTTACCTTACCGATGGGCGTATACTTCAAAGCAGATTCCTGTACCTTCAGGTACTTGGACATCACGTAGCCTTCCTGCTTTTCAAACAGAATTTTCGTCCATCCGTTCACAAGCTCTTCAAGGACCTGTACCTTCGTTCCACCCGTCAGTCTGCCCAGCTTTTCAGCCTTCTGGCTGTCAGACTTTCTGACGTTGACCGTCGTGGATGCAACGGCATAGGTTATTTCTTCCACGTCAGCTTCCGTACGCTGATCAGGATTACTCTCCTGACCTTCACCGGATTCACCGTTTCCATCACCGCTCGGCTCCGTGGGATCATCCTGCCCGGGATCTCCCTTTTGGCTGCTGATCTCTATGCCGACCATGCTTTTGACTTCTCCCGATACGTCTCCCATGTAAGCGAGAAGCTCAGGCTGTTCTTCCATAAGCTCGTCAAATTCTACCTTTACGCGATTGACCAGCTCTAATACGTCAGCCTGTTTGCTGACTTTCATTTTGTACTCTTCCTGCTCCGTGGACAGCGTTGAGAACTTCACATACAAAGATCCGTCCTCTGCCGTGCAAATATAATGGTGGGCCAGGGAAGGATATTCCGCATCCTTTCCGGTCAATTTTGCCTTAAAGTATACGTAGGCGATTGTTTCACCCTCCGCATATCCTGGCTTTACGTATATTTCAATAAATGAATAATGTTCAATGTACTTTGAAGTCTCCAGGAACCAGAGCATGTAAATGTCATCAATCTTGTCACAGATTGCATTCAGTGCCGCTTCGTCTCCGTCAGCAAGCGCATTATAGTATTTTAGAATCACTTCTTCGATCTGCGGATCCTCATTTTTCTTTAATGCGACCTCGTCACTGGCAGGATCCGATGAAGACTCCGTCTGTGGAGTCGGGGACTGGATCGTCTCACCGATCTTCTCCAGTTCTTCGTTGCGCACGCCCTTTGCCCGCAATGCGACCACAACCGTAATCGCCACCGCCAGACATACTATCACCGGAAAAACGTACTTTCCGTTCTTCACCGCAGTTTTCCATGCGTTTCTTAGTTTCTCTTTCATTACAACCTCGCATTAAAATAGTCAAAAATCGAGCAGTAAAACCGCTCGACCCCCTCCCATCAAATCAAGGTGACGCACAGTGCGACCGACAGGACTCGAACCTGCAACAACGGCGTCGGAGGCCATCGTTTTATCCATTAGACTACGGTCGCAAGCAACGGTCTTTGCCGACAAGCGGCATGTCCACATTAAATCTTTCAATTGCGTCACCTTGATTATACTACCATAATTTTATGAGAATGTCTACCTTGATTTTTCCAAATGCCTTTTGTTTATAAAATCTTAAGGGGTGACAATCTCCACTCTTTTGCGCGTTCTGTCAAAGAAATAGACGTGATTCGACAGATACTCCTGTTCCTCGACAACCTTCTCATTTGAATCCCTCACCATGTTCTCCAAAAATCTTTTTTCCATGTTTTCTTTCTCTGGAAGCAGGATCATCTCGTGAATGGAACAAGGCAGCAAATAAAAATTTCCCTCCAGGCAATCCGCCAGTTCCTCTAGATAACGGTCATACAGGATCACTGCCGCCCCAAAAACTCTCTGACGGTTGGTCAGAATCTTCATTGCAAGGGGTCCCTCCTCGTTTCCTTCCGGCAAAGCAGGCCAAATTCTAGCCTTCTTTCCCGTGATTTCCAAGAGCACTTCTTCCATTGGACAGCATTGTTGCGGGTAAGCAATCCTCGTGTTACGTTCGGCCGCCTTCCATACGTCCGTCACTGTCACGCCCCAGCTCTTTAAGTGATCATTCCTGATTAAAATACTGCCGTGTCCGATCTCTTCATGATAAAAGGGATAAAAGAAGCAAATGGCCAGATCCAGGAACGGTAAATTCGGAATTTCTTCCAAGAGCTCCCTGTTTTTCTCTCCGTTGACCAGTTTATAACATATCTTATCCTTAACCTTTTCATAATCCGTAAAGAACTCCATGTCGATACGCTTCCTTGGCATGCCTGACCTGATGCTCCGTTCCAACAGGTCCAGAACGTCCTCCATGGTCCTTCCGTTTTCCCAATCCTTAAATAAATCATCCAGATATACGGTCGGCGCAATGTTCTTTTCCGCATCGTTGACCATGATCCCCAAAAGCGTTACTCCGTTATTTTTCTTCACCTCCTGCAGCTTAATTTCCAAATTTCCTTCAAAACGCTCTTCCAAGCCGTGCTTGACTTTTTCTCCAAATTGCTTTTTATTCATTCTAAAACCTTTACCAAGCATGCGACCGGCATCCCCTCCGGTCACTCTTCCCTGAATCTCTTAATACAAAAAGACAATGAATCCCCGCGGGAACTCATTGTCTTATAAGTCTGTCTTACGATTTCAGATTCCAGAAAAGATAAAGCTTATACTCTGGACAGATACTCGCCGGTTCTGGTGTCGATCTTAATCTTGTCGCCCTGCTCAACGAACAGAGGCACCATAACCTGCGCGCCGGTCTCAACGATTGCGGGCTTGCTTGCGCCGGTAGCGGTGTCACCCTTAAAGCCAGGCTCGGTATCGGTAATGGTCAGCTCAACGAACAGAGGAGGCTCTACGGAGAATACGCTTCCGTTGTGAGAACAGATCTTGCAAACCTCATTCTCAACAACAAACTTCAGCGCATCGCCAACGGTCTCAGCGTTCAGTGCGATCTGATCATAGGTCTCGGTATCCATGAAGTAGAAAAGGTCACCATCGGAATAGGAATACTGCATGTCCTTTCTGTCGATACGCGCCTGAGGGCACTTCTCGGTAGGACGGAAGGTTCTCTCAACAACGCCTCCGGACTTGATGTTCTTCAGCTTCGTACGAACGAAAGCAGCACCCTTACCAGGCTTTACGTGCTGGAACTCAATAATCTGGAATACGTTATTATCCAATTCAATGGTCATGCCATTTCTGAAATCACCTGCAGAAATCATAAAAAAATATCCTCCTAAAAGTTTTCACGGTTATAATTCCTTAACAGTTTAATATAAAAGCGACAATATTTCAACAGATTTTTGAAAAAATTTTTCTTTTTTGCAAATCCGTGATTTACTGCTTTGAGCCAATCCTTTCCAATACCGCATCTATGGCCATGCAGTAGCCTTCCAGTCCGTGACCGTATATCTGGGCATCGCAGGCTGGCGCCGTCACGGAAATCTTGCGAAAATCCTCCCGCTTCGTAATGTCCGAAATATGGATTTCCACCTTCGGAATCGTGGTTACGCTTGCCAGTGCGTCATGAATTGCGTAAGAATAATGCGTATAAGCCCCGGGATTGATCACGATCCCTGCCGTCCCGTCAAAATATGCCTCCTGGATGCGGTCGATGATGGCTCCCTCGTGATTGCTCTGGAACACCTCCGTCTCACATCCAGACTGCTCCCCTTTTTTGCGGATCATCTCCAGCAAATAATGATAATCCTGCGTTCCGTAAACTGTCTTCTCACGAATGCCCAGGAAATTCAAATTAGGTCCGTTGATCACTAGTATTTTCATGCATTTTCCTCCAACCACTGCGCCAAACTGCTCGCACAGTCGTCCACGCTCATCTCATCCACGTCAAGGATCACGTCGGCGCAACTCTCATATGCTTCTTTTCTTGCCGCCATCAGTTCTTTGATCTTTGCCAGGGGATCCTCACAATTAAGCAAAGGCCTTGTCGTATCCTCCTTAAGACGTTCCCAGACAGTCTCAGGCTTAACGCGCAGATAAACCACTGTTCCACACTTTTTCAAGAGCTTTCTGTTCTCTTCCCTGACGGGCGTTCCCCCGCCAACGGAAAGGATGCGACTATAAGACCTGGAACAAATCTCCTGAAGTTCCTCGGTCTCCATGCGTCGGAACGCTTCCTCGCCTTCCGTGGCAAAAATCTCCGAAATGCTCTTCCCAGCCTTTTGTTCAATCAGTTTGTCCGTGTCCTCCACGGGGATCCGGAGCTTCCAGGAAAGCTTCCTTCCAACGCTAGTCTTTCCTGCCCCCATAAATCCGATCAGCAGAACGTTCTTCTTGATTTTTCTATTATGCTCCATGTTTTTTCCCATTATTTCTTCATTTGTTCAAGCACGTATTGATAGGTTTTCGCCGCCAGTTCCTCTGAAATACGAACGCCCGTCCATAATTCATAAGCAATGATTCCTTGATACAAAAGCATCTTAAATCCATGGTATGCTTCTCCGCCGCCCTGCCTCGTGAGCTGCATGAATTTCGTGTCCATCGGATTATAGATCAGGTCATACCCGGCCTTCACCCTCTCATAAAAGGAAGTCTCCTCGATTACCGCGGCATTCACGTCGGGATACATCCCAACCTTGGTCGCCTGGATCACCAAATACCTTTTTCCCTTTGGAAGCTCCTTCCATGCCGAAAGCTCCATGGGAATCACGGCTTCCTTCCCCTCCAACTGATTGATCTCACTTGCGATGGCTTCGGCTTTTTCAAGTGTCCGGTTTAAGATTCTGATCTCCGCAGCATTTTTCTTTGCCAGCATCATGGCCACGGCTCTTGCGACGCCGCCCGCGCCAAGGATCAGCACGCTCTCCCCTTCCACGCTCACGCCGTCAGAAAGCATTGCGCGATACAGGCCAGGCATGTCCGTATTGTAGCCCTTAAATCCGCCTTGTGTCCGCACCAGCGTATTGACTGCGCCGATCTGCGCTGCCAGTTCGTCAGTTTCCTCTAAGTAAGGGATGACGTCACTCTTGTATGGCACGGTGACGTTCAAGCCGAGGAAATCCATGGAAAGCGCACCCCTCACGGCATCTCCCAGCTTTTCTCCATCCTTCACGGGAAACGGCAGATATGCAAGGTTTTGCCCTGTTTGCCTGGCAAGAAAATTATGGATTGCCGGTGACATCGTATGCTCCACCGGATTACCGATCAGCCCGCAGATCCTTGTTCTTCCGTCGACCATCTGCCTCTTTCCTCCCTCACGTCTTGCTAAAATCCTTAGATTCTGAAAGAGGCTGCCGATCAGGGCAGCCTCCTCGCTTTTGTCTTATTACGCTCTAAATTTCATCCTTCCTCGGATTTCCTTTAGATTATTTTGCGGCCTTCTTGGCCTTCTTAGCTTCCAGAGCCTTGTCGGTAGGCTTAACCAATACCAGGCAAAGAATCAAAGCAATAATATAAAGAGCGATGGTAAAGATTAATACGTTCTGATAACCTAAGGGATTCATCTTTGTCCCATCATGTTCAACCCACTCTCCGGAATGGTTTACGATGTAGGTTGCAACCTGATTACCGGTCAGACCTGCAAATGCCCATGCGGAAAGCGTAATACCGTGAATGGCACTGATGGAACCCATGCCATAATGATCCGACAACAAAGTAGGTACGTTGGAGAAACCTCCGCCATAACCAGCGTTTACAAAGAAGATCAGTGCGAGCACCAGGAAGATCAAGAGACCATTTCCCGCACCGTTCTTGATGCCGCCCGTCACCATAACCAGTCCGGTGAATGCGATGGAAATGATGAAGATCATCTTGTAAATGGTATTTCTGTCCTTCATGGTATCAGCCCATGCGGAGAAGCCAAGACGTCCGCCAGCGTTGAATATTGCGGAAATGGTGGAAATAATGCCAACGGAAGCTGCAAGTCCGATGCACTTTACGATCATCTTTTCCTGAGAGATCAGCGCCAGACCACAGGTAATGTTGATATAGAACATCAGCCAGATGCCAACGTAATTGGTCATGGGCTTCGTCTTCAGCACCTGCATGATGCTGGGCTTAGCATCCTTGGACTGAGGCTCGTGCCAACCTTCCGGCTTCTTTAAAAGAAGATGTCCGATGAACATCATGACAAAGTAAACGCCGGCAAGAATGTAAAACATCTTATAGATACCACCCTCGCCAAGGCCGTGCAGCATCCACTGCATGATCGGACTTGCGATTGCCTTTGCCGCGCCAAAGCCTGCCACTGCAAGACCGGTTGCAAGGCCCTTTCTGTCGGAGAACCAAAGCATCAGGGTCTTAACGGGAGAAAGATAACCGGTACCAAGGCCGATTCCCATGATGAAACCATAGGATACGTAAATTCCGATCAGTGCAACGGGTGAGCCCTGATGCTGACCGCCGTAAGAAATAAAGAATCCGGTCAGTGCCATGCCGAGTGCAAAGCAAATGGTCGCGATCAGGGAAGACTTGTGAATGTCCTTCTCAACCACGTTGCCAAGGAATGCGGCAGACATGCCAAGGAAGAAAATGGCAAAGCTGAATGCCCATTCGGTTGCGCTCTTGGTATAACCAATGTAATCAGCGATCTCCTGGCTGAAAATACTCCAGCAATAAACGGTACCAATACTACAGTGTAACAGCAGTGCGGGTATTGCAGCCCTCACCCATTTGTTGGAGCGCCAGCCCCCGGTTTTTGTTTCGTTTGCCATGATTCACACTCATCCTTTTCTCTATAGAATCTTAATTTGTTCGTTTCGCAGGGCAACTCTTCATGCCCCAAAATCCGAAAGACATTATACATCTTTTCTTATTATATTTCAACCAGTTTTTTTAGCCCTGCATAAAATCAAACAAACTGATCTGATTGCTCTCCGGCAGGCCGTCCAAAAGACCCAGCTCCGTCATCTTGTCACAGATGGTCTGTGACACCTTTGTTCTCGATCGGAAGTCATCCTTTGAAAGGAACGGCCCGTCCTTCGCCGCCTCCATCACGCCGTCTGCTGCTTTTTCTCCCATGCCTTCAATGCTCGTCAGGGACGGCATCAGCTTTCCGTCAATGATCTGGAAATGCCTGGAATGAGCTTTGTAAACGTCGATCGGAGCAAATTCAAAGCCGCGAGCATACATTTCCTGTACGATTCTCATGTCACTGATCTGATCCTTCTCCTTATTGGAAAGCTTGTCCTCCTTGCTTCGAAGCTCCTTAAGGTTCTTTTCCAGAACGGCCTTTCCAAGACACATCACTTCATAGGAAAATGCCTTCGCGCGGATCGTAAAGAATGCGCCGTAATATGCCAGCGGATAATGGATCTTACAGTAGGCGATGCGCCACGCCATCATAACGTAAGCCGCCGCATGCGCCTTCGGGAACATGTATGCAATCTTCTTACAGGAACCGATGTACCAATCCGGCACGTCATGTGCCTTCATGTCTTCCACCCATTCCGGCCATTGCGCGCACTTCCCCTTTGCCACCACGCCCTTACGCACGTTCTCCATGATCTTGAATGAACGCTCCGGATCCACGCCTTTACCGATCAGATACGTCATAATGTCATCACGGGTACAAATCGCCGTGGAAATCGTCGCGATACCACTCTTGATCAAATCCTGCGCATTTCCAAGCCACACGTCCGTGCCGTGCGACAGACCGGAAATTCTTACCAAATCCGAGAAGGATTTCGGCTGTGCGTCGATAACCATCTGCATTGCGAAGTCCGTACCAAACTCAGGAATTCCTAAAGCTCCCAGCTTTGTGCCGCCAATCTGGTCCGGCGTGATGCCAAGCGCATCCGTATTCTGGAACAGGCTCATGACGTCCTGTCCGTCCAGAGGGATCGTCAATGGATCGATTCCCGTCAGGTCCTGCAGCATTCTGATCATGGTAGGATCATCGTGTCCGAGAATGTCGAGCTTGAGCAGGTTATGATCGATCGAGTGATAATCGAAATGCGTCGTCACCGTGTCGGTCGTCATGTCGTTTGCCGGATGCTGGACGGGCGTAAAGGAGTTAATGTCCTGTCCGAGCGGCAATACCACGATGCCTCCGGGGTGCTGGCCCGTACTCCGGCGAACGCCCGTACAGCCCACCGAAAGCCTTTCGATCTCGCTGGTCCGCTTCGTGATTCCCTTTTCTTCAAAATAGTGTTTCACGTAACCAAATGCCGTCTTATCTGCCACGGTTGCGATCGTACCCGCGCGGAACGTCTGACCTGCGCCAAAAATTACTTCTGTATACTTATGCGCCTTGGACTGGTATTCACCTGAGAAGTTTAGGTCAATGTCCGGCTCCTTGTCGCCCTTAAATCCCAGGAACGTCTCAAAGGGAATGTCAAATCCGTCCTTATGAAGCGGCTCTCCGCAGACCGGGCACTTTTTGTCCGGCATGTCGATTCCGGCCTTTCCCGCATAAGCCTTCACCTCATCGGAATCGAAATCCACGTAATGACATTTACTGCAATAATAATGCGGGCTTAACGGATTCACTTCCGTGATTCCCGCCATGGTTGCCACGAAGGAGCTTCCTACCGATCCTCTCGAACCTACCAGATAACCATCCTCCACGGACTTCCATACAAGCTTTTGCGCAATGATGTACATCACGGCAAATCCATTCGAAATAATGGAATTCAGCTCTCTCTTTAGCCTTGCTTCAACAATTTCGGGCAGCTCAGGCCCATAAATCTCATGAGCGCGGTCATAGCAGATCTTCGTCAGCGTCTTGTCGCTGTCGGGGATCACGGGAGGACACTTATCAGGCCGCACCGGGGCGATGGTCTCGATCATGTCCGCGATCATGTTTGTATTTTTTACGACCACCTCATACGCCTTGTCACTTCCAAGATACTCAAATTCCTTCAGCATCTCCTCCGTCGTGTGGAGATAAAGCGGTGCCTGATTGTCCGCGTCCTCAAAGCCCTTACCCGCCATGATGATGCGACGGTAAACCTCGTCAGCCGGATCCAAAAAATGAACGTCACAGGTCGCCACCACCGGCTTATGGAACTGCTCGCCAAGCTTTACGATCTTGCGGTTAACCTCCTGAATGTCCTCAGCACTCTCAATTGTCCGGAACTTATCTGACGGGATCATAAATGCATTATTTCCGACGGGCTGGATCTCAAGATAGTCATAAAAGCTTACCAGCCTTGCGATCTGCTGATCCGTCTGTCCATCCAAAAGTGCGCGGTAAAGCTCGCCCGCCTCACAGGCACTGCCCAAGATCAAGCCCTCACGGTACTTTTGCACTAGGCTCTTCGGAACCCTCGGCACCCTGTGGAAATAGGTCAGGTGGGATTCCGAAACCAATTTATAAAGATGCGTCCGACCCAGATCATTCTTCGCCAGAATGATCGCATGATAGGAAGGGGATTTCTGTACCACGGAAGGACTGCTCTCACCGAGCACGTTCAATTCTTTCAGGGTAAAGATTTTCTCCTCCGCCAGCATCTTAATAAACTTTACGAATATGTGAGCCGTTGCCTCAGCGTCATCTACGGCCCTGTGATGATTCTCCAAGGAAATGCCAAGAGTTTTGCAGATCGCATCCAACGTATGCTTTGCCTGATCTTTTAACAGCGCCCTAGATATCTGTACCGTGTCAACAAAAGTAAAGTCATCGGAAAATCCTTGTCTCCGACAATTCTCCATGATGAAACTCATGTCAAAATTGGCATTGTGCGCCACCATGACGCATCCTTCGCTGAACTCCAGAAAACGCGGAAGGATCTCCTCGATCACCGGCGAATCCATCACCATGTCATCCCGGATGCTCGTCAGCTGCTCGATCTCAAAAGGAATTGGAACCTGCGGATTGACAAACGTAGAAAACCTGTCCACGATCTCTCCGCCGCTGACCTTCACCGCGCCAATCTCTATGATCTTATTTGACACGGGCGAAAATCCCGTGGTCTCGATGTCGAAAACAACAAAGTCCGTCTGCATGTCCTGGCCTTTGTCTCCCGTCACAATTTCCCGGAGGTCATCAACCAGATAGGCCTCCATGCCGTAAAGCACCTTAAAGAAATCCTGCTTGTCCGGCGCCGGAAGCTCCTTTTCCTTACATTCGTTCTTCTTTGCCTTCCACAGATCATCCCATACGTGACCTGCGTCCGTAAAGCCCTGAACAACGCCGTGATCCGTAATGGCGATGGCCCTGTGTCCCCATTTATAAGCTCTCTTAACGATATCCTTTGCCTCGGAAACGCCGTCCATGTCGCTCATCTTTGTATGACAATGCAACTCCACCCTCTTTTTCAGCGCAACGTCAGAACGGCTCACGGAAAAGTCCCCAGTCTTCTTGATCCCGGCAATGGAACCTATGGTCAGCTCGTGATCGAACTTATCCATCATGGCGATGCCCTTAACCTTGATAAAGCTGCCAACCTTTAATCCGTCCGTGATCTCCTTGACCTGTTCATTCTTTGCAAACATCTTGACCGTCATCGTGTCGGAGAAATCCGTAATGTCAAAAAAGATAATGGTCTTTTCATTCTTGATCTCGCGGGTCTCCAGCTTCAGGATCTTTCCCTGCACCACGACTTCACCGATCTCCCCGATGACGTCCTCAAGCTTTTGAGGTTCCTCCTCGAAATCCCTTCCGTAAATGACGTCGGGATTATCCGATTTTTTCACGGCGCCGCGGTCAAAACCGCCTCGCTCACCCTTCTTAAACTTCGTAAATTCGCCTCTGCCGGTATTCAGCTTACCGCCCGCTGAAGAGCGCAGTTCGCCCGTCTTTTCGTTTGCCTTTCCACCGCTCTCACCGGTGCCTGCAGTCCCGGGCTTGGCAGCGCCTCCCTCCGGCAGCTTCCCGCCTTCGACTGCCTTACCTGCCTCCGCATTCTCTTCCGGTGCCTTGCCCGCTTCCTGCGCCTTGCTTCCATCCGTACCGGCCGCCGTATCGCCCTTGCTCTCGTATCCCTTCAGCCTGCCCGTAATCTCTGCAACCTTTAGGCTGATCAGTCTCTCTTCTTCCTCACGATCCTGCGATCTGTCCTTCTCCCGATATTCCAGCTCGATTTTTACGCCAAAACCACAGCGCTCCACAAGGATCTTTTCCAAAATACGGTGCAGTTCCTCTTCCTTGCTTTTTACCAGAACGGAATCCTCAAGATTCACAACAACGCGTCCTGCCTCCGGATAAGAAAACTGCGCGGTTTTGAGCGCAATAAACAGAACGTGGCTGTACTCCATCAGTTCCTCCAGAATACTTTCCCGGTAAACGTCCAAAAGCTTTTCCGGCGTATACTGAGCAGACAGTTCAAACCGCTCATATATTTTCACTCCGATCGAAATGCCAGGAAAGAGCTGTCTTCTGATTTCCTTTTCCACCTTGTAGACGTCTCTTTTATCAATCAGATTTCTTGAAACCAGATAGATTCTCAGAAAATCCTTGGCCTTCGTCGTCGTGATCTTCTCTATGTTTGTTTGAGCCATGAGGTTGTGCAGATTCTGTGGCAACTGCACGTTTGGAAATGCCTCAAAAAAAGCCTTCATTACTTAAGCCTCCCATGCATCAAGCTCTGCCCTCAGTGCAGACAAGAGCTCCACCTCCGGAACCTTCCGGATGACCTCTCCTTTTTTAATCAGAAGTCCCTCGCCTATGCCGCCAGCAATGCCAAGATCGGCTTCCCTTGCCTCTCCCGGTCCGTTCACGACACAGCCCATCACGGCAACCTTAATGTCAAGCGGATAATCGGCTACCATCTGCTCCACCTTGCCTGCCAGCCCGATCAGGTCGATCTGTGTTCTGCCGCAGGTTGGACAACTCACCACCTCAATGCCGCCCGTGCGAAGCCCCAGCGTCCGAAGGATCAATTTTGCCGAATAAATCTCCTCCACCGGATCTCCCGTAAGAGATACGCGGATGGTGTCACCGATCCCTTGGTTTAGAATTAGCCCCAATCCAATTGCAGATTTAATGTTTCCGCTTCTCACCGTACCGGATTCCGTAATGCCAACGTGCAGGGGATACGTCGTTTTCCCGGCAAGAAGCTCATGGGCCTTCACGCACGTAAGAACGTCCGAGGACTTGATGCTGATCACAAGCTGATCATATCCGAGATCCTCGATCAAGTGAACTTTATCCAGCGCACTCTCCACGATGCCTTCCGCCGTAACGCCGCCGTATTTTTCCAACAAATGCTTTTCCAGGGAACCACTGTTCACGCCAACGCGGATGGGAACGCTTCGTTCCTTCGCAACGTCAACCACGGCCTTCACCCGCTCCTTTGATCCAATGTTTCCTGGATTGATTCGAATCTTATCCGCTCCGTTCTCCATGGCTGCAATCGCCATTTTATAATCAAAGTGAATGTCAGCGACCAGCGGGATCCGGATCTGCTTCTTGATCTCTCCAATTGCTCTTGCCGCCTCAATCGTCGGCACCGTACAACGAATGATCTCACAGCCTGCGCGCTCCAGCGCATGGATCTGCGCCACCGTCGCCTCCACGTCCTCCGTCTTCGTATTCGTCATGGACTGGATCAGGATCGGATTTCCTCCGCCGATCACACTGTCCCCTATTTTGATCACCTTGGTCTTTTCCCGAAAACTCATTTTACCCGCTCTCCTAACAAATTCTAATCAACAATATCTAGTATACCCCCTTCCGCCCGCACTCCACAAGACGTATTTTTGCCCAAATTTCACCTCAAATTTTCGTGACTTCGGGGAAACTATAATTATGCATACTCTTCTACCAAATTCCACTATGATTTCTTGGGTATTATCATTCTCTATTTTTTCTTGTGCCCGCACTCACGTCATCCGTGGGCATAGATCAAATTTTTTCTCCCTTTTTACCCAATTCGTAAAAAAGAAGCGCTGACAATCTTGTCAACGCTTCCTCACTCTCAACTTTTATACTCCGTGCACGATCTTTTAACTTCTTTACCGTCTGTCGCTTACTTCACGGCCTGCCAAAATCCCTTCCGTTTTACTTCGCGACCTGCCAAAATCCCTTCCGTTTACTTCACAACCTTCTCAAAATCACTTGCAGGGTGCTTGCAGATGGGGCAAATGAAATCCTCCGGAAGTTCCTCGCCCACGTACTCATATCCACAGATCTTGCATCTCCAAACCGTCTGTCCGTCCGGCGTCTTTCCAACTGCCTCAGGCTTCGGCTTAATGTTTGCAAAGTAATAAGCATATGTTGCGGAAGGCACGTTATTAAAGATCTCACCGTCCGTCACCTGCGCGATAAACAGCATGTGACTTCCCAGGTCAATTTGCTGCTGAACATAGGCTGAAATATAGGCATTAGTTCCTGCCGTCACGGCCATGGTTCCGTTCGCAACCCGCTTGCAATCCGTATAGGTCGCAAACTTGTTGACGTCCCTGCCCGACTGGAATCCAAAATGCTTGAACGTATCAAATTTGGCATCCTCACTGAGAATCGAAATGGTAAACTTCCTTGTCTCCTTGATCATGTCACAAGTGTAATTGGCCTTATTGACCGAAATGCTGATCATCATCGGCTCCGACGCAACCTGGCAAGGCGTATTGATAATGCATCCATTGTCCTTGCCGTTCTGATTCGCCGTGAGTACAAATAAGCCATAACTCAATTTCTGTAATACCTTCTGATCCATCTCAAATCTCCTTTCTCATAGAGATCTTAGTAATTCTCCTCGCGAACCTCAAAGAAGCTCTGCGGATGATTACATACGGGACAAACCTCCGGTGCCTTTTCGCCCACGCAGATATGCCCACAGTTGCGGCACTCCCATACCTTCACGGTACTCTTTTCAAATACCTGTTTCGTCTCTACGTTATTCAAAAGTGCGCGGTATCTCTCCTCATGTGCCTTCTCGATTGCAGCAACGCCACGGAACTTTGCAGCCAACTCCGCAAATCCCTCCGCTTCCGCTGTCTTAGCAAACTCTTCATACATGTCCGTCCACTCATAGTTTTCACCGTCCGCAGCTGCCGCCAGATTCTGCGCAGTATTTCCGATCCCCTGCAATTCCTTGAACCACAGCTTCGCATGTTCTTTCTCATTTTCAGCCGTCTTTAAGAAAATGGAAGAGATCTGCTCATAACCTTCCTTCTTAGCCACGGAAGCAAAGTAAGTATACTTATTTCTCGCCTGAGACTCTCCCGCAAAAGCTGCCATTAAATTCTTTTCAGTCTGTGTACCTGCATATTTATTTCCCATTTTCATCCATCTCCTTTTTCAGTTTTTTACTGAAAGTCTTTTTACGTAACGCTAATTACCGTCTCTCTTATGCCTCTTTCTTCCATAGTCCGTGAAGGTTGCAGTACGCGTAAACCGCCTCTACCTTCTCATCCTCACAGATTGCGAAGCAAACCTCAGGTGCGTCGCCTGCCTTCAGGTCCTTTTTCTGGAATCCTTTGTCCGTCTGTATGATCACCCACTCGATGAAATGTGCCTCCACCATGGGATGAGCAACTTCGCCAACTTTTACGCAAACCTTCCCGTCCTTCACTTCAAATGCGGGAACGTGCTTCTCCACTGCCGCGTCCGTCGTACCGGGAATGATCTCCGTCATTTTCTGCCCGCAACAAACCATGGGCACCTTCTTATCTTTGATCACAACCACCATGTTACCGCAATGCTCGCATACAAAAAATCTCAGTTCCATACCTTTTAACCTCCTTATTCCGTCAATACAATTCCGCGAGTATCCAGTCTCAATGCCTTTTCAGCGAACCCTTTGTCCGTCACCGCCAAACGCTTTCCGACTTTTCCCGTATGCCACCATTATACCGATTTTATCTCTTATTTGCAAGCCACGTTTTTTGCTTTAATCTGTCCATTAATGTACTCCAAATCCTTCTTGGTCTGGAAACTGTCCAATAAATACGCCAGTACAAACACGATTGCCACGTAGATCGTTAGCTTCTCAAGTCCGCGCACCACCCGCTCTACGGACGCGTCATATTCCGGGTACTCCACGATCACCGTCAACGGCTGATCCTTCACTTGTCTTTTTAAAATCTTCATGTCCTCGTCCCATCCAAATTTTAATGCCGGCCGCCATCACGCAAAGCAACGCCACCCCAAAGAACGCCGCCATGCTAAGCGGTGCCCAGATCAGCAAAATATCTAATAGTCCTGAGCCAAAAATCAAGGGGAACGTGATCATCATGACAACAAGCAGCGCCAGCATGCCGACCCCCACCGCCATAAGCATACCACGTTTCCTGCTCCAAATGCAAATCAGGAAAGCAAAAAGCCTGTCAGACAAAGCGCGGAAAATACCTTGTCAAAAATCGTCCAAACGTCGCTCGCAATCGCGCCTTTCTCTCCTCCCCTTAGCATCTCTAACAAGCCATTGCACAGGCTGTCCGTGGACGCCGCCACGTTAAGATTTGTCAGAACGCAAACGCCCACTTTGTCCTTCTCCGAAAACACGATTCTGGAGGAGTAATTCGGCGTCCCCCCAGAGTGACCGGTCACGCCGTCACCAAAGCATTCCCAACCGCCATAATAATCCCCTTTTTCCTTAAGCTCCGCCTTTACCTCCCTGACCAATTCCTGATATTCCACCGGCATGTCTGCAATTCCCATCCAAATTTCCATCCACCGTCCCACGTCCGTAACGTTGGAATAAAAATACCCAGCGGGAATCGCCCCTTCTCTCACGGCCACGTGATACGGGATTGCATGGCGGAAAAAGAGTCGCGAGCCTTGGGTGACCGTCTTGCCGGCAATCCTCTTCCCAACGTCTTGCTTGCCAACGTCTAGAGTTCCATTACCTTCATCCAAGTCCCTGCCTTTCGGCTCCCCGACAAAAGTATTTGTCAGTCCAAGCAGCGTAAGGATTTCCTGCTCCATATAGTCCTGATAGCTCCTGCCCGTCACCCTTTCCACAATGGCTCCAAGTAAATTATAATTCACGTTGGAATATGCATATTTCTCTCCCGGCGCGCTCTGCAGGTTCTTCCCCGAGATGCTTTCTGCCCATGCCGCAAGCCCTTGTCCCGCCTTTGCACTCGGATACACCTTCTCGCTGTTGGTATATCCACTCGTCTGTCTCATCAGCTGGCCAACCGTGATCTCCGCCTTATCGCCCTGATAATACGCCTCGAATCCCGTCAGAACGTCCGAAAGCTTATCCGATTCCTTTAGCGTTCCTTCATGGATGAGCTTTTGTGCCGCCAGCCCCGTAAACGCCTTCGTCATGGAACCGATCTGAAACAGCCCACTCTCGTCACCATAATACTCCACTGTTCCGTGATCATACGTAAAAACGCTGACCGCCGGACATTTTGTTTTCCTGTGAAATTCGCTTACCATTTCCTCCAAGCCATTCCTTGTTTCCAAACTAGACAATGGATAAATCATGACAATCAATAAACCAATAACAAACGCCATCAACCTAAAAAATGTTTTACGTCCCGTCACGTATGAATCCTCCAATCCTCTTTGATAAGATGATCTTACGTGAAAACATATTGACAGTCCATAGCGCACAACGCATGATGCAATTTGACTTACGTATAGTGCAAAACCTCGTCCTGCGACGGCTCCCTCGTCCTGCGACGGCTCCCTCGTCCTGCGACGGCAGAAAGCCACTCCGCCTTCGCTTCGCTTCGGCTTCGTGCTTTCTGTCGTCCAATGAATCCGGAAATGAAAAAGCTCCCTTGCAAGCAAGCTTGCGGGAGCTTTTTATTTCCGGATTCGCAGGACTCGTTACTTAGGCAAAGTATCTCTTTAACAGGCCTTCAAATGCCATGCCGTGTCTTGCCTCATCGCGTGCCATCTCATGCACGGTGTCATGGATTGCGTCGAGGTTTGCAGCCTTGGCACGCTTTGCAAGATCAGTCTTGCCTGCGGTTGCGCCGTTCTCAGCGTCAACGCGAAGCTGAAGGTTCTTCTTGGTGCTGTTGGTAACCACTTCGCCAAGGAGCTCAGCAAACTTTGCAGCGTGCTCTGCCTCTTCGAAAGCAGCCTTCTCATAATAGGATCCAACCTCCGGATATCCCTCGCGATAAGCAACTCTAGCCATTGCAAGATACATGCCAACTTCCGTGCACTCACCCTCAAAATTAGCGCGAAGGTCAGCCTTGATGTCTTCACTTACGTCGGAAGCGATACCAACCACGTGCTCAGACGCCCATACCCTCTCCTCGGACTGAACCGTAAACTTCTCTCCGGGAACGCCACATACGGGACACTTCTCAGGGGGCTGATCCCCCTCATGAACGTAACCACAAACAGGACATACGTACTTCATTTGAAACCCTCCTTATTCTGTCGTTTTAATAGTTGCCTTTGCAAAACTCGATCCGTTTTGCAACCATTTTCATCATAACATAAAAATCCTGTATGAGCAAACACTTTCTCCATTACTTAAATCTCTTCCATGGCTCATAATCCACTTCCTCCGGCTTTTTCTCCGGCGGTTCCGCAAAACCCGTATATTGTTTTCCACAATTTGAGCAAAATCCCGGCACGTGCCCCGTATCGTAGCGTCCGCGTTTGCCAAGCATGCTGCCGCAGTAAGGACATCTAAAGTATAGGATCTCGTATATCGCCCCGCCGATAATTATGAGAGCGCCGACAATTACTAACGGACTAAAAAGAGCACTCACTAAACAAACAATCAGTCCTGTCACCTTCAAAATCGCGCCAACCACAAGTGCTTTTATCGGCGATACGTTTTTCATATTCCTCTTCCTCCTTCCGCTCATTCGTCAATGGATGCCTGAAAATCATCCAAGCCTTGATAACCATAGAGCTTTGCCGTGTTCTCCATGGTCATTCTTGCAATGTTCTTCCCTTCCCTAACGCAGCTAATCACATACCCCGCATAGAGTTGAAGCATCTTGTCCGAGTATGTGCTGATTTCGCCTCGGAGATAGGTCTCATAAGAGGTATCAAAGCCATCATCCTCATAGGTGTGAAGGTTTCTCGCATTGGCAACAACCTTGGGATACTCCTTGGAAAGCTCCTCCACCATGTTCATCTGCAGTGCCACGATCTGCTCGATCACCGCCTTTTTCTCCGGCGGGATCTCCGGGAAATGCTGCTCTAACTCGGCATATTTCTCCGGTGCAGTGCTCTCCATCATGCGCCCGTATTTTTCCGTGATCAGATTATGTCCAAGGGCCGTCTCCCTCTCAAAATCATACAGGTACTGCAACAGCATCGTGCGGTTCCAGGTTAGGTATTGGCTCTTTCTCATAATGGAAAAGGTAGGCCAGTCATTTTGGCAGTATGCCCTGCCGCCTTCATTTTTCACCTTGTCAAAAGCCGCAAATTCCGTCTTTGCGATCCGCCGAACCAATTCTTCATCCGTGAGCTTCGCGTAAGATGCCTTCATCAAAAGCTCTTCCACCTGATGATCCAGATAAGAATCGACGTCGCTGATCATGCTTGCGTCATAAAGCGTTCTTGCAATGCCGTCACAAAGCCCCTCTAAGAGCTCCTTAACCGTCACCTTGGCACGCTCGTCGTCCATCCGCATCGTCGCATGGATCTGCTCAAGCAGCGCCGTGACCTCCGCGCCGCCGGGAAGCCTCTCCGTGCTCTTTTTCAGCCATTTGTCATGTGGCGGAAATGCATTGCAGTAATGGTGCCACAGCCGCATCACGTGTCTTTCGCATTCCGTCAGCATGGCATCAGCCGTCATACGGTCTCCGCGTTCCAGCATTCTAAAATAGTTATATTGTCCCGTCTGAGAGATTTTTGCACAGTCCTCCGCGAGCTTTAAGAATTGTATCTCCTCCGGGTAACCCGCCTGGAGCTTTTGTCTGATCTCACTGAACTTTCCGTAAGGGTCCGAAAACACCTCGCCGTCCGTTGCCGCAAGCAGAGAAAAATCCTCCGTTCCGCGCCAGTCAAAGCTCCCATCCTCCTTATTGTATCCGGCATATTTCTTATAAAACCCTTCCACCGTCATCACGCCAAGTCTTCCAACGCCTTGCGCCGTCTTAACGCGGCGGTAACCCATGAACTCCTCCGGCAGCGCTTCATACGCCCCCCTTAATTCGTCACCAATTGCCCCCTCCAATTCCTCCGGAATCCAAATGCAAAATCCCGGGCCCCAGTCGTGATCCCTGGATGCCTCGTCATCAAAGCCCATGCAGTCTGAGCCCTCGCCGACCAGTCCCGTCGCCATCCTTGAAACGTATTCCGAAAATTCCTTCTCCAGCATCGGTTTCCCATAAGTTTCATAATATTTTCTGCTAAGCTCCAGCCCAGAGACAAAGCTTTTCCCTGCCTTTTCGCCGGCATCTGTTTTTCCCTGCGCAGCCCCTTGCTTTCCCAATTCTTCCTGAAGCATGTTTCCAAGCTCCTGCCACTTTGTTCCCGAGATACCAGCCGTCTGTTTTGCCACGGAAGTCTTTCCTGCTTGCCCGGCTTCTTCAGCGCCGTCTGCATCCCGCTCTGTATCCGTTGCCATTTTGGTCACGGCATCCTCCAACGGCCACTTTCCATGGATCTCCTCCAGCTTCTTCACGCAGGCATCCCGGTTATCCTTCAGCCTCTCATACTGCGTGTTTTTGCCCAGCGTGCTCTCCACAATGGTCATTCCCTCTTCAAAAAGGCGAAGCGCCTCCTCATATTCTTCTGCGTAATAGTGGCAAAGTCCCAGTGCAGACAGAGCCGCACAATAATGGGCGTCATACAAGTTCCGCTTCTGGAAACACTGGATGGCGCGCTTCGCATATTCCTTTGCCTTCTCATAATTCTTTCCGAGAACGGCAGTATTTGCAAGGTTCGCATAAGTTACGGCAATCTCAAATCCGGACTGATTCGCATCCACGATTTCAAGCGCCTTCAGAAGATACTCTTCCGCCTTCTCAAAATTGCCCTCTTCCTGCTCCAAAAGGCTCCGGTTGTTATAAAGCCCGGCAAAGAGCATGTCATTCGTCGAAAGCTCCCTGTCATAAAGCTCTTCCGCCTCTTCATAATATTTCCTTGACGGTTCAAGTTCTCCCATGGAGCGGTATCCGTTTGCGGCATTGAGCGCCGTCGTCCCGTACCAGATTGTATCCCTTAGCCCCATGTCTTCCGTCATCTGAAGGGACTCCTCAATCACTTCGCGAAGGCGCTCCTTCTCAGACGTCTGACGATAATATCCGATCAATTCGTTTAAGACCTGCAAACAGATGCCCTTTTCATTCTGTGCCTTTGCTTCCTCCAAAACGCCAAGAAGAAACGTTTCGGCCTCCGCTGCCTTATTTTCGTCAAACAGGCGGTCCACTTCCCGCAAAACAAACTCCATGTTCATCGTTTCCCATGCCCCTTTCCTTACGCTTATACGTTAAATACTTCCTTCAAGTAAGCCGGCCAGCCGCCCAAAATCATCAGACACGCTGCGGCAAGCGCGACAAACAGCGCGATCGTCAGAATCAGGAATGGCTTACTCTTTTTTGCTAATTTCTGAAATACGTAAACGTTGGAGGGCAGAGCCAGCACGCACCATATCATGAGCTCCACACAACCGATCATCATGGAAACCTGTGCCTCCGGCCCAAGATCATAATCATACCCCTTCGCATGTCCCGTCACGTTCAGATAGATCCATCCAAAACAGACCGGAAACGTAAATGCAATGAAACTCGCCCACAAATAATTAACTACAAACAGGATTTTATTCTTCATGCCCTTACTCCGTTTCTTGTTTATTAAACCATGCGTACGTCTCTCGCATGCCTTGCACAAGCGCCGTCATTTCCACGCCAAGCATCTTCATCTTCTCATCAGCATAGGTCTCGCTTTCAGTCTTCGTAAGCGGGAATGGCAACGGAATCCCCCGACTAAGGACGTCCGCCACGGGAAGCATCACCTTCTCAATCCTTTGTTCCACAGCCTCCTCCAAGGCATCCGCAAACCGCTGATAATCAATGTTCTCACCGCATACGTTGACCGCGCAATCATAAAAGTTCTCATTCCCAAGGCACGCATAAATGCATCTCGCAAGATCCTTTACGTAAACCATCTGAAAGCTTCCATCCGCATCCTCCGGGAACAAAATCTGCCCAGCCTTCGAAACCCACCGGAAAAAGATACCCTCTCTCGGCGCATAATTTCCGGGGCCATAGATAAATGCAGGGCGCACGGAAGTATAATGCATCCTGCCTCCAACTTGATTTATCGTTTCTTCGGCGCATTGTCTCAGTTCCTTTTCCAGTGCGACCTTCCCGCAGATATAAGCCCCTTCCGCGCCGCCAAAATCCCGCTCCTCAAGCGGAGCATTCTCATCAAGCGTCTTCCCCGTACCGCGTCGATACACGTCGCAGGTGCTGATAAAAACGTACTGCCGCACGCCCGCGCCCTGCTTCCCCGCTTTCTTCCGCGATGCCGTAATCGCTTCCAACACCCTGCGCACGTCGCCCGCTTCATAACCGCAAAAATCCACTATACAGTCATAGCCTTCCGGGTCAAACTGCGCAGCCGCGCGTTCGAGTGCTTCTGCATCCCGTCTGTCTGCAAGTATTTCGTGAACGTGCCTGTCTTCATTGCCCGGGACAGGCCGCGATCCGCGATTTAATACCGTGATTTCATCGCCATTCCCGTCGCACGTCTCCAAAAAGGCTTTCCCCAGAAAATAGGTTCCGCCCAAGATCAATATCTTCATTTTCGTTACGCTTTCCTTTCAATGCAAGCCTATAACAGGGATACCACCTTAAGGATCATTCCTGCCGTTCGAAGTAAGAACGCAGTATTTATAAAGAACGCTGCTCCGCAAAGAACCCTCCCAACCATCCAAAGCCATCGATATTCCTCACTGTATTTTCTCTGAGAAATAACAGTCAACACGAATCCCAAAAATGCCAGACCGATCGCAATACAGGAGGCCAAGACTGAATTCCTCATCGTAAGCCTTACCAGGCAATTCCCAACGATCGGCATCAAAAGGGCAACGCATCCAAAAACAAGCGGAAATAAAGCCGCCCCCAAGCTCACTTCCCGGCCGGCAGACTCTGTCGCGAATGCATCTTCACCAAGATCGTCTTGCTTCGCCGCCAGTTTTCTGGCGGAGCCTTCTTTCCATATGCAGACAATCATGACAACGGTAAAAAGAATCAGAGACAGGATCATCAGCAAGGCGGCAATGCTTATCACCAAAAAGAAACCGCCCCCCGCAAGCATTGCCGTAAAGAACGGCATGGGATGCCCTGGCGCATCCGGTGGATTCTGCGTCATCCCCGCGTCAAGTCCCGCTCCGACCGAAGCAAGGAACGGAATCGACGTAAAAGCCAACGCAATTAAAATAACCCCTGCCAACAACGTACACAGTGGAATAAACGTTAAAAACCATATGGAATGGACTGATTTATTCTTCTTTGATTTCTTCATCTGTTTCTCCGCTTCACGTCTTCTCTGGAATCCGAGTGATAAAAGTCATGAAATATCTTAAGGACTTCCGGATTGCTTTCAAACCGTTCCGCTTCGCGGTCACCGTCTGCCATCAAAAGCTTTCCGTCCGTCTCATTCAGGTGCGTAATCATTAGAGACACCTTTACGTTAACCTTGTCAAGTTCCAAGAGATCCTCCCGCACGGGTTCCAAAAACTCCCCCGTGCTCCCATGTCTGGCATATCGAAGGCTACCCTGCCATGGGTTTGTTATATTGGTCTCATCGATTCCGGAAATCCCCAAAGACTTCGCCCCGCACTCATATGGCAAAGGCCCGGCTCCGTGCCGCGTCACGTAGGTTCTGGTGACGTAAACCGCTTCCGTAAGCGAAAATCCATGTCTTGCCATGAGCCTTACCGGATTGTGCAATCCCGTCCTTGACGCCGATACGTGGGGAGCATAGGTTAGGTTTTCCGCATCCAGCAAAAGACCCTGGCCATTTTCAAAAACAATGCTTTCCCTGCCTTTGAACAAGGCATTTACTGATGCCGGAGGCTCCACGTATTCATGGGCACTTCTCAACATTTCCTCGATCGCATTTTCCACCACGGCGGAGGAATGAAGGAGTTCCCAATATTCCGAAGCCATGCCGCCAAGCCGCGACAAGTCAGCGTTGCCAATCGCTTCCCTGATCCTTGCCGCGCCATATTCCCTGCGCACGTCCAGTACCCAACCAGTTAAATCCGCAGCACTTTGGGAAAGGACGTCCCGCATGGTCAATCCAAACCCGGCTTTTGTTCGAAGGTCACACTCATTAATTCCCATGCCACAGCTTCCGTGCCGCTTCTCACCGCGGGATGTTTCAAGAAGCATATTGATCAGGACGTCATCCACCAAGGTTACGTGCGTGTCCAGATCGCACAAAATCCTTGGCTTAAACCCACTGATCCTTCGGAATGCTTCCGCCTCTTCCCGAAGCTTGTACAGATCCGGATAATAGCTGTCTGCCCAAAAGGTGTCTGAATGACGAAAGGAGCCAGACGACAACTGATGAAACACGAATCTCTTTCCATTTTGTTCCACAGTATGCCCTGCCTGAGCTCCTCCGTTATGCTTTATGACCAGAGTCCCAGGAGCTTTGCTGCAAAAATAATCCACCGCAAGCCCCTTGCCCTCGTCTCCGAACCCCTTGCCGATCACTGCGCGAACGATCTGCGCGCTCAAAATTCCAATCCTCTCTCCGCCTTTGCAATTGTCAAATCCCCGATCGCCTTTTTCACGATCCCCTGCTTTAGATCCGGCCACTGTTCCAGAACGGCCTCGGTCTTCATTCCCATCGTCAACTGCATCGTGCTGATCAAAATCTCCGGAATCGCGTCAATTTCACCCGGTCTGATTGCCATGGTATGTCCAGGCAACAGTTCAACGATTGTGTTTGCCTTCTTATGGTTTTCATCCAGAAAGAGGTGAAACACTTCAAACTTCTCCTCTGCCGCCTTAAGGATGGATGCAACGTCCATGTTTACAGTCTCGCCAAAGACTCTCTGATACGTATCCTTAAGGTTTCTCTCCCGATCCGTCCGGCACTCCGCCTTGTCTCCGATCGTGAACAGAAATCCCTTTTTCTTTCTTTTTTCAAAATTGTCAAGCGACGTATGCTTAGCGGCAAAATACCAAAGCAGGTTCGGTGCCACGTCGCCGTTTCCTCTGTTTTCAAGCCAAAGGTCCAGGAGCTGCTCCGCAATCCTGATGTCAGACTCAAACTGCGTCACCTGAAGCGGGGACTGATCATACATGTCTCCATATGCCGCAAACATTAGCGCCGGATCCTTTACCGCGTTCGTGGAGTAAAGCTTCATCATTGTCTCGTTCAACGCTTCCTTAGCCACCTTCTCCGCAAGATAACCCATGGATCCCGTTACGTCCAGTCCGATGATAATGGGCAGCGATTCCGGATGATCCTCCGAATCCCTTGCCTCCCTGATCTGGATAAACCTCGGATCAAATCTCTGGTCGCAGGACTGACTTTTGAAGATCTCCCGCTCATTTTTTGCATTGCTGAGATTTCTGCTGTTTTTTAGCTTGCTCCAGTCCGAAGCCGTGTAACTTCCTCTGCCCATAAAAGCTTCCTCCCTTAAAAATCAACCTTCATTTTTGCGAAACGTCTTCCGCCAAATCCCACCTCAATCACGTGATCCCAGGATTCAAAATCCGCATAGGCATCAATTCCCGGTCTGGACCGAAGAAATTCCGTCAGTGCCTCCGGCGCTTCTTCCCTGTGAATGCCAAGCACGCGGTCCGCCGTCTTGCGGACGTCCTTCAAATCCTGGTCACGGGAAGTGACAAGCCCGGCCTGCTCCATTCGCTTCGCGCTCCACCAGTGTCCCATGAGTGCACCGTGATGATTAAACGGATTGATCCACAGGGACTCCTCCGAAATGCCGCCATGTATCAGACCGCTGTAACTTAATACGCAGCAAATATTTTCCAGCCTCGAGATGATCCAGGCAACGTGCTCAGGAGTAAGGCTTCCAAACATGGACAGCGGGAACAGGTTCTCAGACCGTCCATAGGTAATCATGATGCCGTCATCCTTGAGTTCATAGGTTCCCCGAAGTTTTGGGAAGCAATCCTCCAAGCCCTTAACGTCCGCAGGCGGGAAGGACAGAGCCTGTATTCCGCGGAGCATTCTCTCCGCTTCCTTTCGTTTGTTTTTGGGAAATACAAACAGAGCATGATGTCTTGTCAGATAAGTGGTTGCCGTTCCATCGTCATGGGAATACAAATAACGGACCGTCACTTCGTTCCCGTCCTTCGTCTCGTAACAGATCGTCTCTGCATGGTCCCAAAGGGAATCCTCGCGGCTTTCGCCTTCGATCATTTCATCATGAACGCCCCGCAGGTAATTTAGCATCTGCAGGCGAAAATCCCGATATTCCTGAAGCTCTTTGTCCTGGAAGTGAAATTTGCTTCCGCAATACTCACAAAAAAGGCTCCCGCTGGAATCCACTGACGTTTCGCCGCCACAGTTTTTGCACTTAAAACTCAGCATGACGCAATCCCCCTCTCCTTTCCCCCAAACACCCCAAATCCGTTTCTATTCCATAACGTTTCCGCAATTTACTTCGGGCTCATTATCTTTTTTTCTCCGGATGCATCTCATAAAACTTACGTTTATCCTCATACATGTTGATGTCAGCATATTTTAATGCCTTATGTATGTCGTTGGCAGAAGCTTCCACGTGATATCCGATCGCAAACTCAACGCGGTCATAGTTAACGGCCAGCTCTCTCACTCTGTTGATCTTACTTACGATCTCCTCCTCACTCACGTCCAAAAGGATGATGGTAAATTCATCTCCGCCCGCCCTGTAAATAACGTCCAGCGGAAATACTTCCATTAACAGCTTCGCCGAATCCTTTAGCAATACGTCGCCAGAGCTGTGGCCTTCTTCATCATTTATGTGCTTTAATCCGTTCAGATCCGTAAAGATTACCCCGACGGACCTTGATGCGTCCTCCCGTGATTTGCTTAACTTCTCCACGTAATTATTCATCTCATTACGATTCATAACGCCTGTCAGCATGTCCCTTGAGCTCAAGATTTTCAGTCTGTCAAGAATCAGATAATTTCCAACTTCGGAAGCAAGGACAAAGGTTGTAAGCTCCAACGTTTCCTTGATGGAAATAATGTCATCGTTATAGAAATTAACCGCCCACATATATCCCAAAAGCTCATGATTTCTGGACTTTAGCGGGAAAAGAACGATGGATTCGATGTCTGCCTTGATCAAGGATTCGTACCACACGGGATTTCTTTCCTTGATCACCTGCATTTCGTTCTTATCCTTTGCGATAATACAGTTGCTACCGGCTATGGTATCTTCCCAAGTAAATACCAGATTGCAAAAATCCTCATTCAGATAATTATTTAAGGATCTGAGCGCTGATTTTTCCGATGCATCCTCGCTCATCAGCTTACAGGAGCGTTCATACGCATCTACGCTAAGTATGGCAACGTAATCCGCCTGACACATCCCCCTGATATCCTTTAACACGTCCTTTAATGCTGATTCAAAATCAGAGGCTCCCCTCATTTTTAAGCATGCTTCAAGAACCTCCGCCGCTATTTTTTCGTTAAC
The DNA here is from genome assembly GCA_024693365.1 of Acetatifactor sp. Classification (GTDB taxonomy): domain Bacteria; phylum Bacillota; class Clostridia; order Lachnospirales; family Lachnospiraceae; genus Acetatifactor. The sequence goes on along the minus strand of JAILLF010000016.1, from coordinate 62,637 downwards.
GGAACTCGACAAGGCAGCGGAATCCGGTTGGAAATTAATTTCCATCGTATAGGTACAATAGTACAGATTACCCTGATTAGGACTGACCGGCAGAAAAGTCATGTTAAACCAGACGGGCATGCGGTCAGGATGCGCATAGGAATGAAGGCACTTTCCCAACACTGCCGCCTGATAACAATACTGCTCAAAATTCAAGTCTCTGGTCATGTATTCCGTATAGAGACTGTTTGGAGTAAATTTTTGCGTCAACATCTCCACCCCGGGAGCCGGGTGTTCTATAGAATCAATATAAGGTTTGTTACCTGTTACGATCCTGATCTCTCCATAACCTCCGTCCTCTTTTTTCTCTACGGAAACTATGCAGGTCATTGCTCCGATCCCATTTGCTACGTCCTGATACCCCATAATAACCTCCATAAAAAGATAATATTTCAGTATCCGCCCTAAAGCCATAGTTGCAGTTACTATGATTATATCATTTTTTTTAGTATTCTTACAACCTTTTTCTTTTTTTATCAGATAAATTAATCTTATTTCGTAAAAAACGCAACTCTTTGTCCCGACAATTGCCATTTTTTGCTACTTTTTATTGTTTTTCGTCATTCCGACGCCAAACATTTGACAATCTACCGGTTCTATAATACTATAGTACTTGTGTTTTTTTAAGATGATCATAACAGAAAGAAGGTAAAATTGTGAAAAAGAAATTGTTAATATGGCTTACCGGAGCAATGCTCCTGTCCCTGATCGGTTGCAACGGCAACCCTTCTACGGTCGAAACCGGAACTGCCGCTTCCCAGACTGAGCAAACCATTGAGAGCTCCTCCTCCGAAGAAACCGTGTCGGAAGAATCCACGGAAGTTGCAACTGCCACGGCCACTCCCGAGCCCACGCCCGATCCTACGCCAGATCCCGCAGAAGGGAAATACTTAAAGGATCTCTTTGCCGAGCACGGCATGAAGGTTGGCACCTGCCTTACCGGCTCCATGATCAGCCGTGCAGATTCCATTGACTTAATTCTTTCGCATTTTAACAGCGCAACCTGCGAAAACGCCATGAAGCCCGACGCCACCTTGAGCCAAAAGAAAAGCAAGGAAGAAGGAAAGCTTGTCGTTGAATTCAACGCAGAATCCATCAAGATGATGGAGTGGGCCGCGAAGAACGGCTTCTCCATGCGCGGTCACACCCTCGTATGGTACAGCCAGACACCCGAATGGATCTTCCACAAAGATTTCGATCCCAAGGCAGAATTTGTTGACCGCAAGGAAATGCTCTCCCGCATGGAAAGCATGATCAAGCAGACTTTTGAGAAGCTTGAATCGCTTGGCTACCTAGACCTCTTCTATGCTTATGACGTGGTAAACGAGGCATGGATGGAAAACGGTTCCATGCGTGAAAACAACTGGAAAAAAATCATTGGCGACGACTATCTCTGGTATGCCTTCTACTATGCAGACAAGTACGCGCCCGAGACCATTGACCTCTATTACAATGACTATAACGAACAGTTCAAGACCCAGACCTTGATTGACTTCGTTAACACCCTCGTGGACAAAAAGGGCAACTACCTGATCGACGGCGTTGGCTTCCAGGCTCACCTCTACACCACCGACAACCTGGAACAATACTTTAAAACCATGGACGCCATAGCAGAGACCGGCCTGAAGATCCAGCTCACCGAGCTTGACGTCTGCCTCGGCAAATACCAGGCTCCGCAAAAGGCCACTGAAGAGAACTTAGAGCGACAAAGAAAGTTCTACTATGACTTGATTCACGGCATTTTCGAGCGCGTTGACTCCGGTGCCGTAAAGATGGACGCCCTGACCTTCTGGGGCTTTGCGGACAACATGTCCTGGCGCAAGGAATACAGCCCGCTCCTTTTCAACTCACTCCTCAAGGCAAAACCCGCGCTCTACGGCGCATTACAACTTCAATAATGTGTCACGGGGACGTGTCTACTGACACGTCCCCGCGACACTTTTTTATTCCTCCAAATGACTCTCGCCCGTAGCGTAATCGATCTCCACTCCCGGCTGAACGTTATATACAAACACGTGAAAGCAAATTCCCTCTCCGCCATCTTCCACGGAGTACGCCTCCATCTCCACGCCCCTCGCCACAAGCTCGTCTCCGGCAAAATACGGCGTCACGCGGTATAACACGTGATGATCGCTACTCTCCAAATACTCCATTACCTGCAATTCCCAATACAGCATCGAATCCGCATTGAAATGCCTTGTACCCGTGATAAGGTTCTTTTCGTTTGCATTCTGTCCCGTCAGCGCAAATGCGATCAGATGACAACGGTTATACAAATAGGGCGGATCCGAATCCACAATCCCTTCATATTTTCGTTGCACCCAACCGGAAGGCCTGATCTCCCCTATGGGCTCTCTTTGCTCCGTCGGCATCATGGAATGATGCAACACGGCAACCGCCGGCCCGCAACGGCCAAGCGCGTCCAATTCCCGATAGTTCTCTCCCTGAATGCCTTGCAAATCATATAGATTAAACTCAGGAACCCCTTCGTTTAACGTTACGTAATCTTCTCCGGCATACGCCGGAACGTTCTCAGGTGCTTTCTCGCATAAGCTAACGGAAAAACCACTGCCGGCAGGCATCCGGGCCAGTCTTTCCTTCACCTTGGCAGCCTCATTTTGATCTGAAAGCGTCCTCCAGCAAATAGCTCCTGCAAGTGCCAAAACGCCAAGCGCGATCATGCCCCAGATGGCAATCGTATTTTTATGTCTGTCCCAAAACAGCTTCCGCCTGATCCTGCGTCTGTATTGTTGTTTCTTATCCAATCGTCCCCTGCTTCCCCTTCTTTGGTTTTCTTATTGACCTAAAGTCAAAAAAGACTCAGCTGTTCATATTCTGCTTTTCTCGAAAGTACTCCGGGAACCTTTCGAAGAAGCGACTCCGTCCAAGCCTCCTCAAAAAGCCAAGGCTCAATTTCGCTTTCTTCCAATATGAGCGGCATCCTGTCATGAACGGGGATCATCGAAGCGTTCGCCGCCGTTGTCAGAATCACAAATCTTTCGTCCGTCCCGTTTCCCCTGCAAAAGCCCGCCAAGTAAAGAATTTTGCCATCCGTCCGCTCAAACGTATTCTTTTCCTTGCGCCGGTTCCACTCATAAAAAGATCTGGCAGGAATCACAATCCTTCCCTGCCGGATGCCATCCCGGAACATTGGTCGTTCCAGCGCCGTTTCACACCTTGCGTTAAAGATGACCTGGCCTTTTTGAAACCCCGGAAGTCCCCAGCGAACCGTCCGCAAGCTCATCCCGTCCTCATTGCAGGACAAGATCGGAGCCTCGTCCGTAGGACGCACGTCCCTTTCACGAATCTCAGGAATCCTTTGACTTACGGCTCCTGCCCTCCGCTCCCGGTTTACCATCTTCATCAGACTCTCAATTCCATATTCCAGTTCTCGGTTTACGTGATATATCCCGCACATAATGACAGCATCCACCTTTCCGAAAATAACGTTTTCACGCTTGATCATCAGCTTGTCCTTTATCAAATTTATTATACCACGGACGGCCCCGTAACAGCCACGTCTTTTTGTGCCCTAAGAACTCCATAAGCATCCCGCATATGAAATTTATGCTATTTCTTCTCATTTTTTGCCATTATTAAAAATATGCTTGACCGCATGCCACTTCGATGAAGTATAATGATTTTTAGAAGGAGTTTCCATCCCGTAACGATTGAATTTTGATCAAAAATAACAAAATTAGAGAACTTCAAAAAGGAGGTACCATCGATGAGTATTGATTTAAACAAAATGCCAAAGCTTGGGTTCGGCATGATGCGCCTGCCCCAAAAAGACGGAGCCATTGACATTGACCGCGTTTGCGAGATGGCGGACGCTTACATGTCGGCAGGCATGAATTACTTTGACACTGCTTACGTCTATCACGGCGGCATGTCCGAGCGCGCCATCAAGGAAGCCATTTCGAAACGCTATCCCCGCGAAAGCTTTATGCTTGCCACCAAGCTCCCCGCATGGTGCATGCGAAACAAGGACGACCGTGATCGCATCTTCAACGAACAGCTGGAACGCTGCGGCGTTGACTATTTTGATTTCTACCTTCTCCATTCCGTCGAGGATGGCAACAACGGAGATACCTATGAGCGCTTAGACTGCTATAACTGGGGATTGGAAAAGCAAGCAGCCGGAAAGATCCGCCACTTTGGCCTGTCCTTCCATGGCAGTCCGGCTTATCTTGAAAAAGTATTGGATGCACATCCGGAGATGGAATTTGTGCAGATTCAGCTCAACTATGCAGACTGGGAAAATCCCGTGGTATGCTCCGGCGCGCTGTACAAGATCCTGAGCGCCCGCAACATCCCCATGATCATCATGGAGCCTGTAAAAGGCGGTACTCTCGCCAGCCTTCGTCCTGACCTGGAAGCCAAGTTTAAGGCCGTCCGCCCCGATGCCTCCGTCGCATCCTGGGCATTTCGGTTTGTCGGCTCTCTTCCCGGCATCATGACCATCCTTTCCGGCATGAGTACGGAAGACCAGATGCAGGACAACGTTCAAACCTTCCGCAATTTCGAACCTTTAAGCGACCAGGAACTTGCTTTGGTTCAGGAGGTTCGCGACCGAATGCTCGACGTGCCGCAGATCGGCTGCACCAGTTGCCGCTACTGCACCGACGGATGTCCCATGCGCATCTCCATCCCTGACGTGTTCAAATCCGTCAATACCATCCGGCTTTACAACGAGCAGTTCCGCCCGCAGAACTTCTATAACAACTTGATCAGTGAAGGACACGGCCGCGCCTCTGAGTGCATTTCCTGCGGCCAGTGCGAAGGCGTCTGCCCGCAGCACCTTCCCATCATCGATCTGCTGAAGGAAGCCTCCGAAATGCTCGACCACTAACATTGCAAGCGAGTCCCGGAAACGTGCCTGTGACACGACCCCGGGACTCGCTTTTTCGCTACTCATTTTTCTTGATGGCCAAGGAATAACCCATCGAATTTAAATAACGAATAATCGACTGAATGGTTCCGCTAGCGCTTTTCTCCATGCGGCTTACCGCCTGTTGGGATAACCCCGATCTAAGACTAATGTCCTTTTGAGTAAGTGCATTCGCTCTCCGCGCATTAATCAGTTCTTGTTTAAATGCCATCTCAGCTTTAAACAATTCATGTTGTCTGCAAAGATTCTCATCCTTGGATATCATTTCTTCAACAATCTTTTTTTCTCTCAACCCATCGCTTTTTACCAACATAATTTTCACCCCACTTATAATCATCAACTCAGAAGTAAAATAAAAAAGCAACAAAAAAAGAACACGAAACCATTGACTTGCATCATAACAAATATCAGGAAAATTTGGTTGATAAACCAATGATGAGAACTCCATTGAAAGCCAGTTCCCTAGATAGGCTAATTATATGATTTGTTCCAGAAATCGTCAAGGGTGTCCGAAAAAAATAGTCCACGCAGGAAATCGCGTGGACTATTTTTCATTTATTCTCACCTGTACTTAGTAATAATATTCATAAAATTTCATGACGTATCCGCCTTCAAATGTCTCACCAGCCGCAAGGACATTGGTATACTCCCTTTGGATCAAATCTCCTTCAAAATCCACCGCGTCGCATCTCCCGTACCACGGCTCAATACACAGAAACGGAGCATTTTTCTTTTCCGGCGACCAGATGGCGAAGAGAGGCGCGTCAAAACACACGTCAACAATGTGTTTCCCTTCTTCATCCGCGATTCCTACGCATCCCGTCTGCTTCCCCTCGATCATGTACGTGCAACGGTCGAAGAAATCACTGGTGATCGTAACGTACCCGTTCTCCAACGGCATTTCCAGATCCTCGCGCAGCGCAAGCCCCGTCGCAACGTCATTGCCATGATGATGAATCACGTCCACGCCCTCGAAATAAAGCTGATAACCCTCCTTGCACCCTGCCGCGTCCTTACGGAATCCGTGAAAAGGACACAAAAACGCCGGATGCGCCCCAATGGAAAAATACATCACTTCCTCCGCCGGATTATAAACCTTCCACATGACCTTTACGTCATCCGTTTCCTCTCCCGCCTCCAGCTTATAACCAATCTTCAGCGTGAAATCAAACGGATATTTTTTAAGCGTATCCTCATTCGCCTTCAGTTGAAACCAGATCTCGTCGTCCGCCTGGCTCATAAGTTCAAACTCCATGTCCCTCGCGAATCCATGCTGCCCCATGGCATACTCCTTGCCCTTCCACCGATACTTCTTCTCCTTCAAACTCCCCACAAACGGAAATAACACCGGCGACGTCCGCCCCCAATACTTTGGATTCCCATACCACATATACTCCCGCATGTTATTCTTGTTAATCACCGATTTAATCTCGGCTCCAAACGAATCGATTTCAACTTTGATCCTGTTATTTTCCAAAAAGTATCTCATGATCACCTACTTCCTTTCAGGTTTTTACCTTTTCATTCTCTTGGCAGTTTTAACGGATAGACTTAGTCCAAGTTGGTTAAAAATCTTAATCAACGTCGAAAGATTTGGCGTTGTTTTTCCTGATTCAATCCTTGCTACAGATGAATGTGGAATACCGCAAAGCTCTGCCAAATCTCTCTGCGATAGTTTTAGATTTTGCCGTTGCTTAATCATCTCACCCACAATGGCAGAAATCTTTTCAGCCTCATCAATGTCTTTCCCTATCTCTGGATTTGTCTCTCTAACGCGGTTCTTATATTCCTTCCAATCACTCATTCTTTTCGCCTCTTTCTTGATTTCCAATCATCACGCTCTACTTTAGCCCTCATGATTTCTCTACGCGGGGTTTGGGGGATATCACTAAATCCATTTTTGTCGTGATAAAACTCGATTTCAAACATCAAAATCCCTCTTCTTTAGTTATATTTATGATAGCATTAATGCGTCCATTCGTCAATAAAAAACAATACGAAAAACAATACCGTCAATGCTAACATATGTTTATAAGATGGTGAAAACTGGCGAATTGCCAATATGAAATGAAAAACATTCAATTTAAGAATGACATATGTCCTAGAGAATTATAACCAATAAAAACCAAATCGTCAACTTATTCCGCTTTTAGGATAGAGTAAAGTTGTTGTTGGTTGGGAATCAAAAAAAGAAACCTTAGAATACCATGATTTTGCAGAACGCAATTCATTTTACCTCTTTCGGTTCCAAATGTCAAAACCCTAAAGCAAATCCATGTGATCCCGTACGAACAACATCTTTCTGATCGAGGCAAACGGTATGTGCGCCTGGATCCGTTCGATGTACGCCCTCGCCTGACTGCGGTGATAATCCGTGACGTCGTGCACCGACAATTCGCGCGGGCTCAGGTCTTCCGTTCCCGTTGCGCCCATTCTTCGCCGTTCGCGGCTGTACCTGACCAGGTCTATGATCTTCTCGCGCCCGTTGTTTCTCTCGTAACAGCGCAGCTTGCTCATCCTGTCCGCGCCCGACTGGCTCCAGCCCATCGGTCTGGAGCTGAGGCGGTCCGAAAGCACGTGGCTTACGTGGCTTTCCGCGCTGCATCCCGTAAGGAGCTTGTTTTTAAGCGTTCTTCTCACGGCACTCCAGTTGCCCAAAACGTATGCCCTTAACTGCTCCACGACCTTTGGATTTTTAGCCTTCTCCGTCATCACGCCCGTGTACGCGTCAAATCTTTTTTTCGCGCCCGCGCGTTCCGAATGAAGCAGGTGCCACAGCTCTTCCTTCACGGCGTCCCTTTCTTCCGGAAATTGCCCCGCGGCGGTGTTCAGGTACTGCATGAGGTGATACTTGTCGGCGCAGAACACCGCGTTACCGAGGTAGGACGCGCCGGCCTTGATCCATCCCGCGCCGTCCCCGCTGACAAAAATGCGCTTTAAGTCCTCCGCGTCGTAGTTGAGTTCTATAAAGCGGTTTACCTTTTCCCAAAGCCTCCTCGTGCCTTCCCGTCCCGAATAAAGGCCTCCAAAGTAATACTTGTTCACGAGCTCAAAGCGATCCTTTACGTCCGTTTCCCGCCTGCATTCGTATACGTAGACCAGCTTGCACATAAAGCTTCCGTTTTCCCCTTCTTTGGCGCTTCTTCCGTGCTGTTCCGCCACGTGATCTTCGTCCGCCTCAACGTACAGGTACGGCACCGACCTGCGTTCCTCGCGCGCCGCGTCCGGAATCTCTTCCGCAATCCCGTGCACCTTGTTCATGACCGTGGTCTTCGTGATCACCTGTTTGGAAGGCAGAACCCTTGCCGCCTCGCGGTAACTGGTCTTTAACGCCTCGCACAGCATTGCGACCTCCGCCGCTTCGGTAAACCTCTCGTTCCTCTCCAGGCCGATGAGGTCTTCCAAAAGGTGCGTAAAGCCGGAGCGTTCGCCGATCCCGCGGTAATAAGTGCAGTCAAACGTAACGTCTCCGACGGAGCTGATCAGCGTTCTTTTGTCCCTGCGCTGAACCGCGTATTTCCCGTCCCGCCAGGTGCTTTCGTAAATGCACTTGTCCAGTCCGGACAGCACTTCACCAAGAAACCTGGCGGCGAACGCCTCCGTGGAAGTCTTTACGCTGGTCTCCAGTGAATGCAGGTCCCGGGGATTCTGAAAAAAATTCTCCTCCGCCGCAAAAATACTCTTCGCTAATTCGTCAAAAAGTGATACAATACTCATGAGAGTAATCCTCCTTTAGTTTTTGATTTTTGTCCAAAACCATTGTACCAAAGGATTAAAGATTACTCTCTCTTTTTTTATCTTTTTTTATCAACCAACTAAATCTTTACTCTATTCGCTTTTAGTTAGTTAAGGGCTGCACAATTTGTGCCTTCCTCGCTACATTTATCAGTAACGAGCAGACGCTTCATAATGCCGTTATTCTTTTGCAAAAGAAAATAGAGAAAGCCAACGGTTTTGTTCTCCTGTTCGCTTTCTCCATTATAAACATAACACATCTATTTCAAAAAAATACCCAATGCGTGAAATTACATGACGATTCGTGACAATCCGTGACATTTCGTGACATCAAGAAAATCCGTATCTGCCAGGCTCCTCAACTAAACCTACCAGTGAATGTCTAAGGCTTTTATCCAAATCTTCAAATGATTTCCCAAATGCCTCTTCCCAACCATACACTTCATCCGTACTAATTCGAGTCACCTTGGGTTTCTTTACGGAATAATAATCAAATACTTTTGGGGCATATTCGTTTTCAATGAACATATCAAACTCTTCTATAACAGAATCCAATTTTTCGCACACCGACAGAACTCTTTCTTTTTCATGTGTATCCTCACAATTAGCATATCTCTCAGCATAATACTTTATTGGGCCATAGTTATATCCCTTCCATTTCGTGGAATGTAAACTATTTTCTAAAAAATCCAGTTCTTTTTCCAATTCACAAATCTGAGATTGTAATACCCTGTATCTTTTCCTAAAACGACCAAATCCATTACCAAACATGAGTTATGTCTCCTTTACTCCGTGACAGCCGTTATCGTTCCCATGGATGCTGCAGATATAAAACTGCTTAATCTTTCATGGCCTTGATGAAATTTCAAATGCTTTGCCAGTCCAAATCCGCCCATATGCTTTATGCTTTCATGAATTTTCCTTGGCATAAGCGTTATGGTCTTCATGTCTCCATTTTCGTGCAAAGTCAGTCCGCTCTTCTTAATCATTTCATGCAGCTTTGACACCGACATATCTTCTAGCTTGACATTGCTTTTCTCGATGGCATCAGCAAGGACTTCTGGAATTCTTTCCGAGTCCTTCGAACAAACTTTTTTAATCTTTTCAACTGCATTTTTTAAATTATCGTCTCTTGAGTATTTATTTGCGTTAAGCCACGAATCTAATTCCACCGTTAGATATTTTGTTTCATCAGTTCGTACGGAAACGATTCCGTTGACTTTTACTACCTCAATGATATCTTCATCAACCTTAAAATATGCCAAAACGGTATTATCAGGTGCTTCATCAAAAAGTTCACTCAGTTCTGACTTAGAAATGGGTTTGTCATTCATGTCAAACATATCATTTAAGCTCAATTTTTTAATGCTTTTATCCTTTAGATACTTTGATCCCTCCTCAAGCAATTTCTCCAATTGCTTATCCGTAATCTTTTCAGATATATATTCACTATGAAGCTTTGTTCCGTCTGCCCATTTTTCGAAATTCTTAATCTTTTTCGCAATGACTTTTTGTAATTTACTGAGTTTCTTTTTGACGGTGGGATTTATTCTTATCGATGCCTCTTTGATTACAGGGCTAATCTTTCTTGCAATCTTCTCAACTACAACTCCTGCCACCTTAAACCCTGCGCTTAATGCCATAGCAATAGCAAACCCTTGTCCCATTGACTGTATTATTTTTTTCCCATCTTCTCCATCGAGCCATGCTCTAGCCCCCATTTCTATTCCGCCTATCAGTGCTTCTATGCATGTATCCATTGCAAAATATGTCGCAGTGTTTGATGCCGCTGCATATACATATGGCCCTATATAACCACTGAGTGCTCCTGCGACGATAGCTACAATTGACTTTCTCCAATCTAGTTCAACTAATCTTACATCTTCGATCACCACTTGCATAAATACATCAATTGCCAATCCACTTATTGCGCCTGCAGCGGCAGATAGCGGCGGATATGTTTTAGAAACAGAGGCCCCAACAAAACCGATTATGGCAACTATCGCGCAAGTTGAACCAACTATCCATTTTACAAGACTAGCTTCTCCTCCTTCATCCTCAAAGCTTAGCTTAATCAAGCCTTCATTTGTTATTCTGTAACATTCCTTAGGGTCAAGTTTACGAGTCTCCTCAATAAGATCAGCCGTACTGTATCCCAAGAAACTCTCCTCTTGCAACGTCATGAAATATGCTTCTACGGCCTCTTGCGCAAAATAAGCTGAAGTTTCGATTTCCATGGTATAGGAGTTTCGATCCTGTGTTCTGAGCATTTCATTTATCGCATTTTCCAATTCTGCATAGTCAATCTGAGAATAAAGTGAAATGCCTGATAATAGTAGATTTCCTCCCACATTATCATCATAAACATATTTTGCTTCGTCAAATGAATACAAAGATCCCAGTGTTTCATTGCACTTTCCTTGTTCATATGGACTAGTTTCATAAAAAATCTTTCCACTGTCATCAATGCCGTATTGCAGATACTGACCATACACTACGCAATGATCTCTGTATTCATCACTTTCATAACCCATGATGAATGAAAACTTCTCATTATCATATTCAGCATCCTGAATAAATAACCCATCGTCAAATTCATCTGATGGTATGTCTAGCTCTCCACAATATGGCATAAATCCTGCCATGAATATACATTGACTCTCATCATCATTTACATAGCAGTCTTCGTAATCAGAATATGCTATTCCAGAAATCACCGTACCGTCAGACAAATCTACATATGCCGGAAAGACATCAAACCCCAAGCCTAATTCATTTGATATTAAGCCATAAACAAATGTTTCTACGTCACCAATGTAATCCTCCCAGTTATCAGACATAATAACGCTGATGCCGGCCTTTTCTACTTCCTCTATTCCAGGTTTCTCGCTCTCTGTCTGTCCTTCCGTCAAAGTTTCGATAACATGACTTACTATCTCTTCAGTAGTAATGTCGTTTTTCGACGGATTTGAAATCGCAGCATGATTATCAGCGCACCCCGAAAAACTTGTTATTAACAGAGCGAAACTAACAACCAAAGACAGTATTCTGTTTATCTTAATGTTCATTTTTCTCATAGTTCGCCCCTTGCTCATGATCACTTTTTCTTGTTTCTGGACTTACGACTCATCATAATCACCGTCGTAAGAATCAACATGCCTCCAACGCAAACACAAATAACAATTATCGTTCTTTTTGTATTAATTTCAATATTTGAATTTGCTTCTTCACTTCTTTTAAGTGGCATATCTTCTGCAACGGATGTTTCATCATTAATGTTAGCCTTTTTAATTACAGCTTCAAATAAGACATCTCGTTCTTCTTCCAATCTATAATTCTCATCCTGATATTCCACGCCATCAAGCAACCACCCGCAGAATTCATCTCCCGTCTCAAGCGTTGGCCTAGGCAAAGGAATTAGTTGTCCATAATAAATTGGATAATCCGTTATCACTCCATCTACTAATGTAGACATGGTAAACTTCTTGGCACTCCACTTTGTTATTAGCTTTTTTTCTCCTCTAAACAATATGCTTTCAATCTCACTGTTGTATACAATACCTTCAAATTCAGGATCCGCAAATCCAACAAAATCATAACCAATTCTCTCAGGAGTTTTCAGTTCAACATGTGCATCTCCATACATTACATGTATTTCTTCTAGATCTTCACTGCATGGGCCTTCAAAAGATATGACCGCCACATCGTTTTCTTTTACCTTAATCTTCACAGTAAATGAATGGCCTAAACGATTTAGATACTTAATTTCATATACGCCTGGCAAATCCCATTTTGTACCGTCCAACTCTTCTTTGGTGTAAAACACTGTTTCATCTTCATGAGAAATAATGATGACTCCGTACGGATCCAAATCATCTTTCAAATCACTGATGATGAAAGTATTGCACTCAATTAATTTATCATCCTCTTGTGCATCATCCTCTTGCGTAAAGGACCTAATCTCTTTCTCTCCATCAAAAGCAATCTTTATTATACCAGTATTCTCGTCTGGTCTGATAAAAATAGCCTTGTAAGGTTCACATTCTTGTCCATACTTAGTTCTTTCAACGATGGAGACAATGCAGCTGGGACAGCCGGCATCCGCTAATTGTTTTCCAACGCTCAAATCATACTCTATGCGATATCTTTTCCCATTAACATCAGTGATTATCACTTCATATGAATCAGCCCCGTAAGGATCACTCGTAAATTCGAAATGATTATATCCTTCAATAGAATTTGAGCGGTCAGATACTGACGCATATTTACAAGGCTTGTCTGATATAAATGGCAAAGAATCACCCACATCCATGAGCGCCTCTTTTTGTTCTTCATCAGCGAAAATAGTAACACTGTGGTTTAATTTAAGCGATATATAATCCCCTGATTCCATTGCTTTTTTCACTTCTATATCATCATAATTAAGAGTATACTCATTACCATAATCAAAGTAGGATTTTTTCACCGCTGTTTCTGCATAGTTATAAATTGCTTCAGGTAATTCCCATGCGTCCTTATAATTCTCCTTATCAGTGATAAATGCTCCCTGATATGCGGTAGAATTGTAGTCATTATTCTTATAATGATCTATTGAACCGTCAGCGTTCTTCTCAGCATTATGTTTCATCTCATAATCATAAGCGTAATTGATTGCTGCCTCTTTTGTCGCAAAAGCCTTTGTAATTCTTCCCTTGCTAACATTATATGTTAATCCATAATATATTGGTTTAGCGTCAGACAGCATTGTTTTTGAATACTCTCTCAACCTATCTCGATTGATCATCGGACCAGGTGCTGTTCCTGCCGGAATAACCTCGAATTTTATAGTTATAACAACGTCATCTCCCGATTTTGATTCAGTGGCAAATGTTCTGTTTGTATGAAAAACGGCAGTATACTCTCCCGCCTCAGTCAAATAACCGCTCTTTGAAAAAGAGCTTCCGCTAATTTCTTTTACGGAATTAGTTGTCGTATTAGTTATTGTTCCATACAACGGCAAAAATTCATCCGAAACGGCTTCAATATGGTACATTGTTTTTGTTCCGCCCTCATAAACGGGGACATTGCTCGGTAACAATACTCGCACACCTTGAACAAATGATTCACCAAAGTATCTCTTATAAATGTCTTCTTTGTTTTCCCTGTCTACATAGATAGTTACCGTCTGACTGTTTCCGGCTGCCGTAGTTATTACGATGTCGTATTTTCCAGTTTCATTTATTTCCTTTAGATTCTGACCAATCACCTTCCCGTTTTTCTTAAATACGACCGTCGCCGCCTTATTACTTGAATAATCTACCAAAAAGCCCGTAGTAGTACAAGATCCCGACAACATCGTTTCGGAACCTCTGCATATGGATGCAGTCGCAGAATCCATATCCGAATACTGCTTTTCAAGAGTATCCCTGTTTGTCTTATTCTTAAACGTTATTGCCTCAGTAGACGCGCTGCAAAGATAAAAAATGTCTTCCTCCAAATATCTTTTTACAGTTTTATCCTTTTGAACCTTGTATGCATAGAAAACCCTGTAATATGTTCCTTTTGAGATGTCTTCTCCGTCCGGCGTGAACACTAACATCTTAGCATCTGAGCCATAATGGTTCTCATAATCGGTAGTATATAAACCATTCGCATACCCTGCATAATCAGCATTTATCCAATTGATGCCGTCGGCTGATTTTTGGATGATGATGGCACCGGTTCCAACCTCTCCAGTTGTAATTCCGTTGACGGTTTCTTCAGCTTTCCTCCCCCATGTATCACTTACTATATTCCATCCATTATATAAATTTGAGAGAGCCACATAAAATCCAGCAGCATCCCCCTGTACGCCATATGTATTTATGTTATTTTTTCTCGTCTCTATTACTTCGCGTTCCGAATCATGTCCAATAAAAAGCTTACAATGCGCACTTCCCCCACACAAAGGTACGGCATTCCCTATTCCCTCCGCTACATACCCTTTCTTTTCATCGCACTCGTAAATTTTTGCTGATACTTCTTTCATGGTAATACCCTTATTTACAGATATGCGATAGACAAATTCTTTATTTAGTAGCGTTGTAACCGTAATTGTATAGTCACCTGAAGAAGTATAAGCTTCGTTGTCATTTGCATATGATACCATCCCCTGCGTCTTTTTAACTTTTACGGTTGCACTGCTCCCATTTTTCTTAACATAAAACCCATCATTTACATTAGCAGGTAATGTAAGTTCCCTTCTTGTCGATATATCGTTGATAGTCACAAAGTCAAAATCCGAGCACAAAAAGAATCTGTAGACTTCAGCAAAAGTTCTTCTGTCATACTCATCTAATGCAGGGATTGGGTTTGCCTTTGTACGTTTTTTCATGGTGTAAGCAACTATCACACGATAATATGTTCCTTTTCGCACTTCTTCTGATGGTGTTATGTATAGAGAATCCCTTCCTTTAGTTCCCAAGTTAAAACAATCCTGCAAAGATGTCATCGTGGTCCAGTTGATTCCGTCATCAGATTTTTGCACAATTATGGTACCATCGTTAATCTGTGAGGAAGTCTTAACATCCTGCCCCTCAAATACAATCTTGTTTTCGAACCAATCACTGCCATACAAACGCCAGTCATCCTCGGTGCCGTAATGGAAATTATTGTAATATTCATAACCGAAAGTCACATTTGACTTGGTTCCAAATGCGTCCACACCATTATATTTTCCAGCATTACGCAGCTCTCCCTCAAGATAGAACCATCCCACCGATTCTTTCCCATATACATATGAAGAAACTTTATCTTCTGCTTTGAAAACATAGGTGGATCCGCTATTTGCTTCATATTTTTGTGCATTCACCCTTTCTTTCGTCACTGCAGCAGTAACTGCACTCGGCACCGAAAGCGATAGAATAAATACACAAACGATGAAAATAATTTTTCTCCCAAACATTCTTTTGTCCATCGTTTTCTCCCAAATCCAACAATGTGTACAAAAATTGAACAGTCTCAATTCCACTATTCACTGTAAGATATATTTTTAGATGAATGCTTTTGGCGCCAATCCTTATACTTACCTGTGCTTATTCTTCCGTCAATTGGTCTTTTGGCATCACATGGAATTACCCACGCGATTCCAAACTTCTGTACCCCTTCGATTTTACCATCAGCGTACATTTTCTGAACACGTCTGATTGTTAAATTCCATTGTTCCGCAGTTTCTTTAATCGTCATGTATCCTTCCATGAAATCACCTCAACAAGCAGTATCATCTAACCCATAATTCTTTAGAAATATTTACAAAATAATAACTTATTTGATTTACAACCTCAATTTAATCCCACTTTATGAAGTCACGTCAGCAATCTCCTCCAGAACCTCCTTAAGGGTTGCTGCCATTATGTCAGGATCTATTTCTTTAATATGTTGCCTCTTTTTAACCTGTTTTTCAATGATTGGATCAAGCATATCATCTGCATATTTATTTCTGTCTTTGCTTGCAAACATGTCTTTAAGCTTTTTCCCATCGAGTTCTTTACTTAGGTTATCTACAATTTTTTCAGCTTCATTCTGCGTAAGCAAATAATCTTCAGACAACTTCTTAAAACGATCTTGTATTATTCTTATCATCTCTTCTGCATCGTCTTCAACAAATATACCCAAAAGAGCATTTGATGCCTTGCCTGCAACGCCACCGGCAACAACAGAGCCTATAAGACCACCCGCAATTCCAACAACCGTTCCTACGCCAGGAAATATCGCGGTTCCCACCGCTGCTCCAGCTAGCCATCCACTCGTTCCCGCGCCAACCATCACAGTTGTATTTGCCACATTCTTAAACAATTGTTTTCCAGAAATTCTCCCTCTGAAAATATTAGCCACATCAAATGCCGACAAAACAACAACCGTAACACAGGCTGTGATCACATTGCCTCTTAGTAACTTAGCCGCGCTCTTCATGGCTGCAGCACCATAGATATTACTTCCATTCCTAAATGCATTTATAAGTACCGCAGAAGCTTTCGGCCCCATCATAGCTACAATTGCTTCTGAACTGCCCACTAATGCACTATTTAACCCCGCCTTTGATAGCTGGCTAGCTATAACCGTGGCTAAAAACGCCGTTCCTCCAACTTTTAGTCCTGAATATGTCGCAAGTTTAATTGATTTATTAAAATCTTCACCATTCCAAAGATTGGCCGCCAAGGTAATCATAGCCGAGACACCGAAAGCACAACTTGCAATGATTATACCATTTACCGCATCATAAGTTATTGATTCAACCGTTCCTGCTTTTGCTATATTCTTTACCTGTTGATATGTAAAGTGACCTTTTCTTACAATTTCTTTGGCCTTTTTTGGATCACTTACGCCAGGGATTTTACCTTGTCTAATTTTTTCTTGCATCGCTTCAACAGCCGCTTCATATTTGTCCGAAGGCACTTCAATCTGCATGGGCTTGCCATCTATCATATAACGGAACTCCCCATCCTTAAAGCATTCATCTATGCAAGCTTTTCCCGTTGCGCAATACTTAGACTGAATATATATGCCATCAACTATTCTATCAGCGCCATTTTTAGCATTATTATCACCAACAATACGTGCATCTCGTCCATGTAATTTGTCATATAAATTATTTGCACGCTCAGCTGCGTATCCATGCCCTTGCTGTGCATGAAATTTCTCCTCTTCGTATAACTTGTTTACCTGTCCATATGCACCTATCTCTAAACCGCCTGCAGTTGGACCACTTTCATTTATAGCTTTATAATGTATTTCTGTTTGACCGGACAAATCATTATCAAGATTTAGCAAATCTGTAAATAAAGACAATAATGGCGATTTGTTAAGGAAGCTCGAATACCAGTATATAGTAGACCCGTTATCCATGTGAAAAGCCAATGTTCGATCACAATCTTTTTTTTGTTTGTCCAACACTTCCACGCTTATTATTTCATCGTACCAAAGCTTTTGTGGTTTTGAAAGGGTTTCAACATAGTAAACGCAACTGTCCGTAAATAAATAGCCTGATTTACCTGAATTTCCAAGCGTAGTATCTATTAATCCCAAGGTTTTATCCTTATCGAAATATGGGTTAATATGTTTTTTAATGCTTTTTTCCTTTTTCTCTAATTGCAGTGGCCCAGAATAATACATTGTTGTACTTGATGGCCCATATTTCTGCATCAGTAACATTTTCTTTTCATGCACACTCACTCTAATCACCTACCTTACATATTCAGCACATTTCTCGTATACAGATTTCATTTCAGACATTATTAAATATGCTCTATCAATTTCATCCTGACTCAACTCCAGGCATTCCTTTAACAACGAAACCAGTTTCTGTTCTCCCTCGTGAAGAATTCCATCTGCTAAAATTGCACCTGCCAACTCAAGAAAAACGATATGCTTCTCTCTGGCAGAAAAATTATCCTTGATGCGCTTAAGTACTTCATCCAAGGGTAAGTGCGGTTCATATTGGTTATTGTCAATATGCATTTCCATGCAGTGCGCATCAATAATCATTTTTTCCTCATTCGAAAAATCCTCATCCGCATTTACCATATATAATTCCAGATCTAAAAAG
This sequence comes from Acetatifactor sp., assembly GCA_024693365.1. Lineage (GTDB taxonomy): Bacteria > Bacillota > Clostridia > Lachnospirales > Lachnospiraceae > Acetatifactor. The sequence continues at coordinate 44,410 of JAILLF010000016.1, read as the reverse complement.
ATATGCCTCTTATCAGCATCTAATATCATAAGATACATTTTTATTCCTCCTCGCATAACAGATTAATAATTTCTTCGACATACTCATGCATCACTTCCTGAAAATAAAAAGAATTTAACTGCAGTTTATCTGGCAAACTCTTAAACTTATCTACTGAAATGTCTACTGATGAATTCCATATCTCATCTTTTCTTTCTTCAAATTCTTTCCGCATTTGGGTGTATTCCATAAGAATCTTTTCAATTTTATTTTCGATTCTATATCGTTCATCCCTCAACATCTTTTCCTTCTTTTGCTTATTAGCAATGAATGGAAATGTCAATCTGGTTGTTTGTTCTAAAATAGCTCTTATTTGCTGCATTTCATTTTCATTAATACGCATTTCATTATTCTCCTTCGTGATTCAATATCTTTTTTGTTCGTCTCATGTCATTCCTTTGCAAAACAAAAAAGGCATCTGAAATGGCCCTGCGGTCACTCCTGATGCTTATAAACACATTGCAACTGGCTACCATTTTACAGGCCCTTCTAGCTTTGCGTCGCAGCCTTTCGACTGTTTTGCTAATTTGTATTATTATTTGGTTTATAATAAAATTATAATTCACAGTTGCGAATGCTGTCAAGATAATTGTCATTTCTGGTTACAAATTATGGCACAGCTTCCTCCTTTCTCATGGACGCCTCTTCTTAAAATGTCCACAACTGTTGCAAAGTTTCTTTTGAAACCATTTATGTCAAAATTTAGGGGATAATTTTTCGAACAGGCTGCCTCGGAAATAACTTCCGCCTCTGCTTCCGCGTCATCCTCCGTAAGTCCTTTCATGCTTTCAATCTGATGACACAGCATGTCTTGATGCGATCATAACGGTTCTGCACGTCGATGTGGTTATTGGAAAATATCAGAATGCTTTGAATTGGATTCTTATAATTCGTCTTCACTAATCTTAAATCCACATTCATTACATTCCCAATAACCCTCACCATACGGGAAATCTCCCGAATCATCATGCCCATAAAAATCCATTTTGCCTCGGCATTCCGGACACATCGGATGATCGGAATTGCCCTCATAACTCCACGGATTGTCAACTTCAGTGCCTTCTTCCATGCATCACTATATAGCAGTTACTGTCGAAACACAAATGACAGCTGCGCCCCCAAGGAATCATTGATGCCTGCCCCTCAATATGTCCTAAGCGATTACCAACTGAGTTCTCATGTTCTTAAATAACTCTGCCATGTTTACAGAAAGCTTTTTCTCCATTCCGTCGCTTATAGCGACCGCATAGCCAAAAAATAAATTAGCAAAATCATAACCAAAAAAAGGGCTGCTGAAAGCATGACAATTAAATCTTTTTTTCTTCCAAATTCCATAGCTTTCCGTTTTTCCTCATACATTTTTCTTATCATTTCGACGGCAGGATCGTTCCCCAATGATAATTGTGCTTTTCTGTATGTTTGCTCCAATTTTCCGAGCCATGCATTTGATAAATCCCTTCTATTATCTTGTGCATCAATGTTTGTATTTGCCATCAAAGCAAATTCAACAATGTCTTCCTTTGTGTTTGGAATTGGATACGATCTGATTAAATCAATTTTTGCATAAGTCTTTTGTACATAATCTGTTTGAGAAAAAAAGGAAGTTTTCTTGGAATCAATCTCTTGAATTCTCCTTGATATACTCACTAATGAATTCGTAGATTTGGAATCCCTGAATTCATGATTACAATATGGACATTTGGAAACAAACGCATTAATCGTCGCATGACAAGCTGGGCATTCATGTACTCGGCCTTCATTCATGCCGTTTTCATGCGAAAATAAGTCGTCATTACCGATAACTGGAGCGCCACAAGAAACACAGTATCTCGCGTTAGGCTCTAGCTGTTTGCCGCACTTTGTACAATATGCCATGGTTACTCCCTTCTCATTTACGATTCAGATTTCATTCCTTTTTTTTACTTGCATTTAGGAACCAAACTACTCAAGATACTATTATGTGTTTACATTTTTATCAATTATTTTTCTTCCTCTTGCGCCATTCATTGTCGGCAATACCGCCAACCACTATTAGTAAAATGATTCCTGCGACCATGCAATAAAACCCAATACCTTTTGTAACAAACTGTCCCAACTCTTTTTCATTTAAATCCTTAAAATACGATTCCGTATCAATATATAACAATCCTGCATAAGCAATTCCTGCGAAGGCTGCCAGCTTATGTTTTTCAAAAAAGGCTCCAGCAACCCCAACGATTGCAACAACCAAAAAAATGACATAATCGTTTGGTGCCAAATCACTAAATGTTCTTTCCACCACGCTTCCCAAAAAAGATGCGCGAATGAATGGGAGAAAAATACCAACAATGCATAGTATACCGCCTATAATTTCCAAGATTCTATATCTGCCATTCTCCGCAATCCGATCCGTATTCGTCAATATGTTTCCCTGATCACTCACTTGTTCAGAATTCGCTTTTTCAGCGTTTGGGGTTGCATATTCAAATTTATTCTTCAAATCATCTTTCTGATCCTTCATGTCTGAATCAATTTGCATAAATGAGGTCGACCCACAGGAAAGGCAAGTTTTCACGTCATCAGATAATTTTCTTCCGCACTCAATACATTTTTTCATACTATCACCTACTTTCTCATTTTTTCTTTATCTCACTATTCACGCTTCCATAATTCGTTCCCTTTTCTTTACAAAAAGCACCCGAAATCCCTGCTCAGGTCATTTCCGGTGCTTCCAAATCTTTTGCAACTGGCTACCATTTCACAGGCCCTCTTAGTTTTGCGTCGCAGCCTTTCGACTGTTTTGCCAAAGTATGAACTTATCATTTTGTTGAAGTAAGTTATGGGGTATGGTCTGACTCGCCGGGGCGGATAACTTTGTATCCGTAGGCCTCCAGGGCGGCGATGATCTCCGGCGTGATGTTGATCTCGAAATCGATTGGCTTTGCATTTGCCAGTTCGATGATGCGATGGAGCTCATCAACGGAAATGCCTAAGGTTGTCGAGAGTCTCTTTAGGTTGTCGCGGTCCGGGAGGCCGCCGTCTGTTTCCCATTTGGCAACTGCTGACTTCGAAACGCCAATCTCCTCTGCCAGCTCCTCTTGGGTAAAGCCTAAGCTCTTTCTTCTCGTTGAAATGTATTTACCCAGTGTTGTCCTGTACCCCATCACGTCATCCCCCTAACAATATGATAAGTCCTAGCACCGCAAATATCAAATTACTAATTGATTACTCTGCGTAATCTCCTTGATTTACTTGTAGAATAACAGTTTTTAAAACAAAAGACCCCCACCAAAATGGTGGGGAATTTGCACGTTTTATTCTTTTTCCTCTGCCGTGATCTTTTGAAGCCCTCTTTTTACAAGGATGTCATCAATCTGAAGCAGGTCGTAAATGCGGTGATGGATCGCCACGATCAGGCAGGCATCCCTCGGATCTTTTGCATAGAGTTCGCTCATGCCATAGAGCTTTAGTGCCCGGTTGGTTTCCTCAAGCGAAAACCTCCCCGCAATGCAGATCCTAAGGATCAAATCCCGGTCCTTCGAGTGCTTTTCCATGCTGAGGATTTTGCTTCCATAGGACTCCGAGACGCCGGCGAGCAGATAGAGATCCTTTAGCTTCACTCGTTTCTCATTGAGCAGGTCCTTTACGTAAAAGGAGAACTCCCTGGGATCATTCATCATGTATTTTTTACTGGATTTCAGGTAGGCATCCAACTGATCGGGATCCACCTTTTCGAGAAGGGCATTCAACTCATCCGTCGGTATCTTTTGCATGTTTATTCCTCGATTTTCTCCAATGCTTCTCTCAGTTCCTTTGCAGAGAATCTTCGCTCCGCTTCCAGGCTGATGCATCTTTCGATCAGGGACCATATTTTTCCAGGCGCTTTTTCTTCCTTGGGGAATTTCCCGGTGAGCATGACGTTCATGAGGATTCCCACGGCATAGACGTCAGACTTCGGCGAGGAGGACTCAAAGCCATAGCCCACCTGCTCCGGCGCCGCGTAATACTGCGTTCCCAGGTATCTTGTGTCATCCCTTTGCGCAGGATCATGCCATTTCGCCACGTTGACGTCCAAGAGCCAAACCGCTCCGGCTTCGTCCAGCATTACGTTGGACGGTTTCACGTCCCGATGGATCATGGCCTTCGGGAGGGAGTGTAATTTCTCAAGGATAGTACACAATTCCATGATGATGTGAATGGTTTCTTTCTCCGTAAACGTGCGGCCTTCCAGGGTATGGCCCGCAACGTATTCCTCCAGTACCACCAGGCCATTGGTCCCTTCGTACACGCCAAGAATTCTCGGCATGCCTTTGATTGGGTGCCCCGTCAAAAACTCATACACGCTTTTATTATAGGTGGTAAGGAGCTTTTTCACGCAGAGCTTTCCCGTATCACGCTGCCTTATAAGGATCACGTCATCCCTTCCGTCAACGTTCTCGAGATCCTCATATTGCAATAATTCCATCAGATCTTCATCCGTCAATCCCTGATATGGATCCTTTAGGAATGCTTCATATTCTTCTTCGCTTCGAAAAATCTCCAAATCCGAAATCGGATTGGATGTCCCGCATTCCGTGCAAATCCATTCGCCGCAATCCTCCCGGAATCCTTTCTGCAGGTTCAGGATGGCGCCGCATCCATCGCAAATCCAGACAATGCTTGATTCCATTTCGTTATTTGGATTGATGAGCATTTCGCCGCAGCCCCGGCACTTCCAAAAAGGCAAGTCGCTGCGGTACCCCTTTTGCAGCGTAAGGTTCGCATCACATCGCGGGCAATATTCATATTCGTCCATGAAGTTCATCGAATCCTTTTCGCCCATCATTCCCTCTCTCTCATCGCCATCATGCTGTTCCTTGAAGTCATGTGAAACGTAACGTCATGGTCAGGCATGATAAACGTAAAGACAAAGCCCTTTGAATCAAACTTCTGCTGGAAGGTGACGTCCTTTTCGTCCACGAAAAAGCGATAGTCCGTATCCGTGGCGAATAGGCGGAAACGAATGGTCACGGTCTCCCCGGTGCCGTACTCCTTGCGTAATGACTCTAATCCAAAACCGTCTAAATGCAGTTTATGCAATTGCCTGCCCATGCTCATTCTTCGTCGCTCCTCCCTTCCAAACCATCAACGTTTCAGTGTTATCGTCCAACCAACACTTCCTCCACGTACCTTTCCAGATAGGGATCCGTTCCCGCTGTCAAACCATTCTCCCGCAACATCTCGCAAATCAAAAAAGCAATCTCTTCCGCGGCAGCCACCATCGGGTCTCCCAAAACAGGTTGGACCGACTGGTAGGGTATGCCTTGCCAGCTGAGCTCCCAAACATCCTTATCGCATCTGATCCTGGCAAAGTACTCCACAATTTTCGAAAACCTGCCATTGTGATCCAGCTGGGCCATTCTTTGGTAGGTCCATTTATAATACGGCGGATATTCCCTCTTCATGAGGAAGAACAGTTCCATCGCCGCCTCAATTCCCTTCGCCTGGCAAAGGCGCGCCGCCACAAAATCTCTTCTTTTCATGGAACGCGCATAGTTGACTTGCATGGACGACGCATACTGGTGCAGCGCGTTAGCGATCCGGATCCTCCAAACGTGATCCGGATAATAATCCAAAAGCTTGTTACGAAAGGCGCTAAAAATGCCGAGGTCATCCCGGAACACCTCTCCATTAACTGCCGTTGCCAGGCAGGAATGATCCAGAAGTTGCCATTCCCTGTCACCAAAAAACGCTTCTGCCTTCTTCTCTCCATCGGGTTCTCTCCCGACTAGTACAAATCCCTCCGCGTCAATCCTCGTACCCAGCACGTTGGAATAAAAATCATTGATGGTCATGACGCCGCGTCTTTCGCGAAGACGCTCCGAGAGGTTATTTCCAGGAATGCCGTCAATAAGTTCGTTGTACGCGATGGAGAGTCTGCGGCCAAAGAAGTTCAAGTCTTCCTCCGTGATCCAAAGGCAGACGCCTGTCCCGAAATCATGATCCCTTGACATGAAATCGTCATATCCAAAGCAATCCGACCCTTCGCCTGCAATGCCAACGGCGATGCGATCCTCGTACTGTCCAAATTGCTCGTGGATCAAATTTTTCACTTGTTCTTCGTAAAACCGCCTGCCAGCTTCCATCGAATTCATGCGTCAGTCACTCCCTATGCCATCTTAACTGGCATCATCTCATTTCTTCCTTACGATTAAAACCGGATCTTAAATTCCACCTGGATCCCTGAATCCACGCATGCCTTGAAGGTCTCGCCATCCTTCACGTCTCCCACAAGTATGCCGTAATGCACGGGGATCGCAACCTCAGGATGGATTTCGTTGATGAGCTCAGCCGCCTTCTTCGCATCCATCGTGTAGGTTCCTCCGATCGGCACAAGCACCACGTCGCACTTCACGGCCTTTGCTTCCTTCGTTGCGTCCGTATCGCCTGCCACGTAAACCCTTTTCCCGTTTGCCGTGATAATGTATCCAACCCATCCCGCACTCTTTGGATGGAAGGGCTTTAGGATATTGTAAGCCGGAACCGTTTCCACCTTTAGTCCGTCCAGGTCAATGCTCTCGCCGGGCGTCACCGTGACCATTTTCATTGCCATTTTTTCGGCATCACGCGCCTTTTCCTTCATGCGTTCCGGCACCACCAGCGTGCACTTATAACCGATAACCTTCTCAATGTCCTCGATCGAGAAATGATCGTAATGATCATGAGTGATCAGAACGTAATCCGCGTCGTGAAGCTCCTCCTTCACCTGAAACGGATCCACATAGATCACCTTGTCCCCATCCATGATCCTGCTACTGTTCTGCCCGTAAACCTTAATGTTTTCCGTCATCCTTTTGTCCCCCTTGTTTCCTTTTCTTTCACTGTCCCCGGTTTCCTTCTCTTTTCCTGTTTCCTTCTCTTTTCCGTCCCCTGTTTCCTTCTCTGTCTTTCGTTTCCGATATCCTGTTTCTGCTTACAGTTTCTTTTTCATTTCGCCGCGTTACTCCGTCCGGAATCTACGCTCCTCTTCCTCCACCGGAATGATTTTCACTTCCAAATTTGTGATCTGCACGTATCTACCGGCTTCGATGGCAAGGATCACTTGATCGATCGCACTTTCCTCCCCCTGGATCTCCATGGTCACGGACCCATTCCATTCATTTCTGCACCAGCCCGTACAGCGATACCGGTCCGCCGCATTCTTTGCGCGCCAGCGAAATCCGACGCCCTGCACCGAGCCATAAAATACAATGTGTTTCCGTACCATTTTGCCCTCTCCGCCCATCCTTTTGCACTACATTTTTGACCTAAAAAAGAGATACCGCGGAAGGAAATTTCCGCGGTTATGAATGATTGCTTTTATAAATAAAAAGTACCATAAACCAGTCGTAATTGCAAGTTGAAATTACCCTGCAACGTACAGCTTGGCCTGCGTTTGGAACAGGTCTGCGTAGATGCCGTTCCTGGCCATGAGTTCTTCATGGTTGCCGACTTCCTGAACGGTATGATCGCCGATGACAACGATCTTGTCGCAGAACTTACAGGAGGATAATCTGTGGGAAATATAGATGGCCGTCTTATTCTTGATCAGATCGTGGAAGCGTTCGTAAATCTCATATTCTGCCACGGGATCCAGGGCAGCCGTGGGCTCGTCGAGTATCACCACGGGGGCATCCTGGTAGATGGCTCTTGCAATCGCAAGCTTTTGCGCCTGCCCTCCGGAGGGCTCCACGCCTTCCACGTCAAACTCCTTCCCGATGATCGTCTGGCCCTTCTTTTCAAGACTTGAGATCCACTCCGCCACGCCGCTGAGTTCATAGACGTCCTCAAGCTTCCGGGCCTCTTCTCCCTGGATTCCGCCCATCCTCACGTTCTCTTCAATGCCGTACCCAAAGAGCTTGAAATCCTGGAATACTACGGACAGAAGCTTTACATATTCCTCGTAGGAGTATTCCTTGATATTCCTTCCGCCGATTTTGATTGCTCCTTCCGTCACGTCATATAGCCGGCAGATCAGCTTCACAAGCGTGGATTTTCCGCTGCCGTTGAGTCCCACGAGCGAGATGCTCTCACCCCTCTTGATCTCAAAGCTTACGTCGCGCAGAACCCACTGCTCCGTCCCGGGATACCGGAAGGAAATGTGCTCTAATGTGATCCCGTCAAAGCCTTCCGCGCCAAGCTTTTCCGTGCCTTGGTCCTTCTCTTCTTCAAAGGCCTCATACGCAATAAACGCACTCATGAAATTACATTTCATCATCAGTTGCTGCGCATTGGTGATGAAGGGGATGAGGCACCCGTTGGTCAGCGTCTCCATCGCAGTAATGCAGGTGACAAACTCTGCCACGGTGATGGTTCCCTTCAGCGCCAGGATCCCCAGCCATCCATAGGAGATGCCGTATCCCACTGCCGACATGGTGCTTCCAAGGATTCCCCAGGAAAACTGCTTTCGCGCACACTCATTATCCATTTGATTTAACGACTTCGCATTCTCTGCCGCCTTCTTTTCCACCAGCGGACTGGCGTGATAGAGCCGCAATTCTTTCGCATATTCGCGGCCATTGATCTTCGTGTAGATATAGGAATAGAACTTGTTGATGGCTGGCGTTTTTTCAAAGACCTCCTGGGCCGCAAGATTGATCTTGGAGGTGCAGATTGCATTGACGATTACTGCCGCCACCGAAAGAAGCAAAAGAACCGGCGAGATTGCAACGACAATCCAGATCACGCCAAAGATGACGCAAAAACTGGTTCCCAGCTTCACAATGCATTCCGACATTCCCTTGATGCCGCCGGAATACCATGACATTCCCGTCTCCGCCTTTTGTCTTGCCGAGAGGGCGCTCTCGGATTCCGTATGTTCAAACTTGATCTGCATGGCCTTTCTTGACATTTCAAGGTCGATCCTCCGGGAAAGCGCATCCTCCCAAGTCTCCCGGATTTCCTGCAACATGCTGATGAATGCCTTTAACACAAAGGTCCCTCCGACAAGAAGTCCTACCCACAGGCACAGTCTTGGAATGCTTTGTTCTCCCATGAGTTCTTCGATCATGCTCTTCGGAATGAGGATGTTTAAGAATGGCAGACCCGAAAGCAATATTACGTTCATTATAAGCAGCGCAAGATACTTTGGTTTCTCCTTCGTCGCGAACCGATAAAAATAGGCACATACCCTTCCGCTTCCCTTAAAGCTAGCAAGCAACGTTTTCATGGCTTTCCTCCTCCTGATAATACTGCGCCTGAAGTTCAAACAAGTGCGCATATTTTCCGCGGCATTCCATCAGTTCTTCATGCGAACCGTATTCCACAAGCTCGCCGTCTTCAAACATGGCAATACAGTCGCAAAACCTTGTGCTGGCTAGGCGATGCGAAACGTAAACCGCAGTCTTTCCATGCACAAAGGAATCAAATCGCTCATAGGTCTCACTTTCAGCACGTGCATCCAACGCAGCCGTCGGTTCGTCAAGCACAACGATCGGTGCATCCTTATACAGTGCCCTTGCAAGTGCCATCTTCTGCTTTTCCCCTCCGGAGAGCAAAATTCCGTCATTATGCAGGATCCGGAGCATGGGCGTCTCGATCCCCTTTGGCCATTCCTTAAGCTTTTCTCCTAATCCTGCACGCAATAAGCATTCCCTGACTCTCTCCGGATCCGTTTCCTCCGCAGTCTTCATGGAAACATTTTCTGCAAGCGTAAAGGCATATAATTCCAGGTCTTGAAAGACCGGTGCAAACAAGGTATAGTAGCTTTCCGTCCGAATGTCCCGAAGATCCACGCCATTTAGAAGGATCCTGCCTTCCGTCGGCTGATAAAGCTTTAGGAGAAGCTTGATAAACGTCGTCTTGCCTGCGCCGTTAAGCCCTACGACTGCAAGCTTTTCCTTGAATGGCAAGGTAAGATTTAAGTTCTTTAACGCATATTCCTCTCTTCCCGGATACCGGAAGGAAACGTTCTCAAACGTAACGTGATATTCCGCCTCCTTGGGAACGTCCTTTTCCCCTGCAGGCTGCGCGTCACAGAATTCATTATAAGCCCTGTAGTCATTCACCTCCGCGTTGCATTTCCGAAGCTTTGCAAAGGTTCTCATCAGAATCTGAAAAGCCTCCGCAAGGTTTCGCACACATCCTGCGTAGAGCAAAAAGTCACCAATGCCAAGCTGATTTTGAAGGATCAAATAGACGAGAAGCCCATACAGGCCTCCTTCCCTAAGGAGCTCCATGACGTTGCCAAACATGTCACTCTTTAGCCACTGTAGCCTCGCCTGGCATACCTTTTTGTTTAGGAATTTCTGAAGACCTTCCTGCGTCCCAAGAAGCTTTTCCGTCAGCCGGAACATACGGACGTCCTTCCCATAGGCAAAGTCCGTGCTGACCTTCTTAAAGTATTCCAGTTCCCGCTTTTCCCGGACCACTTCATCGTTTGTAAGCTTCTTCTCCTTCCGTGTCGCCTTATCGACGGAAAGGTAGGTCAAAACGCCAAACAAAAGGACGCCGCCAGCCAACAGAATGCTGATCCTGCAAAGAAGGATCACTGCCAGAATACACGTAAACACGTGGGTGCAAAACTCAATCGTAAAGCGAATGATTCCCTCGATCCCCACGTCAACGTTTCTCGTCGCCTCTTTGGACTTTTCCAACATATCCAGAACCTTTTGGTTCTCCAAGTTCTCATAGAATAAAGCGATGCTTTTTTTGTTCCGCTCCAGCATGAACATTGGCCTTACGTAGAACGCCGCCGGCTCCTTTCCAAAGTTCACTGCGTTTTGACCGATCATGCACAGCACGTTGCATCCCGTCAGGATCAGCACCAAACGGATCAGCTCTTCCAGCGGAATCCCTTTTCCCACGTATTCCACCAGATACTTCCCCAGAAACAGCCAGATAAACTTACTTCCCGCACTACAAAAAATGGCAAGCACAAGTAACCCGATCAAATACGGTTTGTGCTTTGCCACTCCTTGATAAACGTATCTTACGTTTTGAAGTAATCGATACTTCCTTTCCCTCTTCTTTTCCATCCGAAGCACTCTCCTTTCCTGCTAAGAAGAGTGTATCGCATCTTGCGCCGCCTTCCAATAACGGCATTCCCGAGAAAAACTCGCCCTACGCGCGAATTGGACCGTGTCACGGGGACGTGTCTGTTTTTATCTTAACCCCGACCAGATGATGCTGGCCGTCCCCTTTACCGCGCGATAATCCCAGTCGAATTCCTTGCGAAAGCTGGTTTGGAACATGGCGGCAAAATCTTCCTTCCTGTCTACCAGAAATACGCTCGTCCCGGCGCCTTCATGATAGATGGTGCCTTCCGTTAGGATCTGCTCCCTGTCATATTCCGCTGAATAGATTGGCATGCCGGCACCATAGCGGATTCCCGCATTTCTTCCAAAGCTTACGTCCCTCACGTGCTCCGGAATTAGGTTTGTCCATAAAAGCTCCAATGCATTCTTCCCAAGGACCCTCTGCCCGCGATAGGTGCCTCCGCGAAGAATCATTTCTGCGAAATGCATCATTTCACGGCACGTCGACGTCTGGCCGCCTGCCATGTCCGGAATGCCCTGCCACGTCGGATAAGTCGGCGCTGCCATCCTCCGAATTCCAAATTGCTCAGCCGCCTTTACCATCGCAAGGTCCGTCTCATTTGCCACGTTATATCTTCTAAGCTGTGCCTCCGTCGCGTCCTTTCTCCAATGCGTATCCAACATTTGACACGGCTGAAAAATAGATTTCTTAACGTACTCCTCCGCTTCCATGCCGGACGCACGCTTTATGATCTCGCCAAGGATCATATAGCCCACAATGGAATAAATCCATTTTTCTCCCGGTTTCGCGTGCAGTCCCGTCTTTACGACCGCCTCAAGCCAGGTATGCTCCGGATCGGATTCGTCCATCTGCTCCCACCAGCGCCGCTCATCCTGCGGATAACCTCCTTCCAGTGCACAAATGCCGGAAGTATGCGTAAGCAGGTGCAGGATCTTGATTTCTCGAAAATCACCTGTATCAAACTCCGGAATCCAGTCCTTTACCGGCTGATCCAGATACAGCCTTCCATCCTCCATAAGCTTAAGGATTGCAATGGCTGTAAAGACCTTTCCGACAGACTGGATCTCGAATAAAGTATCCGGTTCAAACGTCGTTCGTCCCATCCAGGGGCACGCAAGCCCGCCGATGGCAGCGTCAGCAATAACCTTTCCATTCTTCCAGAGGCAGTAACTGCCGGACCAGATCTTCTTTTCATCGATCAAAGCCTGAATATGCCGATTTAGAAAGCAAAGCCGCTCTGCGTCATACCCCACCTCTTCCGGCGATGCGTCGCACGGCGCGCTTCTGACTACGATTTGATTCTCACAGATTTGCATAAACAAAATAAACCCCCGCCGTCTTTACTGCCATGGAATCCTCCCTGTCAAAGTAATCACTGGTCCTTTGATAGAAGTCGATCACCTCGTTTGCCCGCTGCAGACTATATCCATGATTCAAAAAATATCCAACGCCGCCCTGTCGAGCGTCCTGCCGGGAATACACGTAGCGGAAATCCTCGTTCCATTCCTTCTTCGCGGGATCGGACGGCTCATAAATCATGACCTGATCGCTGATCCGCGCCCGTATGTTTTGGAATCCCGCCTGTTTTAGAAGGTACGGGATCTTGGTTCCCATGCGGTAATCACGCTGACCGCGGGTAAGCTCATCCTCCCACAGCGGAACAAAGTCCGGCTGACGCACGCCGCTCTCCTGCCTCTCCAAACCCGAATAATATCCGGCCTGTTCCACTTCTTCGTTAGCATCCATGATCAGAATCATCCCGCCCGGCTTTAAGGCACTCTTCATCTTGCCCAGCACGATCTGTGGATTTTGTACGTTGGATAAAAGGAACAGCGCCACGACCAAGTCATATTTTTTCTTGGGTTCAAACTCGTAAAAATTCTCTTGGAAAAACTTGCACTCGTAATCTGTCTTGGCAAAATATGCTTTCGCTTCTTCGATCTGTCCCTCGTCCAGTTCGATGCCGGAATAAGTGCTTCCTTTAGGCAGAAGCGGCAAAAACAGGCTGCCCAAATAGCCGTAACCGCATCCAAAATCCAATATGTCCATGGACTTGGAAAACTTCCAGACGTCCCTGACCAGAAATCTGAAATAGTCCTCGTTCCAATAAAATTTCTTCCAGACCTTGATCACGTCACGCTTCTGTTTCCAGTATTCCACTTCGTCGTATTTGACTGCCATTTCTTCTGCATGAAGCGGTTTCATGCCTAGCAGCACGTCCGCGCTGACGCCAAAGACGTCCGCCAGCTTGGGGATCTGCGTAATGTCAGGATAATTCACGTCATTTTCCCACTTGCTGACAGTCTGGAAGGAAACCTGCATCAGATCCGCCAATTCCTTCTGCGTATATCCTTTTGCTTCCCGAAGTTCTTTGATCAATAGTTTCACTTATTTGCTCCATTCATGTTGCGATACTCGCTGGGTGCAATCCCCTTGAGCTCGCGGAATACCCTGTTAAAGCTCGGAATGCTTTGGAATCCGGCATGCATTGCTATTTCAGTAAGACTTAAGTTTTCATTTGGGAACAGTGAGATGGCACGGTCCACGCGGATCATGTTTAGCCACTTATTGTAATTTACTCCCGTCAATGATTTAAATGCCCTGGAAAAGTATTCCTTACTGATTCCGGCGCGTTCCGCCATGGCGGCTTGGGAAAGGTCTTCCGTGGAAAGGTTATTCTTGATAAAATCCGTCACCTCAATCATCCTCTTGACGGTTTCCTTAGGCACCACCACTGCGTTCTCCCCGTGAAGCTCCTTAAACAATTCCTCCCGGTATTCGTCCAACAAAACTAACGTCCGTAAAAGTAGCATGCATCCCATGCTCTCGCGATTCCTTCCGTCGGAATAATAGACGTCACGCATCTCATCGACTAGCTTCGAAAGCTTTTCCGTCAATTCTGGATGATCCTTCTTGCGGATCACGTGAAGGTCATGAAAATAATGCATGATTCTCTCAAATTCAAAAAGAGAACTTGCAAATGCATTACTAAACTGAATCACGATTGCAGTTTTTCTGTCTGCGTCAATGATCTCATGCTGTTCCATTGGCCAAACAAAAACAAAATCTCCCTCGTCAAGAGCATAATTTTCCTGATTGACCCGGTAAACGTTAGTTACTCCTTCCCCTACGCGAATGATCTCTCCATAGGTATGCCAATGGTTTTGATAACTCCTGCCCTCATATCCGGTCGCCACGTTAAAGGCATGACTGTGATAAAAAACATAGGTTTCATACTGAAAATAGTTCATGACATTTTCCTCATTCACATCAAAAAATGATTAGAATCTCTATCAAAAAACAAACAGCATTTTTACTTTCACAAAGGTATAGTAAAACTAACAACAAACAAAAAAACTTTTTAGACACCAAAAGGAGGTAGTCACATGAGTTTATTCCAGAAAAAAGCTAAAGTCGTTCTTTACAATGAAAACCAAAAGGATGAGATGATCGCCAGTCTTGAAAAGGAAAACATCCCTTACAAGCTCAAGGTTCGCGAGGGTGAATTACTGTCGAGCCACGTATGTTTTGAGATTACGCTCGCGGAAACCGATCTCAAGAAAGTAAGCTAATCTAAGTAATATTTTATCATAATCCACCGATAACTTCAATGAAACAATCAGCTTCAAAAAAGATTCAAACGTCAAAAAATGAGCCATCTTCGGATGTCCCATTTTTTGTTTTTTTACTAACTTTTTCCGCCTGCCTTGTAATTATAGACGGGACGGATGATCTTATCGACCTTTACCGTCTCTCCGATCACGCTTTGCAAGTCCTCAAGACTCCTGTACGCAAACGGAGCCTCATCCAGCGTTTCCTTCCCGATGCAGGAGGAATAGATACCTTGCATGGTCTTCTTGAAATCCGATACCGTATAATGGGATGCGGCCTCCGTTCTTCGGTAAACGCGGCCTGAGCCGTGGGGTGCGGATTGATTCCAAGCCGGATTGCCAAGTCCCGTTCCCAGGATCACGCCGTCGCGCATGTTGATAGGAATGATCACTTGTTCCCCGCATTTCGCACTAATCGCCCCCTTGCGAAGAACCGGCTCCTTGGGATCGCTGAAATCCACGTAATTATGAATACAGTCATAGCTCTCTTCGATCTTCCATTTCATGCCCTTTATAATGGTTTCCGTCATCGCTTCACGGTTGATCTGCGCAAATTCCTGCATAATCTCCAGATCATGAAGATAATCCTCCATCAGTGCTCCGGAAAGGCAAGTCATCTCATAAGACGCATGCCCCTGCTTTGCCATTTGTGCTTCCTTTTGGCCCGTCCTGAGATAATAATCCGCCACCTCCATGCCAAGGTGTCTGCTTCCGGAATGAATGATCAAATAGGCATTTCCTTCCTCATCCCTATCAATTTCGATAAAATGATTTCCCTCTCCGAGGGTTCCGATGCTGCGGATCGCCTTGCGCGCGTTAATACTCTTATAACACTTTAGTTTCGACAGGTCGATCCTGTCCGAGAACTTATGCTCCGTCTCCCGGATTCTCGGTCCAACGGGAACCCCTTCACGGATTACCTTGTCTAGCTGCTGAAATTCCATGCCCTTTGTCTTGATCCTTGAGAGGGTCATTCCGCAGCCTATGTCCACGCCCACAAGACTTGGCAAAATGGAGCTCCTTACCGTCATGGTGAGCCCCACCGTGCCAACCTTTCCGGGATGTACGTCCGGCATAACGCGGATCTTGCTTCCCTCACTGCTCGGGTGGTTACAGATCATCTGAATCTGCGCCCTCGCGTAGTCCTCAATTGCATACTCCTCATTCTTTACGGTATAAACAATCGCATTCGCGTATTTTCCATAAATCTTTATCATAAATTATTCCTTTCTCCAATCATCATGTCTGTCCCTGTCTTTTTGCTTTCTCACCTTTACGGATTCCTCTCTCTTTGAGCTTTTCCTAGGTTCGTATTTAGGACAATTCTTACATTTCTTCAAATCTACTTTCACAAATCCCTTCTTGCAGTCTGCATCCTTGCAGACATAATAAATACATGGGTTCATTCTGTCTTTCATGACTCTATCCTCCTAAATTTGGGCATACAAAAAACACCTCTGCGCTGACTCGTTGCAGCGTGAACAGAGGTGTTTGTCATCCCAAGGTTTTATTGTTTTTAAAAAAACATATGCTTAATAGCGCGCCAGGGACAACTGCCGCCTCTGCACCGATATGAAATTAAAACTTCTTCGTAACAGCATGTTGTCCTCCTTTCAGTGCCATTGTTAACAGTTACAAAGAGACCCGTGCCCGTCTCCGTTTTCAACAGTATATCCGCAACCCCGGCCGTATGTCAAGCCCTAACCATCCATTCCATCCCCGAGATCAATTCATGATGGTAATAATGTCTTCGAGTATGTAATGGAACAACGGATATGAAGTCTTCTCATTCTCGATATATCCATTGCGCAGATCACACGTATCGGATGGGTTCTCAGGGTTTACGCCGAGATAATCCCCCTGAAAAACAAAATCACTGTTTCCGCGCTTAAATTTCCCTATTGCAGCGTCCATGGCCTCCTGTGTGCCAAAAGCCGCAACCTGTTG
The DNA here is from genome assembly GCA_024693365.1 of Acetatifactor sp. Lineage (GTDB taxonomy): Bacteria > Bacillota > Clostridia > Lachnospirales > Lachnospiraceae > Acetatifactor. The sequence continues at coordinate 27,818 of JAILLF010000016.1, read as the reverse complement.
GTTCAAATCAAGCATCTCAACCCAACCTTCTTCAAAACCGGCAAAAGCGTCCGTTCCCCGGACGTTTCCGGAAACACAAGATTCAATGCTCTTGTTTGCCATGATTGCTTCCACTGCAGCCAACACGTACTGTTCCCAACAAATTCGCGCCGTAACCAAGGATGCACCCGGAGCCACCTCCGACATACTTTGATTAAATCCAACATAGTATACGTTCCGCTTCTGCAATGCCTCTTCACACGCAATGGCCGGTCCGATCGTGTCGGTATACTGGGAAATGATCACGCATCCGTCATCTATCAATTTCTTTGCGGAGCTTTTCTCCTGGGCATAGCTACTCCAGGTTTCCGTGTAGCTAACGCGCATCACGGCCGTGGGAACAATGGAACGAACACCCATTAGGAATGCGGTATATCCGGAGATAACCTCCGAAGTGGGAAAGGCTGCGACAAAGCCAACAACTGCCTCGTCTTCCCCAAGACTTCCTTCCTGGATCATCTGTCTGATTTTCATGCCGGCCGCAATCCCGCTCACGTACCTGCCCTGATAGGCTTCGCCCTTAAAGGTATGATAATTCTCTGGAACCGTTTTGTCACTCATGTCCGCATAAGACGTCTGGCAAAACTGGACATTGGGATATTCCGGCGCCAGCTTCACTACCAGTTCACTGTAACCATTGAAAAAGATAACGTCGCAGCCTGCACCTGCAAGCTCTCTCAAAGGCTCTTCCATCTCATCGTCCAGCACGTTGCTACAAGTCAGAATTTCCACGCGCTCACCGTATTTCTTTTCCAGTTCATCCTTTGCCAAAGAGAAATTATAGGTATAAGGAGTGCTCTCATCGTTGTCATAAATAAACCCGACCTTAAGGTTCTCCTTGCCGCCGGAAAGATTCAGCATGCGAAAACAAACGATGAGTGCTGCCAGAATTACCAAACACGTTAGCACGGTTGTTACATACACTCGCTTCATGCCTTGTCTCCTTTCCAGCTTTCTTCATTTTTTCCTTTGGCTTCCATCTCCGATGCCTGGATCTTTTTGTCTTCCTCCACGCGTCGTTTTAATTCAGCCTGCGCTTCTTCATCCGCATGCTGGATCTCCTCGCGTCTGTGCGCATAGATCTTATCCGGATTAATAACGCCCTTTTCCACCAATCTAAGAAATGCATCCAAAGCATCGGGATCAAACTGCGTACCCCGTCCCCGCTTCATTTCATTCATAACGTATTCCGTATCCATTGAACTTCGGTATACTCGATTGCTGGTCATTGCGTCAAAGGTATCGGCCACGTTGATGATCCTTGCGTACAGCGGGATTTCTTCCCCCTTCAGGCCTTCAGGATACCCCTTGCCATCATAACGCTCATGGTGATAATGCGTACCATCAGAGGCGTTCTCCACCAAAGTAAAATCCTTCAAGATTTCCGCACCAGTGATCGTGTGGGATTTCATTTTGGCGTATTCTTCATCCGTCAAACGCCCGACTTTATTCAATACGCTGTCAGGCACGCCGATCTTTCCAGTGTCATGCAACTGGGCCGCCTTTCTTAGATTAGAAAGCGCCTTTCCTCTCTGCCACCATTTGAAACAGTTCATTTCCCTTGCGATCATCTCCGAATACTCCGCCACGCGCGTGGAATGCTGATGCGTTCGCACGTCCTTGGCATCGACGGCGTTTGCGATTGCCATAACCGTTTCGTTTGCCATGTTCAGTTTAATCTGCTGTTGATTTAACTGTCTCTGTACCACAAGCCAGGTAAACCAAATGATGAACAGGGAAAGAACAAGCAACATGTATACTCCAAAGCCTGGCCGCTCATAGAATTCGCCTTCCTTGACCAATTCAAACTTTCGCTCTTCCAGAACGCGCTCACCGGCACTGTCAAAAATGGCCAGATGGAAAACGTAATTTCCTGCCGGGAGATTTGCATAGATAATGTTGCCAAGGCTCCCCTGCGGCAAAATCGTCCACTGCGAGTCATAGCCCTCGAGAAAATATCCCGCATTGGGCTCCTGAATGGTATAGTTAAGGATCTCAGGGCTGAGCTCCACGCGGCTGACACCCTGCCCCACGGTAATGGCACCCTTTCTTGCAATGGGCTGAGGTACTCCATCCAGTTTAACGGAGGCAAGCTGCATTCTGTAAGAACGGACGTCGTTGTTATACTTGTCAACGTCGATCACGTACACGCCCGTGTCACAGGGAAGCAAAAGCTCTCCGTTTCCATTATAACAGTTCCAGGAATTGGCGGTCAGCGACGTACCAAGTCCCCTTCTGGCATCCAAGAGCTCCCACGCAATCTCACCTCCCGTAACAAGTTCATCACGCTCCACCACGTAGATTCCGGCACTGAACATGACAAACAGCGTTTCCTCATCCTTCACAAAGATGTCATAGTTGTTGAAGTAAGGAAATTGGTCCAGGATGCGGATGGAATTGTCCGGTTCAAGATAACACAGACTATTACTGGTAACCACAAATACGCCTTCGGATTTGGGATCCTTGACCGTACGCAGGATCACGTCACTGCTAAGCCCATCTTCACGCGTAAGCATTTTTGTAGCCTTACCATCCTTGATCACGGCGATGCCGTCGCCATCCGTTCCCGCCAGGATTGTCCCGTCACTTCGCTCCGTCACGGTCAGGATCATGGAATTGATCCATCCTTCCTGATTGTGGATGGTTTGCGTGATCTTGTGATCCCGGATGTAGCTGATCCCGGTATCTCCTGCCGCAAGAATCGTTCCGTCTGAAAGACCTGTCACAATGCGGGCACGGTTTCCAAAGCTGCCATTATCCTTGTTATATGACCAAGCTTCGCCGCTTGGGGCATATTCCATCAGACCATTGCCGTAGGTACATACCCACAGGTGATTCTTCCCATCCACGTACATGCAGCGGATACGTTTCCCTGAAAGTGATTTTGTCAATTCATTTTCAATCTGACGACTACAGGTTTTGTCCACAACGTCGAGACCCTTGTCCGTTCCGACGTAATGGTCGCCTTGCCAGAAAACGATCGTGTTGACCACCTTGCGATCCATGCCGATGGCACCATATACGTCCTTAAACGGAGATTTCGCCAGGCGAAGGAGTCCGAGTCTTGAGGAAGTGAACCAAAGGTTTCCCTGATAGTCATACAGCATGTTGTCAATGGAATTATTAAACCCATTTGTATTCAACCTGTGGTAGCCTTCCCAGTCGACGTAGGAAATGCCGCTGTCCGTGGAAATAAACATCGTTCCGTCACTCAGGAAATTCAGATTATTGATGCAGTTGACGTCCGGACAGGTTAAAATCTTGCTTCTCCTGAGATCATCCTTTTCAACGTCGTAGTAAAAAACGTGATTGGAGGACGTACCCACCATCAGCGTGCCGTCCGGCGCAAAGGCACAACAATTAAATATCTCCTGCTCATCCGGCAGGCGAAGGGAGCACAGAATGCTTCCCTTTTTCAACAGGAATAATTCTCCGTCAGAGGCAACAACCGCGACGTGCCCCAGTTCGTCCGCTGCCACGCTGTCCGTGTAATTCACTTCCGGAAGCGTATTGGTTGCCTTAAGTCCATTGTTCATCACCAAAATCTGCATGCTGGATGTCGTACCCACGTAATAATATCCGTCCGTTGCACGGATGATGCATCGCACGGAATTGGACGGAAGCCCGTCTGACTGATCCAACATGTTGACAATCTTTTCCCGGATCATAATGGAGAGTCCGTTGTCATTCGTGCCGATCCACAAACGTCCCTCTTCATCCACGTAAAGACAGTTCACGTTTTTTACGGATTCATAGTCATCCACCCATCGGAACTCACGGCCGTTAAAAGCTTTCCTCCTATGTTCATGCATACGCAAGCAGCAACAAACAAAACTATCTTGGCGGTATTCCATTTTCTCATTTGTCCATCCCCTCCCGATCAGTTCCTTCGGCAGTGATAATGCTAAAAACCTTTTCGTTGCTTAGCTCTCCCGATCAGCTCCGTCGCTTCGGAAAACGCCTCCGGCAAATAATCCGCATGCCATTCTTTTCCGGCTTTCTCCTGCTTTTTAATGGCATCCCAGGCAGCATGCCGTTCCTCATCCGACGCGAAATTGACGCCGCCAAATACGTGCGGATGGCGGCGTACCATCTTTTCGTTGATTGTCCTCGCCACGTCGTCAAAGGTAAAGAGCCCTTCCTCTTCTGCCAGAACCGCGTGAAACATCACCTGCAACAAAAGGTCGCCAAGCTCCTCCTTCAGGTTTTCCGCGTCCCCCGTTGCCTTGAGAATGTTGATGCCGCAGATCACCTCCGCCGCTTCCTCGATGCATTCTGGCTTTAAGCTCTCGTGCGTCTGGACGCGGTCCCAAGGACACCCGTCCTCTGCCCTTAATTTCTCTACGATTTCTTTTAATCTATCTACTTCCGTCATTTGTCTTCCCTTTCAATGACTTTTCCCATAATCTTTTACAAAATTATACCAAAAATACTTGTTTTCGTCAAAATTCTTTTTGTGCATTTCACCCCCTGCGAGATGCAATTCACCCGCAGTGACCTTGTAATCCGACGGGAATCTGTTATGGTAAGCTCATACAGGACAATAACCTCCGCAAAGAAAGGATCGCGAAAGCCATGAACGCCATTCAAGTAAATCATTTAAGAAAAACATATCAAACCCACGTAGCCGTAGACGACATATCCTTCACCGTTCCGGAGGGCGAACTCTTCGCCTATCTCGGAGAGAACGGTGCAGGAAAATCCACCACCATCAACATGCTCAGTACCGTTCTGAAAAAGACCTCCGGAGAGGCTTTTGTCTTCGGTCATGAGCTCGGAAGTGAAGATGCCAGGATTCGTGACGTGATCGGCATTGTTTTTCAGAAATCCGTGTTGGATTCCAAACTCACGGTCTCGGAAAATCTTCTCACGCGGGGTTCCTATTATGGTTTTTCCAAGAAAGAAACCATGAAAAAGCTGGAACCGTTTTGGGATACGTTCCTCCTGGACGAAATTTGGAAACAGCCCTATCAAAAATTGTCTGGCGGACAGCGCCGCCGCGTGGACGTCATCCGCGCACTGATCCATCATCCAAAGCTCTTATTCCTTGACGAACCGACAACTGGCCTGGATCCAGCCACGCGAAAGCTCCTGTGGGATTATTTAAGCGATCTCCGTAAGAAAGAGGCCTTGACCATTTTTCTGACAACTCACTACATGGAAGAGGCCGCACAGGCAGATCACGTCGTAATTCTTGACCACGGAAGGGTGATCGCTGACGGGACGCCGGCCAACTTAAAGACGACTTATGCCAGATCCAAGCTTCTCTGGTACCATGCCCCGTCAGAAAATGCGGATGCCCTGTTACAAGACTTTGAGCACGTTTATCAGACGGATCATTACGTTGCATATTTCGACGGTGCGATCACGGATTTTCTTTGTGATCACAAAACAGAGATTCAAGATTATGAAATACTGAAAGGCACAATGGACGACGTATTCTTAACGCTTACGGGAAAGGAGCTCGAAAATGCGTAAATTTATAGGACTAACCCAAAGAAATCTTCTGGTATTTTTCAAGGACAAAACCATGATCTTTTTTTCCATGCTGACGCCGCTGATCATCTTTGTCCTGTATCTTCTTTTTTTGCGTGACACCTACGTGAACGCCTTGGAAGAATCCGCAGGCATTCTCCTTCCCCTCATTCACGGCAGTGACGTCGACGCATTTGTGAACGGGCTTCTCCTGTCCGGCATCATGGGATCCTCCCTGATCACGATCCCTTATAACTGCCTGGTGACGCTGATCAGTGATCGTGAAGCCGGCATCGACGTAGATCTCACCGTAACCCCCGCAAGCCGCCTGCAGATCATTCTTGCGTACTTTACTGCAGCTGCAATTTCGGCTTTTCTAATGACTTCCATAATCATGGGGATTGGTCTTTTTCTTTTGCAATTGACAGCATCGACCTTCCTTACGGTAAAAGCAGTCCTAAAACTTATGCTTCTGCTTTTCATCGGCTCCGTATCCTCCACGGCCATTTTCATGCTCATTGTACTATTTATCAGAACAACCTCGGCCAGTGGTGCATTCCTTGGCATTCTCTCCGCAGTATCCGGTTTTATCATTGGAGCTTATATTCCCCTCTCAGGTTTTGCCTCCGCCATTCGAAATTTTTGTCAAATGTTTCCTGCGACCGGGATCACCGTACTCCTTAGGGACACGCTACTTTCCGGAGTTCTGGATCACGTAAACGACTCCATTGGCGGCATTGACCAGGGTTTGTTTACCAGTGGCATTAGGAATTACTTTACCTTTCAGATCGAGTTCTTCGGAAATGCATTTTCTTGGCAGCAAACCTGTTTTTACGTTATAATGATCACGATGGCCGCCATCCTTGCCATCAGTCTGATCTATCCCAAGGTTTATCAGAAGAAATAGGGGGATAACGCATTGAAAGTAACGATTCAAAAGGTTCCGGAAAAGGAAATGGAAGAAGCCTCCATCCGCGTTGCGGACTTGACGGATGACGTGCAAATGGCCATCTCTCTTTTGGAGAACGGTGAGCGCACCCTCATCGGCATCCGCGACGGCGAACGGGTACCCTGTCCCTTTTCCAAGATTTATTACGCCGAATCCGTAGATGAAAAAACCTTTGTGTATACAAAGTCTGACTGTCTGGAAGTAAAATATAAGCTCTATGAGTTGGAAGCCCTTCTGGATCAAAGATTTTTCCGTTGTTCCAAATCCATGATCTGTAACATGCGGAAAATCAAAAGCGTGAAGGCAGGTGAAAATGCCCGCCTTCACGCCACGCTTCTAAACGGCGAAAGTCTAGTCATCACCAGAAGCTACGTGCAGGAATTCAAAAAGCGCCTGGGAATAAATGCCTAATAAGTCTTGGATCACCGGAGGTATCATTTATGAAAAAATTAAAACTGATTGCTGAACAAACTTTTTTGCTGACCTTTCTGATCATTCTTGTCATGGGGGTGATGGGATTCGTCTCCTTTTTGCAAAACGATCCCGTCCTGTTTGCTTGGTACGTCCCTTTGTCCGCCATTGTCGTAAGCTTTCTTTGCTGTCTTCCGACGCTCCTCTTTTTTACGGAGAAGCCCCTGACCAAAACGCAGTATCACCTGCTAAAATGGTTCCATTTTTTTCTGATCTATGCGATCGTCCTTGGCTTTGGCTGGCTGTTTCACTGGTATACGAATCTTAAGTATTGCCTGATCATCTCCATTGCTTACGTCATCAATTACTTTATGATCTGGAACTTTTCCATTCTGATCCAAAAATATGACGAGAAGCTGATCAACGACGCCTTAAGTGCCATTCAGGACGAGGATTAAGACACGATATTTTTTGTATGCGCTAAGCTTTACAAAACTGACCTGGCGACACCTGCTTTGCCATTCCGGATAACGTAAGCTCCATGAGCCGTATGGTGCAATCCTGGATGGAAAGAGGCTCCGCCAGGTTTTTTTGTAGTTCCTCCACGCTTTTTGGCGTATGCTCCAGTTGCGCCCACAGCCCCTGAAGCTCCTTCGGCAACTCTGGCACTTTTGTCTTTACCGCACTGTTTTTCCCAGGGCTGACGGTTTGTAAAAAATAGGTCTCCTGAAGCTCCTCCAAAAAGCTCCCGGGATCCGTAAATACGGATGCTCCCTGCTTGATCAGGCGATTGCACCCGTCGCTGAGCCTGTCCGTCACGCGCCCCGGAACGACGTAAACGTCCCTTCCCTGATCCAGCGCCATGGAGACCGTAATGCTTGTACCGCTTTTCACTGCAGCCTCCACCACGACTACCGCCTGAGACAATCCGCTCACGATCCTGTTTCTGGGCGGAAAGTTAAAGGGGGCCGGCGGCGTTCCCGGCGGATATTCGGAAAGAATGCCGCCATGCAAGGTCAGCTTTTGATATAGCCTTTCATTAGATTTCGGGTAGCAGACGTCAACGCCGCAGCCCAAGACGCCGTAAGACATTCCTCCCGCCTCCAATGCAGCCTGCTGACTGATTCCGTCAATGCCTCTCGCCATGCCGCTGATCACGGGGATGCCCCTCTCGCCCAAGTACTTTCCCAAAGCACTCGCCACGTAGCTTCCATACTCAGAGCAATCCCTGGATCCGATGATGGATACGGCGATTTCATCCTCAGGCAGTTTTCCCTTGTAGTAAATTCCAAGCGGCGGATCTGGGATATTCCGCAGTCTCTTCGGATATTCCTCCTGCTCGATCGTCACAAAGGAAATCCCAAGACTGCCTAATCTGTCATATTGTTCTTTGAGATATGCCCGTAAAGAGCTTTCTGTCGGTTCTCCCATTCTCGCCCTTACGTCCGCCAACGCTTCTTCCTGCCTTCGCAGTATGATCTCCGCTTGCTTGGGAGCCAAGAGTCCCTCCCACCCGTCCTTCGTCACGTGAAAAAGCTTTTCAGGATCAGGAAACTTGCTTAGCAACATCTGCTTCGTTTTCCCCGGAAATTCCCACAAGCTTGCTATCCACTGCAAATAACTAATTCGCTCTATTGTCAAATTCCATTTCCTCCTTATTGCGATCATCCATGATCACGTATTTGAGGCATATTCCTTTTCCGATCAGGCTATGCCTTCCAGATCTCCTGCACGGGCCGGTACATGGCCGCTTCCAGCAGATGTTCCGTGCGGATACTGTCTTCCCCTGCCAGATCTGCGATTGTTCGCGCAACCTTTCGGATCCGGTGATATGATCTCGCACTTAGCCCCATCTCACCGTAAAGTTTCTCCATACATTTCTTTTCCGCTTCGCCCAAAGGACAATACCTGTCGACGTCTGCCGCCTGTACGTCACCATTAAAACGATATTTCGTCCCGCGAAACCGTTCCTCCTGCGCCCGTCTTGCGCACTCTACCTGTTTTTGTATGACCGCGCTCGGCTCACCGGAAGACGCTTCATGAAGACTAGCGACATCCACTGACCGCAGTTCAACACACAGGTCAATCCGGTCCAAAATGGGCCCGGAAACTCGCCCCGCGTAATGTTTAATCTGCGGCTCCGTGCAACGGCATCTGTTACGGTCAGGAAAATACCCGCACGGACATGGATTCATGGCACAGACAAGCATAAAATCAGCAGGATAAACAATGTTTCCGCCCACTCTTGTGATCTGCACTTGTTTATCCTCTAAGGGCTGACGCATGCCGTCTAAACTATTTCTTTGAAATTCGGGAAGTTCGTCCAAGAATAGGACGCCTCGATGTGATAATGAGATAATGCCGGGCCTTGGGATGGTTCCTCCTCCCATCAGGGCCGGCGGAGATATGGTATGGTGCGGACTTTGAAAAGGTCTTTGCGTGATGAGGGATCGTTCGCCAAGAAGTCCTGCCACGCTGTAGATTGCCGTTACTTCAAGACTTTCCTCCAATGAAAGCGGAGGCAGTATTCCGGGGATCCGTTTTGCGATCATGGATTTTCCTGCTCCCGGAGGTCCCAGCATCAGAAGATTGTGGAATCCGGCAGCAGCAATCTTCGCTGCCCTCTTGGCGACCTCCTGCCCCTTTACTTCTGCAAAGTCATCCGCCTGGCGAAGAGAATCGTCTGTCGTGAGTTCTTCTGCTTTGAGTGTTACGTAAGGAAGGATGGAATTTCTCTCCCCTTCCCCTGCCAACAGAAATACCATAACCTGCTCCAGATCCTTGGCACCCCTGACGCGGATTCCCGGGATCACGGCGCCTTCCCGCACATTGGCATACGGAACAATGCATTCCCGGATGCCCTGCATTGCCGCCTCACGTACAATGGGAAGAACGCCACGCGCCGAGCGGATCTCCCCGTTCAGGCCCAGTTCTCCCAAAAACAGGATTCCCTTCGCTTTTCCTTCCGGAAAGAATCCCAATGCCTCCAGCATTCCGATTGCGATCGGCAGATCATATGCCGTCCCTTCCTTCCGAAGATCCGCAGGTGATAAATTCACCGTGACGTGTTTGGGCGGCACGTCGATTCCCGCGTTTTTTAAGGCAGCAAGCACGCGCTCCCGCGACTCCCTGACCTCTGTGCCCAGGGATCCCACCATGCTCATGGCTGGCAGTCCGGATGACGCATCCACCTCTACCTGAACCATGCACGCGCGGATCCCCAAAAGCGCACCTGATAAAATTGTACTGTACATGTAACCTCCTTTTCATTTATTTTTCTTTGCTTACTGTTTGGCATATGCCTCGGCACTGTTTCCGTAACGCATCATTGCGTCAAGCAGCATATCCAGCTTTGCATTCTTTCCTTTCATGGAAGCCGCGTAGGATTCTATGCTGTAGCGGTACGTGTTGCTGACTTTTTTGTCGCCCTTCATTACAGTGGCATAGATTGTTTTTTTCATTTGGCCCGCATTTAAGGCGTCCACGTTGACGTAATATAATCCTCCATCCATTTGAAGTGCACTTGCCGGATACGAGCCAATGACGTTCGTACATGCCGCATTATCCGTGATCACCACGCGAAGGTCATAAGGACCGTTTGCTCTAAACTTAAACTGAACATTCACTGCTGCCTCAAGGTATAACGCCGCCTTTTCGATCGTTGCCCAAGCCTCGGACGAATTCACCGTCTTGTAATTTTGCTCTTTGACGCTGTTGTAGGTCATGGCCACGTTTACGTCCGTTCCCATTGCTTTTTGTGCGCTTGTCAGGTTGCGACTTGCCAATTCTGCCAGCTTATAACCTACGTAGAGCTGTGCAGCATCGCCATAGCGCAGGATGTCAACGAGAAGCCTTCTAAACGTCGCATGCTGCGAGCCTGCGTATTCATTCTTGGATAGCATGTTGTAGCAATATTGCGCAACGGAATACTCCGTATTCACGCCCATTACGTCCTTTCCATTCACGTAAAATGCATGCGGTGCAACCATGGCCACTTCGCCGATCATGTGCGGTGCCACCCGGTAAATAAACACAAGATCGTCTCCGTCTACCACGTACTCCGTCAATTTCGTCACATTGCCGCCCTGCGTCACAACAAGGTAGGGGTCATGATATTTTCCCTGCAGCGACGTTTTGGATAACTTGAAATTAATGGAAATGGTATCCTGTAACTGCAGCCCTTTCTTAGCAATCTGCAGGTCGGTAACCGTTTCACCAATCCTCACGCTACTGCCGGTTTTTCCTTTTCCACCTGCCGTTGAAACGTGAATGACGGCATATTGATCAACGTGATCCAGAAATTCCTTTAATCCCTTTTCCACTTCAGCAGTGGTTAATCTTCCATGCGGATAAATATAATTATTCTTTGTTTCCAGAATCTCCCACTGGATCGCGTAGGTAGTAGCTCCCCATGCATAATAATCCACGTCAAAGAAATCTGCCTTAGCATCCGTTCGTCCGTAGTCAAACGCACTCAGCCATACTACTTGTTCCGCATAATGGTGAACCATTAGCGCAAAATCCTGTCTTGCAATCACTACGTCACCGCAAAACGTATCGGAACAAAGATTCGGATAACCGTAACAGATATTATTTTGCTCGCCCCAGATCACGGCCTTCTCATAAAAAGTTCCTGCCACGTCCTTAAATCGGGAGTTCCCATAGACGTTCGGGCTTCCCGCCAGCTCATACATCGTCTGTATCGCTTCACCGCGGGTTACAAAATCTTCGTTTCCGGTAAAACCATCGTTGGTATTAATATATACGTCGTAACCGTCCGCCACTTCATTCGGATGATTCCTTATCAGCTCCAAATTAGTCGGTATGCTGATAAAATACCTTAACTCATCCATGTACTCACGGTCTCCGCCAAAGTCGACCAGATAATCGTAGGACATGGAATTAGGGTCATATACCATGGAACCGTTTCCTTTTTCCACCTGATCAAGAATAAAGCGGAGACGGCTGTTATTATTGATGTTTACTGAGCTAATCCTATTTCCGAAAATTTGTAAATAGTACAACTGGGGATTATGAGAAATATCCAGTTTCGTGAGGCGGTTACATCCACAGCGCAGATCCGCCAACCTAGGATTATGGGAAAGATCCAGCTCCGGAATCTGGTTCCAGTCACAGATCAATACCATCAGCTGGGGGTTATGCGTTACGTCAAGACGCGTAAGTCCGCAATTGGCGCAGTTAAAGAACTCCAATCCCGTAAGACCGCTGACGTCCACTTCCAATCCCGCGTTATCCCACACGTCCAGTCTCTTCATATAAGGATTGTTTCCGAGATCAAGTTCTTTCAAACCAGTCCTTAACGCATCCAGATGGGAAAGCTTCGGGTTATTGCTAGTATCCAGATATTCCAGCTGACAAGAGTTGATAATCAAATGCTCCAAGTCTGGACATTTACTCAAATCGATTTTAGTCAGCGGATTGTCACTGCATTCAAGGTAACCCAGCTTGGGATTATGCGTTACGTCCACGGTGTCTAACTCACATTTAAAGCAATACAGCCACTCAAGCTTCGGATTCCCGGAAAGATCCAAATGCGTCAATGGATTTTCGGAGCACCATACGCCCGTCACCTCCGGATTCTTGCGAAGATCCAGGGACGTAATGTTGCAATCTTCACACCAGACGCCGCGCACGTCTGGAAAATATTCAATTCCCTCCAGTGATTTTACGTTCGGATAATGCTTACAATAGACGTTATAAACGCCTCTTTCCTGATCATCCAGAAAACCGTCCTGATCCCAATCATACTCTCTGGAAGCAATAACTGCCCGGAAACCCGGATCGGGAAAATGATCTTCGTCAATCGGTATTTTCCCGGCAGCTGAAACCGGAACGACGTTCCCCAGAATAATCATGCCAACCATAATGAGTGCAGTTCCAAGGAGTTCCCAAAAATTCTTCCGTTTCATATGATTTTCTCCTTTGCATCGTGGTACAAAACTCTTATTTTATGTTATTTTATACTTTATCATTTGTCAAGGAACGCCATACTTTCTGTCAATTTCGTTAAAATTTGAAAAAGAGTCGAAGCACTCTCTGAACGGCTGTCCGCTTAGTACGGCGCCGCGCATGAAATGAAAAAGATGGGATATCCGTCACGGATTAGAATTAACCCGTAACAGATATAACAGAATCATTATAACTTGTGAACCGGAAAAATTCAAGTCTCTTGTTGAAATCCTCTGCGGAGCTTTCCCAGTGCCCGCTTTTCGATCCTGGATACGTAGCTTCTGGAGATTCCCATGCGTTTTCCGATCTGACTTTGCGTCTTCTCCTCGCCATCAGCCAGACCATACCGGAGCATAATGATCTCTCGCTCTCTTCTTGTCAAAAGCGATTGTAGCATTTCCTTTAGTTTCTTCACGTTCTCGCTCAGTTCATAACGGTCGCAGGCATCCATTTGGCTTTGTTCGATCATGTCCATTAGCTGGATCTCATTGCCTTCCTTGTCTTGACCAATGGTCTCATATAACGATACGTCACTGGCCGTTTTCTTCTTGCCGCGAAGCAGCATCAAGATTTCATTTTCAATGCATCTGCACGCATAGGTTGCCAGTTTCCCCTTGCTTTCGTCAAAACTGCCTATCGCCTTGATCAGCCCAATCGTGCCAATGGAAAGCAAGTCGTCCGGTTCCTCGTCAGATATCTGATATTTCTTGATGATATGGGCCACCAGTCGTAAATTATGCTCAATGAGCATTTCCTTTGCGGCATTAGCCTCCTCTGGGGTTCCCTCCTTCAGCAGACTGAGCTGTCTTGCTTCTTCCTTCGGAGTCAATGGATGCAAAAAGGTTTGCAACGAAGCCTCCACGTCACCTATTGGCCTTAGTTAAGATAGTATACGCACGGACAAATTATGAGTTGCAAGTCCTTCTGACTTCTTGAGAACCGTGAGTTTATTCATCCAGCAAAAACTGTGCCGACACGTAATTGCTAAGATCCATTCCCTTTGCAGTCAGGCGGATTCCCTCCCCGTCATCCAAAAGCAATCCGTCCGCCACGTTTTTATCGATCACTGCCTGCCAATACTGGTCCAAAGACTCTCCAAAGCTCTCCAAAAACTCTTTCCTTTTAACGCCCCGGCAGGTGCGCAGCCCTAGGAACAAAAACTCCTCCATCTGTTCTTTCCTGCCAAGCGGTTGCGCCGTTCTTCCCGCCAGGGGATCCTTCAAATATTTTCCAAAATTGGTCTCATTGGAATACCTAGTCTCATCCAGAAGGGACGCCGAACCCAGCCCCAATCCCAAATATTCTTTTCTTGTCCAGTAACCGAAATTGTGCCGGCATTCCCAGCCTTCCCTGGCATAATTTGAAATCTCATATTGCTCAAAGCCTGCTTCACGCAACCTCTTTCCCGTATGGGCATACATTTCCCGGTCAAGCTCTTCCGACGGTATCTGCAGTTTCCCGGTAAATTTTCCTTCCCCGTCCCAGGCAAAAAAACGGGTACCCTCCTCTAAGATCAAACTGTAGACGGAAAGATGCTCCGGCATGGGTTTCAGCGTCAAAACCTTCTCCAGCGTCTCTTTCCAGGAATCCAAAGTCTGCCCTGGAAGCGCGTTCATAAGGTCAATGCTTACGTTGGTAAAACCTGCCGCTCTAGCTGCCTGATATGTCTTTTGAAACGCGTCGAAATCATGGATGCGTCCAAGTAGCTGCAGTTCCTCGTCATTTGCAGACTGAAGGCCTATACTGAGGCGGTTGATGCCTGCCTTGAGATATCCCGCAAGCCTCTCTTTCTCCGCAATATTTCCCTGCCGTTCCTTATCGTCTAAATCCCTCTGTCGTCTTTCACTGTCTAAATCCACCTGCCGCCTTTCAACGTCTGAACGTCCAGTCATTTTGACTGTTCCGGGATTACACTCCATCGTAATTTCCGCATCAGGCGCCACCTGAAACGTTTCCCTGATTACGTCCATAATCCCGAAAATCTGCGCAGGCAAAAGCAGGGAGGGCGTTCCCCCGCCAAAAAAGATGCTGGTAACGGTCCTCCCTGAATATTCCTTTCCTCTCGCACGGACTTCCGCACAGAGTGCCTCTACGTAGCGTTCCCTCGTCTCCTCCGGATGAACGGCGGAGAGGAAATCACAATAATTACATTTTCGCACGCAAAATGGAACGTGCAGGTAAAGCATTAGTTCTTTCATTCTTTAGTCCCTGTCGTCAAGCTTTAAGACGCTCATGAAGGCTTTCTGGGGAATCTCCACGTTGCCAACCTGGCGCATGCGTTTCTTTCCTTCCTTCTGCTTCTCCAGGAGCTTCTTCTTACGGGTAATGTCACCGCCGTAGCACTTCGCAAGCACGTCCTTACGCATTGCCCTGACGGTTTCTCTCGCAATGACCTTCCCGCCAACGGCTGCCTGAATGGGAATCTCAAAAAGGTGTCTTGGAATCTCATCCTTCAGTTTCTCACACATCTTCCTGCCGCGCTCATAGGCAGAATCCGCGTGAACGATAAAGCTCAGTGCGTCAACCTCTTCCTTGTTGATCAATATGTCAAGCTTTACAAGCTTTGACTGCTCGTAGCCCTTAATGTCATAGTCAAAGGATGCATATCCTCTGGATCTGGATTTTAACGCGTCAAAGAAATCATAGATGATCTCGTTTAGGGGCAGTTCATATTTCAGAAGTGCTCTGTTCGCTTCAATGTATTCCGTTCCAAGATACCGTCCGCGACGCTCCTGACAAAGCGTCATGATGGAACCGATAAACTCGCTGGTCACCATGATCTCGGCGCTGACAATGGGTTCTTCCATGTAATCGATCTCAGACGGGTCGGGAAGGTTCGACGGATTGGTAAGTTCAATGCACTCACCGTTTGTCTTATGTACCTTATAGACAACGCCGGGCGCAGTCGTCACGAGATCTAAGTTATATTCTCTCTCCAAGCGCTCCTGAATGATTTCCAGGTGCAAAAGTCCAAGGAATCCGCACCGGAAGCCAAAGCCCAGCGCAATGGAAGTTTCCGGCTCATAGAACAGGGAGGCGTCATTTAACTGCAGTTTTTCAAGTGCGTCACGAAGGTCCGGATATTTCGCTCCGTCTGCGGGATAGATGCCGCAATATACCATGGAAAGTACTTTCTTGTAGCCTGGCAGCGGCTCCGCGCAAGGGTTCTTGGCATCTGTCACGGTATCACCCACCGCGGTGTCCTTTACGTTCTTAATGGACGCCGTGATATAGCCAACCATGCCGGCCGAGAGTTCCTCGCAAGGAATAAACTGGCCTGCGCCAAAATATCCAACCTCAACAACCTCTTCCTTTGCTCCCGTCGCCATCATCAAGACTTCGGTCCCCTTTTTCACGGTTCCTTCCATGATGCGGCAAAAGACGATAACACCCTTATAGGAATCATATACGCAGTCAAAGATCAATGCCTTAAGCGGCGCCGAAGCACTGCCCTTGGGTGCCGGGATCTTATGCACGATCTGCTCCAGCACCTCTTCAATGCCGATGCCGTTCTTGGCGGAAATGAGCGGCGCGTCCTGCGCCTCAATGCCTATCACGTCCTCGATTTCTTCGATCACGCGCTGTGGCTCTGCACTGGGGAGATCGATCTTGTTGATCACGGGAAATACGTCCAAATCATGATCAAGCGCCAGATAAACGTTGGCAAGCGTCTGCGCTTCTATTCCCTGGGCCGCGTCCACAACCAAAATTGCTCCGTCGCAGGCCGCAAGGGATCTGCTCACCTCATAGTTAAAGTCTACGTGGCCCGGCGTGTCGATCAGATTGAAGATATACTCCTCGCCATCCTTCGCCTTATATACGGTGCGAACGGCCTGTGCCTTGATGGTAATGCCGCGTTCGCGCTCAAGCTCCATGTTGTCAAGCACCTGCGCCTGCATCTCACGGCTGGTAAGCAGACCCGTCTGCTCTATGATGCGGTCCGCCAACGTGGATTTCCCGTGGTCAATGTGAGCCACGATGCAAAAATTTCGAATTTTCGACTGGTCGATCTGGGACATCTTAAAACCCTCATTTTCTTTTCGTAATCTTGATTTTTTATTCTATCAGAAAAATGATGGCTTGTCCATAGTTTCTCATGGGATCAAGGCTTGCATCCATTCCCCTCCCGACAGCACGTGGTCCAAAAGACTTGCCAGCGGCCCGCATGCGGCCAATGCCTCGTCATAAGTATTGTTTTGCGCCCCGAGCTCAATCAGGAGCGTTTTGGGGCATACGTGCATGTTATAACGGTATCCTTTGAGATAAATCTTCCTGGTAAGACCAGGATAATACTCTTGCGCAGCTTTTTCCATCTGAAACGAAAAGGCCAGATTTTCTTCCAACCACTGATTTTTTAAATAATCCAATTCCCCCGTCTTTCTGGTACGGCTGATGCCGTTAAAAAACATGAACCGTGCCGTCTTTTTCCCGTCCACCTCCGTAACGAGCCTGACCTTTTCAGGCATTTCGTCCCGATGCAGATCAATCACGACCTGAATGGTTGGGTTCTCCTCAAGGATCCTCTCCACCTCTGGTAAGGCCCTGGAATAAGCGCCATTGCGGGAAGGCTTGTCATAAACGTCTTCATGATGCAACACTCTGTATCCGTAGTCCTCCTCCAAAATCCTAGTCAGTTCCATGCCCGCGCCAACGACTGTCGCCTCCGGATTATCCTCGTCAGCGTAACCTTCCTGTGAATGTGTGTGATAGATCAGAATTTGCGGTCCTTCCCCTGTCCGATTAACCCGAAGATCCTTTTCCAGAAAGCGTTCTGCGTTAAGGAGCGCCCCATCCGCCATCGTCGTGGAATCGACCACGTAAAAATTTTTGACCAGAGCTTCAAAAGTATTCAGTGTCACGGCGTCAAGAATTTGTTTTTTTTCCGTCAGGCGGCTCTTTGGCGTCGTCCCTCTCTCCATCCATTCTCCTGCGTCCTCCATGCCGGAATCGTCGCCATTCATGAGGTCTTCGCTCGTCTGACGCAGTGCTTCATCTGTAGTTTTTCCATCCTCTTGCACGTTACCGTCATTTGCGATATTCTCACCTTCCTGCACCGCCTTATCATTCGGGCAATTCGCTTCTTCTCTTGCCATCCCGTCACTCACGTCTTCCAGAGCTTTCTCGCAATTAGCCTGCTTCTCCTTATCCCGCCCAACCGCATCCTCCGCCAGCTTCCATGCCGCTCGCTCCTCCAGACAGGGAATCATCGGCGCCGTAACGTACAAAAATGCATTCTCAAAATATCCTTTCTCCGTACCCTTCCCCATCGCCATGACCGGTGCCACGGTTCTCTCCGCTTACATCAACAAAATCCGGTGAATGCCAGATGCCCATCCATTCTTATCTCGGATATCCGGAAGCTTTCTCATGATATGGAACGACAGCACAGTGCACAGGACACATGCGATCAGAAACAAAGCTTTCCCAAATCGCCTTTTTCTCATAGGGTTCCCGTCATTTCTATTCCCTCTATCCTATGACGTCCAAAGGCTGTCTATTCCCCTTCCGCGCAAAATGCAGCGTTGATCCCTTCTGAGATTGTAAAGCTAATGCGTTTTACGACCTCATCAACGTCCTTTCCCGTTACGTACATGTTGTTAAGATCCGCAAGAGAGCTCCTTCGAAAGATCTTTTCCGTTCCCAAAAGTCGCTCCATGGCGTCTCCGACGATTGTCGCCGCGTCTACCACGGTCGGTACGCCAATGGCAATCACCGGTACTCCCAGACTTTCCTGCGTCAGCGCATTTCTATGGTTGCCAACGCCTGAGCCCGGTTGGATTCCCACGTCCGTGATCTGTATCGTTCTGTTCAATCGCTTTGTACTCCTTGCTGCCAATGCGTCCGCCACGATCAGAAGATCCGGCTTTGTCTCCCTGATCACGCCGCTGACGATTTCCGCCGTCTCCATTCCCGTTTTGGCCATGACGCCTGGTTCGAGGGCGCTGATCAGGTGAACCGTTCCCTCTCCGACGGCCGCCGCTCCGTACAGCTTAACCATATGACGCGTGACAAAAAGATGATCTAGGATCCTTGGTCCCAGGGAATCTGCCGTCACGTCCCTGTTTCCAAGTCCGATCACCAAAATGGCCATTTCCTCTATAAGTTGGCAAAGCTCCTTCCGAAAGCATTCCGAAATCTCACGATGATATCCCTCATCCGGTTCGCCAAGCGCGTCAGCCTCCATTGTCACGTAACAGCCAATCGGTTTTCCCAACTGATTTGCCGCATTTTTTGTCTCAACAAATACCTTTGTCACGCGGACGCCTGCCTTCTCATATTCATACTCCTGCGTCCGCACGCCATGCAGTTTCTCCCCCGCGCGCTCCATTCCTTCGCGCGCCTCCAAAGCCAAATCCGTTCTGATTCCAAAAGAATTCATCTCTTACCTCTTAATAATATCCGTTTCCATAAATTTATCCCTATTTTTTGCATTTTTTTCTGATTTATGTATTGACAAAAACAAAATAATTACCTAAACTACAAGAGTATGTTTGCATTAGTCCTCCGTGTCTGGCTGTGCAAACGAGTCCGAAACACATGTTTAATTATCAAATGGAGGTAAACTACATTGGCTAATATTAAGTCCGCAAAGAAGAGAATTTCCGTAGCGCGCGTAAATGCTGAGAGAAACAAGGCAATCAGATCTGGCGTTAAGACCGCGATCAAGAAGGTATTCGCTGCCATCGAGGCTGGCGACAAGGAGGCTGCAAAGGCTGAACTCGCTTCCGCTACCAAGGTGATCGAGATGGCTGGAAGCAAGGGCGTTTATCACAAGAACAACGTTGCCAGAAAAGTTGCTCGCATCAGCAAGGCCGTTAACGAGATGGCTTAATCCCATCCCCTACGGATCCTTTATAAATTTATTATGAACAGTAAAAAGCATCCATGCCGTCACCATGGATGCTTTTTTATTGAGCTTTTTTTATTGAGCTTTTCTTATTGTGCTTTTCTTATTGTGCTTTTCTTTGATCTTTCTTTTCGATTCTCTTATCTTCTGCGTCCGCCGCCGCCATGGCTAAAGCCACCGCTGCTTCTGTGCGATCCGCCGCCCCTGCTGCCGGAACTTGAGGAAGTCTCAATCTTCACCTTCGTTACGTTCTTGCGGATGAAATCATCCCTTTGTGCCCTCAGTTCTGGCTGTCCGCCGGGTACGTAGGTGGTCGCCGAAGTCGTGTCAACGCCTGCTTTTTGCTTCATGTTTGTAGTACAATAGATGATGGCAACGATCACGGGAATGATCAAAACAACAAGCCAGGGAAGCTGATAGGATCTGTCTCCCTCATCCTTTGCATATTGTGCAATCTTCTTGATCGCACTTGCGTAGCCATCCTTGGTACTTCTGTAAAAGCCTTCGTCCTCGGCATCCAGCACTCTTTCCCTCTCATAATCCGACAGACCCTCAATCATCTTTCCGGAAGTGGAGATCCAAGTTCCCGCCTGAGAGTCTGACTGTCCCTGGTGATACCAGTTGTCGAGAATCAGCACGCCGTCTCCGTGCGGCTGATCATATCCATAAGCCCGCTCATCGTAGAAATCATCCGCGAGATCCATCATGTTCTGTTCCCATGCGTAATCTGATAAGCCAACCTCCTGATTGATCGTCACAAGGATGATGTCACATTTTCCATATTCTTCCTGCTTCTCAATCAATTCCGAAAGCTCTTTTTCCTCTGTGTCCGTAAGCACGTCAGCATAGTCAAACACTCTCTCGCTCGGTGCCTCGGAATTATTCCTCGACGCCTCCTTGTCATTCATGTGGATCACTTTCATGACGCCAAATCCGCATACGGCAATTGCCGCTATGATCATCCAAACGCGAAAATAATGAATATATTTTTTGCGTTCTTCCAACTTAACGTTATATTCTTCCATGTAATGCTCCCCCTCCTATATCAATCCCAAAATTCCATTGACGGATGCCAAGATCGCCGTCAGAAGGGCCCATAACGTAAACGTGTAGCCCACCACCTTGCTCTTGGAAAGCGGTGCGGTGCCTATGATCTTTCCCGTTTCACCGTTTACGTAGAAGGGGTATTCTTGTTCCTTATACTGATAAACATATTTCCAAACCGGCATCAGTCCGTAATTTACGTTCCGGTCAAGCACGCGAATACTCTGATTGTTCTTGATCACGGAGGAATATCCGGAAATACTGCTCCTTAAGATCGCGGACGCGTCGTCCTCCATCTTCTTTCTTGCCCTGCCTTCAATGTCTTCCGCAGGCATGTTATAAATTTCCGCATTAAACCCGGAAAGGTATTCCGGTTCAAAATCCCGGAGCTTTGAATAGGTATAGGGCTCCATCAGGTCCATTACGTTGTCCGGCATCTTGATGGATGCGTCGGCAGGCAATTTTTCGAAAGGAATGTTCATGTCGCGGACCACGTTATAGTAAGAAGTCTCCGTATAACGATAGCTTCCGCTCGTCCAGGAACGAACCTTGGTACCCTGTCCCTCAAAGACTGCATTTGTCTTATAATCATAAAACCAGAAGGGAACGTAGTCGCCCTGCATGGTATTCAAACAAACCTCTGACAGAAAATCAGCGGGCGCAAACGTCAATTTCTTG
Organism: Acetatifactor sp.; assembly: GCA_024693365.1. Lineage (GTDB taxonomy): Bacteria > Bacillota > Clostridia > Lachnospirales > Lachnospiraceae > Acetatifactor. Next base: position 6,405 of record JAILLF010000016.1, on the reverse strand, counting down.
AATTTTTCACGAATCAGCGCCTTACAGTTGTCCTTCCCCAATTCAAAGGGAATGATAAACTTCGGAAGATACTCTCCCTGAACGCGCTCGTCAAAAATAATGGAGTTCCCGCAGTACGGACAGTGCATGGCGCTGTCAAACTGCTCCACGGGAATCGTACCGCCGCAATCCGGACAATTTTCCATGTTGCTCACAATATCATTTGAATTCGTCTTACGGTCATAACTATTCTCGCTGTCGCAATAAGGGCAGATCATCCTTCGTTTTTCAGGACTGTAAACAGCATTACCACCACAATTCTTACACTTAAAAATCATGTTCCGTCTCTCCAATCCATTTAGTTTTGTCTGTGTGACAAGGCCATCCAGCCTACGGGCATTACTGATTTATTATAACAAAAAAAGGAGTTTCTTGCAATATGCAGGAAACTCCTTCTTAAATTTCATGAGTAACGTTTTCGCAGATTACTTATTGTAATTTACGATCTTGCCAAAGTCGGGCTTCAGGGAAGCACCGCCTACCAAGCCGCCGTCGATGTCTGCCTGTGCGAAAAGCTCAGGAGCGCTGGATGCGGAAACGGAACCGCCGTACTGAATGCGGATGGCTGCAGCCGTTGCGTCATCATAAATCTCAGCGATGCAATCACGGATTGCCTTGCAAACCTCCTGCGCCTGCTCAGTGGTAGCAACCTTGCCGGTACCGATTGCCCAGATGGGCTCGTACGCGATAACTGCGGTAGCTGCCTGTGCTGCAGTAACGTTCAGGAATGCGATCTTGATCTGCTGACGGATCCAGTCAATGGTGATTCCCTGCTCTCTCTGCTTCAGGGACTCGCCGCAGCAAATGATGGGGGTGATGCCATGCTCAAATGCCTTCAGGATCTTCTTGTTTACGGTCTCATCGGTCTCTGCGAAGTACTCTCTTCTCTCGGAATGTCCGATGATTACGTACTTCACGCCCGCGTCAACCAGCATTGCAGGAGAAATCTCGCCGGTGTAAGCACCCTTCTCCTCAAAATACATGTTCTCGGCACCAATGTTGATATTGGTTCCCTTTGCAGCTTCCATTGCAGGAATGATATCGATTGCAGGTACGCAGAATACCACGTCCACGTCATCATTCACTACAAGGGGCTTCAAGGTATTTACCAGGGCAACTGCCTCGCTGGGAGTCATGTTCATCTTCCAGTTGCCTGCGATAATTTTCTTTCTTGCCATATTGTCCTCCTAATTAAAGTCCGCTTCGCGGACGAATGCTTCATTTCGCTCTGTCCCCATTTAGGCGATGAAAATTCTGACGTAAACCCATCGTCATAATTTTCATTGGGGGACATTCACTTCATTCCGCCTATTTGTCGTCTGCAGCTGCAACGCCGGGAAGAACCTTGCCCTCCAGGAACTCAAGGGAAGCGCCGCCACCGGTGGAGATATGGCTCATCTTGTCGCCAAAGCCAAGATTGTTAACTGCGGATGCGGAATCGCCACCGCCGATGATCGTGGTTGCGTCGGTCTCTGCAAGAGCCTTTGCCACTGCGATGGTACCAGCTGCAAGGATGGGATTCTCGAATACGCCCATGGGTCCGTTCCAAACAACGGTCTTAGCGCTCTTAACTGCCTCAGCGTACAGCTCAGCGGTCTTAGGTCCGATGTCACAGCCCTCTCTGTCAGCAGGCATCTTGTCTACGTCGCAAACAACGGTGTCAACTGGTGCATCGATGGGGTTAGGGAACTCAGCGATGGTAACGGAGTCAACGGGAAGAAGCAGCTTCTTGCCAAGCTTCTCAGCCTTCTCCATCATCTCCTTGCAGTACTCGATCTTCTCATTGTCAACCAGAGACTTACCAATCTCGTACCCTTTCGCCTTTAAGAAGGTATAAGCCATGCCACCGCCAATGATCAGGGTATCGCACTTCTCAAGCAGGTTAGAGATAACGTTCAGCTTATCAGCAACCTTAGCGCCGCCAAGGATTGCAACGAAAGGACGAACGGGATTCTCAACTGCGTTGCCGAGGAAGTCGATCTCCTTCTGCATCAGATAACCAACAACGTTCTCGCCGCCCTTAGCGGTGATGAACTTGGTAACGCCTTCTACGGAAGCGTGTGCTCTGTGGGAAGAACCGAATGCGTCGCAAACGTACAGATCTGCAAGATCAGCGAGCTCCTTGGAGAACTCTTCACCGTTCTTGGTCTCCTCTTTGCCACGGAAACGGGTATTCTGAAGAAGAACTACGTCTCCCTCCTTCATAGCCTCTACGGCCTTGGTAGCAGCCTCGCCGGTTACGTTGTAATCAGATACGAAAACAACTTCCTTGCCAAGCTTCTCGGAAAGTCTCTTTGCAACGGGTGCCAGGGACTCCTTCTCATTGGGGCCGTCCTTAACCTTGCCGAGATGAGAGCAAAGGATTACCTTGCCGCCGTCGTTAATCAGTTTCTTGATGGTAGGCAACGCAGCAACGATTCTGGTCTCGTCGGTGATCACGCCGTCCTTCAGGGGTACGTTGAAGTCACATCTTACAAGAACGCGCTTGCCCTTTGCGTTGATGTCGTCTACGGATTTCTTGTTTAAGCTCATTTTAGGATCCTCCATTTATTTTTTTGTAAAACGAAAGGGTCCGGTCCATAAGACCGGACCCCTAAGGTCTCTTTTTGCTAACTCTTAGTTCAGCTCAGCGAAGTACTTAATGGTACGAACCATCTGGCTGGTGTAGGAGTTCTCGTTGTCATACCAAGAAACAACCTGAACCTGGAAGGTCTCGTCGTCGATCTTGGAAACCATGGTCTGGGTTGCATCGAACAGGGAACCAAATCTCATGCCGATAACGTCGGAAGATACAATCTGATCCTCGTTGTAGCCGAAGGACTCGGAAGCAGCAGCCTTCATCGCAGCGTTGATGCCTTCCTTGGTAACGTTAGCACCCTTAACTACTGCGGTAAGGATGGTGGTGGAACCGGTAGGAACGGGAACACGCTGTGCGGAACCGATCAGCTTGCCATTCAGCTCAGGGATAACAAGGCCGATAGCCTTTGCAGCGCCGGTGCTGTTGGGAACGATGTTGATCGCTGCAGCACGGGAACGCCTCTTGTCGCCCTTCCTCTGAGGTCCGTCCAGAGTCATCTGGTCGCCTGTGTAAGCGTGGATTGTGCACATGATACCGGACTTGATGGGAGCCAGGTCATTAAGAGCCTTTGCCATGGGAGCCAGGCAGTTGGTTGTGCAGGATGCAGCGGAGATGATCTTGTCTTCGCTGGTCAGGGACTGGTGGTTAACATTGTAAACGATGGTAGGCAGATCATTGCCTGCAGGAGCGGAAATGATAACGTGCTTTGCGCCTGCATCGATGTGTGCCTGTGCTTTTGCCTTGGAGGTGTAGAAGCCTGTGCACTCCAGAACGACATCTACGCCGATCTCGCCCCAGGGAAGCTCAGCTGCGTTGGCCTTCGCATAAATCTTGATCTCTTTGCCGTCGACTGTGATGGAATCTTCGCCGAAAGATACGGTATCAGCCTTCTCATATCTGCCCTGTGTGCTGTCATACTTCAGCAGATGTGCAAGCATCTCGGGGGATGTCAGATCGTTGATTGCTACGATCTCAAAACCCTCAGCGCCAAACATCTGACGGAAAGCCAGACGACCAATACGACCGAAACCGTTAATTGCTACTTTTACTGCCATTTTAGTTCCTCCTACATAAACATAAAGGTTTTAGCAACAATCTGATGTATGCTGAATGAGCTCTGCTCCGCTTCATCCCGCCGGTATCTCACGATCAAATATGGAAATATATAACCGGAAGCCAAACGAAATGCCGTTGCAGCCCCGGAAAGATACCGCGGACACACACAGCAAGCGTCAGATTTTTGTCAGACTTCATTGTACCGTATTCAGTAGGTAAAATTCAAGTACTATTGTAAGATTTTGTAAAAAACCTCAGAGATTAAAACACAAAACCATCCATAATGCACAACAACTTCTGGAGTTCTCCCCTCTATGCTCAGACAATATATAGTATATTTACGCAAATAGCTGTCAATGTAGGAAATTGTGTGCATGTTTTTGCAAAAGATAAAAAAATAATTAAATCGGCATGAGCCGTTTCAAAGTGTACAAAAGAGGCGGGATGCACGCATCCCGCCCCGCTATGCACTCGACAGGAATCGAACCTGCATTAAAGGCGTCGGAGGCCTCCGTTCTATCCATTAGACTACGAGTGCGCATATATTCCCGAAAAAATTGACTGATTTCAATATTTTTCAGGCAAACGATATAATATCACAACTTTCCCATTCTGTCCATAATATCACAGCTATAAATTATCTGCAGTTCCTGCGCCCTTTATCGCATATTTATACATATATATATTATATTATAAACTTTTGCCCCTATAATGTATATGATATATGTAATGCCATTGAGTTTTTGTCGTATAAATATTATAATATGAATAATTATGAGGTCTGCACGGGGAAACGCCGGCCTCAGGTACTGATAAAATCATCTGCACAATGTCTTTTGATACCGGTATGTGTGCGTCCGGATGCAGAGACTCACTGCGGATCGTTTTTTCAGGTAAGCGTAAACCTGCCTATGGAGGGAAAGAAAATGTTAAAATCTATTAAGCGACTCGCTGCGGCATTTCTGATTGCTGTTTTTATCATCGGCTCTCTGTCTGCCACAAGCGCCGAGGCCGCCATGAAAAAACCCGGAAACGCACGTTTTGTGAGATGGAACAATTACCAGTTCTCATCTTGTGATATCTACTGGAATACTGTTTCCGGAGCCAATGCATATCAGATCAGATGCACATGGACGGACGGAAGTCACAATATCGGCAAAACCTTATACGGCAACTATTACGGAGCCACCGTTTACGGCCTCAACTACAAACATGTCTATCAGTTCCAGGTACGTGCGCTGAAGGTCAACAGTTCCAGGCAGGTGCTGCAGAAGAGTCCCTGGTCCAACATCGTCTTCATAACACCCTGGCCCAAAAATGTCGATGCCAGAATGTCCGGCAGCAAAAACGTCAAGTTCAACTGGAACATCATTTACGGTTCCAACGGATATAATATCTTCATGACGACCAATCCTTCCGGCAAATGGTACTGGAACCTCTCCACCAGCACGAAGGCGACCGCCACTTCCGGCACTGTCAAGAAATACAGAGGAAGCAGCCTGAAGAAGTACCAGAACTACTATGTGAGGGTCATTACAAGGAGAAAACGCAACGGCGTCTTCTGCACAGTGCCCGAACCCAGCAAAGGATACTATTCCTACAAATTCTATATTTATACAGCTTATAGATAATTAGGAAGGTATTCCTTCCAATGATTTCCGGTTCGGAGACGGAACCGGCAGATTCATAATATTTCTCTGAGTCTTCCAGGAGAATATCGCACACAAAATATGACTATGCCTGTATAATAGAGGCGGCAGGGTGAGAAACACTACCCTGCCGCCTGTTTTTTGTATAGGAGATGTATAGGAGAAAGAAAATATTTTGAATATCAGTATTCCCCATTCCGGTGCCGCTTTTGAAGGGAAGGATCAGTATATAAGCCTCGGCGCCTCTTCTTCTCTTCCCGATTCCATACAGATCATCCGCAGCAGCCGCCGCACCCTGTCTCTGCAGGTCAAACACGACGGCCGGATCATTGTGCGCGCTCCCCGGAATGCCTCTTTGAAAGATATTGAAGCCTTTGTCCGTAAAAACTCCGCCTGGCTCAGAAAGCATCTGGCTCTTGTTGAAAAAGAAATGGCCGCCGAGGCGGCCTCTCCCGTACAGCCCCTCTCCATGGACGAGATCCGGTCCCTGGCAGATGAAGCCTTGCGCGTGATCCCGGAAAGGACCGCCCACTTCGCGCCCCTGGTCGGCGTGCAGTACGGCCGCATTACCATCCGCAATCAGAAGACCCGCTGGGGGAGCTGCTCCTCCAAGGGCAACCTCAATTTCAACTGCCTGCTCATGCTGGCTCCGCCCAAAGTCCTGGACTACGTGATCGTCCACGAACTGTGCCACCGCAAGGAAATGAACCACTCCCCCCGCTTCTGGGCAGAAGTCGCAAAAATCATCCCCGACTACAAAATATATGAGAAATGGCTCAAGACCGAAGGTACCAGGCTCATGCGCCGCATGACCGGTTAAGTTTCCATGGTCGGATACTATTGACATTTAAAGCGCACACAATATTAACTATATCTGCCTGATCTGAACAGGCGGCAGGGCTGAATGATCAGCCCTGCCGCCTGTTTTATGCAACATAGGAAGGGGGAGACAGGGGACGGTTCTGGGGGAGACAGGGGACGGTTCTGGGAGACAGGGGACGGTTCTGTGTCTCCTTTTCAGCCATTACTCCAACGCGTTTTCCGGAGACACGGATACGCTTTACAGACGGGAAAACCCGCCCC